>JAUYRZ010000085.1 GCA_030695565.1 Archangium sp.
GGCACGCTCGAGGTGCTGCTGCTGTGCGGAACGTTCTGGTTCGCGGACGAGGAGGCGGGCGCGCCACCGACGGCCAGGTAGCCGTACTGCGCCATGGCCACCGAGGTGAACTGGGTGTCGAAGAACGGCATGGGGAACGGCACCGTCAGCGACGCAGTGGCCGTGGTGACCGCTCCGTTGACCAGCGGCTGGTAGGCCACCGGGGTGGGGCCATCCACGATGTACAGTTGCGCCCGGGCCGCCATCGGCACCAGGGCGATCGCCGCGGTGAGGCCGAAGGCCCCCGCCGAGAAGCGGCGCTTGCGCAAGAGCATGAAGCCCAGCGCCGCCAACAGTGCGAGGGGCGACCAGCTCGTCGAGGTGCTGCTGCAGCCCAGCGCCTTCGGCTCGCGCTCGACGCGCAACGAGATCGCCGTGAGACCCGTCATGCCCGACGCATCACTGACCTCGACGACGAACGACCACAGGCCTTCTGAGCCGTCGGCCGCCACGGTGCCGGTGATGGTGCCGGTGGGGTCGAGGGTGAGGCCCGGGGGCAACACGCCACTGGCCACTTCGTACTTCACGGTGCCGCTGGGAGAGACGCTCAAGGGCACGGAGACCTCAGCGCCCGGGCGGAGCACTTCAGGCAACATGCCGGTCACGCGGTATCGGGGGGGGTGAACAGTCATGGTGAACTCCAGCGTATCCGTGCGGCCGTTGTTGTCTTCAACACTGATGTTGAAGCTGAAGGTGCCGGCCTGGGTGGCGCGGCCGCTCACGGTGATCAATTCAGCCTGAGGGGTGACGGCCAGCCCGTTGGGCACCGCGCCCGTCACTCGCCAGCTCAGCGGCTTGGCCAGCATCGAGCCGTCCTGGTTGGCCACCGCGATGTCCTGCAGGTACTCCTGGCCAATCAGTGCGTCGGGAATCGCCACGGTGCGGAAGGTGATCGCACCGGCGGCGATCAGGCGCAAGGACAGTGCACGGGTCGCCCGGCCGCCCACCGCGTCACGCACTTCGACGGTGATGGGGATGGCGCCGTTCGAGGCATTGCGCGGGGCTCCGAAGAGCACGCCGTCGGTGCCCAGCGCGAGGCCCATGGGCATGGTGCCACCGGCCAGACGCCAGCTGTACGGGCGCACGCCGCCCGCGGCTCCGAGGGCGAACTGGTACTGCGAGGTGGTGCTGTTGACCACGGCGGGCAGGCTGGCGGTGGTGATGTCCACACCCGAGGTGGTGGGCAGCACGCGCAAGGCGAGCCGCACGGCCGACTGACGGCCACCGTTCTCGAGCACCACGGTCACGCCCACCACTTCGGCGCCGCCGGAACCCGTGGGGGTTCCTGACAGCAGGCCGTCGGTGGCCCTGATGGAGAGCCACGAGGGCGCGCCGCCCAGGGTGGGGTCGATGCGCCAGGTCGAAGCACCCTGCTCGCCCACCGCCGACAAGCGGAAGCTGTAGGGGCGGCCGATGACGGCGTCAGGCAACGCGGTGTTGACGACCCGGAGCGAAGACGGCGCGATCACCATGCTGCGCGAGGCGAGGGCGTTGTTGGTCACGTCGAGATCGCCGGCCACGGTGAGGCCGGGGTCGACGATGCAGCCCACGTAGTAGGTGCCGGCGGGCATGGTGCCCGGCAGCCGCACCAGCTCGGTGGCGGTGTCGCCGCTGTTGCGAAGCAGCGTCACCATGCCCTCGTCACGCAGGGCGCCGTTGTCGACGATCTGCAGCAGCACGTCGTCGGTGGTGATGATGTCGTTGGCCGAGGCATAGAACCGGTAGACCGAGGCCGGCGCGTCGACGTTGCCGATGTTGCGAATGCTGCGCACCACGGGGACGATCTCACCCACGCCAGCCGAAGCCGGCGCGGTCACGCTGGTGACGGTCAGGTCGGCGCCCGGCTCGGTGATGCGAATGGGCCCGAGGATGAGGCTGTTGTTGGCCTTGTTGCTCTCGAACACCGCGCCCGTCGAGTCGACGATGCCGAACAGGAAGTACTGGCCGGTGCGGAAGGCGACGTTGGCCGCGTTGCGCAGCGGGAGGTTGCAGTTGAGGGTGACCTCGGTCGACATGGTGCTGGGCGCGACCACCGGCACCACCTGATCGCAGACGTAGGTGTCGGAGAGCAGCGAGAGCGACGAGTCGTTCGAGAGCACGAACGCCACGCGGAAGTTGTTCGCGTTCGCGCCGCCGGTGTTGCGGAACTTCACCCTCATCTGGGTGGGCTCACCGAACTTCGCGTTGGTGGTCTCGAGGCCGGTCACGGTGTCGAGGAAGTTGACCGTCTCGATGAGCAGGTCGGCACGGCGAACGTCGACCTTCGCGGTCGAAGCAGCCACGTTGTTGCCCTCGTTGGCCTCGAGCACCCCGCCGTCGGGGTCGACCTGGAGCAGGAAGTGGAACTGGCCGTTGGGCGCGTTGGCGGGGATCACCACCGGCAGCGCGGTCTGGGTGATCGTCTGGCCGCCGCTGACCGGGTACGAGCCGGTCGAGACGGTGAAGTCGCTGGGGTCGAGCACCTGGTCGGCGCTCATCAAGATCCGGTAGCCGACGGGCGCCGCCGCCGCGGTGGTGCCGCGGTTGAAGAAGCTGAAGGCGAAGTTTTCGGTGTTGCCGCCACCGGTGGTGGCCGGGCCCGAGATCGAGGTGGCGACGAGATCGATGCCCTGCACGAAGGCGGTGGCGGTCGAGCCCACGTTGTTGGCCTCGGAGGCCTCCATCACCGCGCCGCTCGAGTCGACCTGCACCAGCACGTAGTACTCGCCGGTGGCGGGCGGCGTGGTGGTGGCCGCGCTGCCGCTCACATTCACGATGGCCTGGCCGCCGTCGAGGGTCACCCCGCCATCGACGCCAGGCAGGCTCTCCGGCCCCCCTTCGGCGACCTGAATGTCGGCGCCGCCATCGGTGGCGGAGACGTCGAGCAATTGATCGCGCGAGAGAAACGCGCGCCACATGAAGGGGCCCGCGGCCGTGCGGCCGAAGTTCCGCAAGGTGGAGTTGACCGTGAAGCTCAAGTTGCCGTCACCTCCGGTGACGAAGCTGGCGATGGTCACCTGGGTCACCGCGAGGTCGGCTTCGTTGGGCTCGCCGATGCGGAACTGGCGGTTGGGCACCCAGTTGGCCAGCCCGCACGAGGTGGTGCAGTTCGGGGTGCCGGAAATGCCGTTGATGAGGTTGGCGCCCAGGGTGCCGGTGCCGTTCTCGAAGCCCACCGAGCCGGTGAAGCTGCCGACCATGGGCCCGTGGTGAATCACGATGGAGCCCGAGGCGCTGAGCCGCATCTGGAAGCTCACCGTCGCGGTGGTGCTGCCCAGCGGCGAGACGTTCGAGAACTCGACGATCAACTCAGAGGGGCCGACGAGGTACTTCACCGAGCCCGGCGAGAGGATCTCGAGGTCTTCCCACAGGCCCGCGATCACCGCGTTGGGCGCGCCGGACGAGGGGAAGGCCGCGGTCGTCCAGCAGCTCGAGGTGCAGGCGGTGCCCATCGAGATGAAGCCGTTGGTGTTGATGTGCGCGGTCGAATAGTTCAAACCGAAATGGGGGAACTGGAACGGCAGCGTCACCGCCAGGTTCCCTTCGTCTTCCGCGTCCCAGGTCGCGCTGTACGGCGAGAACACCACCGTCTGCACCCCGGCGCCCGTGAGCGGCGTGTAAGGCTGGTTGTCTGCGACGAGGATCGTCGGAACCTGGGCCCACGCAGGGCTCGAGACGAGCGCCAGGGCAAGGAGACTGCTGCTGAGCGCGGTCGAGGGGCTGAAAGAATTGAGCTTCACGTCGTTCTCCATCAAAACAAAAGCGCCCGCGGCCAGAGGCTGGCCTGCGAGCAGTCAGTCGAAAGTCACCGCGAGATCACGGAACTCAAGGAATGCAGGCGGCGGTGTACGTCACGGTCAGCGTCTTGCCCGGCTCAGGCACGTACAGCGGCTCGAAGTTGATCGAGTTGTTGGTCGCGTCGTACTCCCAGATGCGCGAGGCCAGGGCGGGGTCGGGATCGACGGAGGGGATGGGCATGCCGTCGATGGCGACCTGAATGCCGGTGGTTGCCGCGAGGTCGGGCCGCGAGGTGAGGAAGAAGTTCGTGCGGTACCCGAACGCGTTCTTGCCGATGCGCTCCAGTGCGACGGCCCAGTTCGGGGTGCAGATCTCTTCTTTCACGCCGTTGGTCTGCGCGACCATGAAGTCGTGGCGGCCATCGTTGGCGTCGTCGTACGAGCACCCCGAGGGGCTGCTCGGCAAGAACGGGCCGATCACGTTGTAGCTGAACTGACCCGAGCGCTGCGCGCCTTTGATGTTGATGAGCTGGTTCAAATAGAACGACGGCGCCTGCGGGGCCTGGTCGCGCGCGTCGGTGACGCACACCACGGCGAGCACGGCCTCCTGGCGCAGAAAGCCCGCGTTCTTCGCGGGGTCGGTGATGTTCGGCGCGGTGAGCGCTTTGGTCGCCGGCGCCATGCACGACTCGGAGTAGCCGCTGGTGCCCACGTTCACCAGGTCGGCGAACTCGGTCTGCAGGTTGGGCGTGGTGGGCCGGAGGATCTTGTTGCCCGCCGCGGTGGTGTGCAGCGTACCGGCGAGCGCCGCGCTGGTGCCGCTCAGCTCGGTGTTGGTCACGCCGAGGTGGAAGTCGACCTGGTTGCTGGTGGCGTACTGGAGGAACGAGGCCATGTTCTGCGCGAGCGCGGTCTGCTTGTCGCCCATCGAACAGGAGTCGTCGATCACCAGGAGGATGTCGGCCTTGGGCTTGGTGTCCTGGCGGAAGGTGTCGGTGTTGAGGCCTTCCATGTCACCGCGGCCCTGGAGCGCGACCACGTAGTCGAGCGGCTGCCCACCCTGCGTCACGCCGATCACGAAGGCGCCGGTGTCAGGGCCGTAGTTGATGGGGCGGTACTTGAGCGAGAACGTCACGGGCGTCGAGGTGCCGGGGGCCACGCGGGTGCCACCGGTGATGCCGGAGACCACGAAGAACTCGGGGCACGGCGCGGCGCCGGGGCAGTTCGGGCCGCCGGGGCCTTCACCGGCCGCAGAGCCCATCGCCGCCGAGTTGATCACCACCTCGGTGGAGCACGAGTTGTAGATCTGGAAGTTGCGGTTGGGCGAGTTGCAGTCCTTCTTCACCGTGCCGAAGTCGAGCGTGCTCGGCGAGATGTTCAGGCAGCTGTTCGCGATGGTGGCCGTCAGCGCGACCTCACGCGAGGGCGAGACGGGGTCGGCGAGGTTGAACGACACGCGGCCGACGACCTGCGCGGGCACGGGGGGCAGCTGGCCCTGCGGCCAGGCGCGCACCATCACCTGCCGGGTCTCACCGGGCATCAGGTCGAGCTCATTGATCGGGCCGCCCGGCAACGAGAAGACGGCGGGCATGCCGGTGGGCGTGCCGGTCTCGGGCAGCAGTTGGAGGTTGCTGAGCAGGCAGACGTCGTTGGCGCCGGTCAGCCGGTTGCGAATCGTGAAGCCGAGATCCTTGATGGCGGGCGGCGAGACGATGCCGAAGGCCAGCGCGATGGGGGTGATCTCCACGTCGCAGGGGGGCAGAATCACCGAGTTGGCGATGACGTTGATGGTGGTCACCGGCTCGTCGGGGTCGTTCGAGAAGATCTTCACTTCGAACTCGCGCGTGCCCACGCCGTTGGGGGTGATGCGCACGGGGATGTCGAGGATGCTGGTCGACGAACCAGCCTCGAGCCCCTGAATGGGATCGTAGCGGCCGGCGCCCACTGCGGGCAGGTCGTCGGTGCAGCCGTTGGTGGCGTCGTAGAAGCCCACGCAGATCTCCGAGGCGAGGGCGCCGTTCTTCGGCGTCACTTCCCAATAGGGGCGCACGAAACCGCCGGCGCCATCAGACTGGCCGAGCTTCAGGTTCGCGCGGGGGTCGACCGGCGTGGGCCGGGTGCCGACGTTCTGCACGGTGATCTTCCGGTTCGCGAACGAAGCGGGGTTCGCGCTGGCGAAGTACGCGATGCGGCCGAAGTTGAGCGTGGGTGCCGGGCGCGCATCGATGTCAGGCCCGCCGCCGACGCCGCGCAGGTTGACGCTGACCATCGGCTGGCTGGTGAGCTCGGTGACGGCGGTGAGCTGACCTGCGCGCGGGCCGAGCACGGTGGGGCGGAAGGTGAGCTTGGCCACGGCGGTGCCGGGCGCGATGCCAATGGTGGTCGTCGCGTCACGTACGCCGGCGGGGACGACCAGCGTGGTGAGATCGGCGCTGTCGGTCTCGACGACCTTGAAGACGTTGCTGGCGCTGGAGCCTTCGCGGGTGCTCAACATCGCGAGGCGCACGGGGCGCAGCGACAGGTTCGAGAAGGTGACCTGGCCGTTGACGGTGGTGCCGGGGGGCGCGTAGCCGAAGTCGACGGTGGGGGGTGTCCACGTGAGCACCGAGGCCACGCCGATGCCGAGCAGGCGCACCGGCTTCTCGGGGCAGCCTTCGGCGCGGCGCATGCGCACGGTGGCGACGTAATCGCGCGCTTCCGTCGGCTTGAAGGTGAACTTCGCGGTCTTCGAGCGCATCGCGGCGAGGAGAAACTCGCCCTTGGGCGAATCAGGCGAGATGACGAAGATGCCCTCGCCCTGCTGCGACTCGACGGCGCCGAGGTACGCGCGGGTCTCGAGAGGGCGCGGGTTCACGAAGTCGTATTCGAGCGTGTAGCTGTCGCCGCGGGCAACGGCGCCGAAGTCGATGCTGGCCGGCAGGTCGCACTCGCCAGAGACCGCGATGCCCTTGAGGGTGATGCTCGCGTTCTCTTTGCCGATCTCGGTGTCGCCCGAGGTCATGGTGAGCAGGGTCTCGTGCACCACCTGCGGCACGCCCTCGACGACGGGGGGCGTGTAGTGGATGTCGAACTCGACCGACTCACCCGTGCCGACCACGGTCTCCTCGGCGAAGTTGATCGCGAAGACCGGTGAGGGCTCGTCGACGAAGGTGCCGACCCTGGCCGGGGTGCCGCTCTCCTTGGTGAACTTCTGGATCACCAGGGTGCCGCGGCCGACGTTCTGAACGGTGAGCTTCTGCACGACGTCTTTGCCCATCGAGACGGTGCCGAAGTCGTAGATGCCGTTGTCGCCCGAGAGCTGCGTGTTGTCGGCGCCGGTGTAGATGATGCGCACTTCGCCACGGCCGCGCGGAAGCTCTCGGGTCCCGCAGTCCTTGCACCCCTGCAACACGGCAAGCACAGAGACGAACAGGAGCAGGTGGGTCGAAGAAGATTTCATCGGAGCTCTCCAGCGAGGCGCGAACGTTGTTGGAGGAACCCGGCGCGTCCCACCACGAACTCGAAACAATTCAATGCACTTGGCACAAACTCAAAGGAACGGTCAACTGGTTGTCGCCTTTCGTTACGTTGCCTCCTGGCTCGATTTGTAAATGGCAGTGGCACTCCTCGACGCCTTCCACCAAAGAGCTGCTGACCCATGGCAACTGCACGAGCCGAGTACGAAACGCGCGTCACCCAGTTCCGCGCCGAGCTGGTCACGCTCGATCGCCAGGGCGGCCGGTTGGCCAACCTGCGCACCCTCACCTTCCTGGGCTTCATCGGGCTCGGGTTCGCGGTCGGCTTCGACAAGATTCCCCGCTGGGGGCTGCTGGGCGCGTTGGCGTGCCTGGCGGGGTACATCGCGCTCGCGGTGATCCACGCGGGGGTCATTCGGCGGGAAGACTTCGCGAAGATGCGGCTCTCGCTCAACGAGCGTGGGCTGCTCCGGCTGCAGGGCCGCTGGCACGACTTTCCTTCGACGGGTGAAGGCCGAGTACCCGATGGGCATCTCTACGGCGGCGACCTCGACATCACCGGCCGCGGGAGCCTCTTTCAGCGCCTCGACGACACGGGCACGGCGGCCGGAGAGCAACGGCTGCTCGACTGGTTGCTGACCCCCGCCCAGAGCGCCGAGGCGATCCACGCGCGGCAGGGCGCGGTGCGCGAGCTGGGGCCGCTGATCGATTTCCGCCAGACGCTGGTCGCCGAAGCGCGCATGGCCGGCAAGAAAGACAAAGCCGATCCGTCGCGGTTCCTGGCGTGGGCCGAGGCGCCTTCGACGTTGAACGCGATCCGCTGGGCCTGGCCGATCGCGCACGTGCTGCCGGTGTTCACCATCACCGCCGGGCTGCTCTCGGCCAACGACGTGATCAACGCCCTGCCCTTCTGGATCGGCCTGGTGATCCAGATCGCGATCGTGGTGGCCACGCGCAAGCCGATCGGCGCGATGTGGGAAGCGCTCTCGATGGGCGAGCACGGGTTCATAAGGTTCGAGCAGACCTTCGCCTCGATCGATGCGCAGAAGTTCGCAGGGCCGCGGTTGCTCGCGTTGCAGCAGGGCCTGATGGAGGGCCCGCCGGTCTCGGCCCGCCTTCGCACGTTCGCGCGGCTGATGGGTTTCGCCGAGCTCAAACACTCGGGCCAGATGCACCCGATCATCAACGCGCTCACCTTGTGGGATCTGCTGGTGCTCTTCCGCATCGATCGTTGGCGCGAGACCCAGGGCAAAGGCGCGCGGCAGTGGTTCGAGGCGCTGGCTGAGTTCGAGGCGCTCTCCTCGTTCGCCACGTGGCACTTCGAGCGGCCTGAAGACGCGTTTCCCCAGGTCGACGACGGCGCTGTGCACCTCGAGGCGGTGGAGCTGGGTCACCCGCTGCTGGAGAAGCCGATTCGCAACGACGTGACGTTGAGCTCGCCGGGCACCGGGCTGGTGATCACCGGCTCGAACATGAGCGGCAAGACCACGCTGATGCGCGCGACCGGGCTCAACACGGTGATGGCGCTGGCGGGCCTGCCGGTGTGCGCGAACTCGATGAAGGTCTCCCGCGTGCAGGTGCTCACCAGCATGCGCGTGAAGGATTCACTGGAGCGGGGCGTGTCGTATTTCTACGCCGAGGTGCAGCGCATCAAGACGGTGCTCGACACGGCGAAGGAGCACACAGATCGCTGCCTGTTCTTCCTCGACGAGCTCTTCATGGGCACCAACGCCAAGGAGCGGCAGATCGCTTCGCGGCAGCTGTTGTTGATGCTGCTCGATCTGGGCGCGGCGGGCGCGGTCACCACGCATGATCTGTCGATCTGCGAGTTGGCGAAGGAGCGACCAGAGAAGATCCGCAACGTGCACTTCAGGGATGAAGTGAAGGACGGAGAGATGACCTTCGACTACCGGCTGCGAGAGGGCGTGGTGCAGACCACCAACGCGCTCGAGGTGCTGCGGCGCGCGGGCGTTCAGGTCGGATAGCGGTCTCCCTCTCCCTGCGACAGCGGGGAGAGGGTCGGGGTGAGGGGCCCGGCTCCGACCCCGAAAAGCCCCTCACCCCAGCCCTCTCCCCGCTCGCGCAGGGAGAGGGAGATCATTTCACGGGGTCGAGTGACGGCGCCGAGGGTGCCGGGGGCGCCACCACCCGCGGCTCGATGCGCACCGTCACCACGCGCGGGCCCTCGGTGCTCACCGTGACCACCCGGTAGTCATCCATCATCCACACGTCACCGGTGACCGGCACCCGGCCGAGCTTGGCCATCAAGAAGCCGGCGATGGTGGTGACCTGCGACTTGTCGACGTCGAACTCGACCTCGAGTGTGTGTTCGATGTCGTCGAGCTGCGCGGTACCGGGCAACTCGAGCTTGCCGCCGGGCAGCTTCTGCATCGGCTCGACCTTCCGGCCCAGCTCGGCCACCTTGCCGACCAGCTCAGCCACCACGTCCGCCAGGGTGATCAAACCCGACGTGCCACCGTGTTCGTCGACCACCACGGCGATCTGCTTGTTGCGCCGCTTGAACTCGTTGAGCAGCTGATCGAGCGTGATGTTCTCCGGCACGAACAACACCGGCCGCTGCACCTGGCTGAGCGACTTCAGCTCGTGCCGACCGTGCAGATAGAACAGGTCCTTCACGTTGATCAGCCCCTCGACGCGATCGAGCGAGCCGCGAATCACCGGCACCCAGGTGTGGCCCGCCGCGTACGCCGCCGCGAGGTTCTCCTCGAGGGTCAGCTCGAGATCGAGCGCCTTCATCTGAGAGCGCGGCACCAGCACCTGGCGCGCCGTCTTCTCCATCATCGACAACGCGCGTTGGAGCAGCTCGGCCTGCTGCTTCTGCAACCCGCCCGCCTCTGCCGACGAAGTGAAGATCATGCGCAGCTCGTCTTGAGAGAGCGCCTCTTCGTGTTCCGCGTTCGCGCCGTCGAGCCCCAGCAGCTTGAGCACCAGCTTGGTGCCGCCGTTGAGCAGCGCGATCACCGGGTAGAACAGCACGTAGAAGACCCGCATCGGCCAGGCGAGGAACAACGCCGTGCCCTCCGCGCGCGTGATCGCCACCGTCTTGGGCACCTGCTCACCGACCACGATGTGCAGGAAGGTGATGATGCCGAACGCGAACACCACGCCGACGGTGTGCGCGATGGCCTGCGCGGTCTGGGTCGACGGCGCGATGCGCAGCAGCAGCGGCTCGATCAACCCCGCGAACGCCGGCTCACCCACCCAGCCCAGCGCCAGCGACGCGAGCGTGATGCCCACCTGCGAGGCCGACAGCCAGATGTCGAGGTTCTTGCGCATGGTGAGCGCGAGCTCCGCGCCCGACTTGCCCTGCTCGACCAGCGATTCGAGCTGCGTCTGGCGCACCTTCACCAGCGCGAACTCGATCGCCACGAAGAAACCGTTGGCGAACACGAGCGCCAACGCGAGGAACAACGCTCCGAGTTCCATCTAGCGGAGCGCCTCGAACTCGGCCTCGCCCTCGAGCGCCTCGAACATGGGGTCTGCCTTCAGCCAGCTGCTGACCTTGGTGCGATCGACCTGGAGAGCCATCTTCAGGTGCTCGATGGCGTCGGCCTTGCGGCCCCACTGCGCGTAGAGCGCGGCGAGGTTGTACACGAGCAGCAGGTCGTCACCCTTGAGCGCCCGGGCCTTCTCATACGATCGTTCGGCCTCTTCGTAGAAGCCCTTCTGGGCGTAGCAGATGCCCAAGTCGAGCCAGGCTTCGAAGTTGTCCGGCTCGAGCCGGGTGACGTCTTTGAGCTGGGTGATGGCTGAGCGGTAGTCGCCTTCGTCCATCTGCAGGCCCGCCAGCTCGTGCCGCGGAAACGGATCGGTCGGCTCGAGCTCGATGGCCGTGCGCAGCTCTTTGACCGCTTCTTCCGTGCGCCCCGCATCGGCGTAGGTGAGGCCCAGGTTCAAGTGCGCGTCGGGGTAATCGGGCTCGAGCTCGATGGCGGTCTGGTACTCGCTGATGGCGAAGTCGAGCGCGTGCGCCGAGAGGAAGCAGGCGAGGTTGTAGTGCGCGGTGGCGCTCTCCGGCTCGAGGCGCAACGAGACGAGGTACGCATCGAGCGCATCACGGAACTGCTTCTTTTCCGCGAAGACGGTGGCGAGGTTGTCGTGCGCGTGCGACGAGTTCGGATCGAGCTCGATGGCCTTCTTGAACTCCTTGAGGGCCTCGTCGAGCCACCCCCGATCGGCCAGTTCGATGCCGCGCGAGTTGTGCTCGTCGGATGAAGCGATGGAGTCCTTCTCTCGAGCCATGCAGGATGCTCACTAACAAGAATGATCGCCCTCGTCCTGCCACTGTTGATCTCCGCTGCTCCGCCGGAAGTTTCGGTGCTCGTCTCGGGCGACGTCACGCTCGGCTATCACTACGAGGAATACGTCGACGAACAGGTCAAGAAGGGCAAGCCGAAGGACGACATGCTCGCCTGGGGCTTCGCCAAAGTACGGCCGCTCACCACGAAAGCAGACCTCTTCGTGGTCAACCTGGAGTGCCCCTTCACCGAGCGGGGCGAGAAGATCGCCAAGAACTTCAACTTCCGCGCGCGGCCTGAGTTGGTGGCAGCGCTCATCTCGGGCGGCGTCGACGTGGTCAGCCTCGCGAACAACCACATGATCGATTACGGCCCCGAAGGCCTCTTCGACACCATCAGCACGCTCGACACGCACGGCATCGTGCACTTCGGCGCGGCCCGCACGCTGGTCGAAGCCCGCGCGCCGGCGATCGTAGAGAAGAAGGGCGTGACCATCGCCTTCCTGGGCTACTTCTTCTTAGGCGACCGCAACATCGAGCCCGCGCAGGTGATCGCCACTGGTGATCAGCCCGGCGTGGCAGGGCACTTCAGCGATACCGCCGCGCTCAAGGAGATGCTGGCCGCCGACATTCGCGCCGCGAAGCTCAAGGCCGATCACGTGATCCCCTTCTTTCACTGGGGCCGGGAGAGCAAGGGCCAGCCCGAGCCGTACCAAATCGAAGTCGCGCACGCGGCCGTGGAGGCCGGCGCGTCGGCGGTGCTCGGCTCACACCCCCACGTGCTGCAGGGCATGGAGCTCTACAAAGGGGCGCCCATCGTCTACTCGCTGGGCAATTTCGTTTTTGGCGGCAACTGGGACCCGAAAGACAAACGCACCGCGCTGGTCGAGCTGAAGCTCACCAAGACGGCCGTGAAGGCGATCAAGGTGATCCCGGCCTACAGCGACGCGTTTCCAGAGGTGCCGGTGCAGCCGTATCTCGCTGAAGGTGAAAAGGCAGACGCCGTGCTGCAGCACCTCGCCAGACTCTCCAGCGGTTTTCCGGCCACCATTCCGCAGCTCAAAAGCATCAAGCCGGCCCCGGACGAAGTTCGTCCAGATGCCGGCTCGAGTCTTCCTGCCGACGCAGGGAAGTGAGGTCTTAGTACTTGCCCTTGGCCTTGCGCGCGCGCACGCGACGGCGCTTGAGGACGCCCTTCTTGACCTTGGCCCGGTTCTTCAGCTTCTTCTTGCTCCGGTTCGACTTGACTGCCGGCATGGCGTTCTCCGTAGGGGTGCTGCGTTGAGTGAGAGGCGCTGACTACATGAGCGGGCCCCCAGCGGCAACACCGGAGCGCAGACCCAGCAATACAGGGTTGCTCGCCAAGGGGCCTGCGCGTACATCGCCCGCGCCTTGAACGAGAAGCTCGACGACGTCGAACAGCGCTTCGAGCGACTGACTGCCGACCTCTCCAACCCGGCCGTGATCGCCGATTCGACCCGGTTGCGGGCGTTGTCCCGCGAGCGCGCCAGCATCGAGAAGCTGGTCGAGTCGTACCGGGCCTACAAGAAGGTGCTGGAAGAGCTCAAGGGCAACGAAGAGCTGCTCGAGTCGGGCGACGCTGAGTTCAAGGCCATGGCGCGCGACGAGCTGCCTGCCCTCAAGGCCCGCCGGGCCGAGATGGAGGAAGAGCTCAAGCTGCTCCTGCTCCCCAAGGATCCCAACGACGAGAAGAACGTGATCGTCGAGTTCCGCTCGGCGGCCGGTGGTGACGAAGCCGCGCTGTTCGCTGAAGAGGTCATGCAGATGTACCTGCGCTACGCCCAGAAGCGCGGCTGGCAGGCCGAGATCATGGACATCAGCCAGGGCAACCAGGGCGGCATCACCGGCGCCACCATCACCCTGTCGGGCGACTCCGTGTATTCCTCGATGAAGTGGGAGTCAGGCGTGCACCGGGTGCAGCGCGTGCCCGCCACCGAGACACAGGGTCGCATTCACACCAGCACCATCACGGTGGCGGTAATGCCCGAGGCCGAAGAGGCCGACGTGACCATCAACCCCGCCGACATCGAGCTGCAGGTGATGCGCTCGACGGGCGCGGGTGGGCAGAGCGTGAACACCACCGACTCCGCGGTGCGCCTGATTCACAAGCCCACCGGCATCGTCGTGAAGTGCCAGCAGGAGAAGAGCCAGCTCAAGAACCGGGTGATGGCCATGAAGATGCTGCGCACCCGGCTCTACGAAGCCGAGCAGGAAAAGATCCGCAGCGAGCGTGACGCCCTCCGCAAGGGTCACGTGGGCAGCGGCGATCGCAGCGAGAAGATCCGCACCTACAACTTCCCCCAGGATCGGCTGACCGATCACCGCATCGGCTACACCCGGCACAACCTGCCTGCGGTGATGGCCGGCGAGCTGGAAGAGATGGTCTCGGCGCTCCGCACCTACTTCCGCGCGGAAGCGCTCAAGCAGCAGGAAGAGAGCGGCCGTTGAGCGACCAGGCGTGGACGATTCGCAAAGTGCTGGAGTGGACGCGCGGTCACTTCGACAAGCAGGACATCGACGATCCGCGGCTGACCTCGGAGATCCTGCTGGGGCACGTGCTCTCGCTGCCCCGGGTGAAGCTGTACATGGATCTCGATCGGCCCCTCTCGAAAGACGAGCTGGCCACCTACCGCGCGCTCATTCAGCGCCGCCTGGCCTTCGAGCCCACGCAGTACCTGGTGGGCTTCAAGGAGTTCTACGGCCGCCGCTTCACGGTCGACCAACGCGTGCTGATTCCGCGCAGTGAGACCGAGCTGCTGGTGGAAGCCGTGCTGCATGACGTGAAGAAAGACGCGCCCTCGCGGGTGCTCGACGTGTGCACGGGTTCGGGCTGCATCGCGGTCACCATCGCGGCCGAACGGCCACAGGCTTCGGTGTGGGCGACCGACCTCATGCCGGGAGCGATCGCGGTCGCGAAGAGCAACGCGGAGACCCACCAGGTCGATGGCCGGGTGACCTTCTTCCAGGGCGATCTGCTGGCGGCGGTGCCTGCGGGCACGCGGTTCGACGTGATCGTCTCCAACCCGCCGTACGTGAAGACGGGTGAACTCGCGACCTTGCAGAAGGAAGTGCGCCAGGAGCCGCGCGAGGCGCTCGATGGCGGCCCCGAAGGCGTGACGTTGATCGCCCGCCTGGTGACCGACGCCCTGCCCCTCCTCAAGCCCGGCGGCCTCCTTGCAATGGAGATCGGCGAGGACGAAGGCACCGCGGTCAGGGAGCTGTTGACGCGGGCGGGTTACCACGACGTGAAGATTGAGAAGGACCTCGCCCGGCATGAGCGGTTGGCGCTCGGGCGAGCCCCTTCGAAGGAGTGAAATGGACGCGATTCTCATCAAGGGCAACGGGCCGCTGAAGGGCGAGACGTACGCCTCGGGCGCCAAGAACGCCGCGCTGCCGATTCTGGCCAGCTCGCTGCTCGCCGCGGGCGAACACACCTTCCGCAACGTGCCGGGCCTGGCCGACGTGAAGACCATGCTCCAGGTGCTCGACACCATGGGCTGCGAGACCGAGCGCCTGACGGGCAAGAAGTCAGACGTGGTCACCATCAAGGTGCCCAGCAAGGGCGTGACGCCCGAAGCGCCGTACGAGCTGGTCAAGACCATGCGCGCGTCGGTGCTGGTGCTCGGCCCCCTGCTCGCCCGCTACGGCCGCGCGCGCGTGTCGATGCCCGGCGGTTGTGCGATCGGCGCCCGCCCCATCGATCAACACTTGAAGGGCCTGGCGGCGCTCGGCGCGGAGATCGAGCTGCAAGAAGGCTACGTGGAAGCGCGGGCCAAGCGGCTCAAGGGCGGCACGGTCACCTTCGACATGATCACCGTCACCGGCACCGAGAACGTGCTGATGGCCGCCGTGCTGGCGAAGGGCCGCAGCCTCATCGAGAACGCCGCGCGCGAACCGGAGATCGAAGAGCTGGCCCGGGTGCTCAACAAGATGGGCGCGCAGATCAGCGGCGCGGGCAGCGACATCATCACGGTCGACGGCGTCGACGAGCTGAAGGCCGTCGACCACGCGATCATTCCCGACCGCATCGAAGCGGGCACGCTGTTGGTGGCGGCCGCGATCACCGGCGGCGACGTGCTGGTCAAACGCACCGCGCCCGAACACCTCGAGCCGGTGATCCACAAGCTGCGCGAAGCCGGCTGCCACATCACCGTCGAAGGTGACGGCGTGCGCTGCGTGGCCAAAGAGCGCCTGCGCGGGGTCGACATCAAGACCCGCGAGCACCCCGGCTTCCCCACCGACATGCAGGCGCAGCTGATGGCGCTGCTCTGCACGGCCCAGGGGACGTCGGTGATCACCGAGAACATCTTCGAGAACCGCTTCATGCACGTGGCCGAGCTGCGTCGGATGGGCGCCGACATCACGGTCGACGGACACACGGCCGTGGTTCGGGGCACCTCCCGGCTTTCGGGGGCCCCGGTGATGGCCACCGACCTGCGCGCCTCGGCTTCGTTGGTCCTCGCGGGGCTCTGCGCCGAGGGAAAGACCACCGTGGGCCGCGTGTACCACCTCGATCGTGGGTATGAACGGCTCGAGAAAAAGCTCCGGGGACTGGGCGCAGACATCCGCCGGGTGAAAGAGCATTGACACCCGGCCCATCGGTCAGCTGGACGATTGAGCGACGACGCTCCTTGCGTTCGATGATCGTCGCTCGCTACGCTTGTCTCTCCACTCAACACAGGAGCAGAGCAAAAAAATGATGTGCCCGAGCTGCGGCGTCGACATGATCGATCTCGAAGGTGAAGATCAGACGTTCCGCAAGTGCAGTGAGTGCGGAGGCCTCTGGGTCGACGTCTCAGATCTGAACCGCATGTTGCTGCACCACAACCTTCCCGGCCTCGAGAGCATTGGCGGGAAGGTAGAGCCTGACGCCATGTGCGGTCAGTGCGCCGATTGCCTCGTGGACCTCGTTCGAGTGGTGGGTGGCGAAAAGGCCAACCCGCTCAGCTACGACACCTGTGAGTCGTGCGGCGGGATCTTCCTCGAGTCGGAGTTCGCTGAAGCCAGCGACTACGCCTCCGCCAAGAAGGAGATCATCGGGTTCTTCACCCGCTTCTCCTCGCGCGGGAAGAAGAAGGCCGCCGTTCACGCCTAGTTCTCCCTGAGGGCCTGAGGTCGACCCGTATTGCCGGTGATATCGCCAGCAATACGGGTGGTCTCCGCTCAGGGCACGCTGCGCCAATCGCCCTTCAGATCCTCGGGCAACTCGCCCTCGAAGGTGAGCGTGTGCCCAGCCTTCTTGCCCGGGTCGCGGCTGAACTTCACGCCGTGCTTCTTGCCGCCGATCTCGAACACGATCCGCGAGCTCGACGCGTCGTAGGTGCCCGTCACCACCTTCTCCTTGTTGCGGGTGGTGTCGAACGGCTCGTAGCTGTAGCGGAACGTGCCGTCGAAGTTGAGCGAGAGAAACCGATCAGGCGTGCCGGCGAAGCCCGCGTACCAGGTGCCCATCACCACCGCGGTGGCCTTGTCGTACTTGAGCTTGGTGGTGAGCCACGGGCCGTTGAGCGCCTTGCCCTCCGAGACGAACACGATGTCGGTCACGCACACCGACGCGTCGGGATCTTCTGCCGGGTAGTGATCGAGGATCTCGACGGTGAAGCGGCTGCCCAGCATCGGCGGGTTGAGGGGCACGCTCTGCGCCCCGCGCACGTCTTCGATCAACAGCGTCTGCGACTGCTTGCCGCTGCGAATGACGATCTTCCGGGCGCGCGAGTAGTCGTTCCACGTGTTCGCGTCGAAGTTGTTGCCCGAGTTGATGCGCAGCTCATCGAGGCGCACCGGGCCGTTGAAGCCGAAGGTGAGCAGCTCGTTGAGCGGATCCGATGTGGCGCTGCACCAGGCCGTGGCGTCACGCGCGTCGAGCAGGTTGAGCGGCTGATAGAGCGTCGGCCGGGAGTCCTTCTTGAAATAGTTGGTGGCCTGCGCGTAGCCGATGCTCCCGGCGCTCACGGGGGCGGCGACGAGCGCGGCGATCGCTCCGGTGACCAGTCTGAGGGTCGACATGCCGCCCACTATGCCACGGAACATTTCCGCCCTTGCGGTGTTCCGTCTGCGTGGCATGACGCCCCGCATGAATCGACGAGCGCTGCTGTTCATCATCGCGTTGGCGTTCCCTGCCTGCCAGACGTGCGGCGGAGGGGAAACCGTGGACGCCGGCGTCGACGCCGGACCTCCGGTGCTCAGCGAAAAAGAGCCCAACGACTCCGCCACCCAGGCGCTCGTGCTCGAGCGGACCTCGATGGTCGAAGCCAACCTCGGCGCCGACCCGCAGAAGCCCGACGTCGACTGGTACGTGCTCAAGACCGCCCTGCCCCGCACCGTGGACCTTCAGGCCACCTGCCCCAACGGCGGCGACATCAGCCTGGAAGTGGTCGACGAGAGCGGCGGCGTGCTCGCGCAAGTGAACGCGGGCGGCGTGGGAGCCAGTGAGCGGCTGCCCAACCTCGACGTCTCGTCGAAGACCTTCGTGCGCGTGGTGGCCCTCAAGAAGGGCGTCGGCGGCGCCTACCAGGTGACCGCGAAGTTTGCCGAGCGCATGCCCGGTTACGAACTCGAACCCAACGAGCGCAAGGTCGACGCCACGCCGGTCGCGCTGGGCCAGGCCATCTCCGGTTCGATGGGCCACGGCGGTGACGTCGACTGGTTCCGCTACGAGCTGCCCGTCGACGAGTCGGCGCCGCCTGCGCCGCTGGAAGAGCTCGACGCCGGTGTGCCCGACGCGGGCGTCGATGCGGGCATGGTCGCCGAGAAGCGCCTCGCCCTGCGCGTCGACATCAGCGCGGTCGAAGGCGTCTCCACCGAGCTTCAGATCCTCACCGAAGCCGAAGCGGTACTCTTCACCGCCAAGTCGAAAGAGAACGGTCCCCTCTCGCTGCGCAACGTGGGCGTGCGCGCGGCCGACCGGGTGATCTACGTCGCGGTGCGCAGCGCCTCGATCGGCACGGGCAAAGACGTGAAGAAGGGCTCGAACGCAGAGGTCTCGTACACGCTGACCGTCGCCCCCGAAGACACCTCGGGCAACGCGGAGTTCGAGCCCAACGACGAGGCCTCGCGCGCCACCGACCTTCCCGCGAACAGCTATCGCGACGGCTTCATCAGCCCCAAGGGCGACATCGATGTTTTCCGGCTCGTCACCGACGGGCCCTCGATCGCCAAGCTGCAGCTGTCGGGCGTCGACAAGGTCGACCTGGTGCTCTCGGTGGTGAAGGCGGTCGACGGCAAATCCGACGAGGTGTTGCTCAAGGCCAATGAAGGCGTGGCGCGTGAGCCGGAGCAGCTCAACAACGTCGCGTGTGACGGCGTGTGCTTCATCCGCGTGGAGGCCGCGAGCAAGAAGGTCGACGGCAAGTGGGTGCGCGAAGACGAGAACGCCGACCAGTCGTACCGGCTGACCGCGGTGGTGCTGCCCGACGACGGCACTGAGGAGAAGGAGAGCAACAACACCGCCGCCGCGGCCACTCCGGTGAAGCTGGGCAAGCCGATTCGCGGCACGGTGTACCCGAAAAAAGACCTCGACTACTTCTCCATCGATCTGCGCGACCGGCCGGTGAAGACGGCCCTGCGCGCCACGGTGATCGGCGTGTTGAAGGTCGACGTGGGGCTCTACCTGCACCGGGTGGAAGAAGACGGAAAGCTGACCCTCGTGCAGACCAGCGACTCGGCCAGGGGTGACCGGCCAGAGACGGTGCGCTTCGCCGCTGAGCCGGGCCTGTATGTCATCGAAGTGCGCGACGCGAAGAACCGCGAGGCGAACTTCCAGGACAGCTACCAACTCAGCGTCGATGAAGGCGAAGAGTGAATTCTGCGCGTGGGGGCGCTACAGATAGGCTCCCATGGAGCAGAAGATCGCCCAGCTGAAGAAGGACCTGAACGCCGTCATCCTGGCGCACTACTACCAGGAGAGTGAGATCCAGGACGTCGCTGACTTCGTCGGCGATTCGCTCGCGCTCGCACAGGTGGCCGAGAAGACCACCGCCGACGTGATCGTGTTCTGCGGCGTTCACTTCATGGCCGAGACCGCGAAGATCCTGAACCCGGACAAGCTGGTGCTGCTGCCCGATCTCGACGCAGGCTGTTCGCTGTCGGATCGTTGCCCGCCCGACAAGTTCAAGGCCTTCAAGGCGAAGTACCCCGATCACTTCGTGGCCACCTACGTGAACTCGTCGGCTGCCGTGAAGGCGATGAGCGACGTGATCGTCACCAGCTCGAACGCGGTGAAGATCATCTCGAAGGTGCCCGCCGATCGGCAGATCATCTTCGCGCCCGATCAGCACCTGGGCCGCTGGGTCACCCAGAAGACCGGCCGCGAGATGGTGTTGTGGCCGGGCAGCTGCATGGTTCACGAGATCTTCAGCGAGAAGCTGATCGTTCAGCTCAAGGTGCAGCACCCCACCGCCAAGGTGATCGCGCACCCCGAGTGCGAAGCCTCGGTGCTGCGCCAGGCCGACTACATCGGCTCGACCAAGCAGCTGCTGGAGTTCAGCCAGAAAGACGACGCCACCCGCTTCATCGTGGTGACCGAGGCCGGCATCATTCACCAGATGCAGAAGGCCTCGCCGAACAAGACCTTCATCCCCGCGCCCCCGGACAACGGCTGCGCGTGCAACGAGTGCCCGCACATGCGGCTCAACACGTTGGAGAAGTTGTACCGCTGCATGCGCGACAAGACGCCCCGCCTCGAGCTGCCCCCCGGGCTCGGAGAGGCCGCGCTCAAGCCTTTGAAGCTCATGTTGGAGTGGAGCTGACCTTGTTCAAATTCTACGCAGTGCCCGCCTGGAAGCTGCTCGACGAGAAGACCGCGCTGGCGATGGGGGCGAACGCGCCCGAGGTCGAGCCGCTGAACTGCGCCGCGACGGATCCCAACCTGATCGAGCTCGCCCTGGCCCAGGTGGAGTACCGCGGCTTCAAGGCCCGTGACCGCGCGCTCGAGCTGCTGTCTGCGAAGAACCCGGCGGTGTTCGCCAGCTCGCCCAACGATCTCCCTGCGCTGCTGCGCACCGCCGATCAGCTGCTCACCATCGCCAAGATGGATGCAGGTGAACGCGCGCGCGTGTGGCGTTGCCAGTGCGGCACCCGCTACGCCGTGCCCGTCGCGTTGGTGCGCCCGGTCTCGCTGAGCTGCGATCGCTGTGGCTCGACCATCGAGCTCGATCCCACCAACTCGGTGGGTGAGACCAGCGTGGCCGACGCCAAGACGGCCAGCGTCAACGCGACCCGCCACTCGCTCTCGGAGTTCTTCCGTGAAGCGATGGCCCGCGGCTGGCCCGTGCTCGTCACCAAAGCGGGATGAGACGAGAGACGCTCGAGCTGCTCCGCTGCCCGAAGTGCGGCGTGGGCGGCCTGATCCCCGAAGCCGAGGTCGCGGGCGCCGCCATGGCCTTCGGTCCGGCACGCTGTGTCTCCTGCGGCGCGCGTTTCCCCGTGCACGACGGGCTCATCGACTTCGTGGGTGATCGCGCGAAGTTGAAGGCGCTGCAGCAGGCGATGGAGCTGCCCTGGGTGGCGAGATCGTGGGAGCGCTACGTGCGGCCCGCGGTCGACACCGTGCTCACCCGCGGCCGGCTCGATCACGAGAGCGAATACACCGTGCTGCGAAACCTCATCGGCTCGCCGCCCGGGCCCATCGTCGATCTCGGCTGCGGCGCGGGCCTGGTGCTGCGAAGGCTCTCGCGCGACTTCAGCCAGGTGCCGGTGATCGGCGTCGACATGTCACGGCCCATGCTGGAAGAGGCGATGGCCCAGGTGCGCGAGAACGCGGAGGCCGCCGACTTCGTGCGCGCCCAGGTGCCCCTGATGCCCTTCAACGACGCCACCCTCGGCGCGGTGGTGGCGGTGGGCTTCATTCACTTCATCGACGAGCTCGACGAGCTGCTGCGCGAGGTGGCGCGTTCGCTGAAACCCGGCGGCCGCTTCGTGGCCACCACCTACGAGGCGGGGAAGATGCTCGAGCCCATGCACCGCACGGCAGGCCTGTCGCCGCGCAGTGAAGAGGCGTTGCGAGCGTCAACCGCCAAAGCAGGTCTGGTGGAGTTCGAGCGGGTGAGGGTCTCGCCCTTCCTGCTGTGGAAGGCCGAACGAGCGACTTCCAGCCCCGGCTGAAGCTCCGGCGACGAAAACGAGGTGCTCACCTCGACTGCACGTAGCCACCCCACGCGCTCTCGAGCTGATCAGCCGTCAACCCAACGCCCTCACCAAGACTCGTCTGCGCGTTGAGCCGCCCCGAGACCAGCGCGTCGACGAACCACCCAAAGTCACTGCGCCCCGTGCGCGCCGCCAGGAAGCTCACCATCATGTAGCTCTGGTAGTACGCCGCCCCCGCGAACAGCTCATCGGCCGTATGCGGGAACGCCTCGACCAACGCAGGGAACGGCAGGTGCTTGGAGCGCAGCCACGTGGTGAGCCCGAGCCGCGGGTCTTCCCACCACCGCTCGTCAGCCGCGTACATCGCGAGCCCTTCGTGGAACCACATCGGCTTGCGCAGGCCCAGCGCGTTGAGCACGTGGTGCACATGCTCGTGAACGACCGTCTTGTACGCATCGGGGTCACTGGCAGGCAGATGAATGGCGCCGTCGTAGTACCCGGCGGTCGCGGTGTTCACGCAGGCCACGTCGCGCATCTGCGCTGCGCTCGCGTACACGTAGATGACGGGCAGCGCGACGTCAGCTCGGGGACCCAGCAGACGAGTGACGATGACGCGCGCCTGGGCCAGTGAGTCTCCGACGAGGTCGACGACGGCGGGCGAGGCGTCGGGGTCACTGAAGATCAACGTGCCCGCGCGGCGAACCCCGATGAACGTCGCGAGCAGCGCAGCGCGGCGGCGGCTCATGCGTTCGAGCGGCTCGTCTCCGCACAGCCCGGCCTGCCCCCAACGAATGGTGAAGCGCGGGTCGTTGGGAGCCATCGCCCTCGCGTCGATCGCAAGAGGAGGCGGGGCGAGGAGCTCGGGTGCTGGTTCGATGAGCGCGGGGAGGGCCGCGGTGGAGCCGCCGTCGATGGGCTCGATGGAACTCACCACCGTTTCGGGAAGACCAGCGTCGATCGGGTCGAAGGCATCGCCTCGCGGTGCGGGCAAGTCGGTGCGCGCGATCGGAGCGACGACAGCGGGCAGCTCCTCACGCGGAGCGGGCGGTTGCGCATCGCGCTGAGGTGGCTGCTCTGGGGAGCCCCCACTCCACAAGGCGACGCCAGCGACCACGATGCCGAGCGCGGAGAGTGAGATGAGGCTGCGACGCATCTTCGGCGCTCCCGGTGTGGAGGCCGAACGAGCGACTTAGATGAACACGCCGCCGCGCGCGTCGAGGCGAGCGGTGTCGGGGAGTTTGGTGGTCTCGTTGCTGCCCTTGAGCGCTTCGAAGACCTTGGCCTTGTTGCCGTTACCGCAGCTCTTGCACTTGCACTGGCCCTTGGCGCACGTGCAGTCGCCCTTGCCCTTGCAGGAGCAGGTGGCCTGGGTGCCGAAGAAGCTGCGTTCGACGGTGGCGGCGCCCGCCGTGGATGCGATGAAGAGAAGTCCAACCGCGAGGCTCTTGAGGGTCTGCATGGTGTGGTCCTTTCTCCGACAACTGGCGCCGCACTAGCCCAGATGAGCGTTCTTGCCAAGCGAGCCCCGGGCCTTCATGGTCCGCGCCCTCGTGAGCCGTCTTCCCCTGGAGCGCCTGGCCTGGATCTTCGCGTTGATCTGCGGGGTTGCGCCGCTCTGGGCCACCCAGGCGCTGCCCCTGGTCGACCTGCCCCAGCACCTTCATTTGATCTCGGTGTTGCACCGCCTGAACGACGCTTCGACCCTCTACCCCGAGATCTTCGCGCGCCGGCCCGAGCTCACGCCGTACCTCGGCTACTACTACGCGGTGAGCCTGCTGAACTGGCTGATGCCGCTCGAGCTGGCCAACCGGGTGTTCCTCTCGGCCTACGTGATGGGGCTGCCGCTCTCGTTGGCGTTCCTGCTCAAAAGCCTGAAACGCCCGACGTGGCCTGCCTTGCTCGCCCTGCCCTTCGCGTACGGCGACAGCTTCGCGTGGGGCTTCATCAACTACTGCGCGTCGTTGCCGCTCGCGTTGATCACCTGCGGTTTTTTCGTGCGGGCCATCGAAGACACTCGACGCCGAAGAACCTGGAGCATCGCGCTGGGCTTCAGCCTGGTGGCGGTGTTGCTCTTTCACGTGCAGGCCTTCGCGTGGCTCGGGGTGGCGTTGCCGTTTCTGCTGCTGACCACGCCGGCGCCCGAGGGCAACTCATGGCGGCTCCGCGTGCCCGCGGTGGCGGGCGTGATGCCGGGCGTCGTGCTCTTCGTGCTGTGGATCGGCCTGCGCGTGGGACAGCCGCAGGAGATCGCTCCAGGTCAGCCGTGGCGCTCGTGGGGCCCCATGCTCTCGAAGGAGAACCTGGGCTGGAAGTCGCTCGAGCAGAACCTCGGCGAGTTCATCTCGATGCCGCGCGCGGCCGATGGCTCTGCGCAGGTGACGGAGATCAGCTTTCCGATTCTCGCCGGCATCACGCCGGATGGCTCTGATCAGCGCGCGGTGAAGCTGGTCTTCCTGATCGCGCTCGGCGCGATGCTCTTCGGGTTCTCACGCGCAGTGGGCACCGCGGTGCTCAGCGCGCGCGCCGTGAAGGAGCAGGGCCTGGTGCCTCAGTTGCTCGCAGCCGGCCGCGGACTCTTCTCATTGCCCGGCGAAGAAGGCCCGATCGCCCGGTGGCGCATCGCAGGCCTCGCGGCGTTGGCGGTGATCCTCTTCCTCGCCCTGCCCTTCGATATCCGCGGGTACATGTATTACCTGAACACGCGCTACGCCCACCTCGCGGCGGCGTTGCTGGTGTGTTCGGTGCCCGCGCTCGCGGCGCCCTGGGACAAACGTTTGGTGTACCTGGCCGCGGCGGCGTCGTTGGTGTTGATGCTGCCGCTGCGTACGGCGTTTCAGGCGTTCGATGTCGAGTCGCGCGCGCTCACGGAGCTGGCGAAGAGCGCCGCTCCGAAGGCCCGGGTGATGGGGCTCACCTACGCGACCGGTTCACGCGCCGTGACCCACCCGGTCTACCTGCACGCGGGCTGCGTGGTGGCCCGCGAGGCGGGTGGGCTGACCAACTTCTCCTTCGCGCTCACCCCGCACAGTCCGTTGATGTACCGGGCGGCGCCGCCTCCGACGATGGCCAGCGAGTGGCGGCCTGATCAGATGCGGTGGGAAGAACACGGAAAGTTCTACGACCACTTCGTGGTGCGCGGCGTGCGCCCCGAGCAAATCTTCGGGCCGCGGCTGCAGTCGGAGCTCTTCATCGCCGCGCAGTCGGGTGACTTCTTCCTCGTGCGCAAGCGATGAGGTTGGGCGAGAGTCCGCCGCATGACGGACTTTCTCTCGATGACGGTGCAGCAGGTCGAAGGGCTCCCCGAAACGAAGGCGCAGGAGGTGCTCGAGGCCTGGGTGAAGGCGAAGAAGGCCGAGCTCCCGCAGGCCCTCGCGCAGTCGGCGTCGAAGGCGCACGTGAAGCTCGCGAAGAAGGCGCTCTACCGGCTGCAGTCGAGCGGCGTCGAAGTGGTGACCGAGTCGCCGAAGGGTTCCGCGCCGATCATCGATCTGACTCCGAAGAACGAGTTTCCTGCGGTGCTCTCGATGCAGTTGGGCACGGGTGAACGCGCGTTTCTGTTCGCCGTTCCCATTCGGGGCGGTGGTGGGCTCGAGGTCTTTCAGGGCATCGTCAGCGACGAGTTCGGGCTCGCGCAGTTCGGCAGCGAGCGGGCCAATCGCGCGCTCTACCGCAAGCGCATGGAGCAGCTGAAGACCGAGCTCACCACCCGCGCGATGCTGGTGCCCATGGAGCGGCTCCAGCTCGAGCTGGGCCGGGCCATCACGCTCAACGAGCGCACCAAGACGCCATACGGCGGTGAGATCGAGCAGGCGCTCAACAGCATCGGCGTGAGCAAGAAGGATCCGGACTTCCCCATTCCCGCGATGGAGCCGGGCGACTCGGAGAACCGCGAAGGCGGGGCGGCGCTGCACGCATTTCCCGAGGTGGAGCAGTGGCTGCCCTCAGAGAAAGATTTGGTCACCTTGAGCGCGCGCGTCGAAGCGATCCGCAATGGGCCGCTGCCGCTCAGCGATGAGCAGAAGGACGAGAAGGTGAAGAAGTTGGCGCACGAGTTGGCGGCGGAGGTGTTCACGCCGGAGCTGCGCATGCTCTACGCGCGGCGGCTCTGGTACTCGGCGGAAGTCATCGAGTTTCAGAAGCGCGATGCAGACGCCGCACTCGCCCGAGCAGAAGCGCGCCGCCTCGCGCATGAGACGACGGCCAGCCGTTTCCTCGAGCAGCTGTTCGTGAAGGCGCTGCCAGCGAAGAAGTAAGGCACGAGATCCCCTCTCCCTTCGGGCCCTTCGGGAGAGGGTCAGGGTGAGGGCCGTTGCTTCTTCGGTCCTTGCTTATTCAGCGTTCCAGTCAGACGCGGGCAGGATCTTCCAGCCGCTGTCGACCTTCTGCGACTTGAAGCGCACCACGCGCAGCGGCCACTCCCGCGGCGTCTTCGCAGGCCCCTCCGTCGTCCCCACCGTCCACCGGTGCACCTCGATGGTGTACTTGCCCTGCGTGCCCGCCTTGGCGAGCACCGCGCGCATCGGGTTCTTCGGGTGCCAGTACACTTCTTTGCCAGTGCGCAGCGCGTACGAGAGCACCGCGTGATTTTTCTGGAAGGCGGCGACGCGCTCACGGGTCGGAGCGAGCAGCTTGGTCGCCTCCGTCTGGCTGACCTCGGTCATCTTGAGATCGTCACCGACCGCCTCGACGCCCATCAGCTTGGTGAGCGCGGTGCGGCCCGCCTTGTCGAGGTCGTTCATCATCTGCACGGCGTGCGCGAGATCGCCCTCTTCTTTCTTCACCGGATCCTTGCTCTTGAAGTTCCAGTTCTCCAGGCTGAAGAGCTGGGCGTTCATGGTCACGCCACCCAGCAGCAGATCCTTACCGGCCTCGTCACCGGTACCCGTCAGCGCGTTCAGATACGTCTCGGCGACCTTCTTCGCGTCGGAGTCATCCTGAGCGAAGGCGGGTACGGCCAACAGCGCGGCAGCGGCGAGCAGCAATCGTGACATGGGGTTCCTCGGGAGAAGACGCGGGCCTGACGCCCTTGCGGCGGGAAGAATTCACCAAAGCGCGCCCGGCGGCTACTGCGATTCACCTCCCGTTCGGTGGTGCCGATGGGCGCCTTGCGCTACACGCAAACCCATGCGTCTTGCACTCGTCGTTTCGCTCATGCTGGTTGGACTCATCGTGGCCGGAGCGCCTGCCTGTGGCTCGAGCACCTGCTCGCCCCAGAACTGCCCCACCGGGTGCTGCAACGACACCGGGGTCTGCGTCGCGGGTGGTGAAAACGCGGCCTGCGGCAACGCGGGCAACTCGTGCGTCAACTGCATCGCGTCGACCCAGGTCTGTGGCGACGGCGTCTGCGTGTCCCTGGGCACCGGCGGCGGCGGAGGAGGTGGCGGCGCAACGATGGACGCGGGCACCGGCGGCGGCGCGGGCGGGGGCGCGTTCAGCTGCACGCGCACCGAGGTGGAGTGCTCCGATCAGGCCATTCAGCGGCTGGGCCTGTTGATGAACGTCGCCTCGGGTCTCATCACCACCACGCCCGACGGCGCGGACTTCAGGACCACCATCGACGCCACTGCCGGCGGTTCTTCGCCCACCGAGAGCTACGTCTACGCGCGCTTCACGGAGACGGGCCTCGAGAAGCTGCCCATCAGCGACATCACCGCGCTCGACTCGATGGATTGGGACATCGCCTTCCGCCGCTTCGTCATCCGCATCAACAGCGGCGACTCCGGGCCCTCGTGCGTGGCGGCCCAGGTGCTCGCGCCCGGCACGACGTACGACTCGGTCACCGCGATCCCCGCAAGCTTCGTTCCCGAAGGTGACGACTTCCTCACGCGCGCTCCGGCGTGTGGCTTCGTGGATGACGGCTCGGGCCTGGGCTCGTCGCCGCGCACCTACCTGTCGACCTTCTACCAGTACACCGGCTGCGTCTCGATGACGGGCCGGGTCTACGTGCTGCGCACCCAGCTGGGCCGTCACGTGAAGTTGATCGTGAACACCTACTACGCGACCCAGACCGCGCAGCAGACCTGTCAGACCACCGCCACCAGCGGCGGCGCGCTGGGCGGCACCATTCGCACCCGCTGGCAGTACCTGGACTGAGCCTGATGCGCGCGACCGCTCTGCTCTGCATCGTGTCGTTGGGTTGCGGTGAAGAGGCCGTCAGCCGCAAGCCGACGGTCGTCTCGCAGACGGCCGAGCTGAGGCCGACCGACACCAACAGCAATCTGATGTGGCGCTACCTGGCCACCGACACCGTCGAGTCGACCAGCGTCGATGGGGGCGCCTTCAAGGTGCACTTCACCCGCGCGGGCCCCAACGCCGTGCCGATGGGTGATGCCGATGACAGCGGCGTTCCCGACTTCGCCGAACGCGTCGAGGAGACCTACGAGGCGGTCGGCGCGCTCTACCACGGGCCGCTGGGCTACCGCCGACCCCTGTCTGACGCGACCCTCTCGGCCAACGGAGGTGACGGCCGCTTCGACGTCTACCTGCTCGACTTCGCCCGCTCCGCTGACGGTGCGTTCCGCGTCGATCAATGCCCCTCGGTCGATCGCTGCATCGGCTCGGTGGTGCAGGAAAACGACTTCGTGAGCTACGGCTACCCCAGCGCGCTCATCGCCACCCGCATCCTCGGCAGCCACGAGTACTTCCACGCGGTGCAGGCGGCCTACGACAACGGGCAGAACGTGGTGATCTCCGAGGGCACCGCGGTGTGGGCCACCGAACGTTTCGATCCGAGCACGCGCGACTTCGAGAACTTCATCGGTGGCTATCTCACGCGGCCGGATCGTTCGATCGACTCCCCGCCCCCGGGCCCGGTGCCTGACTTCGCGTACGGCTCGGCGATCTTCTTCAAGTTCCTCACCGAGCGGCATGACGACGCGCTGCTCCGCAAGCTGTGGGAGCACCTCGAGAATGGCCAGGGCGATCCGCTCGAGCCGGCCGATCAAGCGAACCCCACCTGGGTGATCCAGCTCGATGCGCTGCTCAAACGTGACTACCAGTCGAGCTTCGCCGAAGAGTTCGCCGAGTTCGCCCGGTGGAACCTCTATCTCGGCGACGCGGCGGATCCCGCGCAAGCCTGGGCTGACGCCCGCCTGTACCCGCAGGTCACCATGACCAGCGTGACCGCGCCGTATCGCCTCGAGGCCTCACGCGTGTTCTACGCCTCGACGCAGTACTACTTCGTGCCCGCCGCGGGCCGAGCCACCATGACCGCCGCGTTGGTCGACAGCGAGCTGACCACCGGCGACGATCTCGACGGCATGGTGCTCTGGGTGGCCGCGCGCAAAGGCAACCGGAACACCGAGGTCGTCAAGGTCACCGCGGGCCAGACCGTCGACGTCACCAACGGCATCTTCATCGCCGCCGTCACCAACACCAACCGCGGGGCCAACGGGGCTTCGTTGAGCCAGCGACCCGGCCTCTGCATCGGGGCCCCTGATGAGGTGGCGGCCTGCGTGAGCGCGCTGGGCGGCGTGGTGGATGCGGGCGTCGACGCAGGTTCGAGGGCGCCGGTGGATGCAGGCATGGAGGTCGATGCCGGCGTGCTGGAGCCCACCCCTCCGGCCGGGTGCGGGTGTGGAATGGGCTCGGCGCCGATGCTGTTTTTTACCCTGGCCTTCGCCGTGGGGCGTCGCCGCAGAAGCTGAAACAGGAGGGACTCGCACATGACGTCGTCGTTGCTGGTGGTCGCGCTTTCACTCGTGGCGGGAGACGTGAATTCCCGCCGGAGCCCGGTGGTGCAGGTGGTGGAGAAGGTCTCACCCGCGGTGGTCTACGTGGGCACCGTGCAGGTGGTGGAGACCCGCTTCAGGGGCCGCGGCTTCGACGACTTCTTCTTCGGGCCGCAAGAAGAGCGGCGCGCGGTGGAGGGCCTGGGCTCGGGGGTGATCATCGATCCTTCGGGGATCATCGTGACGAACGATCACGTGATCCGCGGCGCCTCACAGATCCACGTGGTGCTGGCCGATGGCCGCCAGCTCGACGCCGAGGTGATCGGCAGTGACGCCGACGCCGACCTCGCCGTGCTCAAGGTGACCACCAAGGCGCCGCTGCCTGCCGCCAAGCTGGGCACCTCGGCAGATCTGATGATCGGCGAGAGCGTGATCGCCATCGGCAGCCCGCTGGGCCTCAAGAAGACGGTGACGCTGGGTGTGGTCTCTGCGCTGGGCCGCACCATTCGCCACGAAGATCGCGTCTTCAACGACTTCATCCAGACCGATGCGTCGATCAACCCGGGCAACTCGGGGGGCCCGCTGCTCAACATCGACGGCGAGGTGATCGGCATCAACTCGGCGATCATCGCCGCCGCGCAGAACATCGGCTTCGCCATTCCCGCCGACAAGGTGCGCCGCATCGTCGCGGAGCTCACCCAGTACGGGAAGGTGCGCCCCGCCTGGGTCGGGCTCGACGTGCAGCCGCTCACCCTCGAGCTGGCGCGCCGCCTCGGCTGGGATCGCACCTATGGCGCCCTGGTCACCGCGGTCGACGAGGCCAGCCCGGCCCTCGAGGCGGGCATTCAGAAGGGCGACATCGTGGTGCAGGTAGGTTCGACCCAGATCGAAGACGCCGACGACCTGCGCAGCCGCCTGCGGGGCGTGACCGCCAGGAGCAAGGTCGCCATGAAGATCTTCCGCGCCGGGGCCGAGGTGCTGATCGAGCTCAGCCCCATCGAGTTCCCCCAGAAGCTGGTCGACTCCACCGTGTGGGACCGCCTCGGCCTGCGGCTCAAGCCCGGGGCGGGCGGCATGAGCATCATCGCGGTGCGGCCGGGCACCGCCTCGGGGCGCATCGGTCTCGAGCCCGGTGACATCGTGCTGCGGGTCAACCAGCAGCCGGTGGCCACCGCAGAGGCCTTCAAGGAGGCGATCATTCAGGCACGGGGCAAGCCTTCCGTGCTCCTGCTCGTGAAGCGCGGCGCAAGGGGCTACTACTTGACCCTTCCGTTCTGACCCTGCCCAAAGAGAAGAATTGGCGGCAAGGCAGAGGCCCCGTAGCCTGCCGCCATGAGTTCGTACCGGTACCAGGCGCTGGGCCCCTTGCAGGCGGGTGAGGGCTCGCGCGCGTTTCTGGGGTTGGCCATCAGCGGCGACAACAAGGCGCGCCCCGTGGTCATCATCTGGGTGCCGGAAGCGGCCGAGAAAGACCCCGAGCTGCTGGCGAAGATCAAACGCGAGACGGAGCACGCCTCCCAGCTCGATCACCCTCACATCGTGACGGTGATGGGCTTTGGCAAGCTCGACGAAGGTCACGCGCGCGTCGTGGAGTTCGCCGACGGCGAGTCGCTTCGGAAGATCCTCGATACCTGCAAGAAGATGCCGCCCCGCGTCGCCGCCCGCGTCGTGCTCGATGCGTGCACCGCCGTTCACTACGCGCACGTCGCCGGCAACGATGACGGCGCGCCCCTGGTGCACGGCGATCTGCGCCCCGAGACGATGCTCATCTCGTTTCAGGGCGTGACCAAGGTCACCGGCTACGGCGCGCTGGCGTTCGCCCCGCGTGAGCTGGGTGGCCAGCGCGTGAAGGGCCGCCGGGTTCACTCCGCGCCCGAGCAGATCATCGGAGGCCGCGACGCCGTCTCGATCCCCACCGACGTCTACCTGCTGGGCATCACGCTGTACGAGTGCCTCACCGGCGCCGTGCCGTGGGCTGAGCAGGCGGAATACTTCGATCACGCGGTGCTGACGCTGCCGCTGCCTCCGGCCACGCCGGGCGATCTGCCGGAGAACTTCGAGCCGATCATTCAGAAGGCGTGCTCCAAGAAAGCGCTCGACCGCTACCCCACCCCGCTCGCCATGCGCGAAGCGTTGGAGGCAGCTGCCGGCTCGGAGGTCGCCACCGACGAAGAGCTGGCGAAGTTCCTCGAGACGTTGTTCCCGCAGAGCCATGAGCTGCGCGCGGCGCGCCGTCACACCATCGACGCGGGCATCGCCGACTTCGTGCGCCGGCAGTGGGCGGATCAGGAGCGCCGCGAGACGGTGCCGATGATGAAGGCCATCGACGTGCCGGCCGCGATGATTCCGCCCAGCGTGGTGGCGCCGATCCCGCCCCGCCCTGCTCCGGTCGCCGCGGCGAAAGCACCGCCGCCCGAACGCACGTGGACGCAGCCTGAAGAAGACGACGAGGCGCCGAAGAGCGACGACGGCAGCTCCTGGCCGTGGATCGTCGCGCTGGCGCTGTTCATCGCGGTGATTGCGGGCTGGTGGGCGTGGAAGAAGGCCAACGAGCCGATTCCGGGCGTAGACATTCTGGATACGCCGCCGAAGGTGGTCGCGGCGGTGACCGATGCTGGCCCTCCGCCCGTGCTGGTGGTCGAGCCCACCCTCGTGGATGCCGGTGAAGCAGCCGAGACCGACGCCGGAGCGACCGAGGAGGACGCAGGAATGATCGGCGCGGTGGAGCCCGGGGTCGTCGACGCTGGCGCACCCGCGGTCGTCGCAGCCGCTGAGGTCTCGATCAAGATCGACAGCTCGCCCGACGTGGAGCTGCTGCTCGAGGGCAAGTCACTCGGGCGGACGCCCTGGGCGGGCAAGCTGCCCCCGGGCCGGAAGGTCTTCACGCTGCAGAACAAGGCGTTGGCCATCTCCACCACGCGGGCGATCACGCTCACGGGTGAGCCGGTGACGCAGAGCTACACGTTCGAGAAGGGCTTCGTGTCGGTCAAGGCGCCCGAAGGTGCGGCGATCTTCATCGACGGCAACCGCGTGGGGACCGCGCCCATCAAGGGCGAGATCCCCGTGTACGAAGGCAGCCACCGCATTCAGGTGACGGTGGGCAAGTCGAAGTGGGCCGAGCCGTTCACGCTCTACGGCGCCCAGCGGGTCTCGTTCAACGTCGAGATCCAGTAGCGAATCGTGGTTCCCCTCTCCCTCGGAGCGAAGCCGTTCCAGCGGAACGCTGGGCGCGCGCAGCTGAAGCGAAGCGGAAGATGCGCCGAGGCGAAGCGACCCAGGAGGCGGGCCTCAGCTCGACATCGCCTTGCGAGCGCGAATGAGCGCCTCGTAGCTGCGAGTCACGCTCTGAGACAAGATCAACAACTCCCCGACGTCGGGGGGCGTGAGCTTGTCGGGCCCGTGATCCACATAGAGCAGGTGCACGAGCTTCCCGCGCACGAGCAACGGCAGAATCACCGCCGTCTGCGGGTACCCGCCCCCGAGCAGCTCGTAGAACACGTCCATGCCCGGCGTGCGCTTCATCGGCCCGATGAAGTGCGACTTCAGATCGCGCACGAGCTTGAACGTATTGGCCTCACGCAGCGTGACGCCGATGCGCCGCACCGCACGAACCGTGACGCCCTTGCCCATGCCCTTCCACCCGGTGACCAGATCACCCTGCACGTTGAGCAGCAGACTCCGGCGGAACTTGCTGCGAGCGAACTGCAGCACGGTGAGCGCGATGTCTTCGCGGTTGGTGCTGGTCAGCAGCTGCTTCTGGGCTTCGGGGAACGTGAGCGGCGGCGCCTGCACCTCGGCGCTCACCCCCGTGGGATGCGGCGCTGACGGCAGCGGAGCGGGGATCGAAGGCGCCACTTCGTCTTCGATCAACGCGCCGTCGATGATCTCTTCCTCTTCGCCCTGCGCCGAGTCGACCGCCTTCGCGTACAGCTTGGCGAAGTCATCCTCATTGATGAGCTCGGCGTCGCCGGGGTTGGGCGCTTCATCTTTCTTCTTCGAAGGCCGCAGCGCGTGCACGTCGATGGGCCGCATCGGCCGGAACGCCTTGCAGTGCGCGCGCAGCAACTGGTTCATGCGGAACTCGGGGATGACCACCGTCACCACGCGCTTGCCCGCCTTGAAGCCCAGCGCGTCGGTCGCCTTGAGCTGCGCGGGCCCGAGCACGGCCACGGTGATGCGCGTGGCATCGATGCGCATCGGGAGCACGTCTTCGTCGTCGTAGAACTGCCGGCTCACCAGCGCCAACGCCGTGGGATCGGGGACCATCTCGCCCGAGGCGAAGGGCAAGGCGTGCTGCTTGCCGAGCATGCGCGCGAGGTCGGCTTCTTTGAGAAACCCCAGCTCGACGAGGTTGGTGCCGAGCCGCCCGCCGTGCACGACCTGCGTCTCGAGGGCTTCCTCGAGCTGGTCCGGTTGGACCAGCTTCTCAGCCAGAAGCAGTTCACCCAGTCGCGGCACGCGGACCTTCTATTACGGCGTCGATGGGCTGTCGTCGGGATGATGCGAGAGGCCGACCAGGTTGCCCTCGGGATCCCGAACGTAGAGGGTCCACCCGGTCTCTCGCTCAAGGGGCAGGCCGCGCCGGGCGAGCTCTTCGACGATCGTGCGCCGCTGTGAAGCCTCGATGCGCAGCGCGACCATCGAAAAGCCGATCGCGCCCGACACGCCCGCCTCCGCGCCTTCGACGGCGATGAAGCCGCCCTGGGTCTGCGCCTGAGCCGTGCTGGTGCCCACCCAGATGCTACGCAACGAGCCATCGGGGCGATGAAAACGCTTCAGCTCAGGCAGCTGAAGCAGCTCGGTATAGAAAGCCGCGACGCGAGCGACGTCACGAACCTGCACCGCCACGTGATGAAACCCGAGAACCTTCATATTGAGTCCCCCTCGCCCTGCGAAGCGGGGAGAGGGTCGGGGTGAGGGGCCGACCTGCGTCGCCGCCAGACCATCAGCACCGCCAAAACGAGCGCCGAAACCTCGACCTGAGAACAACCACAGCCGGTCGAAGGCGCTGCCGAAGGAGGCGCGATCGAAACCACGTACCCCCGCACCGAAGCGACGGGCGCAACGCTGGGCGATGAGAGCAAGCGCGAACGAACGCTGAGCCGAATCGTCGAGACGCCCGAAGCAGGCACCGTCACCCCATCGACGACCAATCCATCCTCCGTCGAACGCGCCGTCGCCCGCACCCCATCGACGAGGATCGACTCGGAGATCGGCGTTCCGCCACTGAACGGCAACGCGACCGAGACGCCATCGACCGCGCACTCCGTGGTATTGCGGAGCATCACGTCGAGCACCACCGCCTCTTCCTCTCTGCGCAGTGGCGGCCGCGCCTTCACGCTCACTTCGACGAAGGGCTGCACGCCCAGTTCGATCCGCCGCGTGGCCGTCACGCTGTTGCCAGCGCCTGCGTCGGCGGTCCATTCGAGCTCGACCTGTTCACCGACCACCGAGAAATCGAGCGCCTCGGATTGCAGCTCGAGCGTCTCACCGCTGCCCGAGCTGATCGCGAGGGCGGGCCCGCTCACCGAGCGCCAGGAGAACGAAGCAGCCGCACAGGCATTCGGCTCGGGGAGCAGCGTCAGCGACGAGCGCGCCCCCACGCCGCAGCTCACGTCGACCCGCTCACTCGACAACGCTCCGATGCCCGCCTGCGTGAAGGGCAAGGTGATCGATCCCTGATCGGTCGCGCCGGTCGCAGCACCGTTCTCGAACAGTTGAGCCACCACCTCGTACGTGCCGCCCGAACACCCGCCCGGGATGGACAACGCCCAGCCGCCGTCCTTCACTGCAAAGTCGCCCTGGGCCACCGGCGCGCCCGCGCTCGACACCGTCACGTTGGCGAACGCATTGCGCTGGTCGAGGCACCCCGCATCCACCTTCAACAACCCGAAGAGCACCCCGGCGTCGCCTTGCACGCTGCCGAAGAACTCCGTCGAAGCGTCGAGTGCGGCGATGGGATCGACGTCGACCACCAGCGTGCCTGCGTCAGAAACGCGACCAGTCGAATCACCCCACACCCGCCGAACCGCACTGGCGGTGACCTGGCCAGGCACGACCGCACACTCAGGCGCGATGACTCTCAGGCCGCCATCGAACCCGAGCACCTGCGAGGCACCCGCATCGATGGTCCACTCGAGGATCGTTCCGGGGAAGTCACCGCTCGCGCTGCACACGTGCTCCACGTCGGTGGCGCGATAGTCGACCTGCGAACCACTGGCTTGCCTTGCGGGGCTCGAGAAGACAGGTGCGTTCGGCGCGCCCCACGGCGTGATGCTCACGTCGATCACCGACGTCGTCGGAGGACTGGCGCTCAACCACGTGGCGGTGACGGTGATCGCTCGCTGGCCGCCATCGGAATTGCACTCGGTGGCAGGCGGCGTCCAGGTGAAGGCAGGGCCAGACCCCATCTGTCCAGTTGCGGTCGACCACGACAGGCTCGCAGGGTCACAGCCACCATCGATGAAGGCATTGAAGGTGACCGCGGGACCTCCCGCTGGCGCCACCTGGGCGTTCACGTTCGTCTGCAGGGCGCCGCGGGCGAGCACGGTCACCGGCACCAGCACCGTGCGATCATGCTCGAGCAAGCCGTCCGTCACCGTGACTTCGAGCGCGAGGGGCACACAGCCGACCGCGGGCGCGGTGAAGTCGATCTGCGTTCCATCTGCGATGCCCGCCACCGAGGTGAGCACACCCGCATCGCTCGACCACGAGACGAACACGGGGTCGCCATCACCATCACCCGCATCGGCCATGAGTCGAACGGTCTGTCCCACGTCGACCGGCGGGACCACCACGGCCACGCCGGGAGCGACCTCGTTCTCCCAGAACCAGATCACGCCCGCGTCACTCGCCGCGGCGCAGTACCGATCGTCGATGCAGTTGATCCGTTCGAGCCCGAGCGGAGCCGGCCGCGTGACCCACGTCTCAGCAGGACGCGCGGGATCGGGGATCGGCGAGAGCATCACGTTCGTCGTCGTGGTGACCATGCCGAGCGCGCCGCTGATGCCCACGAACCGGGGAAAGAGCCCGGCGGGCATCACCGGCGTGAAGACGACGGGCGTGCGGTAGTCGCGAATCAGCTGCAACGAACTGGTGGTGAGCCCCAGGATCGCCGGTGCGCCCTTGAGAGCGAAAGGCGCCGCATCTCGCCAGTTCGCGGGGCCCGTGATGGGGAATGGCGCGCCAGCGTCAACACTCACGCGAAGCCCCACGCCACTGTTCACCGCCGCGTAGTCGACTCCTCCAATCCGAGCCGTCTGAAGCGAGCGCGTGCTGCTACTCGACGCGGGCAGCCCCAGGGCGGACCACCCCGGCCCCGCACCAGGACCTGCCCAGAGCGTGTCGTTGTTCGTGCTGGTGACTACGGCGATGCCCAAAGGTGCATTTGACACCAACCGGAACCTGTTCCACGTGCCCGCGCCGAGTGGCGTCGGTGAGCCACAACCAGGGGAAGGAGTGATGACAGCGCCGGACAGGCCCAGAAGACAGTTGGCCCCGAAGTAGCCGGCGCCCACGAAAGTGCCTGCGAGCGAGTTGAGGGTCGTCACCCCCGCATCCGTGACCTGGAGCGCCACCGCGCCGCTGATGGCCGACGTGGCGAGCACCACGCCAGCATCGACCATCTGCACGTCGCTCACCGGAGTCGTGACCGTGCCGATCTCTCGCCAGCCCGCGAACGCGAGCATCGGCAGCAGCACCAGCATCGCGCCCAACACTCTCATCAGTAGCTGATCTCCGTGCGCAGGTAGACGCGATCTCGCGACGCGGTCGCGCCCGTGTCCAGCCCGGTTCCCGTAAATCCGAAGGCGTTGTAACCCCCGCCCACGAAGAAGCGGTGGTCGAAGCGGTATCCCACCTCCGCGCGCAGCGACGCCCATGAGCCGCCGTCCGGTGCGACTGAACGCGCGACCGCCTCACCGGCGAGCTCCAGGCCCTCCCAGATGCGCACCGAGGGTCTGACCGACGCGGCGAGGATCGGCCCGACGGTGGTGAGCGCGAGATGGCCGCCTGCGCCGATCGCGAAACGATCTCCCAATCGAATCGTGGGCAGCAGCGAGATCACATGCACGCGCGTGTCGAGCGAGGCCGTCCAATTCTGCTGATAGGCGTAGCGCGCGAGCAGTGCCCCGCGTGAAAAGCGCCAGGCCACCGAGCCCGTCGCGTCGACGGTGCGGCCCACCAGGGCGTCGTTCTTCGTCGAGTGTGTCCACAACGCGCGCGCGGTGAGCGAGACATCACGGTGGGCCCGCCACTCGCCGCCACCCGAGGCCACGAACTGGCGCAGCGTGCTGGCGCCTTGTTCATCGCGCACTTCTCCCCGGGCGAAGAAGCGCAAGGCGTCGCGTTCGTAAGAGAGGGTCAAGCCGCCTGCGTTGCGGGCGACGTCTGGAGCAAGCCCATCGAGTGCCCGCGCGCCGTGTTCGTACCGCGCAGTCACCGTGAAGGCCTCATCGACCCGCTGGGTGAGCCCGACCGCGCGCGCCAGCCGCAGCCCATCGACATCGGTGGCCGACACATCTTCCACGAAGACCGCCGTGTTCGAATCGACCTGCTGCCTCACGCCCGTCACGAGCCTGCGTTCACCCGCGCCGGGCGCATCGGCGTCGATCGAATGCACGCCGTACCAGGTCTCGGTGCCCACCGCGTACGAGACCGTGCCCCACACCTGGGGCCCGAGCGCCGGGCCCCAACCGCCGCGCAGGCCCAGCTCGAGCTTCTCGCTGGGCTTCAAGTCGACGCCGACGCTGGCGAAGGAGAGCTCCATGCCTCCGAGCGAGATGAGCTGCTGCCGATAGCCCGCGCGCAGCTGGAGCCACGGCGTCAGGCGGTACCGGGCGGCCAGCCCCAGCGTGAAGCCTCCCTTCGTTTCCCCCGACAGGGTCTGCTGGAACTCGCGCGCTTCGAGGCGCACGCCGAACTCGGTGCGCTCGTACCCCACGCCGCCGCCGAGGGTCCGCCCCTGCACGCGTGCGCCCGAAAAGGGATCACGCGGATCGGCCATGTCGCGGAAGTCGACCAACGCCGCCACCACGATGGGCCCCAGCGGTTGTTCGCCGCGCAGCGAGACCTGGTTCAACGCCCCCAGCTGAGCGGTGTCTTCGAAGCCTGCTTGCCGCCAGCGCCACGCGGCATCCCACGAGCCCTTGCCGAAGAGGCCCTTCGACCGCGCGCGCAAGGTGAGGGCCCAGCCTGAGGTGTCGAGCCTCGAAGGCGTGGCGAGCTGCTGCGTGAGACCACCATCGCGAGAGAACGCGAGGCCCTGCACCGGCCCGAAGCTGCGCGCCCCTTCGGCTGACAACCACACCGGGCCCAGCTTCGCTTCGGCCGACGCCCGCAGCAGGTTGTAGCTGCCGTCGCGGAAGGCGCTGCCGGTCACCTTCACCGGACCCAACCGCGCGCGCAGCTCACCGCCCAGCACGCCCTCGGTGGAGAGCCCCGACTCGAGGTACTCGTAGTCGGCCACCAACACGGCCACCACGCCGGCCGTGAGCGGGTCGGTCTGGAGCAACGACTCGCTGACCAGGAACGAGAGCGGGCGGGTCAACAAGACGCGGCCGGTGAACAGATCGATCGTGTAATCGCGCAGCCGCTGGAGCCGCAGCTCACGCACCGGCAGCTGGGTGACCGCGTCTCGCCACTCCACGCGGATGAGCTCGCTGCCTGCGACGACCGAGCTCTTCGAGAGGAAGAACAAGCTGCCACCGGTGCTCTCGAAACGATCGTGCATCGGCCGCCGGGTCAGCCCGCTCACGAAGTCGGCCTGCGCGGGGGCTGCGAGGGCCCGAAGCTCGACACCGAAGGCAGACTTCTGCGTCGGCGTCTTCACCTCGAGGAAAGCGCCCTGCACCGCTCGATGCGCGCGGCCTGCGTCGGCGGCCGCCTGAAACCAGCGCGCGCTGCCATAGCCCAGACGACCCCACGCTTCGTGGGCCAGCTCCACCCGAAAACGCCCTTCCGACGGGTTGCTGGCGATGGTCGCGCTGTCATCGGCGAAGGCGAGCTGCGTGCGCATCGGATCGAGCTGCCGCTCGAACACGTCGACGCGCCGGGCATCGAGCAACGTGCGCGGCTGAAATGCAGACGCCCCCTCCACACCGCGTAAGTCGACGTCGCGCAGATCGAGCTCGAGGCCGAGCTTGAAGCCGCCGAACGACGCGCGCGCCGCCGCGGCGCCCCGGCCGAAGACGTTGAACGCACCGGTGCGCACGTCGAAGTTCGCTTCGACATCGAGCAGGCCGACCACGAACACGCCCGCGGCCCCCAGGCGCCGCACCGACTGCGTAAAGCGCAGCCCGCCCGAGCTGAACGAGAGCACCACCTCGTCGCCCGAGACGTTGCGCGCGCCGCGCCCCGACGGATCGAGTTGCAGCGGTTCACCCTCGATCGAGATGGTGGTGCCGGGAGGAAGCTCGGCCGAGAGCACGCCCGACACGGGCCAGGCGATCTTCCCGAACGGCTCGATGCCGCGCGGAATGAGCAGCGTGCTGCCCTCGCGGCGCACCAGGTCGAGCTTGAACACCCAGAGCCTCAGCTGCCCGGGCCGCTGCAGCGCGACGGGGATGGTGTTGGAGCCCTCCACCAGCCGCACCCACTGCTTGCCCTCGGGAGCGGGCGAACCCGCGATGCTGGCCTGCTCGCCTTCAGGCACCACGATCGCCAACTCGTACTCGAGGCCCGCGGCTTCCCGCCGGAGCGCCGCGGTGTCCCGGGTGAGTGAAGGCGCGGTCGATTCGCCCCTGCGCAACGCAAAGTCGACGAAGAGCGCGGAGCCCGCGGAGACCTCGATGGTGCGCCCGCGCTCGGCGCCGGCCCAGCTGCCCAGCAACGAACCGGGATCGACCTTCACCCGATGACGGCCCGGCGCGAGCCGCCCTCCCCCGTAGACCTCGGCGGTGCGGCCCGAGACGCCCGCGAAATGGAACCGGCCGTCACGATCGCTGACCGCCTCGAGGCCGGTCTCCATCACCACGCGCGCGGCCTCGACCCCGGGCTCGTCGGAAGCGCAGCGTTCGTCGCCGTCGAGATCTTCACAGACGCGGCCGAGCACCACGCCCTCGTCGAACTGGCTCACCACCGGCGCTTGCGCGAGCACCCAGGCAGCCAGGCCGAGGGCGATCACCGGGTCGCCTCGATCACCGCGCAGACGCGGCTCTGAACATCGGTGATCGACATCAGCCCCGACGGCAGGTCTTCACGGGTCTTGCCGTGGCTGACCACCCGCCGCACCCCGCCGCGCGAATCGCTGATGTCGACCGGGCGGCCATCGAGGATCTCGCCTTGGGGCGTCTCCACCCACCACTCCACCCCGCCGCTGCGCTGCAAGACCCTCACGTTCATCGGCAAGGGAGGGCCGACCGCCACCGGCACCTCCGCGATCACCCCGGGCCTGACGCCGCCATCGGCGCCGAGCTGCAGCCGCAAGCCGGGCCACTCGGCGTGCACCAACTCACCCGTCGCGGCCAGCTCGGCGATGCCCTCAGCCGAGGTGGTCAGCTCGAGTTGCCCTACCCGCAGGCGCTGCGAAGGCACCGGCAGGCCGGCGAGATCCGTCACCGTCACGGTCACCCCGCCGTCGCTGGGCCAGGCCTGCAGCCGCGCCGGTTCCTTGCCCAGGGGGCCGTTCGCGCGCACCTGCACCGAACGCGTGCCCAGGATCTCTTCGGGCGGGAGCGCCCAGGTGAGCCGCGCTTCACCCCGCTCGTCCGTCACCGCACGATCGGAGCCCGGGCCTTGAACCGCGACCCCCGCCAGCGGCCGGCCGAGCTGATCCTTCGTGATGGCCAGCGCGCGCCAGACCCCACCCGCGTGCGCGACCGTGTCTTCCGGCTTCACCGTCAACGAGCGCACCGGCCCTTGCGAAAGACCGACGACGATCTCTTCGCTCGAGTCGACCTTGCCCTGCTTCCAGATCGCGGTCATGCGCTCGACGCCGCTGCCCAGCTCGCGCGGGGCCGTCCACGTCCACTCGTGCACGCCGTCAGACAGATCGCGTGCCGCGCTCCAGGTGCCTCGGCCGCCCTTCCACTGAATCTTCGCGCCTCGGCTCGCCGCTCCGTAGCGATCAGACGACGCGCAGAGCACCCGCGCCCGCGACACACCGTCGGCCGGCAGCTTCGTGGGCGTCACCACGCACGCCAGCTGGTCGGTGGGCGGCAACATGAGGTCGAGCGGCGACGTGCGCTTGTTGCCCACGCGATCGACCGTGATGGTCTTCGCCATGCCGATGCCCGGGGGGATCACCACGGGCAACCTGAAGGTGCCCCCCGCCTGCGCGGTCACCGGCCCGAAGGTCTCGTCACCGAGCGTGAGGCGCACCTCCGCGCCCGCTTCCGCCCGGCCGGGCACCTCGACCGCGCTGGAGATCGGCACGCGCAACACGCCGAACGCCCCTTCCACCGATTGAGGGTGAGGCCAGGGCGCGAAGGCCACGATGATGGCCACCTCGGGAAAACGAGTGGTGGGCAGCACGTAGCGCGCACGAAAACGCCCGGGCCCCACGCGCTCCACGGCCGCGAAGGTGCCCACGTTGGCGCGAAGCACCGGGGGCGCGGGCTGATCGACGCCGCCGATGGCGATCTCCAGGGTGGCCTCGGCGTCACGGCCCTTCACGGGCGCCGTCGGCGCGAGGGTCAACGTCACGCTGGAAGCAGCGGGCGCCTGACCCCAGGCCGAGACGGCGATCAGCAGGCTGACGAGAGCGGCACCGCCACGCATTTCAGCGCGGCAGTCTACGTTGCTCCCGTTGCGTCACGAGGCGAATCGAAGCCTGCCGACGCAGCAAGAGCGCGAGGAAGGCGAACGCGATCAGGAACGGCGTCAACGAGGCTCCCGAGCTGGAGCAACCAGCCGCCTGGGCACCATCGATGTCGTTGCTGGCTTCAAGAGGAGATGAAACGGTCGAGCTGCACACCTCGCCGAGCGTGAGGCGCACGCGGGTGAGGGGCTGGTGGGTGTCGCCGTTCTGAATGTGGAGCTCCGCCGAGATCGCGTTGACGACGGTGCCGGCCGTGTAGGTGGTGTTGCCGCTGCCACCGTGGCGGCAGCCGCCGTTGTGCACCCGGCAACGATCCAGCACGTAGCTGCTGGCGAGCGCGAGCTGCGTGGGGCTGGTGGGGTGCGACTGGTTGGAGCGGCTGCGGTACTCGCACTCCACCGTGCGGTTGCCGAGGTTGATCGTGAGGTCAGCCTTCTTGTTGCCCGCGTTGCCGGCCACCACGGGGATCGCCGCGGGGATGGCGAAGGACATCGAAGGCGTGAAGTTGGCCTGGCCATCGACGCTGCGCGTGGGGCTGTAGAACCGCGTCGCTTCGATGGTGACGCTGCGGTTCAGACAAGCCGTACCGGCATCGGGCGTCCCCGCGTCGGGCGTGCCCGCATCGACCACCGGGGCCGCAGGCAGCGTGAAGGTCGCCGCGTAGATGTTGGCGTTGTTCGGGTCGGTCAGCGCCACCGACTGCCACACGAGGCGCACTTCGCCATTGGGGAGCACCGTCACGTCGTTGAGCGACTCGGCGAGATCGGGCGTGTTGGTGATCTGGAAGATGCGGTTGCTGGTCAGCTCGACCAGGAAGATGTCGGGGTTGCCGAAAGGCTCGCGGCTCTCGAAGGCCACCAGCTGGCCGCGGATCGACGGGTTGTACTGCTCACCGGGAATCTCCAGGACCGTCTCCGGGCCGCCGGTGACGGGCACCAGCACGATGTTGGTGCCCGTGGGCCCGGCCATGTTCTCGCGCTGGAAGACCACCAGGCTGCCGTTGGTGTCGGCGCTCAGCTCGTTGAGCACCTGCGAAGCGAGCGGCGCGATCAGCCACAAGCCACCCGAGCGATTGGCGCGGTAGACGTCGCAGTTGGCCGAGCTCGCGCAGCGCTCCCAGGTGATCACGTTGCCGTCGGGCGAGACCGCGGGGTTGGTATCGGACACCGCGTCGTTGGTCAGCCGGGTGACCACCGAGGTGGCGAGGTCGAGCACCATCAGCTCGCCGGGGCCGCTGGCGTAGTCGACGAAGGCCACCGTCTGCGAGCCGAGCGCGACGCCCATGCGGGTGGTGCTGGGCGCGGGCGCCAGCTCGGTGAGCGTCTGGGTGGTGATGTCGAACAACATGATGGCGCTGCGGTCTGGAAAGAGCCGGGTGAAGACGATGCGGCCCTGGTCGACGTCGCTGAGCAGGTCGTTGGCCAGACCGCCACCCGCGAGCAGGTTGGAGATCGCCACGTCCTGGTTGGTGGGGAAGTCGTAGTAGCGAATCTGCTGCAGCAGGCCCGCCGCGCCCATGTCGACCGCGTTCGAGTACGCCGCCGTATCGGCGTCGACGTGGGGGTCGAACTGCTCACCTTGCTGATCGTTGATGGTGACCTGCGGGGGGGACAGCAGGCCGCCGTTCGTCGGCGTCACCGTCAGCGTCATCGCGAAGACCACTGCTGCCACTGTGCCCATCGTGCCTCCCAACCGGACAACCTCGCCGGTACAGCGGGTCTGCCGATCAGGGCACGAGGGGCCTTCTGGGCCACTCGTCACGCCATGAAGCGGTTTCCCGCTTCACTCTCTCCCGGAGACCACGGCCGACCGTTTCATCCAGACTGCGATGAAATGAGGCCCCGCGGCTTTGCGACCCCAGGGTTTCCCCGGGTGTGCCCTGATCAGGAGACGGTGTTGTCAGCAGAGTACGAGTGCTTCGTCACTCAGGTCAAACACACCTCTTGCGACACCGCGCGACCCCATGTAAGGCGCGCCCCTTCACGGCCAAGTAGCTCAGCTGGTTAGAGCGGCGGTCTCATAATCCGCAGGTAGTCGGTTCGAGTCCGACCTTGGCCACTTCAGCTCTGGATGCTTCGGCATCCAGGGCTGTTTTTTTGACCTCTTGGCGAAGCGACGGTCTTCTCTGGGCTGCAGGTTGGTACCGACCTGTAGCGCCTGAGGGAGACCCGCATGCAAGACACGACGATGCTTGGACGTACGTTGGAGACCAGTGGTGTTCAGAGCCACACCTCCACCCACGTGGAGCCTGAGAAGACCGAGGTGGTGAGCACCCACGTGCTGGTCGAGCAGGAGAAGGTCGACGCGCTCCGTGAGCTCTCCCGCCGCACCCGCATCGCGCAGAGCGAGTACCTGCGTGAAGCGGTCGACGACCTGCTCAGCAAGTACGAGAAGAAGGAGCTGCCGTAATGCAGCCGCTGGCCATCGCGTGGCGACCGCGCGTGGTGTTCGCCTCGAAGGTGACGGAGCGGGTCGAGGCAGGAGAAGCGCCTTCACCGCTGCACGAGGCGATTCGCGCCTATCTCGAACACACGCGCTGAAGTCTCCCTCGCCCTGCGAAGCGGGGAGAGGGTCGGGGTGAGGGGCCAACTAGGGAAGCTGCTGCCGCGAAGGCGGCGCTTCGACCTGGGTCTCGAGCGGCTCGATGGTGGCCTGAGCGACCAGCTGCTTACTCGAGGCCTCTGCGCTCTCCTTCTTGGCCTTGCGGTGCGCGCGCCAGCGATTGAAGAGAATGCTCGCCACCACCAGCGCGATCAGCACGCCGATCACCTTGCGTTCGCCCGCGGCGATGCGCGCGAGCAACGACTCGATGTCTGAGCCGAAGTAGTAGCCCAGCAGCACGAAGATGGGCGCCGAAGCGAGCGCCGCGATCGAGTCGTAGAGCAGGAAGTGGGAGTAGCGCATGCCCACCGAGCCCGCCGTGAAGTACGTCACCGTGCGCACGCCGGGCAGAAACCGCGCGAGCATGACGATCTTCTCGCCGTGCTTCTTGAACATGCCTTCGACCTGCGCCCGCTTCTCGGGCGTGACGATGCGCGCGAAGAAACCAGGCGCGGTGCTGACCTGCGAGCCGACCTTGCGCCCGAAGCGGCCCCCCAGGGCGAACATGATCGAGTCGCCGATGATGATGCCCAGGTAGCCCACCAGCATCATCACCCAGAGGTTGGCCTGGCCGCGGTGCACCAGCACCCCGCCCATCACGAGGGGAATGTCTTCAGGGAGCGGGAGGCCGAACCCGGCCGCCAGCAGCACCACGAAGATGAGCCCATAAGCGGTCAGCCCGGCAGCAGAGCCGAGGAGCGCGATCAGGAAGTCCTTCACGCGTCACTTCTTCGCAGGGCGGCGGGTCTCGATCTTCTGCATGGCATCCAGGACGAGGGTGTCGAGTGGTTTGCCTTCATCGAACAGCTTCGAGATGTCCTTGATTCCGTAGTACCCACGGCCGGCCGCTGCCTCGAAGGCCGCGTCGTTCGCTTCGGTCGCGCGCAGGGCGATCGCCGTGGTGATGGTGGCGGTGGCGTAGTCCTGCAGGGACTGCTCGGTGGCGCCGGCCAGCTGCGCTTCCCGAAGCACGGCCACGCCCCCCGCCCACTTGCCGACCTGGCGAGAGACGGCGGGCTCCACCCAGAGACGGGAGAACTCGCGGATGACGCCTTCGACGTTCGGCTTGTCACTGGGGCCCACGATGATGAAGGCCTCGCCGGCTTCACCGAGCACGGCGCGAACCTGATCCTGCGAGTCGAGCAGGTTGACCACGATCAACGATTCGGTGGCTTCAGGCACCTTGAGCAAGGCGCGCGCGCGGCCCAGGGGGAAGTCGGTGCCGGTGAGGTACGACTTGAGCACCTTGCGGTAGTCGCCCTGCACCGTGCCCATCAGCTCCTCGAGCTTCCAGCCGGCCCACGCCTTGGCGAGCAGCTGCTCGAGGCCCTTGAGCTCCTGGAGATCCTTCGCTTTGGCGCCCGCGGCGAACGGCGGCTGATCGCTGCCCACCACGTAGGAGAGGTAGCGGCGCAGCCCCGTGGGGTGAGCGTCGAAGAAGGCGTCGGCCGCCTTGCGCACCTCGGGGTCGCCACCGATCACCCGCCCGCGGACCAGCTGGCGAACCGGGTGGTAGATCACCTTGGGGATCGGGTCACGCCGGGTGACCGGGCCCTGATCGAACCCCATCGCGTTGAACACCGCGAAGAGGGCGAAGACGCGCTCATCGTTGCGGAGCTCCACACCTTCCCCGGTGTAGAGACTGGCGAACCAGTCGCCCTTCGAGCCGGCAAAGGCAGGAGAGGCGAGGATCACGAGAAGCGCGAAGAGACGAGCCATTGCGCCTCAGGTAGCCCACGGAAGCACCTGCATCAAGGGGCTTTCCGGTGAGACAGGCAGGTGGCGTCAGGTGCGCGCGACGAGCGACCGCAAGGCGTCCTTGTTTGCGGCGACCTTGAGGCCGAACTGGGTGCAGATGGCCATGAGCAACTTCATGCAGGCCTGGGGCTTGGTGGCCACCAGCTTCTGAAAGTCGGCCTGGCGGATCTCGAAGGCGGTGACCGCCGTAGAGGCCGTGGCGGTGCACAGGCGCTGCCCGGGGGTGATCAACGAGAGCTCACCCAGCCAATCGCCGGGGCCGAGTTCTCCGAGCGAAAGATCGCCGCGTTCACCGCGGGTGGAGAGCGCGACTTTTCCTTCGCCGACCACCAACATCGAGTCCGAGACCATGGTCTCCGCGAAGATGAGCGCGCCTGCGGGATAGCTCTTGGGGCTGCAGATGCCCGCGAGGATCTGAATGCCCGTGTCCGTAAAGCCTGAGAGCAATCCGCAGGCCCGGAGCCCTTCCGCTGCCGTCATGGGCGGAAAGGTACCACGGCAAGAGAGGGGCGGCGCATTTCCAACCAGCTCAGGGGCAAGTGACGCCTGCGCTCTCCACCATCGACTTCGCCTTGCGGGAACCCAGCTTGACCGCCTTGCAGAGATCCTGAGCGGCGCCCGCTTTGTCGGCCTTCGCGTCTTTCAGCACCCCGCGCAGCATCCAGGCCACCGCGTCATCGGGCGCGGCAGCGATCAGCCCATCCACTTCTTTCCAGGCTTCTTCGGGCTGATTGGTGGTGACCAGCAGCGCGGCGAGATCCTGCCGGTTGTCGAGCCAGTGGGGCGCGATGCGGCGGGCTTCTTCGTAGAACTTCTGCGCCTCGGGGAGCTTGCCTTCACGCACGGCGACCAGCCCCGCCAGGTGCTGCGCGGCGGCGAACTGGGGGCAGGCCAGGGCCACGGCCAACGCCGGAGAGGTCTGCTTGAGGGTGGTGTTGGTGGCGCGGGCGAGCAGGTACGAGGCTTCGGGCGAGGGTTTCTCCACCAGGCCCAGCGCCTGAACGTCGTTGGCCACTTTGGCGAGCTGAGCGGCGTCGTCCGCGCGGCGGCAGGCGGCAGGGGGCACCGGCTCCCTCCAGGTCGAGTAGACCGTGTCGAGCGTGGCGAAGGGATCGCCCAGGGGCACCTTCACCTCGGTCAGCGTGCCACGGCTCAGGAAGACGCCTGCACCTCCCACCACCAGCAGCAGCGCCACGCCCCCCAGAATCATCGGCAGCTTCGAAGGGGGCCGCGCCACGACGGGCACCACCGCAGCCTGCGAAACCGGAGCGGCGGGGGGCGCGGTGAGCCCCTTCTTCTCGGAGTACCAGGCCAGAATGGTGACCATCGAGTTGAGGCTGGCCACCACCTCCTCGAGACCGACCTTCACGCCCGAGTCGCCCAGGCTTCCGGCGTGATCGTGGGCCGAGAGGTTTCCCCACGCCTGCACGGTGCTCATGTGAGCGAGCACGTTGGTGGGGATGATGCCGGCGTTGGCCTGCTGGCGGAACTTGGTGACGAGCTCGTCGAGCATCGCCTTGCCGGGCGTCTGCTTGAGCTCTTCGGTCACCAGGGAGCGCAAGATCGCCTCGAGCACCAGGCGGGCGTTCTGCATCACGCCTTTGTAATCTTGCGCCCTGCCCCGGGCGACCATGGTCTGGAGATCTTCCTGCGCGCGGCCGAAGCGTGGCGCGAGGTCGGCCATCTTCTGCAGCAGCGGTTCGATGTCGACGGCCATGACTCAGTCCCTCAAGGAGAGCAGGTCGAGCTGCGCGAGCTTGAAGCCGGGCTGCTCCTTGACCACTTCGGCCAGCAGCTTCTTCGCCGCGGCGGGGTCCTTCTTGTCCTTCGCGTCGAGGGCGCGGGCGTACTTCACGCCGGTCGAAAGCGTCAGCTTGTAGTTGCGCTTCTCGGGCGGCTCGTACGCGGCGATCGACCCGAGCGCGACCAGCTTCTGGCTCAGGTCTTCCACCAGCTTCTCTTCGGCCGCGTAGATGTCGTTGGGGTCGAGCATCACCTTGGCGCTCGTGACCTCGTCGAACTGCGGGTAGGCCATCACGCGCGAGACGATGCGGCACTGGCTCTTGCCCAGGCACACCAGGTTGCCGATCACGAGGTACTCCACGCCGAGGATCTTCCCCAGCCTGGCGAAGGTCGACTTGTCGGCGTACTTCGTCTGGCCGAGGTCGAGCTCCTTGATCGCGTCTTCCAGCTTCTCGCGCTCGAGTACCTTGAGGGCCGGGTTCGCGGTGAAGTCGGTGATCAACAGCGCGGCGAGCCCCTTGGTGAACGCGGTCAGGTCGGCATCGGTGGTCGAGGCGTCGAAGTAGAGCACCGCGACCCGGGGTTTCACTCCGGCATCAGGCGTGGCGGCAAGAGCGGGAACCGCCAGGAGGAGCAGAGCAGCGAGTCTGAGCATGGCGGGGGATTTCTAGCAGGTATGCTGGCCACCCCGCATGGATGCCGCTCTCAGCCAGGCCCTCGACGCCCTGCTCGACCCGCAGCAGATCCGCTGGAGCCGCGAGCGCACTCAGCTCGGCCAGGAGCCCGCCGAGAACGAGTTTTTCCTGGGCGTGGGGAGCCGCGACGCCGAGCTGCCACCCCACCCGCGCATGCTCTCGTGGAAGCTGCCGCAGTGGCGCACCAGGAACCTGCGTTCGACCACCGAAGCCGTGCTGCTGAGCGCCGACGTGCTCGACACGCTCTCCACGCCGCTCACCTTCCGGCAGCACGACGCCACCTTCGACTGTCTGACCGCCGCGGTCTTCGCCACCTACCGGGTGCTGCACAAACGCTGGCCTGACAACTCCGGCGCGTTGGTCGAGTACGTCAGCGAGTGGGAACAGGGCCGCACGGAGATCGCCGGCCATTACGCGCGCGCGTTCGCCTCGGTCTACTACGCGTCGATGCAGCTCTTCCGCACCACCGACGGGAGCCCCTCGCGAGAGCTGGTGGCGCTGATCACCGGCGCGCTCGAGCTGCAGCTCGACCTGGGCGGCTTGCAGACGTTGCCCGAGCAGCTGGTGCCCAAGCGGGTGAGCCGGCGCCTCAAGGCCGACGCCGACCTCTACCAGGCCGAGCTCTCACGTGGCTGGAAGGTGCAGGTCGACCTCCCGGTGGACAACCAGCCCGGTGCGTATCGCCGCATCGACGCGCTGTTCCTCTCCTCGCCGCAAGACGTCACGGTGCTCAAGCTGCTGGCAAGGCCCGATGCGCAGGCGTCTTCGTACGGCCGTGGCTTCGAGCTGATGGCGGTGCACGCGCCCAACGAGCTCAACGCGTGGGGCCGGCACACCATCACCATCGCGCCCGAGAGCCCGGGCACGCTCGACGATCTCGCCCTGCAGCTCGACCGGGTGGAAGGTGATCTGGCGATCGACGGCACGCCGCGGGTCAAAGGCAAACCGCGCTTCACCTATCAGCCCGAAGAACTGGGAGGCCTCGCCGACCCCTGGTACTCCGACGGCTACGCGTGGACGAAGCGGCGCTGCACCATCGTCGCCCCGCCCTTCTCCGGTTCGCGGCTGTCGCGTGAGCAGATCTGGGAAGCGCTCTGGCGACGTTTTCACGTGGGCAGGAACGTGCACGTCACCTCGTCGCGCACGATCTTCTGCCGGGCATATCGCAGCAAGCAGCGGGTCAAACGAGAAAGCCTGATCGCCGAAGGCTGGGCGGTGATGGGCGCGCCCGACGTGGCGCACGCGTTTCTCCCTTCGGTGACCAGCTCGTTCGCGGGCGGCGACGTCACGCACTTCGAGCGCAAAGAAGGCAGCCGCACCCTGCACCTCTCGCTCTACCCGAACCAGCTGGCGCTCATCTGGGTGGAGTTCGTCGACACCCGACCCACCACCTTGCTCGAGCTGGCCACGCGCCAGGCCGCCCTCGCGTCGGGCGGATCCCTGGGGGAGCTCCCCGCGATCGCCGCGCTCCAGAGCCGCTTCGAGCCGGTGGAGAACTCGCGCTGGCTGGTGTTCGGCGCCTACCGGCTCAACCGCGCGCGCTCCACCATGCTCGACGGCTCACGCTCGGTGCAGGGGCTCTTTCATGCGCTGGCCAGCGCCGAGCCGCCCACGCTGGAGAACCTGCCTTCGGAAGCCGAAGACGCCGCCCGCCGCGTGCAGGCCATGCGCGACGTGGAGCACTGGTTCACCCCCAAAGGCGGCGCGCGCCTCGAGCTGCGGCTCGATGACAGCGCCGAGCCGCCTCCGCTCGATCAAGACTTCGCGCTGTTCCTGCTCGCCACGGGTCAACGGTACGTGGCCTTCGAGCTGACCCGGCGCATGGGCGCGGTGGAGCGCGCCTCACGCACCGAACGCTGGCAGAAGATGGCGCCCACCCGGCATCTGCGCGCCGACGTGATGCTCTTCACCAACTCGCTCTGGTACGCGCGCGTGTCCGACAGCCCCGAGCTCAACTGGCGCTATGACGCGTGGCGAGAGCTGCACGGCATGCAGGACACCGTGTCGGCCTTGCGCGATCAGACCACCGAGTTGGACGAGTACCGGAAGCAGCGGTTCGAGGCGATGGTGGGGGTGATGTTGTTCGTCTTCCTGCCCATCACCATCGCGTCGGGCTTCTTCTCGGGCGCGCAGTTCAACGAGATGGATCTGCGGCTGGGTTTGCCGTGGACCACCGGCGGGTGGGTGCTCTTCGGGCTCTACACCGCGTTCTTCTCAGTGCTCGTGTTCGGCACCGTGATCGTGCTGCGGCTGGTGTCGTCGAGGAAACGTTAGAAAGCTCCCGCAGTTCATCAAGGCGCTGCGAGGAGGCCGCACTCGCGGAGGATCTCTTCGGTTTGCTGACCAATGGCGGGCGGCGGAACGATCGGCACGTCACCAAAACGCAACGGCGTACGAAGCCAGATCACCCCACCCTCTTTCGCGAACACCCCACGCGCCTGGAGCTGTGGATCGTTCAGGAGCTCGTCACCTTCCAGCACCGGCTCCACGCAGAGATCGAGCGGCTTGAAGAGCGAGGCCCACTCGGCCTGCGTGCGCGAGGTGAAGATCTCCTCCAACTCAGCGCGGACCTTCTTGCCCCCTTCCCCCACGTCGTACGCGCCCTCGAGCAAGTCGGGCCGCTCGATCGCCGCGCACACGCCGGCGAAGAACTTGGGCTCGAGCGAACCCACCGCGAGGTACCGATCGTCCTTCGTCTTGTAGAGCCCGTAGCAGGCGAACCCGCCATTGAGCGCCTCCCGGCCGCGCGCCAGCGGGGTGCCTTCCGCGCCCATCAACAGCCGCGCCGCCAGGTGCATGTGCAGGAACGCCATCGAGCCATCAGTCATCGACACGTCGACGAAGCGGCCCTGGCCCGTCGAGTGACGTTCATGCAGCGCCGCGAGAATGCCCACGATCGCGAACAGGCTGCCCCCGCCGATGTCGGCCATCTGCACGCCGGGCATCGCTGGCGCACCACCGTCGAGGCCGCCGTACGCGAGCGCTCCGGACCGCGCGATGTAGTTGAGATCGTGCCCCGCCTTCAGCCGATCCGGCCCCGTGTTTCCGTAGCCGCTGATGGAGCAGAAGATCAGCCGCGGGTTCTCTCGCGAGAGCACCTCGTACCCGGCGCCGAGTCGATCGAGCACGCCGGGGCGGAAGCTCTCCACCAGCACGTCGTAGTGCTTCACCAGACCCTTGAGCGTGGCCACACCCTCGGGGGACTTCAGATCCACCCCGATCGATCTCTTGTTGCGGTTGAGCCCCAGGAACAGCGCCGAGGTGTCGTCCTTCATCGGCGGCGAGTGGCGGGTGTAGTCACCTGAGCCGGGCTCCTCGAGCTTGTCGACCTGCGCGCCCAGGTCCGCGAGCACCAGCGTCGCGTAGGGGCCGGGCAACAGCCGGGAGAGATCGAGCACCTTCAGACCTGCGAGCGGGAGCGACACGTGTGACCTCCAAATGAAAACGGCGCCCTCCCCGGTTCGGGAAGGAGCGCCGGTGTGACTCACGAAGACGCGAGTCTCAGCCCATCAGCTTGGCGAGCTTCATCGCCAGGCCCATGTCCATCGGCTTGAACTTCAGCTTGCCGGTCATGGCCGCGGTCTGCGCGGAGAGCTGCTTGCTGATGATCTTCTCGAAGTCGGCCGCGGTCGCGGTGATCGTCATCTTCGACTCGCCGTTCGTGCCGCTGGTGACCCAGCCTTCCGACTTGGTGCAGTCGAGGGTCCACGCGCCGCCGCCGTCGCCGGTGATGTTGAAGTGGATGACGGCGTTGATGTCCTTGCCAATCTCCGGCTTCGCCGTGAGGCGGCTCGGAATCTCGGTCTCCAGAATGTCCTTCACAGCCATGGTTGCCTCGCTTGAGAAAAGGTACTGCGTTGACTTGAAAATCAACCGGCGCGGACCGTAATGACGCGGTCCTCCCCGGTCAAGGTATGGCGGCTTCCTTCGCCAACAGCTCTGCAAAATCGCCGATGGGCATCGCCTTGAGCTCTTCACCACCATGACGGCGGGGAGAAACCGAGCCCGCTTCCATGTCGCGATCACCGATCACGAGAATGAAGGGCACCTTGCGCATCTCGGCCTCGCGGATCTTCTTCTGCATCGACATGCCGCGATCGTCGAACTCGACCTTGAAGCCCTTTGCGTTCAGGTCGGCTTCGATCTTCTTGCCGTAGGGCTCCTGGCGATCCGTCACGTTGACGATCACCGCCTGCGTCGGGGCGAGCCACGTGGGGAACACACCGGCGAAGTGTTCGATCAAGATGGCGATGAAGCGCTCGAAGCTGCCGTAGATCGCGCGGTGCAGCACGACCGGGCGGTGCTCTTTGTTGTCATCGCCCACGTAGGTGAGGTCGAACCGTTCGGCGGCGATGTAGTCGAGCTGCATCGTGCCCAGCTGCCACTTGCGGCCGATGCTGTCGGACACCACGAAGTCGATCTTCGGCCCGTAGAACGCGCCGTCGCCGGGCTTGAGCTCGTAGTTGACCTTCATCTGCTCGAGGCACGACTTGAGCGCACCTTCGGCGCGATCCCACAGCTCGTCTGAGCCCAGCTTCTTCTCGGGGCGCGTAGAGAGCTTCGCTTCGTATTTCAAACCCACCGCGGCGTAGACGCGATCGAGCAGCTTCACAAAGCGGCTCACCTCGTCGGCGATCTGATCTTCACGCGCGTAGATGTGACCGTCGTCCTGCGCGAACTGGCGCACGCGCGTCAGGCCGCCCAGCGCTCCGGCCGCTTCGTTGCGGTGCAGCACGTCTTGCGAATGAAGGCGCAGGGGCAGCTCGCGGTAGCTGTGTTTGCCGAAGCCGTAGAAGACGTGGTGCGAGGGGCAGTTCATCGGCTTGACGCCGAAGTCGAGCTCGGACGTGTCGCTGTCCTGCACGAGGAACATGTTCTCCTTGTACTTGTCCCAGTGGCCGCTCTTCATCCACAGCTGCTTGTTGAAGAGCAGCGGCGTCTTGATCTCCACGTAGCCGTCTTCGCGCGTGAGCTTCCGCATCCAGTCGGACAGCGTCTGGTAGAGCGCCGTGCCTTTGGGCGTCCAGAAGGCGGCGCCGGGCGCGACGGGGTGGAAGTGGAAGAGATCGAGCTCGCGGCCCAGGCGGCGGTGATCGCGCTTGGCGGCCTCTTCACGCTGCTTCGTCCACGCCTCGAGCGCCTTCTTGTCGAAGAACGAGATGCCGTAGATGCGCTGGAGCTGCTCGCGGTTCTGATCGGCGCGCCAGTAGGCGCCCGACGCCGAGAGGATCTTGATCACCCCGACCTTGCCCGTCGACGGGCCGTGGGGCCCGAGGCAGAAGTCGATCCACTCGCCGTGTTGGTAGAGCGTGAGCGTCTTGGCGCCCTTCGCGACGATGTCGTGAACGATCTCGACCTTGAACTTCTCGCCCTTGCTCTCGAAGAGCTTCACCGCGTCGGCGGCGAGCACCTCGCTGCGCACGAAGGGCACGTCTTTGGCGACGATCTCGTTGGCGCGCTTCTCGATCGCCTCGAGCTCGTCGGGCGAGAACGGCGCCGGCTTGCCGTCACGCTCGCGGTAGAAGTCGTAATAAAAGCCCTCGTCGATCACCGGGCCGATCGTGACCTGCGTGCCGGGGAAGAGCTGCTGCACGGCGTCGGCGACGATGTGCGCGGCGTCGTGGCGAGAGACCTCGAGCGCTTCAGGCGCCTTCGTCGTGAAGATCTGCAGCGACGCGTCGGCGTCGATGGCGCGCGACAGATCGGCCTCAAGGCCGTTCACCTTCGCGAAGACGGCCGCCTTCGCGAGCCCGGGGCCAATGTGGTTCTTGACGAAATCAAAGACAGAGATGCCAGCGTCGGCTTCTTTTTTCGAGCCGTCGGGCAACGTGATCGTGACGAGAGCACCCATGATGGGGCCTCCTTAGCGTCTGCAAGGATGGAGAGCAGCGGGAAACACGCAGCGAGGAGAAGCAACTCAGCCGGAGGAGCAGCTCTTTTCTGAGAGCTGCTCACTCCGGCTGACGAGTGCGTCCTGCTGGTCTCGAACCAGCGACCCCCACCGTGTCAAGGTGGTGCTCTACCGCTGAGCTAAGGACGCGAACCGCGGCGGCTTGTATCGATCGCCATCCGCAACTGTCAAGAACGCAGTACACGCAACGGCCGACTGATCATGAGTCTCCTCCCTGACAGCGCCACGTTTCACGAGCGGGTTCAGGACTGCTTCGTCGCCTACCGGGGCCACGGCGTCAGTCTGTCCGCGGTCGATTTGCAGCTGCTCGACGCCTGGGCGGAGCTCGAAGTGCCCTTCGAGGTGATCGCCCGCGGCCTGCGCAAAGCCGCCGAAGCCGCCTTGTGGGACGCCGCCGAGGGGCAAGGGCGCCTGCGAAGCCTCAAGGCGGCCCGCCGTGACGTCGAGTCGGAGATCAGCAAGTTCGTGGCCAGAACGGCGGGTCGCACCGAAAGCCCCACCACGAAGGCGCCAGAGCCCTTCCACCTCACTCGCCACAAGAAGCTGGTGGCCACGGTCAAGAAGATCACGAAGCCCGGCGTGCCTGCCTGGGTGGAGCGGCTCCCGGTGCCCGACGACTTCGGCGGCGGCGATCGGCAGGAGCTGCTGGTCTTCAACCTCCTCTTGCGCGCCCTGCCCTTTCCCCGGCGTTCGAGTCTCTTGCGTGAAGCCCGCCTGGTGGTGGAGAAGGTCTCTGCGATGTCGGCGGCCACCAGGCGTGAGTCGTTGCGGTTTCATCGCGCCGCGCTGGTGCGGCAGGCGTGGTCGATGCCCGCCTTGTGGTGAGGAGTTCGAACGTGGCGAACGCGACTGACGCAGGCGGCATGACCTTCGAGCGCGTGGGCGACTACGCCGCCGCCCGCCCCACGCTCTCTCTCGCCGACTGCCCCGACTGCAACGGCACCGGCCTGATGCGCACCAAGACGCAGCAGAACGGCCGCGAGTACGAGATCGTCTCGCCCTGCCCGCGCGCGCTCTTGCAGCACCGGGCCAACAGCTTCAACGCGGCCCGCCTGCCCGCCGTGCAGTCAGGGGCCACCTTCGAGTCGTACAAGCCGTCGAACGCCGAGCAACACCGCGCGCTCCAGGTCGCCAAGGAGTTCGCCTTTCGCTGGCCCGCGCTGCGCGGCTTCGTGCTCAGCGGCCCGGTGGGCACCGGCAAGACGCACCTGCTGAGCGCCACGCTCAAGCACCTGTCGATCGAGCTGGGCGTGAAGGTCACCTACGTCGAGATCAGCCTGCTCTACTCGCAGATTCGCCGCGGCTTTCAGGACGGCAAGTCGGGCGGTGAGATCATCGGCCCGCTCTCGCAGGTCGACGTGCTGGCCCTCGATGAGCTGGGCAAAGGCCGCGGCAGCCAGTTCGAGCTGGAGACGCTCGATGAGCTGATCGCCCGCCGCTACAACGCCGGCAAGGTGACGCTCTTCGCCACCAACTACTCGCTCAAGCCGCCCGAAGAACGGGCGCAACGCGGCTACTTCGGCACGGAGACGGCGCTGGAGGCGGGGAAAGACTCGAAGCTGCTGTGCGATCGCGTGGGCGACCGCATCTACAGCCGCCTCTGCGAGATGTGCGACTTCGTCGAGTTCCCGGGCGCCACGCCCGACATGCGGCGCAGCCCGTCGATGGCCGGGCGCAAGCGCCCCTGAATCACTTCGCGCCGCTGCAGATCCAGTCCTTGAGGAGCTTCTTCTCTTCGGCGGTGAGCACCGTCGAGTCGTTGGGCATCTTGCCGTAGACGTTCTCGCCCTTGGGGCCGGTGCGGCCGGCCGTAGCGCCACCGATCACCTTGAGCCACAACGCGCTGTTCGAGAGCGACTTCGGCTCGACCACCAACAGCGTGGCGCCCGTGCCCGCGTAGAGCGACTTCTTGCCCACGATGGCCGCGGTCTTCTCGGCGGTCGTGTAGTCGCCGTAGCTGTAGTTCGCCTCGTGGCAGGTCTTGCACTTGGTATCGAAGACCGCCTGGACGTTGGTGCCCAGCGTGGCCGCGGCCGGGCTCGCGTCACACGTGACTTCCGGGTCGCCCATGGGACCGCACGAGAGGAGACCACCAACCACACCGATTCCGAGAATGAGCTTCTTCATGAGGGCGGCGACCATACCCAATTCCGGGCGGCCGTCGAACCGGAGTAAGTCGCGGCCATGCGATGGCGCGTGTTGGGCCCGGTGCTGGGGGTGATCCTTCTCGGGGCGATCGTCTTTTCGATGTGGCCCAGCGCGCCGGTGGTGGTGGCCGCTCCTGAAACGGATCCTCCGGTGGTGGTGGCCGCTGCGCCTGCGCCACGGGCGGCGGTCCCTTCCAACGCGGTGCCGGTGGTGGCGGCGTCCGCTCCCGTCACCCCGAAAGCGATCGCTCCTGCCCCTTCCGGCACGGCCGAGGTCGGGCAGCTCGACCCCGAGCCCGATCCGTTTCAGCTCCAGGCGCTCGGGCTGGGGCCGGAGGACATCGAGCCCCTCGATGGGGGCGTGCTGCACGAGCTGACCCGCGACGGGATCAAGGGCGCCATCACCGCCGAGCTTCCGCAGATTCGCGAGTGCTACGGCGGCTGGCTGCAGCAGAACCCGAAGCTGAGCGGGAAGATGAAGGTGCAGTTCACCATCGCGGAGATCCCCGGGCGTGATCGCGCCAAAGTCATGCGCGTGGAGATTGCGGATGGCGGCATGGGCCACGTGGCGATGGAGGGCTGCGTGCGCAACGTGGTTAAGGCGATTCGGTTCGAGAAGCCCGCGGGTGGGGAGACTCGGGTGACGTATCCGCTCTCGTTCGAGGCGCCGGAGGACAGTCTGTAAGCCCTCTCCCCAACCCTCTCCCCCCGGGGAGAGGGAGTTCGGTTCGGGGTCGGCGTTTGGCGTTTGGCGCTAAAAATGACGACGCCCCGCTCCAGTGAAGGAGCGAGGCGCCGGTTTACTGCCGTGAGCTCAGTGGCTCACATGTCCATGTCATCGCCTGCGTAGTCGCCCGAGCTGCCGCCCTTGCCGTTCTTCTTCTTGGCAGGCTTGTCGGCCACCATCGCTTCGGTGGTCAGCAGCAGCGAGGCCACCGACGCCGCGTTCTGCAGCGCGCAGCGGGTCACCTTCGCGGGGTCAATCACGCCGGCCGCCAGGAGATCCTCGTACTTCTCGGTGCGGGCGTTGAAGCCGAACCCGCCGGTGCCGCCTTCGCGGACCTTGTTGATGACCACGGCGCCTTCGTGGCCCGCGTTCTGGGAGATCTTCCAGAGCGGCATGGTGATCGCACGGCGGATGATCTCCACCCCGAAGTCGAGCTCACCACCGAGCTTGAGCGCCTCGAGCGCGGGGAGCGCGCGGATGTACGCCACGCCGCCGCCAGGCACGATGCCCTCTTCCACGGCCGCACGCGTCGCGTGCATCGCGTCTTCCACGCGGGCCTTCTTCTCTTTCAGCTCGGTCTCGGTGGCCGCGCCGACGTGGATCACGGCCACGCCGCCGACCATCTTCGCCAGACGCTCCTGGAGCTTCTCCTTGTCGTAGTCCGACGTGGTCTCCTCGATCTGCGCCCGCATCTGCTTGATGCGCGCGTCGATGTCGGCCTTCTTGCCCGAGCCGTCGACGATGGTGGTGTTGTCCTTGTCGATGGTGATCTTCTTCGCGCGGCCGAGGTCGGTCAGCTGCAGGGTCTCGAACTTGATGCCGAGATCCTCGCTCACCACCGTCGCGCCCGTGAGGGTCGCGAGGTCCTTCAGCATTTCCTTGCGGCGATCGCCGAAGCCCGGCGCCTTCACCGCGGCGATGTTCAGCACGCCACGCAGCTTGTTCACCACCAGGGTGGCCAGCGCTTCGCCTTCGACTTCTTCGGCGATGATCAGCATCGGCTTCCCGGCGCGCGCGACCTGCTCGAGCAGGGGGATGAGGTCGGCCATCGCCGAGACCTTCTTCTCGGAGATCAGGATGTACGGATCTTCGAGCTCGACCAGCATGCGCTCGCGGTTGGTGACGAAGTACGGCGAGACGTAGCCGCGATCGAACTGCATGCCTTCGACCACGTTGAGCTCGGTCTCCAGACCCTTGCTGTCTTCGACCGTGATCACGCCTTCCTTGCCGACCTTGTCCATCGCCTCGGCGATGATGTTGCCGATCGTCTCGTCGCCGTTGGCGGAGATGGTGCCGATCTGCGCGATGCCCTTCTTGCCGTCGACCGGCTTGCTGAGCTTCTTCACTTCGGCCACCACGACCTCGACGGCCTTGTCGATGCCGCGCTTCAGATCCATCGGGTTGTGACCGGCGGCCACCAGCTTGAGGCCCTCTTCGTAGATGGCACGCGCGAGCACGGTCGCGGTGGTGGTGCCGTCGCCGGCGATGTCAGAGGTCTTGCTGGCGACCTCCTTCACCATCTGCGCGCCCATGTTCTCGAACTTGTTCTCCAGCTCGATTTCCTTGGCGACGGTCACGCCGTCCTTGGTCACGGTGGGGGAACCGAACGACTTCTCGATCACCACGTTGCGGCCCTTGGGCCCAAGCGTCACGGCGACCGCGTCAGCGAGAATACGAACCCCGCGCAAGATTGCCTCGCGCGCGCCCTGGTGAAAGAAGATTTCTTTAGCAGCCATTCTGTAACCTCCCGAAATTGTTGCGTTGATTGTTCGCCCGCGCGTTAGCACTCGAGGCTTGCGAGCGCCAAATTAAGGACCGCGAGGGAAATGTCAACCCGCCCCTCAATTGCTGGGAGGGGACGCCGTGGCGAAGCCGACGAGATCCAGCAGCTTGGAGAGTTCGAGGGGTTTGCTCAAGGTGAGCGCGACGCCCTGGCGCATGCCCTTGTCGAGCACCCTGTCGCTGCCGAACGCGGTCATCATGATCACCGGCACGTTCTTGTGCTTGTCGAGCTGGTGGATCTGGCGGGTGAAGTCGATGCCATCGATGTGCGGCATCATCAGGTCGGTGATCACCAGGCGAATCTCGTCTTCGGCCTGGAGCAGCTCCAGCCCCCGTACGGGGTTGCTCGCCGCGAGCACGCGATAGCCGTTTCGGCGCAGAAAGGTGCCGAGCAGGTTCAACGTCGCCTCGTCGTCATCAACCACGAGGATGCTGATGACGGGCCGCCCGGCTTCCAGCGTCATGATTCGGGAGCGATAACACGGAAGCGTTCGGACTGGTATGAGCCCTTCATGCCGAGCACGGTAGATCAGGCGCTGGAGATGGCTGAGCAGGCACTGGAAGACGGGGAGTTCGAAGACACCGTCACGCTCGCCGACAAGGCGCTCGAGCTGAGCCCCAACGATCCCGACGCGCTGCACCTCAAGGGTCTGGCGCTGGGCAGCCTGGGGGAGTTCGAGGCCGCCGATGAAGCGCTGGCCGCGGTGCTCGCGCAGGAGCCGCACAACGTCACCCTGCTGCTCGACGCCGCCGACGTGAAGATCCGCGAGCCGGGTGACGATCGGGAACGCATCGAAGAAGGCCTCGAGCTGCTCAAACGCGCCGAACGTCACGCGAAGAACGACGAGGCCGCGGCCATTCAGCTCGAGCTGCTGCGCGGCATCGCGATGAACCAGTTGGGCGAGTTCGAGGCGGCGCTCGATTCGTTCGCCCGCGTGCTCCACCTCGATCCCGAACACGGAGAAGCGCTGCTCGAGCGTGCGGTGGGCTTGTTCGAGCAGGGCCAGTTCCAGGAAGCGAAGAAGGGCTTCGAGAAGCTCAACAAGGAGTTCCCCGAAGAGCCCTGGTCGTTTCACTACCTGGGGCTGCTGGCCGAGCGGCGTGGGGAAGACCCCGAGCCGTGGTTCAAAAGAGCGCGCGCGCTCGACCCCGACGAGTTCCCCCCGCCGACGCACCTGTCGACCGCGGAGTTCGACGCCGCGGTGGCCGACGCGATCGCAGCGCTGCCCGATCACGCGCGGCCGCATCTGGGCAACGCGGTGATCTCCGTCGAGCCGTTGCCCACCGACGAAGAGATCAAAGAAGGCCTGTCACCGACCATCCTCGGGGTGTTCGCGGGCACCCCCATCGACGAGCGGCTCGACATGCACGCGGAGCATCAGCAGACCGTGCGCATCACCCTCTTCCAGAAGAACCTCGAGCGGTTTGCGCGCTCTCGTGAAGAGCTGCTCGAAGAGATCCGCATCACGGTGCTGCATGAAGTCGGTCACCTGCTGGGGCTCGATGAAGACGAGCTGTACGAGCGCGGCCTCGACTGAGCACCCGGTCCGGACTACGAGCGAAGGCGGCGAAGCGGCCGAGTCTGGTGACCGGTGCGGTCTTCAAAACCGTTGGGCTGGCGCGCGAGCGTCGGTCGGTGGGTTCGATTCCCATGCTTCGCCGTTTTGCTTGGTCGCTCCGCCTCGGCCCATCTTCCGCTTCGCTTCAGCTGCGCTCGCCCAGCGTGCCGCTGGGGCTTTGCGCCGGTTTTGAGTGATTCAGGTCGGGGAAAAGAGTGTCGAATTCCCCTGTCAGATCATCGAGTTAACCCCTTATTCGTAGCGTTCAAAGTCATGACCGACTATGGTCCGCGACCGTGAAAGAGCGGTTTCAGTCGATCGAAGAGAAGACCAAGAAGCTCCGGGAAGTGCTGCAGCTGAAGCGCCCGGAGGTGCAGGACTTTTTGGACAAGCTGGAGATGGCCTGGGTGCACCACGACTGTGCGCTTGAAGGGTCTATCTACTCCCCACAGGAGTTGACGGCGGCGTTGCACCCGGGCGCGGTCGTGGCCGAGGCATCGCTGCTTCCCATCGTGTGGGAGATCAGGAACCACAAGGCCGCGGTCGACTTCATTCGCGAAGAGGCGAAGAACTCCAAGAAGCACGGCGCGCTCACGATGACCTTCGTGCGCCGGGTGCACGACCTGCTCTCGGGCAATACCACTGAAGCGCAGCAGGCCCGCGCTCAGGCCGAACGCCGCGAGCGCACCGAGAAGGAGCTGACCAAGGAGCGCGACAAGGCGGGTTTCCGCAAAGACATCCCGCTCCACAAGACGTACCTCCACGAGATCTCCCAGCCGGCGAAGGTGCAGCCGCAGCTGGAGAAGCTCCTCGATTGGACGGCGAGCTCGGAGTTCCGCGAATTCCACCCGCTGCTGCAGGCCGCGCGCGTTCAGCACGAGTTCATCAAGATCTTCCCGTTCACGGAGACCTCCGGAAAAGTCGGTCGCATGCTGACCAACTTCATCCTGATCAGGAACGGGTTCTTGCCGGTGGTGATCGTGTCGGTCGATCGCTCGAAGTACTACGAGACCTTTCGCTCGAGCTTCACCACCTTCTCGAACCTGATGATGGACTCGATGGAGAACTCGCTCGACAACGGGCTCAAGTACTTCAAAGACCTCCAGCGTTTTTATCGGTGAACGACGGTGGCGCCCGCCTCCTTCGAAGTCGCGAGTCTGCCCGCCAAGGGGAAGGTCGAGCGGCTCACCAAGATGTTCCGGGGTCGGCAGCGCGCGCTCGTGCTGACCCACGACAACCCCGACCCCGACTCGATGGCGGCCGCCTGGGCGCTGGCCACCGTGCTCAGCGATCGGGTGGGCGTGCCCGCAGACATCGCCTACGGCGGCATCATCGGGCGGGCGGAGAACGCAGCGTTCGTGAAGACGCTGAAGATTCCCATCAACCACGTCGAAGACGTGGACATGAGCGGCTACGACCTGTTCGCGATCGTCGACACCCAGCAGGGCGTGGGCAATCACGCGCTGCCCGAGTCGACCCTGGCCGACATCGTGGTCGACCATCACCCCGTGCGTGAAGAAGAGGGCACCAACCCCTTCGGTGACGTGGGCGGGGAGTACGGCGCCACCTCGACGATGCTCACCGAGTACGTGCGCGCCGCGCGCATCGAGCCTTCGCCGGAGCTGGCCACCGCGCTCTATTACGGCATCAAGGCCGACACGCGTGACCTGGGGCGGCAGACCAGCGACCCCGACGTCGACTGTTACCTGTGGTTGTTCCCGCGCATCGATCGCGAGCTGCTCTCGCAGATCGAACACCCCAAGCTGCCGGTGCGGTACTTCAGGCTGTTCCACGCGGCGATCGAGAAGGCGCGCATCTACTCGCAGGCGGTGATCACCGACCTGGGCGATGTGTACTCGCCCGACCTGGTCGCGGAGGTGGCCGAGCGGTTGTCGTTCATCGAAGACACCAAGTGGTCGCTCGCGTTCGGCAGCTATCGCAGCCAGCTCTTTCTGTCGCTGCGGGTCAGCGATCGCCGGATGAATGCGGGCCGGTTGATCCGCGAGACCTGCGCTTCGTTCGGTGGTTCAGCGGGCGGGCACGGCAGCATGGCGGGCGCACGGTTGCCGCTGGCGGGCCGCAAAGCCCAGCGCGAAGCGTTCAAGCGAGAGCTGGTGCGCCGGTTCAAAGAAGCGTTCGGTGTCGAAGGTGAACGCGGCGCGTCGTTGTTATCCGATGAAGCCTGACCACCGACTGATCGATCCTCCAACTCCTCCAGCAGCTCCCTCTCCCCGAGGGGGAGAGGGTCGGGGAGAGGGCTGACCCATTGCTCTACTGGGATCACAACGCAGGCGCCCCGCTTCTCCCGGAGATCGCGAGACACCTCTCGACCGCCTTCGCGCAAGCGGCCGGCAACCCCTCGAGCGTGCACCAGGCCGGTCGCAACGCCCGCCGTCATCTCGATCAAGCAAGAGAACGCGTCGCCAAGGTCCTCGGCTGCACGCCGCGAGAGATCGTCTTCACGGGCTCAGGCAGTGAAGCGGCGGCGATCGCCGTGCTGGGTGCCTACCGGGCGCGCAAGGACAAGTCGAAGCGCCGGGTGGTCACCACGGCGATCGAACATCCCTGCGTGCTCGGCGCAGTGACGGCGCTCGAAGAAGAAGGCGCCGAAGTGATCCGCGTCGCGCCGAACTCCGACGGCGCAGTTCCGGCCCAGGCGCTCATCGACGCGCTGAACGATCAAACCGCGCTCTGCTCGGTGCAGTGGGTGAACAACGAGACGGGCGTCATTCAGCCCGCAGGTGAACTGGCGCGCGTCTGTGCTCAGCGGAAGATCGTCTTCCACTCAGACGCGGTGCAGGCGTTCGGGCGACTCCCTGCATCGTTGCGCGAGGTGCCGGCGGATCTGCTCTCGCTCTCGGCGCACAAGCTGGGCGGGCCCGCGGGCGTCGGCGTGTTGTTCGGCCGGCGCGGCGTGAACGTCGCGGGCCTCACGCCGGGTCATCAGGAAAACGGGCGACGCGGTGGAACGCAGGCGGTCGCGATGTCGGAAGCGATGGCGATGGCGCTTGAACACGCGGTCGCATCTCAGGAGGTCACTTCAGTGAAGGTGGCTTCGCTGCGTGATCAGTTCGAGCGCGCCGTGCTCACCGCGATTCCAGGCACCACGGTGAATGGGACGGCGGAGCGCGTGGCGTCGACCTGCAATCTTCAGTTTCCCGGGGTGGATGGAGAGGCGTTGCTCATCGGGCTCGACCTCGAGGGGATCTGTGTTTCGACCGGGGCTGCGTGTGCTTCGGGGTCGCTTTCGCCTTCGCACGTGTTGATGGCGATGGGGCGCAGCGCAGAGCAGGCGAGTGGATCTCTGCGGTTTTCCATCGGTGCGAGCACCACGGAAGAGGAAGTGGCGACCGTGGTGCAGGCGTTGATCAGGTTGGTTCCGCGGAACCGCGGGTAAGCCCTCTCCCCGACCCTCTCCCCCTCGGGGACCTCGGGGAGAGGGAGGCTTCGTTTCAGTCACTCGTTCCGAACAGGCCTCTGACCACGGCTGAGATCGCCAAGGGTGTTCCGACCCGCTCGTCGTAGAGCGGCGCGATCTCTTCGGCGAACTCCTTCGCGCTCTGAAACCGCATCGCCGGATCGACGTCGAACGCCCTGGCGACCAGGCCTTCCACGATCGCCGGAACTTCCGGCCGCAACGCGCGCACCGGGATGTACGAAGACGTGCGGATCGCCTTGAACACCTCCTGCGGCGTCTTGCCCACGAACGGCCGCTGCAGGGTGAGCAGCTCGTACAAAGTCACCCCGACCGCCCAGAGATCCACCGCCGAGGCCAGGTGCCCGTTGACCGCCTCGGGCGACAGATAGAACGGCTTGCCCATCACCTGATCCGGCCCCACCTCGATGAGCGAGCGCGCGACGCCGAAGTCACCCAGCACCAGCTCACCGGTGCGCGAGACGAAGAAGTTCGAAGGCGACACATCGCAGTGCACGATGCCCAGCGGCTTGCCCGTCGGCCCCTTCGCGTGGTGCGCGTAGTCGAGCGCCTCCAGCAGCGCGCGCGAGAGATAGAGGGCGAAGTCGATCGGCCACGGCACCTGCTTCTGCTTACAGCGCTTGATGATCTGCGCCACGTCGCGCCCATCGATGAAGTCCATCACGATGTAGATGTCGTCGGCGTCGCTGCCGACGTCGAGCACCTGCACGATGTTGGGGTGATGGAGGTGCCGCGAGAGTTCGGCTTCCGCCGTGAAGAGCCGCACCGCCTCTTCATCTTTGCGCAGCGCCGGCAGCAGCCGCTTCAGCGCCAGCTCACGGCCGTTGTAGCGGCCCGCGACGGCACGAACGCGAAACACCTCTGCCATGCCGCCTTTGCCCAGCAACCGGAGAATCTCGTAGTTCCCGGTGCCCACGGCTCACTTCGGCTTCTTGCGGTTGTGCTGTGCCTGGGCCTCGGCGAGCAGCCGCCTGAAATCGGTGTCCGTGCGAAGCGGGTTCAGATCGGGATCATCGGTCAACGAGTCGATCAGGTTCGACGCACCACCCATGCGCACCGCGGTCTTCAGCGACGCGACGGCGCCCTTCTTGTCGCCCATGGCCACCTGCGCGCAGGCCCGGTTGTAGTGCGCCATTGCCAGGTTCGAAGCGCTGGTCTTGCGCAGTTGCGCGACGGCGAGCGCCTTGTCGAAATACTCCAGCGAACGTTCGGGGTGACCCAGCTTCACCTCGGTCAGGCCGTAGCCGAGGAAGGCATCCCAGCGGGTGCCGTCGAGCTCCATCGCCTGGCGGAACTTCTCGCGCGCCGGGCCGAACTTGGTGTCCTGAATGAGGCGCTGACCTTCGTTGATCGCTTCGTCGGCCTGCACCGCGGGATCCGACTTGTCTTTGCCGGCGACCTGCGCGGCCGAGCTCTCGCTGGCGACCTTCTGCTTCTCTTCGTTGGTGGCCGGCCTGAAGAAGAGCGAGCGGCCATCGAGCGCGGGCGACTTGCACGAGCCCTCGAGCCGAATCCACCCCGCCACCGCGTCATCGTGCGCGACGCCCAGCATCGGGTAGCTGCGCTGCAGCGCACAGCCGGCCCCGGTCTGACAGAGCGTGACGCTCCCGACGAAGACGCCGCCTTCGAACGCGCCGCTCACGACCTGGGTGTCGGGAGGAAAGGTACACTGGGCAGACGACTTCACTTTGCCCACGACCTTGCCGTCGACCAGCGTGAACTGGACGAGGCCCAGCTCACCGACCGAGTAGAGGCCCGAAAGCACAGGTGTCGCCGCTGCCGCAGCCACACAAGGGACCATCACCAGAGCGACCCACATTCTCTTCATCCGCCAAGGCAGGGTAGCACCTTGAAACTGGCGGGCGGGCCCTTATGATCAGGGCTCGAAAGGACTTTTGAAGGGTTGTTCCCTGCGGGGTACGTGATGGTCGGCCAACACTCGAACCGATACATATAAAACGGGGGTTGTTTCGTCCAACTGGGTGCAAGCCCTCCTCGCAAGAGAGAGGGACGCCGAAAGAAGGCAAATGGCTCCCACCTGAACCGTCAAGGTTCAGTGAAGGTCGGGACACACGGCTCATGGCGGGGAACGTTTCATCGGACAAAGCGGCGCTGCGGAAGGAAGCAGAGAACCGTCGGCGTGCACTGAGTCCTGAAGTGGTTCAACGGTGGGGCGGCGAGGTGCAAAAGCATCTCGCCGCCCTTCCTCTTTTCAGCGATCGCATCATCCGCGCGGTGGGCGTCTACGACGCGCAGCCCTTCGAGGTGCCGCTGGCGGAGTTCATCGTCGAGCTCAGTTCGCGCGGGGTGCAGTGCGTCTACCCCCGGGTGGTGAAGGGCACGCGAGAGCTGGTCTTTCATGAGGTGGGAGAAACCTGGGCCCGAGGGCCCTTCGGGATCCGCGAGCCACCCAGCCAGTCACCGCGGCGGGCGATCGACGAGATCGACGTCTTCATCGTGCCCGGGGTGGCCTTCACGCGTGACGGCCGCAGGCTCGGCCGGGGCGCGGGCTACTACGACTCCACGCTCGCGTTGCGCGATCGCCGCGCGCAGACCATCGGAGTCGCCTTCGACTGCAACGTCGTCGATGACCTCCCCACGGAGCCGCACGACGTGACCATCGACTTCCTCGCGACTGAGAACGGCGTGATCGTTACTTCTGTTCGGTGAGCTTCGACGAGCGCCGTCAGTTTCCCCGAGTCGCCTGCCGCTTCCCTGCTTCTGCCGAAGGACCGCGTGGTCCCGTGCGGGGAACGTGTGCGGATCTTTCGATGGGCGGGCTGTTCCTCGAAGGCGTGACGCTCAACAGCGGCTCGCTCACCTCGGTGACGATCGAGTTCCCTACGGGCGCGCTCAGCTTTCAGGTGCAGGTGCGCCGCGTGTCGACGCAGCCCAGGGGCTCGGGGCTTCAGTTCACGCGGCTCGAATCGAACCAACTCGCCGTCTTGCAGCGGCACGCGTCAGCGCGTTGACCTTGCGCGCGTGACCGTCACGCCCTCCCCCAGATCGGGCAACGGCTCGTTCTCGGGAAGGTTCGCCGCGGCTCAGCCGTCGAACGCCGAAGTCGGAGCGCAGGAGCGCTTCGATGGAGACCCGTTCAACCACGCGTCGCGAAGACCCAGGTGTAGAGACCATCGCCGGCGCTCGGCGGGAAGTGCAGTCCGGTGAGCGTATCGGCGAGGCACCGATCGAGCAGGTAGTCGGACGCCGTCGGGCCGTCGCTCAGCGTGCCGGCGACCCAGGCGTTGGTCACGGTGCCCGCGTCGTTCACGCGAAAACGGAAGGTGCGGCCGCCTCCGATGGTGGTGCGGCGGATGAGCGCGGTATCCCAACAGGCGGAGACCTTCGCGCCTGCCAACTTGATGGTCTCTTTCACCATCATCGGGTCGAGCGCGACGCCGGTGCTGGTGGTGGGCGCGACGTAGGCCGAGACGTCACCGCTGGGCGTGGCGCCGCCTTTGGTGAATTGAAAGAAGAGCTCGCGGCTCGAGGGCCAGGCCGTCGCGTTCAAGACCGCTTCCACGCAGCGCTCGGAGTCGGAGAGTGCGGAAGGCAGTGCTCGCACTTCGAAGCCCGGCGTGTGCCGCACCAGGAAGCGCGTGGAAGGACGCAACGGGCCTGACTTCGAGAGACACGCGCTCACCAGCGGCGCGGGATCGAGCAGGCCTCGTTCGGGGCCAAAGCGGGTGGCGGAGAGCAGCTTGACCCAGTCGAGCACCGCGTAGCCGTCGATGGGTTGTTCGGGCGGCGCGACCTCGAGGGTCGCCGGCGGTGAGGCCCAGGTGGTCGCGATCTCGCGGATGCAGCGGCCGGTCGAGTTGGTGGCTCCGGCTTTTGCTTCGAAGAGCACGTCCTTCTCGATGAAAGTCAGCGTGATTCGTTCGGTGCGTAGCGCGTTCTGCGGCCAGCAGACGGCGAAGAGCGCTTGCGCGGGGAGCGAAGGGGCGGTCGTGACTTTTTCGAACCTGGCCCCTCCTTGTGAGGCTGAAGGTGTCGTGCAGGCCACGAGCAAGCAGCTCAGGACCAACAGCCCCTCACCCCAACCCTCTCCCCGCTGGCGCGAGGAGAGGGAGCGCAGGGTCGACATCAGAACAGCAGCCGCAGCGGGTGCTCGAGCAACGAGCGGAGCTCCTGCAGGTACTGCGCACCGACCGCGCCGTCGATCACCCGGTGATCGCCCGACAAGGTGACCGACATCATCTGGCGAATCACCATCGCGTCGTTGCGCACCACGACCTTGGGCTCCACCTTGCCGACCGCGAGGATCGCGGCCTGCGGCGGGTTGATCACCGCGATGAAGCTGTCGATGCCGAACATGCCCAGGTTGGACACGGTGATCGATCCACCCGTGTACTCCTCGGGCTTGAGCGCCTTCTTCTTCGCACGATCCGCCAACTCGCGGACTTCCTGCGCGATCTCGGCCAGCCCCTTCACGTCGGCGTCCTTGATGATCGGCGTGATGAGACCGTCTTCGATGGCCACGGCCACACCGACGTCGACGGTGTTGAGCTGCACGATGCGATCACCCGCGAAGAACTGGTTGATGCGGGGGAACTTGCGCACCGCCATCGCCGTCGCCTTCACCAGCACGTCGTTGACGGAGATCTTCAGATCCTGCGCCTTCGCTTCTTCACGAAGCTTGAGCGCCTGATCCATCTCCACCTCGATGGTCAGGTAGAAGTGCGGCACGCCCGGCTTCACTTCGCCCAAACGCTGCGCGATCACCTTGCGCATCGAGGTGAGCGCGATGTCTTGCGGGGCCTGACGCACGCCCGGGGCCGCGCGGACGATCGGCGCTGACTTCTTCGCGGCCGGCGCGGGGCTCGCCATCGCCTCTTCCACGTCGCGCTTCACGATGCGGCCGTTGGGGCCCGAGCCCGGCACGCTGGCCAGGTCGATGCCCTGCGTCTCCGCCATCTTCCGGGCGAGCGGAGAGACACGGAGGCGCTCTTCACCTGCAACGGGCGCAGCAGCCACCGGCTTCGGCGCAGGCTTCGGAGGCACCGCCGAAGCAGCAGGAGCTGCCGGAGCAGGCTTCGGCGCGGCAGCGACCGGCGCAGGCGCCGCAGGGGCAGCGGCCGGGGCAGGCGCCTCGGGGATCGCCTCACCGGGTTTGCCGATCCAGCCGATCACGCCGCCGACCGGACTGGTGGAGCCCGCAGGCACCACGATCTTCAGCAGCGTGCCGCCGTCGGTCGCCTCGATCTCCAGGTTCGACTTGTCGGTCTCACACTCGGCCAGGCCGTCACCCGAGTTGACCTTGTCGCCTTCTTTCTTGAGCCACTTGGTGATGCGGCCCTCGGACATCGTGGGCGAGAGCGCAGGGAGCTGAATGGCGATGGGCATGGGGTCTCTGAGAAGAAGAAATTCAGCGGTACAGAACCTGGTGGACCGCCTCGACGACGCGCGCCGCAGACGGAAGAATGAGTCGCTCGAGGTTCTCGGCGTAGGCCATGTTGACGTCGAGGCCGTGCACCCGGGTGACGGGCGCGTCGAGATCGTCGAAACACTCGCGGCTGATGAAGTCGGCGATGTGGGCTCCGAAACCGGCGTAGCCCCACCCTTCCTCGACGATCACCACGCGGTTGGTCTTCGCGACCGAGGCGGCCACCGCTTCGGCGTCGAAGGGCTTGATGGTGCGCAGATCGAGCACCTCGGCGTTGATGCCTTCAGCGGCCAGCAGCTCGGCGGCCGGCAGCACCACCGCGGTCAGCATGCGCGACCAGGTGATCAACGTGACGTCGCTGCCTTCACGCTTGAGGTCGGCCTTGCCGATGGGAACGAGGTGTTCACCCTCGGGCACTTCGCCCTTCACGCCGTAGAGCAGCTCGCCCTCCATGAAGATGACCGGGTTGTCATCGCGGATGGCCGACTTGAGCAGGCCCTTGGCGTCGGCCGGCGTACCGGGCGCGATCACCTTGAGACCGGGGAAGTGCGCGTAGTTCGCCTCGAGCGCCTGCGAGTGCTGCGACGAGAGCCGCCCGCCCGCGCCGTTGGGGCCGCGGAAGACGATGGGGCACCGCAGCTGGCCGCCCGACATGTGACGCAGCTTGGCCGCGCTGTTGACGATCTGATCCATCGCGAGGATCGCGAAGTTCCAGGTCATCATCTCGATCACCGGCCGCAGGCCGCCCATGGCCGCGCCGACGCCGAGCCCGCCGAAGCCGAGCTCAGAGATGGGGGCGTCGACCACCCGCGCGCTGCCGAACTTGTCGAGCAGCCCCTTGGAGACCTTGTACGCGCCGTCGTAACGAGCGACCTCTTCACCCATGAGGAACACGCGGGGATCGCGCTCCATCTCTTCGGCGAGGGCTTGATTCAACGCTTCACGGTATGCGAGCTCAGCCATGACTAGGACTTCGCTCCCTTCTTGGCTTCGGGGTCGGGTTTGGAGCGGGGTTCGAGATCCCACGTCACTTTGAAGTCGGTGGGGTGCGCGGGCCACTTCACGTCTTTGGCGCCCAGCACGCGCTCGCGCGGCTTCTCATCGGGCTCGCCTTCTTCCACCGTGGTGTGAGTCCAGATGTCGCTGTCGGGCGGGAGCGGCGAGGCGTCGGCGAAGGCCAACGCCTTCTCGATGAGGGCCTTCTCTTCTTCGTCGATCGCATCCAGCTGGGCTTCGCTGGCGGCCTTCTTCTCCAGCAAGACCTGACGCAGCTTGAGGATCGGGTCGCGCTGCTTCTCCAGCTCGACCTCGTCTTTCGTGCGGTAGGTCGCCGCGTCAGACATCGAGTGCCCGCGGAAACGGTAGGTGTTCGCCTCGAGCAGCACCGGGCCGTTGCCCGCGCGGATCCACTCGATGAGCTCTTTGGCCTTCTCGTACACGGTCAGCACGTCCATGCCGTCGACCGCTTCGCCGCGCATCGCCCAGCCCGGCGCCCGCTTGTGAATCTCAGGCACGGAGGACACGCGCGCGATGTCGGTGCCCATGCCGTAGCGGTTGTTCTCGACGATGTAGAGCACCGGCAGCTTCCACTTCACCGCCATGTTGAACGTCTCGTGCATCGCGCCCTGGTTGGCCGCGGCGTCGCCGAAGCTGCACACGGTGACGCGATCTTCGTTGCGGTACTTCGAGGCGAAGGCGAGCCCGGCCGCGAGCGGGATCTGCCCTCCCACGATGCCGTAGCCGCCGTAGAAGCCGTGCTCGATGTCGAAGAAGTGCATCGAACCGCCCTTCCCCTTCGAGTAGCCGGTGTCTCTGCCATACAGCTCGGCCATCAACATGCCGGCATCAGCGCCCCGAACGAGCGGGTGAACGTGATCGCGGTAGCCGGTCATCACCCAGTCGCTTTCGCGCAACGCTTCGTTCACGCCCACCACCACGGCCTCCTGGCCGATGTAGAGGTGGCAGAAGCCCTGGATCTTCTTCAGACCGTACGCCTGCCCGGCCTTCTCCTCGAAGCGGCGAGCGAGCAGCATCTTCCGGTACATCGTCAGCATCGACTCGGTGCTGGCCACTTAAGACTCCTTGTTGAGCGCGATGAAAGAGCGCGGGGCTTGTAACAGAGCGATCCGCACCTGCCACCTTCTTGCGAAGGCGATCAGGTCGCGAAGTGCGGAATGGAAATGCAGCGGGGCTCGAGCTTCACGTCGCGGCCCGAATGATCGGTCGCGAGGTGCACCGGGATCGCCTCGGGGAACTTGAGGGCGTAGTCGTTGATGTGCTGCGGCTCGTTGTCGAACGCGGCGAGCACGGTGCCCATCGAGCGCAGGTGATCGTGCGTGGTGCGCTTGTACGCATCGTCATCATCGGGGAGCGCAGGCTTCATCAGCAGCTGCACGTGGCCGCCGGTGCTGGGCATCGGCATGCCGCAGCGTTCGATGCACGCTTCGGTGCCCGGCCGCATGCCTTCGTGGCGGCCGGTGACGTAGATGACGCGCGCCTTCACGTGGTCGAGCGAGTGCAGGTACCGCGGAGCACCCACGATCTCGATGTCGTCACGGGCGTAGTCGCTGGTGAAGAAGCGCTCCTGCCAGAACGCCTTGAGCTCCGGGTACAGCGCGTCTGAATCGGCCTGGCTCAGGCCGCACGAGACGGTGGCGCCGCGCAGATCCCAACCCGAGGTGAAGTGCCAGGCCTGGCAGCCGAGCAACCTGTTCAGCTTCTTCGCCGCGCCGAACTCACGAACGATGCGCGCCTGCCGGGGCCGGTTGTCGAACACCGTGGAGTCGAGATCGAACACCAACAGGCCACGGGGGCCCGACTTCTGAGCGAGCGAGAGGATCTGCTCGAGCGTCTTGTGCCAATCGACCGCGACGCGAGTGAGGTAGTCAGTCATGGAGAGCGGCGCTCTAGCAAAAGAGCGCGCGATGCGGGCGTCTCAGTCGGTGACTTGCTGCGTCACGGGCGGCACCGCCGGCTGCTTCACCGCAGGAGGCCGGGCCGGGGGCACGTTCACCCAGGTGGGCGCGCTCTCGGTGACCACCGTCTCGGGCACCAGATCGGTCATGCGCTTGATGCCGTTGCGGTCGAGCACCAGGCGCACCAGGCGCACCGTGGTGCGTTGGTGACGGCCGTCATCGACGGCGAAACGGAACGCCACGTCGACCCGGTAGCTCTTGGCCATCTGCAGCTTGCCGACGGAGAAGTCTTCGAGGTCGACGTAGTCGAGCGCGTACTCGGGGTCGTCCATGTCGTGCAGCAGGCGGTCGATGTTGAGGCGGATGATGTCGGTGACGCCCGACACCAGGCCGTCGGCGATGCGCGGCAACATCTGCGAGTCGAGCGCGATGCGCTTGCGATAGCGGATGACCATCTCGCTCAGCTCGGTCTGCGAGACGGTGACGAGATCGTCTTGCGCGCGCAGCTTGGCGATCTCCGGGGGCACCTCGACCGCGTCGCCGTAGTCGAGCTTCTCGCGGCACACCCCCACGTTGTCGTGGGTCACCGGGTCGACGATGAGCGTGGTGCGCTCGTAGAGGAACTTGCCCATGTAGGAGGCCAACGAGCGGCGCAGGGCCTCCTTCAAGCGGTCTTTGAACATGTAGCCGACCACGGCGAGCATGAAGAAGTTGAAGCTCGCCTGCGGGTACCGTGACTGCGCGAAGAGACCGACGCCGAGCGCGAAGGCCATCGAGCCGCCGGCGGCGATCGCGAAGAGCACCTCTTCCCAGGCCTTGCGCTTGGAGCTGCGCTGCACCTTGAGGAAGAGGATGTTCATGCAGAACTTCTTCAAGAAGCCGACGCGGTGCGAGTACTCCTCGTTGTCGCCGTGGGCGGCGAGCACCGAAGGCAGCTTCTTCGCGCGCCGGTAGCTCTCGTCGGCGATCACCACGTCCATCAATTCGCGGCGCAGCTCGATGTAGATGCCGGAGCGGGGCATCGACTCCATCTGCACCACGATGCGGCGGAAGAATTGCTCCACCGTGAGGCTCAGGTACTCGTCGACCAGCCGCAACGCCGCTTGCGCCTTTTCACCGAGGTCGTACTTCTCGGCGAGCTGCGCGGAGGTCGAACGGAAACGCTGGAGGATCTCCTGCGTGGCGTTGATCGACTTGCGCGCCAACGCCATCAGGTGCGCGGGTGACTCGGGCGGCGCGCAGTTGTCGGTCTCGGCCCCGCTGAGCAGGTGCGCACACTCGCGCCGCATGCCGCGGGAGAAGCGTCGCAGCGCACCGCGCGTCACGCAGGCGAGCATCTTGGCGTCGTAGACGACCTCGCTGACCGGCCCCATCAGGCCCAGCGGCAGGCGTTGCTCCATCTGAACCAACGGGGAGTGCGAGCCGGTGAGGATCTCCTCGAAGGCCAGCACCGGGGTCTTGAGCCGAACGTAGTTGTGGAGATCGGCGTAGAACTGATCGCGGCTCCACGTCTCGGCGTCGATGTTCAGGCTGCGGGGAATGAAGAGGAGCGTCTCGACCAGGTACTCCGACTTGGGGTCCGTGCCGCTCGGTTGGTACTCGAGCTTCAGCTCGAACTGCTTGCGGTCATGAACTTCGACTTTGGTATCGAAGAGTTCGGAGGGTCCAGAAGATGCCACCGCGCAAATGTATGTGACAACCAGGTGACACGCCACTGAGTGTCCCCGGAAGTCCGGGGGGATGCCGGGGGTCGGAATTGGGGTTTGACCCCAGCCGAAGAAGGTGGGACTTGCGCCCGCGGGAGGCTTTTCCGCATGCCGCCGTGGTTGTCCAACCTGCTCCCGATCGTCCTGCTCCTCGGAGCGATCGCGCTCGTGCTCGCGCGTTTGCCCAAAGTCGAGCTGGGTCACTCCGAAAGCTTCAAGAAACGCCGCTTCTGGAACTGGTTTCCGCTGGGCATGACGTACGCGTTTCTCTACTTCGCCCGGTACAACATCAACGAAGCCACGAGCGCCATCAAACAGCTCGACAACGCGGCCTTCGGCACCATCTTCGCGGTCGGCGCCTGGGTGTACGGGGTCTCGTTTCTGATCAACGGCCCGCTGACCGACAAGCTGGGGGGCCGGCTGACCATCTTGATCGCCGCCATGGGTTCGGCGGTGGCCAACCTGCTCATGGGCGGGCTGGTCTACGCGGTGGTGGGCAACGGCTGGGCGCCGCCCGGTGGGCTGCTGGTGTGGCTGTCGGTGCTCTACGGCCTCAACATGTACTTCCAGAGCTTCGGCGCGGTCTCGATCGTCAAGGTCAACGCGGCGTGGTTCCACGTGCGTGAGCGCGGCCAACAAGGCGGCGTGTTCGGCATCTTGATCAGCCTGGGCATCTACTTCGGTTACGACTGGAGCCGGATGATTGTGAAGGGCAACCCGGCCTCACCCTGGCTGGTGTTCTTCGCCCCGGCGGCGATCCTGCTGGCCGTCTTCGTGGCCGATCTCTTCCTGGTGCGCGACGCGCCCAGCAACGCGGGTCACGCCGACTTCGAGCTGGGTGATGCCTCGACCACCGACGCGGCCGGCGAGGACCCCACCGCGGCGCAGGTGTTCGTGAAGATGATCAAGAACCCGGTGATCATGACCATCGTCGCGATCGAGTTCTGCACCGGCTTCCTGCGGAACGGCGTGATGTCCTGGTACCCGAAGTTTGCCAAGGCGGTCTCGCTGCAGGACGACTTCGTCTCGAAGAACTGGGGAATGCTGCTGTGCGTGTTCGGGATCATCGGCGGCATGTTTGCCGGCATCATCAGTGATCGCGTGTTCCACTCGCGGCGGGGGCCGGTCGCCTCGGTGCTCTACGCGGGCATCGCGGCCGGCTCGATCGGCATGTTCTTCTTCCTCGACCAGGCGTGGGTCGGGTGGATCCTGGTGTTCATGGCGCTCAACTACGTGGGCGTGCACGGCATGCTCTCGGGCACCGCGAGCGCCGACTTCGGCGGGCGCAAGAACACCGGCGTGGCGGTGGGGATCATCGACGGCTTCGTGTACCTGGGCACCGGGCTGCAATCACTGATCGTCGGGAGACTGCTGCCGCAGGGTGACCTCGCCAAGGTGGCCTCGAACTGGATCAGCTGGCCGATGGCGATGGTGCCGATGGCCATCATCGGGTTGGTGCTGTGCACGCGGGTGTGGAACGCGAAGCCGCAGAACAAGCCGGTGGAGCCGAGCCCGCCGGTTGCACTGAACGCCGCGCATGGACCCGTTGAGCCGTGAAGGAGAGGCAGCCACACCGTTCCTCTGGACGGCTCTCGGGGCAAACGGTGAACGGGGCCCTGCATGACTGCGCTGCTGCTGACGCTCGACGCGACGTCGTATCGCCCCGGTGAGCGGGTCACCGGCACCGTGCAGCTCGACCTCCCAGCGCCCGCTCCAGCCAAACGGTTGGTGGTGGGCCTGATGGCCCGCCAACGCGCGGTGGGCCTGCCGCCCCATCAAGGTCTCGCGCTCAGCTACCGCAACGACAAGGTCTGGGAGTTCGAACTTCAGCTCGACGGACCGCGCCGGTACCGCCCCGGCGAAACCGCGCGCTTCGAGTTGCTCATTCCGCTCGAGGCCGAAGGTGAGCTGCCGGGCGACGTCGCGAAGGCGCTCTCAGAGCTCTCGAACGTGAAGCGCTTTCCCCTCGAGTGGAGGGTGTTCGCGGTTCTCGAGCGGCCCTGGCAGATCAACCCGAAGGGCGAAGTGCGGCTGCCACTCGCGGCCGCGGAGACCCAGCCCACGCCCCCTGCGCCCCCAAAGCGTGGAGCCCGAAAGCCCGCGCCTGCAAAGAAGAAGGCCGCGGCGAAACGAAAGCGCTGAGTCGAAGCGCAGCGGCTGCACCAGAACGCAGCTTCTGCTGACGCAAGCCCATTCACGGCACGCAGCAAATGGCCGTCAAGATGCACGCGGTCCCCGACACCGATGGGGGGAGACCACATGACTCGACAGCTCCGGAACATCCTCGGCGTGGGTGCGCTGATCAGACCGAGACCGACGTCGAGGCGGAGATCACCACCGATGACGAGGCCGGCTGGCGCGCGAGAAACCGTCGCAGCGCCAGCTCGGTCTTGGCGTCTTGAATCGTCCCATCAAAGAGCGCGCTCTCCAGCGAAGCGAGGGTGCGCCACCAGGTCGCCCCGCCTTCTTCCAGCGGGCTGCCATCACCCTCTGGAACAGCCGGCACCAGTCCCGTCACGTCGACCGCGGTGAGGAAGATCTTCTCGCTGATGATGCCGGGGGCCACGAAGAAGGGAGGGCCCAGCAGGGCCACCGCCTCGAGCGGCACGCGGAAGCCGGCCTCTTCGAAGGTCTCTTCCACCGCGCGCTGACGAACGCCGGGCAGGCCTTGATCGGTGGTCTCCAGCAACCCCGCGACGATCTCTTCGCAGAAGAGGTGGGAGCGGCCATCGGGCACGTTCGGCACCTTCTCGTGACGGAAGTGCGCCGCGGGCCGCAGGTTCTGGCGGGTGAGGAACTCGAGCCCCTGATCACCCCTGCGAAAGAGCAGCACCGCGACCGCGTCGAGGCGCGGGCGATCGACGACATCGACCCGGTACACGTCTGATTTGCTCCCGTCGGCGCGCAGGTTTCTGACCCGCAACCTCCGAATGTGGAGGAACCCCTCGTCGCACCTTCCGGTCGCGGTGAAGTCCTCCACCACATCGAGGTCTGTCACGAGCGCGTTTGCCATGTCTGACCGCTTTACCAGAGGCGCGTGGGCGCGTATGTGACCGAACGGTTGGCCGCCCTTCCCCCGCACCCCGAGCCCGGATCCGTCATGAAGCTCTTTTCCCGACTCCGCTCGACTGCCGTGCTGGCCGCTTTCAGCTGCGCAGCCATGGTTCAGACGTCTTGCCTGCCCACGCTCGAGGGCTACGACATCAACCTCGCGGGCCAGCAGGTGCGCCTGACGATGTTGCACACCTCAGACCTTCACTCGCGTCTGTTGCCGTACGACTTCAACCCGCTCAAGACCGACACCGACCTGGGCATGATCCCCGAAGCGGGTCCGTTCGGCGGCGCTACCCGAATGGCCGCGCTGATCAAGACGGAGCGCGCGCGCGCGGACCGGGTGATCCACCTCGACTCGGGCGACTCGTTTCAGGGCGCGCCCATCTACAACCTCAACCTCGGCGAGGTTGAGTACAAGTTCCTCTCGATGGTCGGCCTCGATGCGGCCGTGATCGGCAACCACGAGTTCGACTCAGGGGCGGCCAACTTCACCAAGCAGGCGCGTGACGCCGCGCGCTTCCCGCTGCTCGCCGCCAACTACCAGTGGGAAGACATCAGCCAGCCCGGCAGCAACGGCACCGCGCTCTACGCCGCGCCCTACACCATCAAGAACGTGGGCGGCCTGCGCGTGGGGATCATCGGGCTGGCCAACTTCGGCTCGCTCAACTCCATCGTCGAGCAGGGCAACTCGCTGCAGGTGATCCCCCTCGAGCAAAACGAGGTCGTGCGCAACTACGTGCAGTTCATCCGCGGCTCGGTCGACGTGATCCTGATCACCAGCCACGCCGGCCTGACCGAAGACCAGGATCTCATCGAGGGCTACGAGGCCTTCTACGAGTGGAACCTCGCCAAGAGCTTCGTCGAGCGCACCGAGCTGCCGTGGGAAGTGCTGGAGTGGTTCGGCGACGAGTTCGCCTCCGACTCCGTGGTGCGGGTGCGCGTGCCCGGCGTGGAGGGCATCGACGCCATCCTCGGCGGCCACCTGCACATCGTGCTCAACCCGCCGCAGCGCCTCACCGACCCCGCGGGCCGCGCGGTGCTGCTGAGCCACGGCGGCGCCTTCTCGAAGTACCTCGGGCGCATCGACGCCGTCATCCAGATGCCGCCTGAGGGTGAAGGCCGCGTCGAAGGCGGCGAGATCGTCAGCTTCGAGCACCAGATCTTCCCCATCGATTCGTTGTGGTGCAACGACGGGCTGCGCGCCCTGTACCGCTCGCAGTTCTGGGGAGCAGGCGAGTTCATGGCCGACCCCCGCGTCAAGGCCGGCATCGACGCGTGCAAGCTGCAGGAGGACAAGGAGACCACCGAGCTGCTGGTGCCCTACATCACCGAGCTCGACGTGAAGCTGAACCTCACCTCGCTCTTCGCTTACGCGCCCCGCAACATCGAGCGTCGCAACAACGCCTCGGGTGGCGACAGCCCGCTGGGCAACATCCTCGCTGACTCCATGCGCCGCCGTCAGGGTGTGGAGGCCGAGGTGGCCCTGAGCAACTCGCTGGGCATTCGCGACAACCTGTACGCCGGGCCGCTCACGCAAGAGGCGATGTTCAACGTCTTCCCCTTCGAGAACACCGTCAACGTGATGTTCCTCTCGGGCAGTGAAATGCAGGAGCTCTTCGACTTCATCGCCGAGCGCTCCGCCGAGCGTGGCTGCGGCGCCCAGGCCCAGGTCTCGGGCGTGCGCTTCACGATGGACTGCGCGCAGGCGCAGCTCAACAACATCAGGACGCCGTGCGATCCCGCGGGCGACGCCAGCGAATGCCCGGCGGGCGACCGCACCGGCCGCGCGCCCTGGCAGTGCCTGTCTGACGAGACCTCGCCGGCAGGTGGGCGTTGCTGGGCGCACCCGGGCACCAACATCAGCATCAACGGCAACCCGTTGAGCATCAACGAGACGTACCGCGTGGCGGTCAACGACTACATCGCGCGCGGTGGCTCTGGCTTCCTGGTGCTCAAGCGCAACACCACCCGCATCGAGACGGGCATTCCGCTGCGTGACTCGGTGGTCGGCTACATGCAGAACTTCTGCAGCTGCGACGAGATCCTCGCGGCCCGCACCGATGCCGCGGGCAACATTCTGGGGGGCAAGGGCCAGCCGTGCGGCAACCGCGACCCGCTCATGCCGTCGCGCTGGGTGGTCGAGGCGCAGGAGCTCTCGTTCTGCACGCAGACCGCCGCCTTCCGTGACTCGCTCTACCAAGCCCGCGGCGCGTGCAGTTGTTACGACGTCTTCCGCAAAGACGCCGCGACCTGCCAGAACGGCGGCGACTTCACGGCCCAGCTCGCTGACTGTCAGGCCGCGTTGCCCGCGGGCCCCACGCTCGGCCGCTGCACCTGCCGGCAAGCGCTCCTGGGTGATCCGCTGTGCGGCAACGTGACGCGCGCGGTGCGAAACTTCTGTGAGAACCCCACCAAGCTACCGGTCGCCGTCGGCACGGATGACGGGCGTATCCAACGGAGGGTCAAGTGATGAACCGCTCTGTTTCCAGGCTCGCCTGCGGTGTGCTGACGCTGGTGCTGACCGCCTGCCCGCTCGAGCAAGCGCCGCCGCCCAATGCGATGAGCAGCTTCAAGGTGACCGTGCTCGGCGTCTTCGAGCGCGTGGGCAACACCCGCTCCGCGCTGCCCGTGGTGGCGCCCTGCGTGCTGCGCTACGGCAGCCAGGCCGCCGTGCCCCAGGAAGCCAAGGGCAAAGAAGACTGCCGCTACGTGATCCCGCGCGGCGAGGCGGAGTTCGACGTCGAAGCCCACGCGGTGGCCATCGATGGTCAGCCGTACGACGACTTCAACGGGTCGGTCAGCTTTCGAGTGGTGCCAGGCGATCTCCCGAACAACCTGCGGGCGCGCTGGTCTCTGGCGGAGCTCGGGCAGGTCAAGGCCACGGTGCGGGCCGTCTCTCCGTACGGTGAAGCGCGGGTCTGGGTGGAAGACGCGCCCCCGCGGAACATCTACGACGGCGGTGTGGTGGCGCAGGAAGAGCTGCCCCCTGAGCCCGTCGCGCCTCTCAAGCGCACCTTCGCGTCGGGCACCTCCGACCCGATCTATTTCGCCGACCAGACGCTCCAGTCGATCCAGATGCCGGGCGAGCTGGACAACCGGGGCTCTCCGTTCTCGGGCAACTTCGTGATGGTGGGCAAGAACGCGGGCTCGGTGCCGCTCCAGCAGAACTGCGCCGACGACCCGGCTCGCAATGGCCGCGACTCCCTGATGGTGATCACCGGCCTCGACCCCGCCGGCTTCTTCGTCACCGACATCTCGGCCTGCCGGGTGGTCGAGCAGCTGTCCGACAACGCCGGGGCCAGCGTGCGTGCAGCGAACGTCGAACCGCCCGAGCCGTGCTGGCTCACCGCGGCTGACGGTGGGCGCGAAGAGAACCTCGACGGCGGCCCCGGGCGCTGCAACATCTCGGAGCGCGCGTGCACCCGCAGGTCGCAGTGCCCCGGCTACAGCCCGGGCACCTTCGCCTCGATCTTCGTCTACAACTACAACTTCCCCGACAACCTCGACGAAGGTGACCTGCTCTTCACCCTCTCGGGCGGCATCCAGGAGTTCACCTCGACCACGCAGCTCGTCTTCCCCTCGTGGACCACCGCCGAGCGGGTTCGCCGCCTGCCCGAGGATCAGTGGGACAAGTGGCTGCAGTACGCCCGGCCCTACGACATCACCGGCCGCACGTGCGGGCAGGACAACGTCGAAGACATCTACTTCGCCGACGCGCTCTGCGGGCAGAACCGGCGCAACCTCAAGCTGGAGAGCCTGGAGTCGGGGCTGGTGCGGCTGCGGCGCGTGCGCTTCCCCAAGCGGTTTCAGAACTGCGACTTCAACGCGAACGGCTCGGTGCCTTTCTTCTGCGACAACGCGCAGGGCCGCGTCTGGGACACCTGCAGCTTCGACGCTCCGGAGCCCGAGGCCGACCGCATCGAGCGCACCTGCCATCACGATTGCGTGGTCGGCCTGGGCGAGAACGCGGGCACCATCTGCAGCGAGCAGGCGACCTTCCGTGGCTTCGGTCAATACGTGGTCGAGATGGCGGCGCCCGGCCCCTCGGCGCTGGGTCTCGATGATTCGTTGCCCCAGCGCGTGAAGACCGCGGTGGCCAGGTTGTATGTGCCACCGCCGGTGCGTGATGCGGGCATGCCCGACGCGGGCACCGGTGATGCGGGCGAGGCCGATGGCGGCGAGACCGATGGCGGTGAGGTGGATGGCGGAGTGGATGCCGGCATCGACGCGGGTGTTCCCCAGAATCCGTCGACGCGGCTGACCGCGTTCTTCCCCGGCGTGCAGGTGGCGGTCACCTGCGACCAGCCGGCGCACTACCGGGTGGGCGGGAGCAACGTGGTCGCCTCCGCAGCCGACGCGGTGATCGCGCCGGGCCAGATCGTGCGCGTGACCTTCGACTCAGCCAACTCGGCCATCGCCTTCCAGGCGATCAGCGCCCAGGCCACCTGCACCGTGGGGCAGAGCGCGCGCACCCGCATCAACCTGATGACCCGTGACGCGGTGCCCGAGCTCGAGCCCGACTGCAACGAGGCCGACCCCGACGAGGAGCGCGCGAAGCAGTGCCAGTACCTGCGTGGCGCCGAGTTCGACGTCATCGGCCACCTGCGCCAGGCGCAGCCGGCCCGCCCCCGGTGGATCGTGCTCCCCCGCGCGCCCGACGACCTCTGTTGCTACCCCGGCCCGGGCCTGCAGTGCCCTCGCCCGATTCAGCCGTGCCCCTGATTTCGAATTGAAGTTTGAAGTTCCTGTCGTGGAGGGCCCGCCCCCCGGGCCCGGGAGAGAACATTGAAGCTGGTATTCAGGTGTGTCGCCCTCGTGGCGATGGTGTCGAGCGCAGCGATCGCCGGTGACTTCATCGATACGCGCATCGCGTTCGCGGTCGCCAACTCCAACGTGTTCGTGCAGCCCGGCGAGACGACGCCCAGCGAACCGGGCACCGGCTTCGGCGCCGCGCGGCAGAACACGCAGTTCTACGACAACTTCAATACGCGCTTCACCGGGTTCGAGACGCTCTCGAACATCTCGCTCTACAAGAAGAGCTTCAGCTTCTTCGAGGGGTTCGAGGCGGAGGCGGCGCTCAACATCAACCTCCTGACCAACCCCTCGGGGGCGATCAACCTCTTCGACAACGCCAGCTTCGTGAAGGTGAACTACCGGCCGCCGGGCTGGGGTCAGAAAGAAGACATCTCGCTGACCGGCTTCCCGGTGTCGGCCGATCGTTTCCGCCTCGGCTACGCGTGGAAGGTGTCGTGGGGTGGTGACGCGGCGTTCACGTACAACCAGGGCCCCGGTCTCTCGACGACGGGCCGCCCCGCCGCCGTTCCCGGCGCCAAGTTTCAGATCACCCGCGAGCGTTGGTACGCCTTCGTGGGCGCCAAGACGGGCTTGCTGCTCAACCGGCTCAACGCGAACCAGGAGCGGCAGTACGGCGTGTTGTTCGGCGGCGGCATCGACCTGCTGAGCAACCTCCGCCTCGAGGCCAACGGCGGCTACTTCACCCGCGGGGTCAACCCGGTGCTGGCCGACCTCGGCGTGCGCGCTTCGGTGAACGCGCTGGGTGGCTCGATGCAGCTGAGCCTCTTCTCCGACACCATTCTTCCGTCGCTCGATCTGCGGCTCTACAAGAACGATCCCGACGTGGCGCAGAAGTTCTTCCGCCCCGAGAACTACCCGGGAGGCTTGAGCTACCAGCTCTCTCTCGAAGGCAGCTTCCTCGGGCAGACGCTGGCCAACCCCGAGCGTTTCGCGTCGACCCGGTTGCAGCCGGCTGCTGCGCTCGCCCTGCAGGCGCGGTTCAAGTACGACTTCTGGCGTTTCTACGCGATCGGCCTGATGCGCACGCTCTCGTTCATTCAGTTCGACGTGCCCGGCGTGCGGCCGTACACCGACTACTCGGATGGCGACGAGGTCACCCCTGAGATGTGGATCGCCGTCGGCGGAGATCGGTTTCTGCCGCAGCAGCACCTGACGATCGGCATCGTGTTCGGCGTGCAGTCCACCGCCTCGCGCACCAGCCCCGATCTCGGCGGCGGCAACAACCCGCCTGCAGCGTTCCTGGGCACGCGCACGCAGGTCTACCGCAACGTGAACGACCCCTCGACGCTGCCCGAAGGCGACAACCCCGTTCCGATTTTCTCGGTGAAGGGCACCTTCAAGCTCGACATCACCGAGTACTTCGCGGCGTTGGGCGAGGTCTTCTACAACTACGACAACAACCGCGTGACCTTCCGCGACTCGGTCGCGCTGATCAGCCAGCCGGTGTACCAGCAGGCGAACCAGCTGGGCTTCAACCTGGTGATGCAGGCGCGGTTCTAAGCACTGCGCTCACTCTCCCGAAGGGAGAGGGGATCAAAGCCCGAGCTGCTTGGCGATGATCTCGTTCATGATCTCGCTGGTGCCGCCGCCGATGGGGCCCAGGCGCGCGTCACGCCAGTGCCGCTGAATGTCGAACTCCATCATGTAGCCCGCGCCGCCGTGCAGCTGCAGTGACTGGTCTGCCAGCCTGCAGCACATCTCGGTGGCCACCTTCTTGGCCATCGCGGTCTGACCGAGCGCCCACTCGCCCGCCGCGTGCAAGCGGAGCGCGTGGTAGGTGAGCTGCCGAGCCGCCTCGAGATCCGTCGCCATCTCGGCCAGCTTGTGTTTGGTGACCTGAAACTTCGCCACCGCCTGCCCGAAGGCTTCGCGGTTCTTCGTGAACTCGATCACAGTCTGGAGAATGTCGTCGGCCGCGCCGACAGCGCCGAGCGCCAGTGACAGGCGCTCCCACTGGAAGTTGCCCATGATCTGCGAGAAGCCGCCGCCTTCGGTGCCCAGCAGCGCCTCCCCCGGAATGCGGCAGTCTTCGAAGTGCAGCTCGGCGGTGTCCGACGCGCGCCAGCCCAGCTTCTGCAGCTTCTTGCTCACGATGAAACCCGGCGTACCCTTCTCCACGATTAACATGGAGAGCCCCTTGTGGCCCTTCGTCACGTCGGTCTTCGCCGCGACGATCACGTAATCCGCGCGCACGCCGCTGGTGATGTACGTCTTGGCGCCGTTGAGCACCCAGCCCTCGCCTTCGCGCCTGGCGGTGGTCTTGAGGCCGGCGACGTCGCTGCCGCCGCTCGGTTCGGTCACCGCGAAGGCGCCGATCCACTCGCCCTTGATCGCCCGGGTGAGGTACCTCTGCTTCTGCGCATCGGTGCCAAAGAGATGAATGGGCCCGGTGGCGATGGTCATCTGCGCGCCCAGGCCCGCCGCCACCCCGCCCGAGCTGCTTTTGGAGAGCTCCTCGGTGGCGACCGCTTCGAAGAAGAAGCCGGCATCCGACCCGCCGTACTTCTCTTCGTACTTCAGGCCGAACAGGCCGATCTCCGCCGCCTTCCCGTAGAGTTCCCGGGGGAATTCTTCGGCCGCTTCCCACTTCTGGATGTGCGGTTTGATCTCCCGCTGGACGAACTGGCGCACCGTGGCGCGGAACGCTTCATGCTCTTCCGAGTAGGTCTGGAATCCTGAACTCATGAACCCAAGAGAATCAATGAACCCAAGAGAATCAATGAATCGCACCCTTGACCAACACGAACAGCTGAGGCAGGTAAGGCCCTGATTTCGGCGCCATAGCCAAGCGGTAAGGCAAGGGTCTGCAAAACCCTCATTCCCCGGTTCGATTCCGGGTGGCGCCTCTTCGAAGTCTTCGAGTTCATGCGAAGTGCGCTGTTCGCCACGTTGCTCTTCGCTCAGCTCGCCCGCGGTGGCGACGCTTTGGATCTCCCTCCCGCGCCCAGTGAGCTGACCAACAAGCGGCTCGACTTCAAGAGCGGCTCTCCGATCATTCCCGTGCGCCTGATGGAAGGCAGCACCGAGGTGACGCTGGTCGGCCGCGGGCGGCTGCGTTTCCGCCTGCCGGGTACGCCCGAACGATTGGTGGAAGGTCCTCCGGGCATGGCGTGGAAGATCAAGCGCGTCTCCGGCACGCCCGCATCGATCGTGGCGCGCATTCAGATCGTGGAGATCCCCTTCGCCGACAAGCTGGGCCTCGCGCAGGCGCAAGAGGAGTGGTCGTCGCGCGGGCTCAGGCTCAAGTCGCAGATCCTCGGCGGGGTGTACGGCATCGCCGGCAAGGTGATCGACAACCGCCGCTACGTGCTGGTGGTCGATCAGCCCCCTGCCCCGCCCGAGTCACTCGCCGCGCAGCAGGCCGACATCTTGAAGAAGTTTTCGGTGCGCACCTCGCTGCTGGAAGACGTGAAGGTCAAGGGCACCATCAAGTTCGAGCTGGTCGATGGCACGGGCAACGTCACCGCCACCGTCGATGGGCAGCTCACCGCCGAGTCACCCGATGGCGCGCCGATCGAAGTGAAGCGGGTCGAGTTCGGGGTGGGCTACGACTTCCACAACTTCGAAGACCGCGCCTTCCGCGGCAGCGTGCTGCTCACCGCCGATCGTTTCGGGAAGATCGCCGTGGTGAACCAGGTCGACCTCGAGGATCTGCTCAAGGGCCTGGTGCCCTCGGAGATCTTCGCCAAGGCCCACGCCGAAGCGCTCAAGGCCCAGGCGGTGACGGCACGCGGAGAAGTGCTCGCGAAGATCGGCCTCAAGCACCTGGCCGACCCGTATCTGCTGTGCACCGAACAACACTGCGCGGTGTACCGGGGCGTGTCGGGTGAAGCGGCCACCACCAACGCAGCGGTCGAAGCCACCCGCGGTGAAGCCAGCTTCGACGCGAACGATCGCCTGGTCGACTCGGTGTACAGCGCGGTGTGTGGCGGCCACTCGGAGAACAACGAGATCGTCTGGGGCGGCGTGGCCAACGCCTCGTTGCGCGGCCGGCCCGACATCATGCCGGGCAAACCCACGCCTGCCTCCCCGAAGGAGCTCTCCAGGTTCCTCAGCACCGAGGCGCAGCACGCGTGCAAGGTCTCCAGCTTCGCCGCGCTCAGCAAGTACCGCTGGGAGAAACGTTTCACCGCGAAAGACGTCGACGACAAACTCGCGTCGTTCGCGGTGGGCAAGGTGATGGCGATGAACGTCACCGAACGCGGCGTCTCGGGGCGCGCGCGCCTGCTGCAGATTTCAGGTGAAGAAGGGGCCACCACCATTCGGGGAGAGCTCAACATTCGCCGCACCTTCGGCATGCTCAACAGCGCGATGTTCGAGCTCAAGGCCGAGAAGGATGCCAAAGGCCGGCCGGTCACCTGGATCTTCACCGGCGGCGGCTGGGGCCATGGGGTGGGCATGTGCCAGACCGGGGCGATCGGGCGGGCCGAAGCAGGCCAGACCTACCGCCAGATCCTCGACCACTACTTCAATGGCGCGCAGGTCGCCCGAATCTACTGATTTCATTGGATGATTCGGAGGGGCCCCGGGCTGCGAGGAACACCGCAGGCTCGTTATGATGTTCACGACGCATGCTTCTGACTCAGCCCCAGCGAAAGACCGCCAACGGCAAACGCGCCGTGCTGGTCTTGCTGACGCTGGCGCTCACGGTGTTGGTGCATGCCGGGCTGGTGGCGATGATCGTGCTCACCTCACTGCTCAAGTGGGACGTGCCCGATCGGCCCAGGAGCAGCGCGCGCCCCACGCCTTCGCGGCCGGTGATGCTGCGGGGCCTCTCGGCGGACCAGTTCGAGAAGAACCGCGGCGCTGAGAGCCGCGACGAACGCACCGTCAACCGGCCGCCCGAGAAGAAGAAAGAAGAGAAGCAGCCCGAGAAGATGCCGGACGGCCAGGTGGTCGCCACGCCCAGGGGCAATGACCAGGTCGACCCGAAGGCGAAGTACGTCTCGGAGTCGAACAACGTCGCCCAGAAGGAGACGCGGGCGAAGGAGCAGACGGCTTTCTATCGAAACGCGACCAACCAACGCACCGCGCCTCAGAAGGTGGAAGGCAACGGCACCTCGGAAGCGGAGAAGCCCCAGGCCAAGGGCAACAACGGCATGGGTGATGACGACCGGCCGTTGATGGAGGGCGCCCAGCCCAAACAGGCGCTGCAAGTGCCCGACGTGAAGAAGCGCGAGGAGATCGCGCTCAAGACGATCACCCGCGAAGGGCCCGGGCTGGCGGTGGAGAACCGCGAAGAGGCCGAAGCCATCAAGGGCAACTCCGACCGGCTCAACCTGGTGCCCGGCTCGCAGAACACCGGAGAAGACGTCTCGGCGGGGCGCGTGGGCCAGGCGGGCGCGCTCAACCTGCTGCCCTCGGCGGCGGTGGTCGACAAGATCACCGGGGCCGCGCCGAACGATCATCTGAAAGACGTCGAAGAAGGCGACGGCACGTACCTCAGTACCCGCGAGTGGAAGTACGCCAGCTTCTTCAATCGCGTGAAGCAGAGCGTGGGCCAGGAGTGGAGCCCGAACGACCAGATGCGCCTTCGTGATCCGTCGGGGCAGATCTACGGCGGGCGCGATCGCTATACGATCCTCACCGTGACCATCGATGGCACCGGCCGCCTCAAGGATGCCTTCGTCGACAAGTCGAGCGGGTTGGACTTTCTCGACCTCGAGGCCGTGAAGGCGTTCGAGCGCGCGCAGCCGTTTCCCAATCCTCCGCCGGGGATTCTGGCGACTGATCAGACGGTGCGGTTTCAGTTCGGGTTCTTCCTCGAGCTGAGTGGCCGGCCGGGCATGCGGTTGTTCAGATCGAATCAGTAGAAAACCTGGGCGGAGATCTCGAGAGAATTTGTTGGGGTTGTTTCTCAGTCGAGGGGCGTACCGGCGGGCAGGCGCACTTCGAACGAGGTGCCTTTGCCCACCTGCGTCTTGCAGTTCACCGAGCCGCCGTGCTCCCTGGCGATCTTCTTCACGATGGCCAGGCCCAGCCCGGTGCCGTGCTTCTTGCCCGAGGTGACGAACGACTCGAACAGGCGCCCGGCGATCTCCGGCGGAATGCCCGGCCCGTTGTCCTTCGCGCGAAAGACCACCTCGTCGGCCTCACGCTCCACCGAGAGCAGGAAGCGCCCGCCTTCAGGCATCGCGTCGATCGCGTTGCGCGAGAGATTGAAGATCACCCGTTTGATCTTGTTCTCGTCGAACCGCGCCGCGCCCGTGTAGCCCGCGTGCACCTTGAGCTCGACCTGCGTGCCCGCGAACTCCTGCACCAGCTGCTCGGTGAGCTCACGCATGAAGACGTGCATGAACACCCGGCGAATGAAGACCGACTTCTCGCCGCGCACGAACGCCAGCGTCTCCTGCTGCATGTCGGAGATGTGCTGCAGCTGGGTGAGGATCTGCGCCGACATCTCGGCTCGCAGCGCCGGCTCTTCTTCCCCGGCCATCATCTCGGCGTACCCACCCACCACCGTGAGCGGCGTGCGCAGGTCGTGAAGCACGCCGCTGAGCATCTGCCCGATGGTGGCCAGACGTGAACGGCGCTCGACTTCTTCTTGCGACTGCCTGCGCTGCAGCGCGCGCCCGATCTGAGCCGCCAGCAACACGGCCAGCCGCTCGTCCTTCTCGCTGAAGCCGCCCTTCTTGTTGAGGAGCTCCAGCGCGCCGAAGGTCTTGTTGCCGGTGATGACCGGCACGCACAACACCGCGCCCGTGGTGAGCCCGAGCCGCTTGGCGATGGTGCGATCGTGAAACTCGGAGTCCTCCGCCGACTTCACCCGAACCACCTCGCCGCTCTCGGCCACGTGCCCGGCGATGCCCTGCCCGGTCTTGAGCCGCAAGGAGACCAGCGCCTCGCTCCTCTCGCCCTTGGCCGTGCGGAAGTAGAGGCTGTCGCGATCTTCTTCAGCCAGCAGGATGCTGCCGGCGCGCGCGCCCACCCGCTCCATGGCGATCTCGAGGATCTTCTCCAGCAGGTCGGCCTGCGCCGTCACCGAAGAGACCGCACGCTCGACCTCGTAGAGCGCGTCGAGATCGCTCATGCGGCTGGCGAGCTCTTCGCCCCCCCGCTTGAGCTCTTCCACCAGCAGCACGTTGTCGAGCACCGCCGCGATCTGCGTCGAGATGCCCTCCACCAACGCCCGATCGTCCGCGTCGAACGCGTCGACCCGGCTGCCGAGCACCTGGAAGACGCCCAGCACCCGGCCGCTCAGGTGCCGCAAGGGCGTGGCGATCACCGAGCGGGTGCGGAAGCCCGATTGCCGATCGATCTCCGGGTTGAAGCGGGGATCGCTGTACGCGTCGCCGAGGATCATCGTGCGCCCGGTGGAGAACACGTGCCCTGCGATGCCCAGCTGATCGGGAACGCGAATGTCTTTGAGCGACTGACCGCGCATCGCCCTTCCCCACAGCTCGCGGTTCTCGCGATCGTGCATGAACAGGGTCGCCGCTTCGGCCTCCAGCAGCACGGCGATGCGCTCCACCACCGCTTGCAGGAGCTGATCGATGTCTCGGGCCGATGAGATCTGCGAGCCCACCTCGAGCAGCGCCTGAAAGCGCTCGGCGGAGGTGGTTTGGCGAGGGGAGCGATCCATGTGCTGCCCTTCTACCGCCTCAGTGCGCCTCGGCCCACGACCTTCCCTGCCCCACGTCGATCACCAGGGGCACCTTGAGCTGGGCCACCGAGGCCATCACCTTCCTGGCCAGGGCGGTCAGCCGCTCCACTTCGCCCTCCGGGCACTCGAAGAGGAGCTCGTCGTGCACCTGCAGCAGCATGCGGGCGCTCAGGCGCTCGGTGACCAGTTGTTTCTCCATCTCCAGCATGGCCCGCTTCACGATGTCGGCGGCGCTGCCCTGAATGGGCATGTTGATCGCCGCGCGCTCGGCGGCCATGGAGACCTGGCGGTTGCGCGAGACGAGATCCGGCATGTAGCGGCGCCGGCCGAAGATCGACTCGACGTAGCCCTTCTTGCGCGCCCCTTCGAGGGTCTCCTCGACGTAGCGGTTGATGCCGGGGAAGCGCGCGAAGTACCGCTCGATGATCGACTTCGACTCTTCGATGGGAATGTTGAGGCGCGTGCTCAGGCCGTGCGCCGACAGGCCGTACGCGATGCCGTAGTTCACCATCTTCGCCACGGAGCGCTGCGACCTCGTCACTTCGGCCAGCGGCACGCTGAACACCTCGGCCGCCGTACGCGCGTGCACGTCGGCGTCTTCCGCGAACGCCTTCACCAGGCCCTCGTCGCCCGAGATGTCCGCCAGGATGCGCAGCTCGACCTGGCTGTAGTCAGCCGAGACCAGCACCCAGCCCGGCTCGGCCACGAACGCGCGGCGGATCTGTTTTCCCAACTCGGTGCGGATGGGGATGTTCTGCAGGTTCGGGTTGGTCGAGGTGAGCCGCCCGGTGGCCGCGGCCGCCTGCTTGTAGGTGGTGCGGATGCGACCATCGGCGCCGATCAGCGTGGGCAGCGTGTCGAGGTAGGTGCTCTTGAGCTTGGCCACCGTGCGGTACTCGATGATCGCGCGCGGCAGCGGGTGCTCTTCGGCGAGCTTCTCCAGCACCTCGTGATCGGTGGAGCGCTTCTTGATCACCGGCAACTTGAGGTCGTCGTAGAGCACCTGCGCGAGCTGCACCGGCGAGCCCACGTTGAACTCGCGGCCGCCGGCGTGCTCGAAGACGTTCTTGAGCATCTCCTGCACCGACGCGTCGACCTGCACGGAGATCTCCGCCAGCGCCGCGCGATCGATGCAGATGCCGGTGCGCTCCATCTTGGTGAGCACGGGCACCAGCGGCAGCTCGATCTCCCGCGCCAGCTTCGAGAGCCCCATGCCTTCGGTCTCGACCCACAGATCGCTCACCAGCCGGTCGACCGCATCGGCCGAGGCCGCGAAGAACATCGCCGCGCGCTCTTCGTGGATCTCGCTCAGCGTCGCCTTGCCGCGCCCCGACTGACCATCGGGCCACGCCGGCAGTTCGGTGCGCAGGCGCTCACGGGCGAGATCGGGCAGCGCGTGTTCCTTGCGCGAAGGGTTGAGCAGGTACGAGATCAGCTCGACGTCGGTGTGCAGCGTGACGCCTTCGATGCCCACGTTGGCCAGCAGGTGCAGCAACGCCTTGCCGTCGTGCGCTTCGATCTCCAGCTCCGGCCGCCGGAGCGCGGGCCCGAGATGAGCGGCCAGCAGGGAAGCGCCGATCGCCGGCACCACCAGGTACACGCAGGTCTCCGTGCCCACCACGCAGCCCAGGCCCTTGAGCTCAGCGGAGTGCGGCTCGCCCTCGAAGGCAGGCGCGAGCGACACCCGGGTGGTCTTCGCCAGGCCCTCGCAGAACGCCTTGAGCCCCGCTTCATCGCTGATCAACGTGGCCGCCTGGCGCAGCGGCGTGGCGGGGGCTGACGGCATCTCCTGAATCAGCCGGTAGAACTCGAGCTCGGTGAAGAGCGCCCGGGCTTCGGCCGCGTGCAGCTCCTTGCGAATGAGCCCGTCGAGCTCGACCTCGAGCGGCAGCTCATGGCGAAAGCTCACCAGCTGCAGCGCCATCTTGAGCTGCTCCAGGTTGGTCTTGAGCGACTCCTGGATCTTCGGCTTCTTCACCTCGTCGAGGCGGCTCATCAACGCTTCGACGGTGCCGAACTGCGCGAGCAGATCGGCCGCGGTCTTGGGGCCGATGCCGGGCACCTTGGGGATGTTGTCGATCGCGTCACCCACCAGCGCCTGGTAGTCGCGCATCTGCGAGGCCTTCACGCCGTACCGCTCCAGGGCGTCGGCTTCGGTGATGGGCTTGTCCTTCATCGGGTCGAAGATGCGAACGCCGGGCTGCAGCAGCTGGAGGAAGTCTTTGTCGCTGGTGATGATCTCGACCTCGAACGCCTGCTTGAGCGCACGGCCCACCAGGGTGGCGATGACGTCGTCGGCCTCCCAGCCGGGCATCTCGACGATGGGCAGCTCGAGCACCTGGGCGATCTTGCGGATGAGGTCGAACTGGCTCATCAGATCGGCAGGGGGCGCTTCGCGGTTCGCTTTGTAGTTCGGGTCGATCGCCAGCCGGCCCTTGCGGCTGTCGCGGTCGAAACACAGCGCGAGGTGGGTCGGCTTTCGCTCGCGCAACAGCTTGAGCACCATGCGCGTGAAGCCCAGCACCGCGTGGGTGGGCACGCCCTTGCTCGTCGTGAGCGGGGGGAGCGCATGGTACGCGCGGAAGATGATCCCCGACGCGTCGACCAGCGTCACCGTCTTGGGGCCCGGCGGAGGCGCGGGCGGCGCCTTCGCAGGAGGAAGGCCCTGCTGCTGGAAGCCGAACAAGTCACCCTGCGTCGCCATGGCTGGCAGGTAGCAGGTCCCCCTCTCCCTGCGAAGCGGGGAGAGGGTCGGGGTGAGGGGCACTCCTTGCCTACGGTGTGCAGCCCTCTTCGGTCATGCTCTCGGCGATCTTCTCCTTGAAGCCGTCGCCATCGACCGCGAAGTCCATCGCGGCCTTGAGCTGCTCGCACGACTGGGCCCGTTCGAACGCATCCGACGCGCGTTTGGTGCACACGTTGGTGAGCGCCTTGAGCAGGTCGATGTTGCTGCGCGAGAAGTTGTTGCCGAGCTTCCAGATGCGGCACGCCGCCCTGAAATCCTTCCGGTCGGCCAGCGCCTTGCCCTTCTCGTACGACTGCGAGCTCATGGTCTCGACGATCGCCTTGCGAATGAAGGACACCCGTTTCTCCAGCTCCTTCTTCTTCTCGTCGGCGGTCAGCTTGGCCGCGCGATCACCGAGCACCAGCCGCTCGTCGACGGCCAGCGCCTTGAGGAACGGCACCTCGGCCTTCTCGGGCCGGTCGTTGGTGATCTCGGTGGTGCCGTTCTCGTAGAGGTTGATGGCGTTGTTGATGTCGAGCAGCAGCGCGCGGGCGGCCTCGTGGTACTGCGCCTTCTCCATCTTCTCGGTGATCTTCTGCAGCGGCACCGGCGCCGATTGGAAGTCGCCTGAGAAGTAGAGGGTGAGCGCGCGGCCCATCTCGGGTTCGGGGTACCGCTTGGCCAGCTCTTCCTTGGCCAGCTTGCCCGGATCAGGCGGGGGCGGCGGCGGGCGGAACGCGATGATCTCGGGGCACTGCCACATCGGCTCGCCCGGCTTCACCTTCTCGCGAGACTTGAGGAAGTTGATGTAGAGCGGATCTTTGGGGCGCCAATCGGTCTTCGGGTTGAGCGGCCCATCGAGCTTCATCTTCATCAGCGCCGGCGGGTACAGATCGTCGGGGCTCATCGTCTGGCAGGCCAGGCGGGTGTAGAGCTCGCAGCGTTTGAAGGCGAGATCCCACTTGGCGTTGGTCGAGTAGTTCTTGCAGTCCACCCCCGCGCGCTTCTTCATCTCGGCGACGGGCTCCTTGGCCACCGAGAGCGAGCGCAGCAGGTAGCTCTCGCAGCCCTTGTGGATCTTCGCGAGCAGGTCGAGCGCCATTTCGATCTGGCCGCCCGCGAGCTGTTCCTTCGCGCCGTTGAAGTTCTGCTCACACACCTTGAGCACCGAGATGCGTTTGACCAGGGTGTTGGCCTCCTGGTGAATCGGCTCGAGCTCGATCACTTTCTGGCAGGCCGTGTCGGCGCGCGACCAGTCGGTCAGCCCCGCTTCGCTGCTCGAATAGGTGCGGCACTCTGCCAGGTACGCTTCGATCTGCTCCGCGGGATCCAGCTCCACCGCGGGCACGTTCCTGGGGCGCTTGGCCGGCAGCCCGTTGATGTCCTTCATCTCGTTGTCGATCTTGTCGGGCGGCGCGGTGAACGCCTGGATCAACACCAGCAGAAAGAGCGCGCCGAGCACGCTGCCCGCGATGATCATGATCTTCTTCTTCCTGGGATCGAGCGGCACGCTGCTCGCTTCGCTTCCTCCATCCAGGCTCTCGCTGGGACCCCGCGGCCCTCGCGGCGTGACGGGCCGTGCCGGCGGGTCGGCAGCCGCTCCACGCCGGGCAATGGGCGCGCGCGAACCCGACGAACCGCCGGTCTCGAACATCACCTCGACCACGCCGAACTGAATGATGTCTCCGGGCGCGAGAATGGTGTCTTCCGAGATGGGCGCGCCGTTGACGGTGGTGCCGTTGGCGCTGCCGAGATCCTTGACCGTCACTTCGCGGCCGTTGACCACCAGCTCTGCGTGTCGCCGACTGACTGAGTCGTCGTCGACCACCAGGTCCACGCCCGCCACGCGGCCGACGATCATGGTGCCGGTCAACGAGAAGGTCTTGCCGGTGATCGCGCCGGTGAGCCCGCGCAGCTGGGGCCCGGCGGCCTTCTGCGGCCCGGGCCGTTTGGCCAGCGAGGCCCCGCCGCTGGGCTTCTCTTTGATCGCCGCCACCACGCGCGTCGAACGAGGAGCCGCGGGTTTGACGGCCTTGCCGCTGGCCGAGGTGGGCTCCTTCGAGGGCCTGGCGCCCGCCTTGGAGACCTTGGGCAGGGGCTTCGAGCCCAGCTTGAGCTGGATCTCGTAGTCGCCGATCACGATCTGGCTCTTTCCGGAGAGCCTGGTCGGGCCTTCGATCTTCTCGCCGTCGACGAAGGTGCCGTTGGCAGAACCGGCGTCCTCCACCATGCAGGCTTCGCCTTCGACGAAGAAGCGGGCGTGTTTGCGGCTCACCCCGCCCTCCGAGAGGATCAGATCATTCCCTTCGGCGCGGCCGATGGTGAGCTGACCGGAGACGTCCTGCTCCTGCTGGCTGCCGTCTGGGTTCTTGATGACGAGGGTCGGCACGGTGGGTCCTTACTCCTCGCGGAAGATGCCCATGTTGACGGGAATGCCGCGGCGCTGGAGGTCATCGTAAAAACGAGGCACGAAACCCGTGGCGACCATGCGGCCGCGCACCTTGCCGTCGTCCGTGAAGCCTTCCTGCTTGAAATAGAAGATGTCCTGCATGGTGACGACATCGACTTCCATGCCCGACACCTCCGAGATGTAGGTCACCCGGCGGCTGCCGTCGGAGAAGCGGGTCTGCTGCACGATCATGTGCACGGCCGAGGCGATCTGTTCACGAATGGCCTTCACCGGCAGATCCATGCCGGCCATCAGCACCATCGTCTCGAGCCGGGCCAGCGCGTCACGCGGGGTGTTGGCGTGCAGGGTGGTGAGCGAACCGTCGTGGCCGGTGTTCATCGCCTGGAGCATGTCGAGGGCCTCACCGGCTCGACACTCGCCGACGATGATCCGGTCCGGCCGCATGCGCAGGCAGTTCTTCACCAGGTCACGAATGGTGATGGCGCCTTTGCCTTCGAGGTTGGCGGGGCGTGACTCGAGCTGCACCCAGTGATCCTGGGTGAGGTTCAGCTCGGCGGCGTCTTCCACCGTGACGATGCGCTCGTCGTCTTGAATGAACGTGCTGATCACGTTGAGCAGCGTCGTCTTGCCCGAGCCCGTGCCGCCGCTGATCACCATGTTCTTGTGGGCCTTGACGACCATCTCCAGGAACTCGGCCATCTGCGGCGTCATCGACTTGTACTTGATGAGATCGCTGACCTGCAGCTTGTCGCGCTTGAACTTGCGGATGGTGATGCAGGGCCCCTTGAGGGCCAGCGGCGGAATGATCGCGTTGACGCGCGAGCCGTCTTTGAGGCGGGCGTCGACCAGGGGGCTCGACTCGTCGATGCGGCGGCCGATGGGGGCCACGATGCGCTCGATGACGCCGAGCACTGCGCTGTTCGAGCTGAAGATCTTCTCGGAGAGGCGAATCTTGCCCTTCTTCTCGATGTAGATCTGGTTGGCGTGGTTCACCATGATCTCGCTGATGTCGTCGTCAGCGAGGAACGCCTCGAGGGGCCCCAACCCGAGCGCCTCGTTGAGCACGTCGGTGAGCAACATGTCGCGATCGATCTCGTCGGGGATCTCACCGTCCCCGTCCATCTGCGCGAGGATGTCTTGAATCGCCTTCTCGGTGCGGCGCCAGAGCTCTTCGTCGCCGAGCCTGTCCATGTCGAGGCGGCGCAGGTCGAGGTACTCGATCAGGCGATCGTGAATGTCTTTCTGCAGCGTGGCGTAGGCCTCGATGCGCGGGTCGACGTGTTTGCCGCGGCGTCGCATCGCGTTCGCCAGTGAGGCCGGCATGTTCCCCGCGGGCACCGGATCGGGCTCTTCCTCGGCAGGCGCCTCTTCTTCTTCCTGCGCCTCTTCTTCGTATTCCTCCTCAGCCTGCTCCTCTTCCTGAGGCTCTTCCTCCTCCTGCTGGGAGTCGTCGAACCCTTCGCTCGATTCACCCTCGTAGTCCTCGGGGGGCGCGTCGACGTTGATGATGTAGTCGCCGACGTAGATCTTGTCGGTGGGCCGCACCACCAACGGGCCCGCGATCTTCTTGCCGTTGACGAAGGTACCGTTCGTCGACTTGAGATCGACGACGATGTACTTGCCGTCTTTGAGAACGATCTTGGAGTGGTACTTCGAGACGTTGCCCTTGTTCAGGACGATGTCGTTGCCAGCGAGTCGGCCGATGGTGACTTCCTCTTTTTCAAAGAGGAGATCCCGGGCGTCTCCACCCTTCTCGGCCAGAGTGATGAAAAACATGAGGAGGACCTTACCACGGCACGGCAACCCTACGGTTTAAGAACGAAAAACCCGCGGCCGGTCCAGATGACCGAGCCGCGGGTGGTGGTTGCTGGGCCTACCCGGGAGCGAAGCCGGTCGACCCAGAAAAACAGTCAGTCAAAAATGCCGAAGGTCACTTCACCGCGGGCCTGCTTATAGCGGCTCTTCACGTCGTCGATGATCGTGCGGATCTTGTCGGAGTCGGGGTTCACGATGCGCGGCGTGACGAAGATGACCAACTCACGCTTGTTCGAGTCGAACGCGCGGTTCTTGAAGAGCTCGCCGATGATCGGAATGTGACCCAGGCCGGGAAGCTTGGAGACCTGCTTCTGCTCGTCGTGCGCGAACACGCCTGACAGCACGATGGTCTCGCCGTGACGCACGGTGACGTTGGTCTTCACCTTGCGGGTGCGGAAGCCGGGCACCGTGGCGCCACCACCGACGGCGACGGCGACCGAGACGTCGACTTCCGAGACCTCAGCCTCGATCTCCGTCTGGATGTTGCCATTGCGGTCAGCCGTGGGGCGCAGCTTGAGGATCACGCCGTAGGGCTTGAACTCGACGGTGAACTGGTTGTTGGTGATGAGGGGAATCGGAATTTCGCCGCCGGCCAGGAACTCGGCCTTCTCACCACTGGCGCACACCAGCTTGGGCTGGGCGAGCAGGCGGCCGTAGCCGTCGTTCATCTGGAAGCCGACGTTGAACTGCGAGCCGCCGATGGCACGGGCCAGCAGGGCGCCTTCCCCGAAGTTGCCGGGGAAGAGATCCTTCGTGATGTTGACGGCGGCCTGGGCGGTGCCGGTGATGTCGGTCGGGTAGCGGATGCCGTACCGATCGGTCGAGTTGCGGCGGATTTCGACGAACTGCACCTCGCTCAGAATCATGCGCTTGATGCCGACCACCAGCAGGTTCTCGACCTTCTCGCCGATGGCCTTGGTGATGAGCTCGGCCTTCTGGAGATCTTGCTGCGACTCCACCGAGCCCTCGAGGAAGATGGTGGAGCCGACCACGTTGGCCGCCACGTTCTTGAGGCCGGCCTTCTGAAAAGCAGCGTTGAGGTTCTGTGCAACGAGCTTCTTCGCGTTGGGAGCGATCTTCACGAAGCTCTTCACGTTGCCGTAGAGCCCCACGACCTGGTCGATGCGATCGGCGTCGCCCTGGGTGTACGCCTGGCCGTCGAGATAGATGCGGTCGCCGACCATGCGCACGTTGACGCCTTCGATCTCACCCAGGAGCTTCTTGATCTCCGAGATGATCTCGTTGGGGTCCTGCTTGCGCACGGACACGAGGTAGCTCACCCGCTGACCTGAGGTCTTCCAGACGAGCAGCGTCGTCTTGCCTTCGGTCGAGCCGATGATCAGCAGCTGGTTGTTGCCGATCGTCTTGACGTCGGCGACGTTGGGATCGCCGATGGCCACGCGCTGAAGACCCGGCACGTTGAGCACCTTCTGGGTGCCGACGCCGAGGGCGAGGTTGCCACCATCCTGCGACGAGGCAGGCAAGGCGACGAGCATCACCGCGAGAACTGCAACACTGCGAACCAGACCCGAGCGCATCGGCACCACTTCGCGCATCGTCGAACTCCCCTCAAAAAGTGAAGCCAGTTATGTCAGTCCCACCACATCGCCCAGACGCTACCCAGAGCGATCGCCACTCCGTACGGAATGTGCCTCTTAGTCGGGTTTGCGCCTTGGCCATCGACCTTTCGCGCCAACACGCCGCGAACGGTATCAGACAGTGCCCCCGCCCAGATCAAAGAGACGAGGGCCTGAAAGGCCCCGACCACGCTCACGAACACCATGGCGGCCAACGTCAGAGGCATGCCCAGGGCTGCGCCCATCACGCCGGCGAGCTTCACGTCGCCCCAGCCCATGCCCTTTTTTGAGAGCGCAAAAGCGCCGAACCAGACGACCGCAGCGCCCAGCCCCGCGAGCCCCGAGAGCAGACCCGAGGTCGCCTCGCCCACGCCCTCGAGCCAGAAACGCGCGGCGAGGCACAGCAGCATCGCAGGGTACGTCAGCAGGTCTGGAATGCGTCTGCTCCTCACGTCGGTGACCACCGCGATGACGGCGGTCACGACCAGCAAGGAGAAGAGGATCTGCTTGAGCGTCGGCACAGAGCTCAGCGGTAGACGAACTTCACCTTCTCGGAGCAGATGAAGTACTCGTCGCCGTCTTCGATCTTGCGGCGCTTGATGCGCTGCTTGTTGAACCAGGTGCCGTTCGACGAGCCGAGATCTTCTAAAAAGAACTCGCCTGCATCCCGAACGATCACAGCGTGTTCACGCGAGACCTTGCCGGAGTTGATCACGAAGTCGCAGTGTTTGCCGCGCCCGATGACGAAGCGCTCCTTGGCGATGCGATCGAGCTCTCCGCCTTCGAGCATCATGTAGAGGGCCGGGGCGCCGCCTGCTTCGCCGCCCATGTCGACGTCGACTTCACCGTCGCCGCCGTCGTCGCTCTGATCCATCGACTGATCGGGCGCGGGCTGGTTGTTCTGGTTCTTCGACTTGATCAGGCGCTCGAGCTCGGCGGCCGTCTCCAGCACGCGCTCCTGCACCTCGCGGCGCACCGGATCGTCATCCATCGCACCGCCACCCGAAGGCGGCGGAGGCTGCTGCACGGGCTTGAGCATCGGCGGCGCACCGCCACCGGCTGCTGGACGTGGAGGCGGCGCCGCACGGGGCGCTGCTGCAGGAGCAGGCGCGGGCTTGACCGCGGCCCCTGCTCCACCGGGAACACTCGCCCCACCTGCGGAGTCGAGGAACCCATTGAGACGGGCGAACATGAACATCGCCTGATTGATGAGCGCATCCCGATCAGACCCCATCTGAGACGCCATCTCTTCGAAGGCGCCCCAAATGTGATCGGCGATCTGCACTTTGCGCGCGGGCCGGCTGCTCGGATCCATCATGGGGGTAACGGTTTACCCTTCGTGCCAACGGGAGGCGTGAAAGATACCAGCCATTTCGGAGAGCACCAAACTACCGCCAACAAAAGGCACCCTGCGTGGTGCTCAAGGCCCCGAGCCGCGGGCCCGAAATGGCCCCCACCGCCTCGAGCGGGATCTCCACGATGCCGTTGCCCGAAGGCACCGCAGCCATCACCGTCCACCGCAGACTGATCGCCCCACCACTGACCCGGGTGGGCACCTGGTCCATCACCATGTTGCCGAGCACCACCTGCCCCGGGAGCTGCGCGTAGCAGCCGATGGTCAGGGTATCGATGGAGGACTGGTACGGGGCGATGAAGCCGTTCACCTGGAAGGTGGTCGACGCGCCCTCATTCCGCGGCACGGATTGGGGAATGTTCACGGTCAGGGCCGTGCGCGACGAGGTGACGTCAGCCGGCAAGAGCACATAGGGGCGGTTGTACGTGAGCGTCTCACCGGGCGCCCATCGGCCCAGATAGCCTTCGAGGTCAGCCACCACCACCAGGGGCTTGGCGCCATCGGCCCGCACGGAGAAGCGAACGCGCGAAGCGCACGTGGCGGGGGCTTCGGCCGCTTCGATGAAGCCCGCACCGATCGCAGCGATCGTGCTGCGGCCACACTCGAGGTACCCGAGGGTGTCGGTGCCGGTCTCGAACCGAACGATGTCCCCCACCGCGGCGCGCGCTTCGAGCCCGCCGGTGTTGAGCCGCACGCCGTCAGCGGCCGTGGTCGGCAGCGACACGAGACCGGGGATCTGGCCCTTGAACACGAAGGCGATCGCCTGGGTCTCGAGGTAGCCGTCGGAGATGTCGAAGGTCCACTGCTCCGTGCCACCATCAGCGTTCTCCAGAGGCGCATCGGAGACCCGGTAGGTCGCCCCGCCGACATCACGGAAGTTGACCGCCAGGGCGGTGCTCGAGCCGATGGCCCCGCCGTCTTCACCGATCAGCGATTCGCCGCCGTCAGGCAACTGCCCGGGGATGCGCGCGGAGGCCGCCGACATGAGCGAGCGGCGCGGGTCGTAGTCGATCACCGAACCGGCGAAGCCGCTGAAGAAGGTGATCAGCCCGGTGGAAGACGAGAACGCGCCCAGCTCGTTGTATTGCTGGCGGAAGGAGAGATCGAGCCCACCGTCGTTGGGGTTGGTACCGGCCTGCATGATGGCGCCACCGCTGGCCACCGTGAGCCCGGTGATCAACCCGTCGCCTGCCCGAAGGGGACGCCAGGGCAGACCGAGCGCGTCGAGGGAGGCGGGGAAGCTCGCCCGATACGGGGGCGTGGTGGAGCGGGTCGCGGTGACGATGTCGACGGCCACGATGCCGCCGCAGGCCGGGCTGCCGCAGGCCTGCTCCTCGAGCACGCCGTACACCCGGCTGCCGTCGCCAGAGACGACCAACTTACGAACCGGGCCGCTGAACGAGAGCGTGGCCGACGCGCCCGAGTCGGGATCCAGCAGGTAGCTCTGGCCCCCCAGCCCGCTGCTGTCACGGGTGGCGACCGCGAGACAAACCGAGGTGGCACAGAACGGTGCGCCATCGAGCGACCGGCCGATACGGGGGGCGACCACCACCATCGCGGCGACGGGCGTGGGGCCGACCAACAGTTCACGCTCCCAGGGGAGCGATTGCATCAGGTTGAGAGCGTCTGGGTTGGTGGGGAGCGACGCGGAGAAGATCGAGGCGTTCGCTCCATCCCACGTGGCCGTGAAGAGCCGCGTCGTCGTGGGCAGCCTGGTCTCGAGCGGCGCGTCGGCCGGGTCGAGCACCATGAAGGCGCCGATGGCGGTGACCGGGGCCGGCGCGGCCATGGGCCGGGTGACCTGGCTGCCTGCCACCGCGCCGCCGACCTGCCGCTTCTGCGCGACGCTGACCACGCTCACTTCGGCGCCACCGGGGCGCGCCGCATAGACGTAGCCGCCGGTCACGCGCAGGCCCTGCTTGTTCCTGCCCTCGTCGGCGGCAAGCATGCTGGGCCGATCGAGCACGGGAATGGAGAGCGTCTCGAGTGGATTGGCGGCCTCGACGAAGGAGCGGCCACCCGCCGTCGTCTGGAAGTTCTCGAGGATGTGCAGCTGATGCAGGTCCGTCGAGGTGACGAACAGGAACCGTGAAGGAACGCCGTTGCTGCCGACGGTGACGCCGCCATCCTGAACCGTCTCGGCCAGAAACCCATTCGCAGGATCACCGACGAGCACCAGGTCGTGCGTCCCCGCCAGGTTGGCGTTGTGCACGCCTGAGGGCGAGGTGCACGCCAGGAGCGCCGCGAGACCGATCACACAAAAACGAAGCTTCACTGCGAGCCTTCCTTGCTGGCACGGCAACCGGGCGAACTCTCCCCCTGCGTCAGACACACCTCGGTCTCACCGAGGGTCGCCACGATGCGCGCCGCCTGCGGGCGATCGAGCGAGGGCACGTCGATCACCGCGATGCGGCCATCACCGTAGGTGCTCACGAAGATGCGCGCGGCATTGCCTCGCACGTCGACGGCCAGTGAATAGGGTTGAGCGCCCACGCCGGGGAGCTGCGCGACCAGGTCACCGACCTCGTCGTCGTAGAGCACCACGGTGCCCGAGGCGGTGCAGGTCACCGCGACCAGATCACCCCGCCCTGCCCGCGGAATCACCTTGGCGTCGTTGGGCGCATCACACAGCGGAACGCCGCGCACGAAGTTGAGCGTGGGCACGCTGTTCTGGTTCGTGATGGTCGCCACCAACAGGGTGTCAGGCACCCGGCCGACGATGAACAGCCGCTGGCCATCCGACGAGACCGTGATCGAACGCGAATCAGACACGCGGAAGAGCGACTCGAGGGCGGTGGAGAGCACCACTCCTTCGCGATTGACCAGGCGCAGCAGGTTCGGCGCCGGGTTCAAGATGCGGCCGGTCACGTAGACCCACGAGCCCGCCACGGCGACCGAGTTCGAACCGCCAGGGCCAATCGGAATCAGGTTCTCCGTCTTGAACGTGAAGTCGTCGGAGTCGAGCCGCGCGACGTGGCCGATGAGCGCGCGCCCGTTGAGCAGGGCCGAGGCATCGGATCGCGGGGCGTAGCTCACCCACACATCCGCGAAGGGGAGCCGGTTCGCGTCGAGGCACCGGCCCGCCTCGCAGGTGCGGCCGCAGCTGTCGCCGGTCGCGCAACACTCGGCAGTGGTGGCACAGGTGCGGTTCGCCGCTGCGACTCCGAACGGGGTGAGCGGCCACTGCACGCCGGCATCGATGCCGTCGAACACCTTGGGCGTCATGCTGGTGCCCTTGCCGGAACAGTCCTGGCCCGTGGCGTCGACACAGGAGAGCACCGGCGTGGTTCCTTCGATGCGCGCGGCCAGCTGGTAGGCGTTCATGCCCTCCGAGCGGGTGGGCACGTAGAGGCGGTACTCGGTCGCCGAGATCGGCTGCACCGCGAGCTCGCTGGCGAAGCTGGCGATCTGCACCGACTGCGTTTCGGTCATCTTGAGGTCGGTCAGGCGAAGGATCGAGGGGGCGCCTGCGTCGACGCTCAGCTCAGGCAGCCCGAGCAAATCGAGCTGCAGCGCCACCACGGAACCCGTGGCGTAGCGTTTGTTGCTGTTCGCGTTGGCCACGAACAGCACGCCTTCCGTCGACCCGGCCACGTCGACGTGTGCGATGCCCACGGGGAAGTAGAGCCGATCGATCGGAGGCGCATTGGCCCCGCTCGTCTCGGGACAACCTGCCAACAGCAGCAATACGGGGATGAGTTTGAGCTGAAGCTTCACGACTCCGCCTGGATCTTCGAGAAGTCGGCCACGGTTCCGAAGAGCCCGCCGATCTCCATGAGCAACCGCACGCGGTTTTCCCGCAGCGCCTTGTCTTCCGCCATCACCATCACCTTGTCGAAGAACGCGTCGACGAAGGGCTTGAGCGGCACCACCTTCGCCATCGCGCCCGCGTAGTCGTCGGCCTGCACCGCGGCCGTGAACGCCGCGCTCACCTTCGAGACCTCGGCATGCAGCGCCTTCTCGGGCTCATCGGTGAGCTTCTTCGGATCGACCGCGTCACGGGTGATGTCCTTCGCCTGCTTCTCCACGATGTTCGCCACGCGCTTGAAGGTCGCGGCCAGTGAGGCGAAGTCGGGGCGGCTCACGTAGGCCGAGATGGCCTCGAGTCGCAGCTGCGCGCAGGCCAGATCGTCGAAGCCAGCAGACAGCACGGCCTCCACCACGTCGGCGCGGTGGTTCTCTTTCCAGGTCGACTCGAGCCGGCCGCGGAAGAACTCCACCAGCTGATCCTTCACGGTCGGATCGGTCGGCTTGCGCTTGGCGTCGACCAGCTTGGCCCCGAGCAAGGAAACCGACTCGTCGATCGCCGCGGAGAGCGAGAAGCGATAGCCCCGCGCGATCACGATGCGAATGAAGGTGATCGCCGCACGCCGCAGCGCGAAGTCGTCTTTCGCCCCAGTGGGCTTCTTGCCGATGCCGAAGAGTCCGCAGAGCGAGTCGAGACGATCCGCGAGGCCGATGATTGCGCCCGCGTCTTGCGTGGGCAGACCGTCACCGGCGCCGCGCGGCAGGTAGTGCTCGAAGATCGCCAGCGCGACTTCCTTCGGCTCCTTGTCGTGGAGCGCGTACTCGCGGCCCATCACGCCCTGCAGCTCGGGGAACTCACCGACCATGCCGGTGTTGAGGTCGGCCTTGCAGAGGGTCGCGGCCCGCTCCACGGTGGGAATCAGGGCCGTCTGACCGACCGCCTTCGCGATGAAGGCGCCCAGCGCCCGAATGCGATCGGTCTTCTCGGACATGCTGCCGAGCTTGTCGATCCACGAGCGGCGCTTGAGCTTCTCCATCCGCTCGGGAGCGGACAGCGGCATGCGGCGATCTTCGTCGAAGAAGAAGCGGCCGTCGGTGAGCCGGGCGCGAAGCACGCGCTCATAGCCCTTGATCGACAGCTGCTCGTCTTTGACCGGCGTGTTGCTGACCGCGATGAACTTGGGGAGCAACTTGCCATCGGCCGCGGTGAGGCTGAAGTAGCGCTGGTGGCTCTTCATCTCCTGAATGAGCACCTCAGGCGGCAGATCGAGGTGACGCTCTTCGAAAGTGCCCACCACCGGCGAGGGCAACTCGACCAGGTTCACCACCTGATCGATCAACGCCTCGTCGGGCAACACCGTACCGCCGGCCTTCTTCGCGGCAGCGGCGATGCGCTCGATCATCAACGCGCGGCGTTTGGCCACGTCGGGGATGACGTTCGACTTCTCGAGCAGCGCTTCGTAGTCGCCCGGCTTCTCGACCGTGATCGGCGCAGGCGAGAGGAAACGGTGGCCGCGCGTGACGCGACCGCTCTTCACGTCGGAGTAGGTCACCGGCACCACCTCGGTGCCCAGCAACGCCACGATCCACTGCAGCGGACGGCCGAAGCTCTGCTCCACGTCGCCCCAGCGCATCTGCTTGGCGAAGTTGATCTTCCGGGTGCACAGGTTGAGCACGTCGGAGAGCAGCTCGAAGCTGCGGCGGCCTTTCTCCTCCACCGTGGCCATCAGGTAGTCGCCCTTGGGCGTGCTGACCTTCTTCAGCTGATCAACGGGCAGCTTCACGCTCTCGGCGAACTTGATCGCGGGCTGCGTGGGTGCACCGGCGGCGTCGAAGGCGGCCTTCACCGACGGGCCCTTCACTTCCTTCATCACGTCGTCGGTCTTCTCGGCGACGTCAGCGACCAGCAATGCGAGGCGGCGCGGCGTACCGAAGCGGCGAATGGCGCCGTGCTTGATGTTGAGCGCGATGCACTGCTCGGTGAAGGTCTTCTCGAGATCGTCGAGGGCCGGCACCACGAAACGGGCGGGCAGCTCTTCGGTTCCGAGTTCAAAGAGGAGCTCAGCCACGGGGGGCCTCCTTCTTCTCTTCCTTCTCTTCGAAGCTGACCGTCTTCCAGGCGTCGCTGGCGGGTTTACCCTCGTGCATGGGCAGCTGCTCGCCCACCGTCCACTTCGTCTTGCAGAGCGGCCAATCGAGCTTCTGTCGCACCTTCAGGTAACCCTTCGCGCAGAGCGCCGCGTTGTCGCGCACGCGCTTGATGTAGCCGGCGCGGTCGGTGACGGAGATCGCTCCGCGGGCGTCGAGCAGGTTGAACGCGTGGCTGCACTTGAGCGCGTAGTCGTAGGCCGGCAAGGGCAGGCCCAGATCGATGAGCCGCTTGCACTCGGTCTCGTAGCTCTTGAACAACATCTCGAGCTGCACCGGATCAGACTCGTGGAGCGCGTACTTCGACATCTCCACTTCGTTCTCGTGGAAGACCTCGCCGTACTTCACGCCCTTGACCCACTCGATGTCGTAGAGGCTGTCGACGCCCTGCAGGTACATCGCGATGCGCTCGAGCCCGTAGGTCAACTCAGCTGCCACCGGCTTGCACTCGTAGCCACCACACTTCTGAAAGTAGGTGAACTGGGTGATCTCCATGCCGTCGCACCAGACCTCCCAACCCAGGCCCGATGCGCCGAGCGTGGGCGACTCCCAGTCGTCTTCCACGAAGCGGATGTCGTGCTCGAGCGGATCGATGCCGAAGGCCTTGATCGAGTCGAGGTAGAGCTCCTGCACGTTCTTCGGCGCGGGCTTGAGGATCACCTGAAACTGATGGTGCTGAAACAGGCGGTTCGGGTTCTCACCAAAGCGACCGTCAGCCGGGCGACGCGAAGGCTGAATGTAGGCCACGTTCCACGGCTCAGGCCCGAGGGCGCGGAGGAAGGTTGCGGGGGCCATCGTGCCGGCGCCGACCTCGAGGTCGTACCCCTGCGTGACGATACAACCCAGCTTCGCCCAGTGGTTCTGGAGCGTCAGCAGAAGATCCTGAAAGTACATGGCCATGACGGCGCGCACCGTACAGGCGGCGCGGTCACCCTTCAATCAGCGATCTTGGGGGATTCCTGGAAGGGAACTCACCGCCGCGACTTCGGTGGAGCGACCAGCTTCTTGAATCGCGGCTGCTTTCGAAGCGACGCGAAGTCATCGTCGTCCCGCGCAGCGTCGCGGTCGTCCGGGTTGACGGCGATGGCCGCCTCCAGCGCGTCGAGGGCGGCGTCGCTGGACCCTTCGACCGCGAGGTAGCAGGCGCGGTTGTAGAGGCCGATCGGGTGCCGGGGATCGCGCCCGAGCACCTCGTCGAGGTCGGCGAGCGCGGCCGTCAGCGCGCCCTCAGAGAAAGAGAGGTTGGCGCGATCGAGCCACGCGTCGAGCTCATCCGGGTAGACGGACAGACATCGGTCGAGGACCAGGCGCGCCTGCTTGCGTTCCCCCAGCATGACGAGGCACTTCTCGAACGAGAGGTGAACCGAGGGGTCGAAGAAGCCTTCGTTCACCACGGTCGTGTACGCCACCTCGAGGCTGGCCCGGGCCTGGGCTGGCCGGTCGAGGTGAAACGCGAGAATCCGCCCACGGATGGAGTGCGCCTGAGGATCATCGGGATCGTCCGCGAGCACCTCGTCCACCAGGGCCAGGGCGTGATGAGGGTCCTTCTCCATCTCGAAGTGGGCCCGCCGCACGGCCGGCTTGACCGCGAAAGATTTCTTCTTCTTCAAGGGATCAGGGGAAGCGAACTGACGTCGACCGCGCGCATCTCGTTGGTCTTGCCCGCCTCGATGGTGATCGAGAGCATGCGCGGCTTGCCGTCGCCGTCGATCAACCTCAACTTGTGCACGCCCGCCTCGACGGGCACCCTGCTCAGCGGGGTCGAGCCGAGCTCGTCGCCGTTCATGATCACGTTGGCCGACGAGGGGTTCACCGTGCGCAGCGAGAGGTAGCCGATGTCGGCGTTCTTCGCGCCCTTGAGGTCTTTGACGATCTCGACCTGAACCTCGGGGTTGGCGGGATCGACCTTCTTCGGGGCCGTCTTCTTGTTCTGCTTCTCCGCCATCATGGTTTTGAGGTCATCGATCTGCTTCTGCAGATCTTCGATCTTCTTCCCGTTCGCGACGCCCGCCACCGCGCCCGCCTGGGCCGCCAGCTTCAGTGAACGCTGCTCGGCCTCGAGGTAGTCGAGCTGCTTGAGCTCTGCTTCGAGCTCCGCCAGCATGCGTTGCCGCTCGGGGTCGTTGGCCGCCGCTTCGATCTGGGCCATGCGTTTGCGCTCGGCCTCCTGCTCGGCCTTCTGCTTCTCTTTTTCGACGAGCCACGCTGGCTTCTCGCCGTCGGGCGTGGGCTCGAGATCCACCTTCTTCGGGGTGGTGTCGGGCGCTTTGGGCTCTTCGGTGAGCGCGGTGAACTGATCTTTGAAGGGGCCCACGGTCACGGCCCAGACCAGGCCCCCCAGAATGCCCACCAGCACCAGCAGCGCGAAGATGGTGCCCAACGAGCCACCCTTCTTCTTCGCGGGCGCGTCGGTCTGCTCAGCTTCGGGCGGAGGCGGCGCGACCGGTTTGGGCGGCATCACCACCTGCGGCAGCTTCATCTGCGACTTCGAACGGGGCGGCAGCGTCGCGTCGAGATCTTCTTTCGGCTTGGCGAAAGGCGACCTCGAGTTGGGCGGAACCGTCTCTTCTTCAGGAAGGGGCGGAGGGGCCGGCACCCGGGGCAGCTTCATCGACGACTTGGCGGAGACCGGGGGCAGCTGGCGGCTGGAGCCCGCCACCTTCGATTCTTTCGTGGGGCCCACGCGCGGCAGCTTGTTGCTCGAGCCGCTGGTGCTCTTGAGCCCCGGCCGCGGATTGGGCGTGGCCGTGGGCGGACCCGAGGTCAGGCTCACGTTGGCGCGCACGCCCCCCGTCTTCTTCGCGGGTTTGGCTTCGACCTCACGTTCGTCGGTGGTGAGCCCGGCGGCCGCCTGCTTCATCGAGGCCTGGTCGGAGTCGTTGGCCGCTTCGAGCAACGAGCGCGTGATGGCGATCTTGTCTTCGAAGAGCTGGCCCATGAACTCGGCGAGCTGTTCGTCTTCGAAGAGATCGGGGCAGGCCTGTTCGATGGCGCGCGCGAACTCGCGGCCGGTGTTGAAGCGCTGCTCGCGTTTCTTCGAGAGGCACTTCATCACCACGTCAGACAGCTCGGGCGTGACGTAAGGGTTGTTCGTGGAAGGCGGCGTGACTTCGCCCTCGACGATCTTGAGCATCATGCCCGCGTCGGTGGGCGCGGTGAACAGGCGCTCCCCGGCGAGCAGCTCGTGCAACATCACCGAGGCGGCGAAGAGATCGGTGCGCCCATCGAGCGGCTCGTTCTTCACCTGCTCGGGCGACATGTAGCCCGAGGTGCCTTTGACCACGCCCACCATGGTGCGGTTGAGCCGGCCGCGCGCCTTGGCGATGCCAAAGTCGATCACCTTCACCTGGCCCGTCCAGGTGATCATCACGTTCTTCGGGCTGACGTCGCGGTGCACCACGGCCATCGGCTGGCCGGTGGGATCGGTGAAGTGGTGCGCGTAGTGCAGGCCGAGCGCTGAATCGCGCACCACGCGGGCGGCGAACCCGACGGGAATGGCGAGCTCGCGTTTGGCGGCGCGTTTGGTGACCTGCTCCAGGTTCTGCCCGGCGATGAACTCCATCGCGAGGTACAGCTCCTGGCCTTCTTCACCGAGATCGAAGACCTGGCCGATGTTCGCGTTGTTGAAGGCCGCCGTGATGCGCGCTTCGTCGAGGAACATCTTCACGAACGAGTCGTCGGCCTTCACGTCAGGCAGGATCTGCTTGAGCGCGACGAACTTCTTGAAGCCGCCGGGGCCGGGCAGGTACGCGAGAAACAGCTCCGCCATGCCGCCAACGGACAAGCGGGTGATGATCTCGTACTTTCCGACGCGTCGACCCCGATCGAGGTCTGATGATGACTTCGACGGCATGGGCCCGGGCACCCTACCAATCAAGACCAACCAGTTACAGCTTCCAGAATGCCCACGGCCGGATGTCCTTCACAGGACAGCTGGTGGAGCCATACGCCCCGCTGCTCACGTTGAGGAAGCTCCAGCGCTGGCTGCCGATCGAGAGCGTGTCGTTCGCGCCGGGCAGCAGCTCGATGGTGTTGGTGCCGGTGCTGAACTTGAGGCTGAAGAACAAGAGCCGGCCGCAGGCGTTCTGAGCGCACCCCACCGCGACCGCCCCGTCTTCCACCCGGAAGGGGCCCAGATCGGCGGTCTGCAACAGCCGGCCGCCCTGCCCCATGTCGGCGGCGAAGAGCACCTCTCCGGTGAGCAGATCTTTCATCACGAAGGCGCGCGAAGGGGCCGAGGTGTCGCCGTCGTCGACCAGGGTGGCCACCACCTGGCGGCCGCTCATCAGGGGCGCACCGGTACCGACGGGCAACTTGATCTGAACGCGGCCGGTGAGCAACTCACCCATCACGGGCCCCGGCCTGGAGAAGGAGAGAAGAAGGGTGCTCGATTGATACACCGCCGACGTGAGCAGCCCCGTGCCGGAGTACTGGCTGCCCTGGGGGCGCGCGCTCATCGCGAAGAAGCCCATGTTGTCGGGCGTGGCCACGGTGAGGATCCACTCCGCGCCGACCGCGGGGAACTCGTTGGCCGGGCAGCCGGTGGTGCAGGCGCCGTCGAGGCAGAGCTCGTCGGCCCCCTTACACTCGGCGGTGGTGGTGCAGGCGCTGCCGCGGGCGGGGCCGATCTCCACCTCGAGATCCTGCGGGGCGAACGGGCGGGTGGTGCAGGTGGTCGTCACCCGGGGGAGCAGCCCGGAGCCCACGCCGGCGTCGCTGAAGATCACGCCCGAGGGCTTCTGAGGGGAGAAACACAGCTCGAGGGTGAACGGCTCGTTGAGCGGCGCGTTCTGCTGGTCGAGGCAGCCCTCGGTGCCGCAGTTGCTGAAGCCGGCGACCTGCACAACGCCATCCCAGGTGCGCTCCACCGTGCCGCCCGCTTCGAGGCGCAGCACGCGTTCGGTGCCCGCATCGGGGCAGCTGCAGCTCGTGCTGCACGCGTTCGAGCAGAAGCGGCACTCGCAGGCGAGATCGTCGAAGGCGAACTGCTCGCCGTTGACCTCGCGTTTGAGGGTCAGCCCGTGTTTGCCGGCCGTATCGTCCACGTAGATGGGGAGCCGGGTGGTGTTCACCAATCGCAGGGTGACCGGTTGGGGCGTGGCTGGGCTACAGCGGCAGCCAGCGATCGACATCATCAGAAGAGAGAGGGAGATGAGGCGCATGTCTGGCGTGAATGTCGTAGGCGGCCGGCCCCAAGAGAGCAATCCCCACAATGAATCGAATGCGTTGTGGGTTGTACCCGAAGCTTGCATCAGCAAGGCCACGTCCTCCAATCTCCCTACCGTGAGTCGACTTCTTCCAATCGCGCTGCTCCTGATCTCTGGCTGTGACCCGGTGGGGCGAGAGAACGGGCGCGGCTCGGCCGTTCCCGAGGTGGCGCCGCCGATTCTGAGCCCGGTGGAGATCAAACCGCCCCGCATCGAACGGGCGCCGGTCGGCCGGGTCGATCTGATCGATCCGCCCCGGGTCGACTCGATTCAGGTCGATGAGCTGCGGCAATCCGACGGCGTCGTCGACATTCTGTGGGTGGTCGACGATTCAGGCTCGATGACCAATGAGCGGCGCACGCTCGTGGGCAACTTCAACCGCTTCGTTCAAGAGCTGCTCGCCCTGCAGGTCGACTTTCAGATGGGGGTGACCTCGATCGTGGCCAGCGACGGAGGCCGGCTGCGCGGCGCCACGAAGATCATCACCAACCTGACCACCGATCCCCGGCGGGTGTTCGAGTTGAACACCACCTTCCCCTCCTCGCGCTCGCGTTGGGAGCAGGGCCTGCGCATGACGCAGCTGGGGCTGTCTTCTCCGAACATCGATCCCGGTCAACCCAACGCGGGGTTCCTGCGGCCCAACGCGGCGTTGGCGATCATCGTGCTCACCAACGAAGACGACTCGAGCTTCGGCACCACCGATCACTACGCGCGCGTGTTCAAGGCGCTCAAGGGCAAGGGCAACGAGAACCTGGTGAGCTTCTCGGTGATCGGCGGCACCATCCCCAACGGGTGCGTGCCCCCCGGGGAGACCGGGCTCTACGGCAGCACCGCTGACCCGGCGATTCGGTATGCGGAGGTGGCCACCAAGACCGGCGGCATCATCGGCAGCATCTGCGACGCGAGCTTCGAGCAGACCCTGGTGCGCATCGCGCAGGCCCTCAACACGCTCAAACGGGTCTTCCCGCTCACCCTGCCCCCGATCATCAACTCGATCACCGTGACCGTCGCGGGGGTCGCCGTTCGACAGGATCCGGTGAACGGGTGGCAGTACCGCACCGACACCAACTCCGTCGTCTTCCTGGGCAACTACGTGCCCCCGCCCGGTTCGACCGTGCGCCTTCAGTACGCCTACGCCCGCCCATGAGATTCTGGATCTTCGCCCTGTTTCTGCTGGCCGGGTGCTCGCGGAGCGCGCTCAACCCCGACTGTCCCAATGGCTACACCCGGCCTGATGGCGGCGCGTGCGTGTGCCAGACCGACGAAGGCTGTCCCACCGGGTACTCGTGTGAAGAGGCGGTGTGCGTGTGCCGAAGCACGAACTGCTGCCCCAGCGGCTACGAGTACTCGGTTGATTCTGAAGCATGCGTGTGCCGCGCCTCGGAGTGTTGCCCGCGCGATCACCGCTGGCTGGCCGACGAACGCCGCTGCGTGTGCGACGACGAGAACTGCTGCCCCGGTGGTTACGAGTTCAACGACACCACGCGCGCGTGCGAGTGCGCCGATGACGCGTGCTGCCCGGTCGGCTTCAGCTGGGACGCAGACAGGGGCCTGTGCGCCTGTGCTTCGGACAATTGCTGCCCGGTCGACTTCCGCTACGACGCGCTCACCGGCGATTGTGTCTGCGCGAAGACCGAGTGTTGCCCCGCCAACCACGAATACGATCCCGCGCTCGCCGCCTGCGTGTGCGTGGGCAATGCGTGCTGCCCGCCCGGCTTCCAGCGCGGCGCCGGCAACCGCTGCGTGTGCATCAACAACGCGAGCTGCCCTGCCAATCAGGTCTGCGACGCGGCTTCGGGTTCGTGCAAGTGCAGCAGCAACGCGGGCTGCCCCGCGAACAACTTCTGCAACGCGCTGGGCTACTGCCAGTCGTTCGCCTCGTGCACCTCGAACCTCGACTGCCCGGGCGGCACGTTCTGCGACATCACCACCACCCGCTGCATCCCCAACGGGCCGTGCACGCTCGATGAACACTGCGCGCTGAGCCAGGTCTGCAGCACGGCCACCCTGCAGTGCCGCGCCGGCTGCCGCGATGATGGCGACTGCACCCCGAAGAACTCGTGCGTGACGGGGCAGTGCCAGTTCTTCTGCCGCGACAACTCGTTCTGCGCGGTCAATCAGTTCTGTGATCGAACCAGCGGCACCTGCGCCACCCGGCCGGCCCGGCGTGATTGTGAGAGCTGCGTGGCGGGCATCGAGTGTGCGGCGACCATCTCGTGCCTCACCTTCGTGACCGAAGGGCAGATGGGCAGCTTCTGTGGCCACGACTGCCAGACCGATGCGGATTGCCCGTCGGGGTTCGATTGCGGCGGGGTGATCTTCAGCTGCTCGAGCGGCGCGAGTTGTCCGACGGCGCCGGGTGGCGGCGCGGTCACCTGCAATTCGTTCACGGTAGAGAACGAGACGGGGCCGCAGTTCTACTGCTCGGGCAGCAACGGGCTGCCGATTGAGTACAAAAAATCGTGCGCGCCGAGGTCAGGCTTCTGCCCCGCCAGCGCCGCGCCTTGACGAAGCGAGGTGGGAGAGGGTCAGGGTGAGGGCCTCACTTCAGGCCCAACCCAATCCGGTACAACTCCTGGGCCGACCAACCCGATCTCTTTGCGAGATCGGTGGAAAGCCCCTTCAACCGCTCCCCCGCTGCGAGCGCCGCAGTCAAAGCGCGGCGCACCTCATCCTCTGACCACCGGGTTTCCCCCGTCCGGCCCTCCACCAGCACCACCACCTCACCCAGCACCTCGCCCGCCCCATACTGCTCCGCGAGCTCGAGCAACGTGCCCCGGCCGAACTCCTCGTGCAGCTTGGTGAGTTCCCGCGCCACCACCGCCCGGCGCGGCCCCAACCACTCCGCCAACGACTCGAGCGTATCGACCAACCGGCGCGGCGATTCGTAGAGCACCAACGTCGCCGACAGCTGCGACACCTCGTCGATCATCGCCTTCGCTTCACTCACCTGCCGCGGCAGGAACCCCAGGAAGTGAAACCGGCCCGTGGGCAACCCACCCGCCGAGAGCGCCGCCACGAACGCGGCAGGGCCCGGAATGGGAATGATGGTGACTCCGGCGGCCACGGCCTCGAGCACCAGCTTCTCGCCGGGGTCGCTGATGGCCGGCGTGCCTGCGTCGGTGACCAGGGCCACGTCGGCGCCCGCCAGCAGCCGCTCGAGGATCGCTCCGGCGCGTTGGCCTTCCGCGAAGGCGGGCAGGCTGACGGTGGGCGTGGCGATGCCGAACTTCTCCAGCAGGCCTCTCGTGTGCCTGGTGTCTTCGCAGGCGATGACTGAGACGGCTCGCAGCGTCTCGATCGCCCGCGGCGAGAGATCGTTCAGGTTGCCGATCGGGGTGGCGACGACGAAGAGACGGCCGGGCATGAAGTGGGGCGTAGCATTCTTTGCCCTCACCCCGACCCTCTCCCGAAGGGAGCGGGGGCCACGTCAACGACCCGCGTCGAAGGCGTCTTCGATGTGCTCGATGTGCCCTTCCCGGCCCTTGCCCACCACCGCGGCGACGTCGAAACGAATGACGCGCTCGAACAGCCGGTTGCGCTGGCAGTACTCGTACGCCGCCAGCACCACCTTTCGCTGCTTGGCGAAGTTCACGCTCATCGACGGGTCGCCGAAGCACGCAGTCGCCCGCATGCGCACCTCGACGAACGCGAGCACGTTGCCCTTCTCCGCCACCACATCGAGCTCACCCCGCCGGCACAACACGTTGCGATCGCGGATCGTGTAGCCCGCACGCTCCAGGTGTTCGACGGTCAGCTGCTCGGCTTCATCCCCCGCGGCCCTCTTCTGCGTCGTCATCTGCGGTCCACCCCCCAGCAGACGACGGTCGCGTCAGATCGGCGCGGGCGTGTCAGCCATGCTCGCATTCTGCCCAGACCCACTGACATGCAGGACCTGGGTGAGCGAGCCGAGGTGCTTCACCATGCGCCCGAACAGGGGCTGCTTGGCCGCGTCGAGCACGGTGTTGAAGGTGTCTTCGATCACCACCGGCAACTTGTGCTGGCCCGCCGCCTTCTCGATCAACGTCAGGCGCAGGGCCAGGTACATCAGATCGAGATCCTTGCCCGGCAGCTCGCGCGCAGAGATCGTTCGGCCCGGCGCCTCGAGCGTGGCGTGCCCGTCTTTGTCGATCGAGATGCCGTGGTAGCGGCGGTCGGTCAGCGCGGTGAGGTACTGCACGGCGCGATCGTGGAGCACGCTCCAGAGCGACGGCACGTCGGTGGTGAACAGGTCGGTCGCCAGCATCATCAACGGCGCCGCGGGGTCGTCGAAGGTCTCGGTGGGGGTGGTGACCACCGGCGCGAAACCTTCACCCGACATCGAGGGCTTCGGCGCCACGGGAGCAGCAGCAGCAGCCGGCTCCTTCAAGCGGGCGATCTCGCGCTCGATGTCGCGCACGTCGCGCACGTAGCCGTCCGACATGCCCAGCAGCTCCTCGTTGCAAGCCTCCTGGCTGGCCTTGAGCTCCGCGCTGCGGGAGGCGAGCGAGGCGTACTCGGGGGTCGACTGCGCGTCGGCCCACTCCGCCTCGAGCTGGTTGACCTGCGTCTGCAGCCCGGCGCGTCGCTCCATCACCGCGAGGAACTCGTCGAGGGTCTCCGCCCCCACCTGCGCGAACGCCTTCTGCACCACCATGGTGGTCAGCGCGAAGTCGTCAGCCAGCTTCTTCGCGCGGCCCGTCAACACCTCGGCTTTGCCGCCGCTGCGCCCGGAGTGCTGCAGATCTTCGATGAACCGCAACGCCAGCAGCGCGGCGAAGGTGAAGGGCACCATCGAGCCCACCGCGAGGTACCGCAGGCCGCCTTCGAGAAACACGGCGCCGATCAGCAGCGCCAGACCCGCGGCGATCGCGCCCAGGAAGCGTTGATCCGACTGCAGGGGTGCCGGCGGCTCCGGCTGATTGTCGATGATCGCCCGCTGTTCTTCTTCGAGGCGGGCGAGCTGCTCCTCGTGGCGTTTGCGATCTTCGGGGTAGCGCTTGGCCCGTGCCACCACGTCTTCGGCCGCCGCGGGCGACTGCTCAGAAGACTTGCGCAGCTCGGCGCGCGCCGTCTCCAGCCGCTGCTTCAGCTCTTCCCAGCTCTTCATCTTGGATTCGATGGTGAAGAGCTCGGAGCTGACACCATCGAGCCGGAACTGCACTTCAGCCGCGCGTTTGGAGGTGACCAGCTCGGCCTCGAGCGACGCCAGCCGCGCCGGATCTTCAGCGACCGGCGCCGAGGGCGCGTCCATGTTCCAGCTGGCGGTCGGCAGGCGCGGGGCCGACTTCGAAGTCGCCGATGCAGCCGCCGGCCGCGCGGGCCCCTTGGGACGGCGGGTGGGCAGCTGCGGCCCGGTGAGCGTGAAGAGCTGCTCCCAGGTGGAGCGCGCGGGGAAACCGGCACCGGCCCGCAACGATTGCCCCATCTCCAACGCGTCTTGCGAGACGACGTCGAACTGGTTGGTGGCTTTGTTGAGCTTGTGCAGCCCGCCGGCCCCGCCGAGATCTCGAACGATCCGCCAGACCGAGCCGTCATTGCCCTGGATCGAGAGACCAGCGCGGCCCGACTTCGCGCCAGGCGCGAGGAACGCGGAGTCGCCTCCGCGCCCATCGGGGAAAGCGAGCGCGACGATCAACCCCGACAACGGCGCCGGGAGATCAGACGGGCTTTGCAGGGCTGAATACCCCGGTTTGAGCGCGAGGCGGACCGAGGGAGACAACCCACGAACGCCCTGCGCCGCCAACTCGAGGAAAAGCATTCCCTTGAGAGTGGCTTACTTCGCGGCCGGAGTCGCGGCCTTCTTCTCAGCGCCTGCAGCCGGCACGTTCTCTTCGAGCGCGTCGAGACGGGCCGCCTTGCCGCGCAGACCGCGGAGGTAGAAGAGGCGACCACGGCGCACGTCACCGCGGCCGAGCACTTCGATCGACTCGTAGCGGGGCGAGTGCAGGGGGAAGATGCGCTCGACACCAACGCCGAACGACATCTTGCGGACGGTGAACGTGGCGTCGACGCTGCCGCGCGTCTTCCGGATGCAGACACCCTCAAAAGCCTGGGTGCGCTCCTTCTCGCCTTCCTTCACCTTCCACCAGACACGCACGGTGTCACCGGCGCGGAAATCGACCACTTCTTTGCGCGAGTGGAGCGAGTCCACGAACATGATGGCGGCGTTACGCATGATTGAAGCACTCCAAAGAGAGAGAAGTCAGAAAGAGCGGCGCACGTACCAGAGCCCCTCAGGGGCTGCAAGCATGCTCAACGTCTGAATGGTGGTTCGCTTGACCCTGAGGGTGGTCGCAGCGTAGAGGCAGGCTGCTTGCGCCTTCGGGTCTAGCTCACTTCGGGGCCCACCATCGGGGTGGGATGCCGGGGAAGCGCCGGGGTTCGAGTCAGGGCGTCGCGCCCTTCTTTCCCCCCGCGATTCTTTTCAAAGAAAGCCAAAACACATGACCATCACCACTTCGAAGCTCGAAGCGAAGTCCCGTACCAGCTCCGGCAAGGGCCCTGCCCGCCAGACCCGCTTCGCCGGCCTCGTGCCCGGCGTCGTGTACGGCAAGCACCTCGACAAGCCGTTCTCCATCGCGCTCGACGGCAAGGCGCTGCGCGCGGCCATCGCCACCCCCAAGAAGCTGAACACCGTGCTGGGCCTGATGGTCGACGGCACCGAGCACATGGTGATGCTCAAGGACTACCAGCTCGAGCCCATGACGAAGGAGCTGCTGCACGCAGACTTCATCGCCGTGAAGGAGAACGAGCAGGTCAAGGTGAAGATCCCCCTCGTCCTCGTCGGTAAAGCAGTCGGCACGCTCGAGGGCGGCATCCTCTCGCAGATGCGCCGCGAGCTGGAAGTCTGGGCGCTGCCCGGTGCGATCCCGCTGAACATCGAGGTCGACGTGACCCCGCTGAAGATCGCGACCGCGCTCCACATCAACGACATCAAGCTCCCCACGGGCATCACCGTGAAGGCGCACACCAACTTCACCATCGCCGTCGTCACGGCGCCGGAAGTCGAGAAGGTGGCTGAGCCGGTGGCTGCCGCTGCGGGTGCGGCTCCTGCGGCCGGTGCGGCTGCGGCGCCTGGTGCGGCCGGTGCGGCGCCTGCGGCGGGCGACAAGAAGGCCGAGGCCGCCAAGGCCCCTGCCAAGAAGTAAGTCGCTTCGTCTCTCAGTTTCGGCGCCGCGTCGGGGTTTCCCGGCGCGGCGTCGTCGTTTTTGCGCGAGCCATTCTGGTAGGTGGACGCCATGAAGATCCTCTGCGGGCTCGGCAACCCCGGCCGGGAATACGAGCAGAACCGGCACAACATCGGCTTCCTCGTGCTCGAGGCGCTCGCTTCGCGCTGGAAGCTCAACTTCAGCAGCCGCAAGTTCGACGCGGAGCTCGCCCAGGGCAGCTTCGCCGGCGAGAAGCTGCTGCTGCTCAAGCCGCAGACCTTCATGAACCTCTCGGGCACGTCGCTGGGCGGCGCGGCGCGTTTCTACAAAGTCGAGCCCCTCGACGTGCTCGTCATCCACGACGAGCTCGACCTGCCGTACGCCAAGCTCGCGCTCAAAGCCGGCGGCGGTACCGGCGGGCACAACGGGCTCAACTCCATTCGGGAGTCGTGGGGCGAAGAGACCTACGGGCGGCTGCGGTTCGGCATCGGCAAGCCCACCGGCCCCAACGCGAAGGAGCAGGTGGTCGGTCACGTGCTGGGCGATTTCTCCAAAGAAGAACGAACCACGCTCCCCGACCTGATCACCAGGGCCTGCGACATCGGTGAAAGCTGGGTGCGCGAAGGGTTGCCCCGCGCGATGAACCGCTGGAATGGGAAGTAAGACAGGGCTACGAATCGCCCCCTAACCAACCCGGGGAGCCCCGCAGTCGAGGGGTGCTGAGAGGGCCCTGGATGGGCCGACCCGTTGAACCTGAACCGGATCATCCCGGCGGAGGGAGAGACCATGGCAGCCAAACAGCGACTCGCCGTTGACGAAGCCGCGCTCGCGCGCATCACCCGCACCCCGTTCCCCCAGTCAGCCAAGATCTACGTGGGGGGCGTGATCCACCCCGAGCTGCGCGTGCCGATGCGTGAAGTGTCGTTGTCGACGACCGAACACGCCGACGGGCGGGTGACGCACAACCCCTCGATGACGGTCTACGACACGTCGGGGCCCTTCTCGGATCCCACCATCGAGATCGATCTGAAGGCAGGGCTGCCGGCGCTGCGCGAGCGCTGGATCCGCACCAACGCCGAGCTGGAGCAGCTTCCCGGCTTGAGCTCGGACTACGGCCGCCAGCGCCTTGCTGATCCGCGGCTGGCCAAGCTGCGTTTCCGCTCCATCGACAAGCCCTTCAAGGCGAAGGGCGGCGTGGCGGTCACGCAGCTGGCGGCCGCGCGCGCGGGCACGATCACCCCCGAGATGGAGTACGTGGCGATTCGCGAGACGCAGAAGCGGCTGAGCGAAGGTCACCAGCACGTGGGCGAGTCGTACGGCGCCGCGATCCCCAAAGAGATCACGCCTGAGTTCGTGCGCAGCGAGATCGCCGCGGGCCGGGCGATCATCCCCGCGAACATCAACCACCTCGAGCTCGAGCCGATGATCATCGGCCGCAACTTCCTGGTGAAGGTCAACGCCAACCTGGGCAACTCGGCGGTCACCTCCTCCATCGAAGAAGAAGTGGAGAAGATGGTCTGGGCGATCCGCTGGGGCGCCGACACCGTGATGGATCTCTCGACCGGGCCGAACATTCACGAGACGCGCGAGTGGATTCTGCGCAACAGCCCGGTGCCCATCGGCACGGTGCCGATCTACCAGGCGCTCGAGAAGGTCGACGGCAAGGCCGAAGCGCTCACCTGGGAGCTCTTCCGCGACACGTTGATCGAGCAGGCCGAACAGGGCGTCGACTATTTTACGATTCACGCCGGCGTGCGCCTGCCCTTCATCCCCATGACCTCGAAGCGCGTGACGGGCATCGTCTCACGTGGTGGCTCGATCATGGCGCGCTGGTGCCTCGCGCATCACCAGGAGAACTTCCTCTTCACGCACTTCGAAGAGATCTGCGAGATCATGAAGGCCTACGACGTGAGCTTCTCCCTCGGAGACGGCCTGCGCCCCGGCTGCATCGCCGACGCGAACGACGAAGCGCAGATGGCCGAGCTCGCCTGCCTGGGTGAGCTCACGAAGATCGCCTGGAAACACGACGTGCAGGTGATGGTCGAAGGCCCCGGCCACGTTCCCATGCAGCTGATCCGGGAGAACATGACCAAGCAGCTCGAGCTGTGCCACGAGGCGCCGTTCTACACGCTGGGCCCGCTCACCACCGACATCGCGCCCGGCTACGATCACATCACCTCGGGCATCGGCGCGGCGCTCATCGGCTGGTTCGGCACCGCGATGCTCTGCTACGTGACGCCCAAGGAACACCTGGGCCTGCCCGACAAAGACGACGTGCGCGTGGGCGTGGTGACCTACAAGATCGCGGCTCACGCGGCGGATCTCGCCAAGGGCCACCCGGGCGCGCAGCAGCGCGACAACGCGCTCTCCAAGGCCCGCTTCGAGTTCAGGTGGATGGATCAGTTCGCCCTCTCGCTCGATCCGGAGAAGGCGAAGGAGTTCCACGACGAGACGCTCCCGGCCGATGGCGCGAAGACCGCTCACTTCTGCTCGATGTGCGGCCCACACTTCTGCTCGATGAAGATCACCGGCGACGTACGCGCGATCGCCAGGGGCCTGGAGGAGAAGGCCCAGGAGTTCCGCGAAGGCGGGGCGCAGCTCTATGCCGCTCGGCCGGAAGGCACGGACGGCGCGTGAAGGCTGCGCCCTTCACCATTCAGGTGCATGCCCGTGAGCGGGTGCTCGAGGTGCGATACCCCGAGCGCCCTTCACTGGAGACGTACGAGCAGTACGAGGTCGCCGTGAGGGCCGCGATCCTCTCGCTGGCCGCCGGTGGCCAGTGGGACTGCATCGTGGATCAGACGGCGCTGCGCACGCTGGCCCCTGATTTTCCGCCGCGCATCTCGGCGCTCAACGCCTGGGCGCGCGCGCAGGGGATGCGACGGACCGCGCGGCTGGTGTCGGATTCGTTCATCGGTGAACTGCAGACGATGCGGATCCTGCGGGATGGCGGGGTGATCAACACGGCCCAGGTGTTCCGCGAGCGCGCAGCGGCGTGGGACTTCGTCACTGGAAAGGTGACTTGAGGTACGGCCTCACCCCGCCCCTCTCCCACACGGAGAGGGAGACAAGGCTCGGCGCAGGCTGAGCGCAAAGCGCCGCACCGCGTAGCTGCGAAAGTCGTCGACCGGATCGACCTCGACGTCGAACGCTTCGAGCACGCTGTCGAGGGCCACCACGGCCGATGCGGCGTCTGGCGACTTCAGCTCGTCGAGATGAAACGCAGCGTTGACCAGGTGGCCCCAGCGCGCATCGGGTTCAGTCACGCCGCACCGAGATGACCTGCAGCCTCCAGCGCCGCGGGCCATCGTCCCACGCGAAGGTGTCGCCCTGCTTGAGGCCGATGAGCGAACACCCGATGGGCGAGAGCACCGAGAGGAACTCCGTGCCCGCGCGCGCGTCTTCAGGCGCGACCAGCACCACCTCGCGGCGTTGTTTCGACTCGAGGTTTTCGTACACCACCCGATGGCCCAGGCTGACCACGCCCACCGCCTTGGAGGGCTCGACCACGGAGGCGCGGCCCACTTCTTCTTCGAGGCGATCGAGCAGCAGATGCCTGACGGAGGCACCTGCCCGCTCCAGCAGGGAGCTGAGCCGATCGAAGTCGGGGCGCGTGAGGGTGATGGGCGGTTGGGTCAGCATGGAACGACCTCCTGGTGTGAGGATTGGCTCTGCGAGTTGGAGGAGAACCCCACCGCGGCGAGTGCCTGCGGCGGGGTCAGCCAGGGAAGATGAACGTGCGCCGAACACACGCCTTCCACTGGCCGGACAGGCCGTCGTGGAGCGAGGTGGCGCGGAGCATTTTCATCGAACGAGACCGTAACGCGCGACCCCGCCGATTGCTTCCCGGCTCAGGCGACGTCGGCCAGGGGCTGCGCTTCGGCCAGCGGCAGAAGAATGGTGAAGGTGGAGCCTTTGCCCGGCCCCTCCGACTGCGCTTCGATCTCACCGCCCACGCGCTTGACGATGCCGTAGGCCGCGGTGAGCCCGAGCCCGATGCCTTTGCCCACGCCGCGGGTGGTGAAGAACGGCTCGAACACCCGCCGCAGGTTCTCGCGCACGATGCCCAGGCCCTCGTCGCGCACCTGCACCATCACGCGATCGTTGCTCTGCCAGGTGCGCACGAAGATCTTCTCCTTCTTCGGCGTGGCCAACCGCGCGTTGCGCAGCAGGTGACCGAGCGCCTGATCGAGCTGCAGCGGGGGAATGTCGGCCTGCAGGCTCGCATCGAGCTGCAAGGTCACGTTGGTTGCTTCACCCAGCTCGGCGCGCACCACCCGGCTGACCGAGGCGTTCACGTTGGCGGGCTCACGTTTGCCGATCTCCAGGCGCGAGAGCTCGCGCAGCCCCTTGACGATGTCGCCCACCCGGCGCGCACCGTCGAGCGACTCGTCGATCATCTCCAGACCGTCGTCGATGTGCTGGGTGTCGGGCTCCACGCCGCTGGCCAGGAGCGCCAGCAGCTCTTCGTTGCGGTTCTCCCGCGCCATCAAGACCACGTCTCCGAAGGTGCGCAGCGAGGCGCGCAGCTCGTCGAAGAGCCCCCGCAGGGTGCGCAGGTTCGAGGTGACGAAGCCCAGCGGGTTGTTGATCTCGTGCGCCGCGCCGCTGGCGAGCTGACCGACCGCTGCCAGCCGTTCGCTCTCGCGCAGCTTCTCGGCCATCACGTAGGACTCGGTGATGTCGTGGTAGGTGACCACCACGCTGCCGTCGCGTGGATCGTCGTTGAGCCAGTAGCCGTTGAGCTTGAAGAACCTGGAGCGCCCCGGCGCCGCATCGGGGGTCTCGATCTCGGCGCCCTGGGTGTGGCCGCGGCCCTTGGCCAGCGGGCAACCCGGGCACGGCGTGTCGCGACGGGCAAACACCTCGTGGCACTTCTTTCCGGGGATCTCGCGCACCGGCTGGCCCACCTTGCGCGCGTAGGCCTGGTTGGTGCGGCGAATCACGTAGTTGTCGATCAGCGCGATGGGCGCGTCGATCGCGTCGAAGGTGCGCTCCCACTCCTGCTTGGCGCGGGTGATCTGCTGGGTGCGCTCCTTCACCTTCTTTTCGAGATCGAGGTTCGCCTCGAGCACCTGCGCCTGCGAGGTGCGCAGCGCGGTGGTGATCTGCGCGTTGTGCACGGCGATCGCCACGTGAGGGGTCAGCTGCACCAGGCGCTCGAGGTGCGCCGGCGCGAACGGCGTGGCGCCGATCGAACGCACGGCCATCAACACGCCCAGCACGTCGCCCCCCAGCACCAGGGGCGCGGCCACGATGGAGCCGGTGCTGAAGCCTGATTGCAGGTCGGCCGAACGATCGAAGTCGGCGCAGCTCTGCGCGTCTTCCACCAGGCGCGGGCGCGCTTCGACCGCCACCCTGCCCGCCACGCCTTTGCCGCGGGGCAGCTGAATGCGGTCGAGCCCGGCGGCCGCGCCCGAAGAGGTGTCGATGTAGAGGCCGCCGGTCGACGGCTCGATCAACATCAGGCTCGCGCCCTCGGCCTCACACAGCTCGCGGGTCTTGGCGATCGCCACCTGAACGAGATCGGGCAAGGCGAACTGCTCGGCGATCACCTGCGCGAATTGGCGAACGCGCGCGGCGCTGCCGGTCTCCACGCCCAACAAGCGGCCCTGCGCGCGGAACACGGAGGCCACCAACCCGGAGGGGCGCTCGACACATTCGATGTCGGCGCTCACGTCGGGGCCGGGGCCACCGAGCACCACCGGTACGGCGCCTGCCGCGCGAAGCCGCTCCAGATACAGCCGCAGGCCCAGGCGCCGCTCGGTCACCACCACCCGGCAGTGTCCCAGGGAGACCCGCTGCAAGGCGGTCTGTTCGTTCACTCGTTCGGAGCGGAGATGCCACGCGTCGAGCACCTCTTGAATGCGCGCGTGAAGCTCCTCATCGGCGACCACCGTCAAGCAGTCCAGCCGGGCTGTGAGCTGTTCCTCCATTGGCCGTCACGAGGCCTGAAGCAGACGCACCTCGACAGAACCAGAACGCTCGTCGTCGTCGAGCAGCACGTAGCCTTCCGCGTCACGAACCACGTGCGCGATGCCCGGGTGCTGCACCTCGAGCGTCTTCATCACGTCGTACTGGCGGCGCACCATCGAGAGCAGCTTGCGGTTCTCGCGCTCCAGGTCGAGCTGCTCGAAGGCCAGGAAGAGGGTCACCTTCAGCTCGGTGTCGTCCCAGGGCTTGGTGAGGAACCGGTAGATGTTGCCGTGGTTGATCGCGTCGACCGCGGTCTGCATGTCGGCGTGACCGGTGAGCATCAGGCGCATCGTGTCGGGGTAGCGATCGCGCACGATCTTGAGGAAGTCGAGGCCGGTCATGTTGGGCATCAGGTGATCGCTGATCACCATGTCGACCGGCTGGTCCTTCATCACCGCGAGGCCTTCGGCGGGCTCGGAGCCGAAGAAGAGCTCGTACCCCTCCTTGCGCAGGCTGCGGCGCAGCGCGTGAAGCACGTTCTCTTCGTCATCGACAATCAGGATCCGGCGGGGCGGAAGGGCCATGTGAATCTCCTCGGGGTGTGGGACTTCAAGGCAGGTGCCAGCGGATCACGGCGTGATTGCGGGCGTCTGGGCTGAGGGGGAGGGGGGTGACGCGCTCCCCTGGGGTACGACCCACCCGGAGCTGGAGCGCAGCGCCTGGACGATGCGGGCCTGCACGTCGGGTTCGACCCACAGCACGCGCACGCGGCCGTTGGTGCGGGTGACCAGCACGCGCTGGCCTTCAGCGGGCACCGGTTCGTGCACGGCGAGCTGCTCGAGATCACCCAGCCGGCCACCGGCCACCACCACGTGCGAGAACCCGGCGCAGGCGCCTTTGAGGCACTCGATGGGGCTGACGGCGAGCTGGGTGACGATGAGCCCGGGGTGAGTCGGGTGTTGGTGTGACTGGCGCCCGGTGACCTGCACCAGGGCGATCTCCGAGGCCCGGCTCACCGCGGCAGGCAGGGGCTCGGCGGCGAGGCTGATCGCGGGCACCAGCGCGACCAGGGCGAGGCGGCGGCTGCGTTTGAGCAGGGCGAGCATCATCATCGGCAGCAGCAACCAGACGGGCGAGCTGGCGGTCGAGCTGCAGCCGGCGAACACCGGGGGCACCGCAGACGGCTCTGGCTCCAGGCCGTACAACGAGAGCAGGCCGTCACGATCGTCGGCCTTGAGGGTGCGCTTGCTCACCTCGCCGGGGGGCGCCGAGGGGTACATCACCAGATCCTCGGTGGCGTTGTTGTGCATCAGCCCCAGCACGTGGCCCAGCTCGTGGGTGATGGTGTTCTGCACGTCGTCGAACTGGCGCTCGTCTTTTGCCGCTTCGGGCAACACCTTGAAGCGGTGCGACTCGACGTTGAAGGCCACGTCGGCGTCGAGCAGCTCGTTGGTGCGCGCGTTGAGGGTGACCAGGGTCACCGCCAGCGCGTCTTCAGAATAGGGCCAGTCTTCCAGCACGAGGATCGAGTTCTGGTTGTCGCTGGCGCCGACCACGTAGCCCATGGGCTTGCCTTCACCGATGGTCATGGAGACCTCGAGGTACGGCGTGGCGTCTTCGAAGTTCTTCACTGCGGCGGCGATCGCCGTCTCAGCGCGCGAGTCGCGGAGGAGCTGACCCGCCTTCGCGTCGAGCACCATCACCAGCGGCTTGCCCCAACGAACGAGATCACCTTCGGAGTCGGTGCGGACATCCCACGCGGCGCAGGGAAGACTCAGGGTTAGGCAGAGGAGAGGAAGAAGTTTGTGCAGCACGGTGAACCTCCGTGCCGTGCGTTGAGCAGCCTGCGTGCCATGGGCTCTTCCGAGCGGGGAGCGCCGCTCGGCTGGAGTCGCGCGTCGCAGGTGGGCCCGAGCTGACCCGCATCACGGCGAATTCACGAACATGACGCGCCATCAACATGTCTCGTTTGGGCCCTCCTCCGATTCAAAACTCGAAGCGTCCGGATCGATCACCGGTGGCTTCTTGCCGAGCCCGAAGGCCCCCTTGAGCACCCGCTCGAGCCGCTCCGCCTCGGCCTGCTGAGAAGGCGGAATGTGCGCGACGAGCACCTCTCGAAGCAGACCGCCGTCACGTTCGAAGTCGACGCACAGACAGCTCGCCCCATCGGCCTGCGGCAGCAGCTCAGCCGCGCGCACCGAATCGAACGGCACCACCAGGGTGAGCGCATGGCCCGCGATGGGCGAGGTGAAGTCGAGGCGCAGACTCACCGTTCCAAAGTTCGCCACGAAGCGGCGCTGCCGTTTCTCGAACCGCTCCATCAGCACGGCCGCGCCGATGCCCGCGGCGCCGAGCACCACCAGCACGAGGGCGGTCGAGAAGTCGGCCTGCAGAATCAACGCGCCGACCGAGAAGAGCAGAAACGCGACGCCACCGAGCCAGAGCGCACTGGAGCGCCAGGTGGCCTTCCGCTTGGCGGTCTCGCCGATCAGCATCGACGGCTCGTAGCGGAGCGACACGTCGCCCAACGCGGTGGGCGCGGGGTTGCTCTCGAGCGCGTCGGAGAAGCTCGCCATTTCAGTGAATTCTAAACCTCGCCGCCGCCGCAACGGCGCAGGTCAGGGCCAGAGCAGCCGAATGAACGACGCCGAAACGCTCCAGGCTGTGGCCGAGGCCTCCGTAGAACTTCCGGGCCAGCAGCAGGAGCACGAGGGAGAGGCCGTACGCTCCAGCGAGGTCAGCGATCGGCACGTTCGCCAGACTGCCGATCCCGAACTCCGTCAGCCCGAGGCCCGCGGCCAGGAGCAAGGTGAGCCAGGGGTCTCGCTCCTTCGTGAGCTTCATCGCGGAACCCACCACCGCAATGAGCAGAATCTCTGAAGGCCCTGCCCGGCCTGGCTTTTGTTTCAAGTCTTCGTGGAGGTCTGAAGGCATGAGTTCATCGGAACAGACATCTCGCCCGCTTCATCCCTGCATGGCAGACCAACCAGAGGTCTTGGGCTGTGTCTCCCACTTGCTCTGATTCAGAAGCGTCTGACTTCCTTGCTCCCTCGCAGCAAGCCACTGGTCATGCGTCAATGGGACGAGTTGGAGAACGTTCAGACTCATCTTTCCGTTCAAATCTCCGGTCGCGGCCAACAGGTAGCGCTGGTCTTCCATGCGCTTGCTCAGGTTGGGGAAGTCAAGAAGAGCTGCCTCTTCACGAGCAGGCACGAGAACGAAATCTCTCAGGCCAAAGAACTCGGCCCCCCAGAGATCAAAAGCGTTGAACGCCCGCTCATCGACGCCGGCAGAAGCGACATCATGCGAAAGCATGAAGAGAAACTGGGCGATCCTGGGCTCGGAGGACTGTGAGTAGGCGATAAACTCCACATGCGGCGCGGAGCCTGATGGCGTTTGGGGGACGAGGCTCAAGCCAGCGGTCAGATAGGTGTAGTGGTCTCTCCCAGCACGAGGTGCGAATTCGAGCACCAGGAACTCGGGCCGGTTCGGCAGTTCCATCCCCGGATTCGGCTTCCACTCGTTGCTTGGGTCACCGAGGAAGTCGACCACATGGGAGATCCAGCGCGAACGAGCCGCCCACTGAGCTTCCACAATCCATTGAGCCGCGCTCGTGGGGGCACGTTCCTTCTTCTTTCCAAACCATCCAAACATGGTCGTTTCCCTCTCACCGCCTGCACTGCGGTCGATCTCCCCCCAGAAACGCCAAAGGCCCCGAGGGTGAGCTCGGGGCCTTCAGTGTTTGCCCGGGGACGTCCGGGACTTTTGACCCTGCCGGGATTCGAACCCGGGTTTAAGCCGTGAGAGGGCTCCGTCCTAGGCCACTAGACGACAGGGCCGATCCGCAACAACGAACTGCAAAAGCGGCGCGGGAAGTACGGGAATCGCGCCGGAGTGTCAACCCACTTGTTCACGTTCGATTCGCCATGAAGCTGACCGTGAAAAACGAAGCCCCGGGTCCTCTTTCAGAGAACCCGGGGCGACTTGAGCGGCGGAAGGGATTCGAACCCTCGACCCTGAGCTTGGGAAGCTCATGCTCTACCAACTGAGCTACCACCGCGTGGTTCGATGAATAGCCGCACCCGCTTCGGTGCGTCAACGCTTTCGACTACTTCTTCACTTTGCGGTGAAATGGAAGCACGCACCCAAAGTTGAGCAGCAGGCGTCACGAGGCCGCGCCCTGCCACAACCGAGCGAACACCCGCAGCGTGGTATGAGCCGCCCGCCTCGGGTGTCCCACGCGAACGGGCTCGCGTGTCACAAGCACCGGCAGGGAGTGGTCTTTCGATGGGGCCGCCAACGAGCGGAGGGCTGACCCGTGACGAGGTGCAGCGTCTCTATGCGCAGTTCGCGCCGGTGGTGTTCCGCCGTGCCCGGGTGCTGCTCGCTCGTGACGCGGACGCGTGGGACGTCGTCCAGGAGGTTTTCGAGCGCATGTTGACCCACGGTGCAGCCTTTCGCGGCGAGTCGAGACCGATGACGTGGGTCTACCGCGTCACCACCAACGTCGCGCTCAACCAGATCCGCAGCCGCAAGCTGCGCGAGCCGTTGTTGACCGTCGTGCCGATCGAGCCCTCGACCTCGGTCGATGACGTGGAGGCGCGCCAGTTGCTCACGCGCTGGCTGGCGCACCTCGATGATCGCGAGATCGAAGTGGCCAGCCTGCTCTTCATCGACGGGCTCACCCAGCAGGAGGTCGCCGACGTGCTCGGCCTCTCCCGCAAGACGATCGTGCGCGAGGTGGAAGAGCTGCGGCAGAAGCTGGAAGCGCTCGGTGCGTTGCCGGAGGGAGTCGAGTCGTGAGCGAACATCTGTCTGCGCTGCAGCTCGATGAGGTGGTCGCGGGGCTCGGCGAGGCGCCTGCGCACCTGAGCCATTGCGCGCAGTGCAGGCAGCGGGTCGAGCAGCTGCGTGCGCAGAGCGCGGCGTTCATGGCGCGCCCGGAGGCGAAGCGGCAGCTCGAGGCGCTGGCGCCCAACCCGCAGCGGGGATCGTTCTTGCGAGTGCTCGCCATCGCGCTGCCGCTGGCCGCGGGGATCGCCTTGTTCTTCGCCTGGCCGCGCGCGGTGCCTGAGGACCGGGTCAAGGGCGCTCCGACCCTCCTGCTGCTGGATGGCGCGGGGAACACCGTGACGCATGCGACGCCGGGCAGCCGGCTGACGCTCGCGGTGGGCGCTGCGGGGTTCTCGCGCGTCGAAGTGTTCGCGGTCGATGCGGAGGGAAAGAAGGAGTCGCTGTATTCGGGCGCAGTGACGGCAGGGGCGCGGGTGCCGCTCACGCAGCTCGAGGTGACGCCCGGTGATGTGACGGTGACCGCGGTGTTCGAGCGCGACGCTCAACGGGAGAGCGTCAGCGTGAAGTTGGCCGTTCCATGATGCGTTGGACGATAAAAGACCTCTCCTTGCGAAGCGGGGAGAGGTCGGCCGAAGGCCGGGTGAGGGGGCTTCGGGGTGCGCCATTGGCCCCTCACCCCAACCCTCTCCCCGCTTCGCAGGGAGAGGGAGTTCTTCTTCTGATCACGCTGCTGATCGCCCTGCCCGCCTCCGCTGAAGGCCGGCGCTTCGGTCTGGTCGTCGGAGAAAACCGTGGGCTGGCCGCCGAAGAGCAGCTCCGCTTCGCCGAGACCGACGCGCGGAAGGTGAAAGAAGCCCTCGTCGACGTCGGCGGTTTCGCCGCGCAAGACGTCACCGCGGTCGCCGGAGCCGATGCCACCACCGTGCGCACCGCCCTCACCCGGCTTCGGGAATCGATGGGCCCCGGACCCCACGAGCGGCTGATCATCTACGTCTCCTCACACTCCGGCGACGGCATGCTCCACCTCGCGGGCACCGAGCTCCCGCTGCAGGAACTCGTCGACTTCATGCGCGCGGCCCCGGTGCAGGTGGGGCTGCTGGTGATCGACGCCTGCCAATCAGGCCGCGTGACGCAGCTCAAGGGCCTCAAGGCCACCGGCGTCCCGGCGACGCGCATCGAAGCCTCGGGGGTCGAAGGCCGCGTGCTCATCTCGGCTTCGGGCGCCGACGAATACGCGCAGGAGAGCGATGCGCTGCAAGGCAGCTACTTCACCCACTACCTCGTGACCGGCCTGCGCGGCGCCGCCGACACCTCGCGCGACGGCAAGGTCACGCTCGACGAGGTGTATGGCTGGGCCTGGGCGCGCACCATCGAGGCCACCTTCTCTTCTCGTGGCGGCGTGCAGCGCCCCGCGTTCTCGGTCGACCTGCGGGGCGCAGGTCAGCTCATCCTCGCGGAGCCCCAGCGCAGCGTCTCGCGGCTGACCCTCGACGTGCGCGCTCCGGGCCGATGGCTGGTGGTCTCCGAGGCCACGGGCAGCGTGTTCGCCGACGTCGACAAGGCGGAAGGTCCGGTCTCGCTCGCACTGCCGCCGGGCAGTTACCGCGTGCAGCTGCGGGTGCCTGACGGCGTGATGGAGCGCGTGGTGGTCGTGCCCGCGACGGGCGGCGCCACCTTGACCGGCGGTGATCTCGAGCAGGCGTCCTTGCTCCGCGTCGCGAGGAAAGGCGGTGAAGAGACCCGGCTGGTGATCTCCGCCGGAGCAGGCATCGCTTCGGGGTTCCTGAGCGGCCTCGTGGTGCAGCCCGGCGCCGAGCTGCGCGTGCGCCGCGACGGGTACCTGCTGGGCCCGCTCAATCAGCTCTCCGCGGCCTTCGCGTGGCGTGAGGGCACTTCGGCCACCTTTCACCAGACCGAGCTCGAGCTGCGCCTCGGCACGGGACACCGGTTCTCCTGGTCGCGCGCCAGCCTCGCCCTCGGCGTGGAGACGGGGCCGATGCTCATTCTTCAGGACGGCCTGCCCGACGGCACCGCCCGCACCAGCCTGGGTCTGGCGCTCGCGCTCGCGCTCGAAGGCCGGGTGCGCCTGGTGGGCCCGCTCGAGTTCTTCGTGCACGGGACGGCGGGCGGTGCGGTGGTGAAGAAGCTCACCGGCACCACCCTCGCCCCTCGCCTCGGCGGCACCGTGGGGTTGGCGCTCGGCTTTTGATCTCCCTCTCCCCCCTCGCGGGGAGAGGAAAGGGTGAGAGGCCGATCGCCCTGAGATGTCCCACGAGGGGCGGCGCAAGTGTCGAACCCCCGACCGATGACAGCTAAGAGGGCGCTCGCATGAAGTTCCGCACGTCCCGCGCTGCCCTGTTCTTCGGCCTGGTGGCGGCGGCCTGCTTCGATCCGCTCTACGAAGAAGGCGCGCACCTGACGCCTGGCTGGGTGCTGTGTTGCCCCTCCGGCGTGGTCGACACGTGTTTCTGCGAGTCGGCCAGCTCCTGTCAGCCCGAACCGGTCGCTTGCGCAGGAGGCCGATGTGCCGCGGTCCAGGCGTTGTGCACCCTTCACCCCAACCAGGATGCGGGCGTCGGCGGCGGCAACGGGGCTGGCGGCGGTGGCGCGGGCGCGGGCGGAGGGAGCGGCGGTGGTGCGGGAACGGGCGGCGGTGCAGCAGGTGGCGGCGGCGGGACGGCCGACAGCGGCGTGTATCTCGACGCCGGCGTGGTCGACGCTGGGCTCTCCGATGCCGGCGCTGGCGGTGGATCGGGCGGCGGCACCGGCGGAGGATCAGGCGGCGGCACCGGCGGTGGTACCGGCGGCGGATCAGGTGGCGGCACCGGCGGAGGAACGAGCACTTCGTTCGAGTTCTGTTGCCTCAACGCTCGCGTGACGACCTGCGCCTGCCCCCTCAGCGGTTGCACCAACTCGTCTTTCACGCCGTGCCCCGGCGGCGGGTGTGTCCCGGGCAGCAACGCCGAGGTCTGCCGCTGAACTCTCTCAGTCACTGAGAGCAGGTGTTTTGCCCGCTTGGCGCGATCCGTGCTCAACGGGTCGGCCGATGACGCGGCGCTCCCCAATTCGATGTTCGATCACGACATTCGCGAAGCGTGTCGTCTTCTTTCTCACAGTGACCGTTAGTTCACTGGCGCTCGCGCAGGCCGTACCGACCATCGGTGCCAGCGGTGGCGGCGAATCGATGGTTCCCTACCGGGGCACCAGCGTCTCGTACGGCGCCTCGAGCACGGTCTACAACTACTCCGAGTCGACGCTGGCAGTGAGCCACCGCCTGGGTCTGATGCCCGAGTGGCACTTCGGCGACGTCCTCACGCTTCGCAGCCGCTTCTTCCTCACCCAGGAACTCACTCAATCGGACAGCACCACCTACCGCTCCGAGGTCGAGCTCTCTGATCTCTGGCTCGACGCGGTGTGGGGCGGCTTCCGCGAGCGCGTCACCGGCATTCGCATCGGGGCCGATCTCCGGTTCACCCTGCCCACCTCGAAGTTCTCGCAGTTCTCCAGCCGCATCATGACGGTCGGCCCCGGGGCGAACGTCTCGAAGACCTTCAAGGTGCTCGGCGGCCTGACCCTGGTCTACTCCGCGCGTTTCACAGGCCGCTTCCACCGGTTCACCACCCGGCAGAACCTGGGCCCGGCGATCTCGAACGCGGGCTGCGGCGGCACCGTCACCACCACTGACTTGATCGACGCCACCGCCTGCCGCACCAACACCGGCGTGACCAACATCATCTTCGACGTCATTCACGGGCCCACGGTGGTGTTCAACCCGCATGCGCGCCTGAACATCGCGGCTTCGCTCTTCATGCAGCGCGGTTGGGTGCCGGCGCTTTCGGCCACCGAGTTGGTGCCCGCGGTGCCCATGCAGACCCGCGACTTCATCGGCTTCAGCCTCGGCGTCACGTACCAGCCGTGGGACGTCGTGGGCTTCACCCTCGGCGCGTTCACCTTCGCCAACCAACTCGATTCGGAGGGGAAGACCATCTTCCCCCTCTTCAACCGCAACACCGTCGCGTCCCTCGACGCCACTTTTGATCTGGAAGCCGTCGTCTCGAGCATCACCAAGGAGAAGAAATGAGTCGCCCCTCTCTCACCGTCCGTTTCCTGGCCGCATCGGCCGCGCTGGCCTTCACCGCTGGCTGCGCCATCGAGCAGGATCCCATCAACCGGGTTCAGCCGAACTACTACGACAAGACCTTCTTCGTCGGGGCTGACTTCCAGGGCGTGAAAGACGACCCCGAGTTCTACAGCCAGTCGACCCTCGTCGACGTCGGCTACGGTGCCGGCCAGGACGGCCTGTTCACCAGCACCTACGCGCAGCCGCTCTCGCGCGTGAAGTGGCAGGTCACCGAAGGCCGCCTGATCGCCCGCCTCGCCTACGAGCGCGTGAAGGACACCGACGGCAAGGGCGTGGGCAAGGCCACCAACGACGGCATCGTGGTCGCCTCGTACCCGATCACCAGCCACTTCGACATTCGCCGCCAGTACAACCCACAGACCGGCGAGCAGCTCAACGTCATCGAAGAGAACACCCAGGATCGCCCCTGGTTCGAGCGCCAGTTCATGCGCGTCAACTGGTCGCGCAACGAGTCGACCGACAACTACGAGTTCGACACCCTCTCGCAGATGGGCGTCTACGGCGGCGTGCACTACACGCCCCTGGCCTACGACGTGACCGACCCGGCCGACGAAGACGCGCCGCACATCGACGCGGCCAGCGGCTACCTGGACATCACCAACAAGGCCTTCGCGGTGCCCGAGATGGTGACCATCGAGCAGTGGGGCTTCACCTTTCCGGCCTGCTTCCTCGACGCCGACATCGGCGGCGGCGGCGCGCCCACCACGCAGTGCTCGCCCGTCGAGCTGACCATTCGCAACTCGTTCCGCAAAGTGCCTGACAACGACTACGAGCCGGCCGACTGGGACGGCTACCGTTTCCAGGCGTTCGGCGCGTTCACCACCGATCGCAAGGGCTACGCGCGTGAGTACGGCATGACCGACACGCAGTGGCACCGCTTCATCAACCGCTACAACCTGTGGGACCGCAGCCACTTCTACACCGACCCCGTCGCCAAGACCGGCGCCGTGGCCTGCTTCACCAGCGGCACCACTCCGGTGGGCGCCGACGCGCACCGCGACGTGAACGACAACGGCACCGAAGACGAGTGCGAAACGGTGGGCGGCGGCTCGCGCTGCGACACCTTCAGCCAGAAGTGCACCCTGCCCTTCCGCGACCGCGTGGTGAAGCCGGTGGTCTGGTACTACACCGAAGGCAGCAACCCTGACTTCTTCGACGCCAGCCGCGAAGCGACCCACGAGTGGGACGTCGCGCTGCGCAGCTCGATCCAGGCGGCCCGCTACACCGAGTGCGTGCGCACCAAGGGCAGCGGCTGCAACGAAGCCTCGCCCATGTACTTCGGCCAGCAAGACGACAACCACGACGCCATCTGGCTCGCCAAAGAAGTCGATGACTGCCGCGCCGGCCTCTACGTCTCGGCCGTCGACTGCGAAGCGCTGGCCGACACCCTCGGCGCCGAGCGCAACATGCCCCCCGGCGTGATCGCGCTGGCCAAGATGCAAGAGGCCGCCGTGCTCTGCCACAGCCCCGTCGAAGCGAACGACCCCGCCGCGTGCGGTTCGCCCCGCCTGCCCGCCACCCTCACCTCGGCGCTCTGCTTCTCCGCGCGCCTCGAGGGCAACACGGAAGTGCAGAACGAGTGCCGCAAGGCCCTCAACGTGCGCAAGGGCGACCTGCGTTACCACGCGATCAACACCATCGTGACGCCGCAGACGCCGTCGCCCTGGGGCATCATGGTCGACGGCCACGATCCGCTCACCGGCGAGAAGGTCTCGGCCAGCATCAACGTCTGGTCGCACGTCACCGACCTGTGGAGCCAGGGCGTGGTCGACACCGCCCGCTACATCAAGGGCGAGCTGACCACCGCCGACGTCACCGAAGGCACCTACGTGCGCGACTGGGCCAGCGCGGCCGAAGCGGCCAGCACCGGCGGTTCGCTCGCCCACCTGGGCCCCGATGAGCAGAAGCGCCAGCTGGCGGCGTCGCTGGGCGCCGACATGGTCAACCTCGACGCCAAGCTCGAGCAGATCAAGGGCAGCACGGCCTTCAAGAAGGCCAAGGCCATGCGCGCCGAGCTGAGCGACGTGCGCTTCGACGCGAAGCAGGGCAGCACCACCCGGGCGATCTACGACGCGCGCCGCAAGCACGCCCTCGACACCCCCACCGAAGCGGCGCTCACCACGCGCACCATGCAGCAGCTGGCGGGCAACGTCTCGAGGTTCGACACCAGCAGCATGCTGGCCTTCGCCTCTCCGTTGCGCGGCGCCAACCCGGCCATCGCGCGCGAGCTGAAGCAGGCCCGTGAGCTGGCGCTGGCTGAACGTGGCGCCTGCATCATGCACGAGTCGCCCGCCCCGCTGGGCATCGCCGATCTGGCCAACGTGCTCGAGGCGAAGTTCGGCCCGTTCAACCCCGCCGCCTCGAAGGCCGACCAGGCTGCGCACGCCGAACGCGCCCGCCGCTACGTGGCCCAGCGCGCGCACTACGCGGTGCTGACGCACGAGATCGGTCACTCCATCGCGTTGCGCCACAACTTCGTCAGCTCGTCCGACGCGTGGAACTACCGCCCGCAGTACTGGCAGCTGCGCACCGACAACGGCACGAACACCACCAAGTGCACCGCGGTGGATCCCACGGGCAGCTGCCTGGGGCCCCGCTCCCTCGACGCGATCAACGCGAACGAGCGGGCGAACCTGCTGAGCATGTTCATGCAGTCGTCCACCATGGACTACGCCGGTGAAGCGACGCAGGACTTCCTGGGCCTGGGCGCCTACGACTTCGCCGCCACCCGCATGTTCTACGGCGACGTGGCCGCGGTGATCGACGACCCGCAGATGCGCGCCGGTTCTGACAAGGCGCGCGGCGCGCTGGGCAAGATCGACAACTTCGGCGGCATCCTGGGCATCAGCTTCGACGTGGGAGACGGCGCCGGTGGCACCGACCCGATTCACTACACCGAGCTGCAGTCGAACTTCGGGATGATCCGCGACTGCGTGGCGGTCGACCCGGCCAAGTACCGCCCCGCGACCTGGCACGAAGAGTCGATGGGCACCTGGAACCCCACCGTCGACGGCTTGATCGTTCAGGTCAACGGCGCGTACCAGAAGTGCCGCCAGATTCCGGTCGACTACATCAACTGGTCGCTGCTGCGCGCCGCCCGCCCCAACGAAGCCGCCAACGTGCGCTCCACCAAGGTGATCGACCCGTTCAGCCGCGTGCGTTTCCCCTACGGCTTCGCCACCGATCGCTGGGCTGACCTGGGCAACCTCTCGGTCTACCGCCACGACAACGGGGCCGACCCGTACGAGCTGTTCGACTTCCTGATCACCCAGCAGGAGGTGAACCACATCTTCGACAACTACCGCCGCAACCGTCAGACGTTCTCGGTGCGCACGGCCTCGGGCCGCACCCTCTCTCGCTACAACGAGAAGCTGCGTGACGCGGCCAAGGGCATGGGCCTCATCGCGAACATCTACAAGGATTTCGCGGTCGAGGTTGGCTACGACTACGACACCCTCTGGCCGTACCTGGGCACGCTGCTCTTCAGCGAGAACCTGGTGGCCTCAGGCCTGGGCTTCGATCACTTCGCCCGTCAGATGTCGCGCCCGCAGTCGGGCCCGCACAGCCTCGAGGGCGGCATTCTGCGCTCGACGCTCGACACGGTGGCCAACCCCGGCAACACGGTGGTCACCATCCCCAACGGCGCCACCGGCTACTTCGGCAACGTGACCTTCGGCGGCCGCCCGATGGAGAACGCGCTGTCGGAGACCAACGGCGAATACGACAGCGAGTTCACCATCAACGTGGGCAGCTACTACGACAAGGCGTGGGCCCCGATGTTGATGACGGAGTCGGTCGACAACTTCATCTCGGACAGCCGCCGTGACTTCCTCGATGGGCGGTACCGCGCCGTCTCGATGGCCGACCTGTTCCCCGAAGGGTACCGCCGCTGGTTGGGCAACAACCTCACGGGCGACGACGCGATGAAGGGCAGCCGGCTGGCCGCCCAGAACGGCGTCCCCACGGTCGAAGGCGGCTTCCCCGCCGCGGGCATCGGCTACATCTCGTGGTGGAAGCCCACCCCGGAGATCTGCTTCCAGTCGGCCAGCTCGCTGGAGTGCGGCGTCACGCCGGCCAACAGCATCGTGATCGACCCGCAGATCGGTTGGGAGCAGCAGAAGTTCCTGATCGCGATGACGCTGATGTACCTGCCTGAGAACGCGCAGCAGGGCTGGCTCGATCAGATGAACATCTGGGAGCTGGGCGCCGACACGGACCCGGGCTTCGCCAACCGCATCGAGCTGCACCTGCCCGAGGGCAAGGTGTACATCGCGAAGACGTTCGGCAAGGAGACCATGTTCGGCAAGACGGTGCAGCGCGGCGTGGCAGCGCGCATGCTCCAGTACGCCAACGAGCTGGTCGAAGCGGCGTACGTGACCGACCCGGGGCCTGACCGCGACGGCGACACCGTGCCGGACTGGACCACCCCTCGCATCGTGGCCGGCAAGGCCGTGGTGAAGTTCGACCCGACCATCGACTCGATCAACGCGCAGGGCGGCGTGGTCTCGGGCCGGCCGGGTTGTGATGCCACCGACAGCACCCAGTGCACCTGCACGTCGAACCGGGCGTGCTTGCTGCTGCAGAAGTACACCGAGCTGCCGTTCTTCATGCGCCAGGCGATGCGTGACTACGGGCTGGCGAACCCCAGCATGAAAGGCATTTACTGAGCGCGAGCTGATCGCCTGAAAAAGTGAAACGCCGTGACGCCAGCAAGGGTCACGGCGTTTTCTTTTGAGATCCCCTCTCCCTTCAGGCCCTTCAGGAGAGGGTCAGGGTGAGGGCTCAACGAAGAGGAACACCGATGATCCGATCGAGGATCGCCGAGATCGCATCTATCGAAAGCCCGAGCGACTCAGCCTGGGCCAACAACCGAGAACGCAACTCGAGCTCCCGAGCCGGATCGATGCGGGCCACCTGGTGCTGCTGTTTCCAAGCCCAGATCTCCTCGACCACCGACGCCCGCCGGGCGAGCAGCTCGATCAACTCCGCATCGAGCGCATCCAACTGAGCGCGCATCTCCGCCAGCTTCACGGAGACAACGTCCTCATGGTGCCCGCGGTGACGCCGAACTGCTCATGCACCTCGAGGCGTTGCTGCAGCTCGGAAGGTGAACACTTCCCGGCGAGCACGTCTTGCCAGGCCGCGAGCACTGAGCTGCAGGTCGCCTGATCTTCCCAGACGAACTCGACGCGGAACCGTTTGACGCCCGCCTTGATCAACCGCGGCACGGCCTTGCCCGCGCTCTGCGCCTGCGCGTTGAACACGGTGTTGCGGCACCCGATGTCGACCACCACGGGGTGTTGGCGGCCTTCCCTGTCTTGCAGCGCGATCTTCTGCTTCTCGCACGGCCGGCCGCAGGTCCTGAAGTCGCGCCCCTGCGAGATGGTGTGCGCGTAGACGCAGTGTTCGGTGTGGAAGGTGGCGATGTGGTGATGCACCGCGACGGTGATGCGCTCCGCAGGCACCGAGCCGAGCATCGCGTGCAGCTGGGTCTCGTCGAGGTCGTGCGCGGCGGTGAGCGTGTCGCAGCCCATCGCGAGCAGGTGCCGCGCGGTGACCGAGTTCGTCACGTTGAGCGAGAAATCACCGTGCACCACCGGCCCCGCGACGGTGGACCTGGAGAAGTGAACCAGCCCGCCCCAATGCCGCACCAGCACCGCGTCAGGCGCGAGCTTTTCGATGCGGCGATCGATGCCGTCTTCACCGGGCTTCTGCACCCGCGTGGTGGCGATCACCACGTGCAGGCCCGCTTCGCGCGCCCGAGCGACGGCTTTCTCGAGACCGACGAGCTCCATCCAATCGAGCTCGACCTCAAGAAGACCCGCTGCGATCACCGCCTCGAGCTGAGGAGCCGTCCGCACCAACGGAATCAACCGCGGCTCGGCAGGCGCGACCCACGGCCGGCGTGCAGGCAAGGTGGCCGCCTGGGCCGCCAGCTGCGCCGCGACCGGCACCGGCGAGATCTCATGACGGCAGCCAGCGAGCACTTTGGGCTCGAGCTCAGCGACCAACGAGCGCCGCAACGCTTTGAGGGCAGGCGGCGGCAGATGAAGCCCGGCACCGAGACCATCCAACTGCACCTCGGCGAGCCGGAACGGCGTGCCACCAAAGCTGCCCAGCTTCTCCGAGAGCAGCTCGACGCCCAGGCTCACCTTCGACGCGGCGCTCAACACGCCCTCACTGCGGCCGGTGACTGAGACACCCTTCCCCACGTTGCCCAGCGCGGTGGCCACGGCGGTGAGCGGCTCACCGAGCGCACCCGACACCACCAGCTTCACCGGAATGTTCCCCAGCGCGCCGCGCATGCCTTCATCGACGGCCGCGTTCGCATCGGCGGTCAGCCGGGGATCACTCGAGAGCCACACCTTGTCGCCTGCGCGCACCCGCGAAAGATCTGGACCCGGCCTGCCAAACCGCAGCCACCAACCACCAGGCGCAGCCTCCACGCCGAAGAGCGGGCCACCCGGTTCTTCGTCTTGCGGACGACCGGTATCGAAGCCGACACCGCAGCCGGGGATCGGATCGGGCAGCTCGAGCGGAACACCTCGATTGTCGGCCGGGTTCGCGCCACCGATCACCGGCAGCGACACCTTGGTGGCTCCGAGCGGCTGGCCCCGCTTCCCGATCGCCACCCCACCCGTCGCTTCGCGTTTCGCGCGGCGAATGCGCACCGCACCTGGCTTGAGCTCGACCACTTCACCGAGCAGCGCGCCGCGGTTCTTGGGGAAGCGGCCCTCCACCATGCTCTGGTGATCCGAGCCGCCGAGAAACCCATCGGAGAACCCGCGCGAATACGACACGGCCATGCGGCCCAGATCGCGCTGGAGCTGCTGCTGCGCCTCGGGTGACTTGTCGCGCTGCTCCGCGATCGCATCACGCCAGCGTTTGTACCCCTCGACGGCCGACAGCACGTACGCCGGGCCCTTGAGCCGGCCTTCGATCTTCAGGCTCGCCACGCCGATGTCCGACAGCTCGGAGACCGCGCGCGCGCCGGCGAGATCCATCGGGCTGAGCAGGTACGCCACGTCGCCCAGGTCACGCACTTCGCCGTCGACGACCAACTGGTACGGCAAGCGGCACGACTGTGCGCACTGCCCGCGATTGGCGGAACGACCGCCCCAGGCTTCCGAGGTGAGGCACTGGCCGCTCCACGACATGCACAAGGCGCCGTGAATGAAGACCTCGAGCTGCAGCGACGTGCCGCGCGCGAAGGTGCGGATCTCGTCGACCGACAGCTCGCGCGGCACCACCACGCGCGTGGCCCCCAGCTGCTGCGCGAACGCTGCGCCTTCGGGGCTGGAGATGGTCATCTGCGTCGAGGCATGCACCTCGAGCGTGGGAGCCACCGCGCGCGCCAGCAACGCCACCGCGGGATCCTGCACGATGATCGCGTCGACGCCGGCCGCCGCACACGCACGCAGCACCGACTCGGCAAACGACAGCTCGTGCTCGAACACCAACGTGTTCAACGTCACGTAGGCGCGAGCCCCTGCGCGGTGAATGCCATCGACCAGCGAAGGCAACCGCGCGACCGAGAAGTTGGTCGCCCGCGCGCGTGCGTTCATGCCTCCGTCGAGACCGAAGTAGACGGCATCGGCACCGGCGGCGAGCGCAGCCGCGAGGCTGTCGTCATCACCTGCCGGAGCGAGGATCTCGGGGACCTCCATGCGAGTCAGTGGCGCAGCCGCGCGTCTTTGAGGCCCGAGACGATCGCCACGTGGTCGCCGACCTTGAGCGCGTCGTAGAGCTTGAGGATGTCTTCGTTCGAGTGCCGCACGCAGCCGTGGCTGACGTCTTCACCGAGCTGCTTGTTGTTCGAGGTGCCGTGGAGCTCTTCACCCGAGCGCGACCCATCAGCCCAGGAGAGATCGAGCAGCCGCGGACCGAACACCGGGCCACCCCACAGCCGCTGACCGAGCGCGAGTGACTCCGCCTCGCCGAGCTTGGTGGTGACCTTTTTGAAGCCCTCGTCCGTCGAGGTCGCCTTCGCGCCCACCGCGTTCATGAGGATCTTCTCGAGCTTGCCCTGCTTGTCGAAGAGGAAGGTGCGGTGCTCGTCTTTGAGCACCACCACGCGCACCGGCTTGCCTTCGAAGAAGGGCACCGGCACGTTCTTCGACTGGCCCTGCTGACCCGCCGCGGGAGCGAGCGAATCGAGCGCGCGCAGCGTGGCCGCGTCGACGATGCCCGTGGGCTTCACGTCGGGGAACATCTTCGAGGCGTTGACCTGGAAGTTCTTCACGGCCTTGGCTGACATCGGGCCGAAAGAACCGTCAGCCGCGTTGGGCAGCGCGAAGCCCATGTCGGTCATCGCCTGCTGCAGCTTCTTCACGCCTTCGCCCTTGGCGCCGGAAGTCAACGTGCCGCCCGCGAGCACGGCGCCGAGCTGAGCGTCGCCTGCAAAACGGGGGTTGAGCATCGACGGGCCCGTCGGGCGTGTGCCAGGGCGCGTACCGGGCGCCCACGCCGGGTTGGTGGGATCAGGCTGCGGCGCGGGAGGCGTCGGCGGCGTGGGGGTGGTGGCGACAGGTCCGTTGTTGCGGCCGATGGGAGCGGGCATGAAGGTCCTCAGTAGCAGGTTTGGGCAGCGAAATCAGTGGTGCGCCTGGCGCCGGGCCGCCTCGACGACCAGGGCGATCAGCGAGCTCGACGAGGTGATGCGTTTGCCTTCGATGCGGGTGCGCAGGGCCACGCAGAGGTCCCACGCCTCCTGGGTGGTGAGCGGGCGGCGGGCGGCCTTGCGACCTTCGTTGCTCACCAGCACCGTCAGCTCGCCCGACCTGGCGTCGAGCATCACGTCGATGTCTTCGCGGGGCGTGCGGCCGGCCAGCAGCACCACGGCGCCCAGATCGCTCACCGAACGCGGGGCGAAGTCAGCCAGGGTGGTGGGGAAGATCGCGTCGTTGACCGCCTTGAGCACGTGGCCGGTGATCGAGTCGACCCACGGCACGTTCTGCTGGAAGCGGGCGAGCGCGGGGCCGATGTCACGCAAGTCGGAGCGGCTCAGCTCGGCTTCGTCGCCTTCGTGGGTCACCACCCGAAACTCGCCCGAGGTCTCCATGAAACGCAGCTCGACGTCCTTGCCGCCGACCTGACCACGCACCGCCGCTTCACCGGACTCTTCGATGCGCTCGACCTCGTTCACGCGGAAGGCCTGGAACGGGCGGGGCTGGGTGGTGAAGCGGGGGGTGGGCGCGCTGTCGTTGATCATGTTCTCGTGGGCTCCTGCGACAGTTCTCGGAGCCGCCCTCCGGCCGCGCGCGACACCCGTACGGACCTTTCGCGACATCGAAATTAACCAGTTAGTTCAATGACTTAGGGCGACACGCGCGACAAGAAGCGCCAGGACCGGTTAGCAAGCCCCCGGGGGATTCAACATGCGCTGGTTCATCGCCGTGCTCGCCGTGGTGTCTGCTGCTCCAGCCTGGTCCGCGGATCCGCTCAAAACGGATCCCGACAAATACAAGCTCGTCGAGGAGAACGCGCGCGTTCGGGTGCTGCGGTTCCACGACAAGCCGGGCGACAAGAGCACGCAGCACACGCACCCGGAGTTCGTGCTCTACGCGCTCTCTCCGTTCAAACGCCGGCTCATCTTCCCCGATGGGAAGACGATGGAGCGCGAGTTCAAGGAAGGTGAGGTGGTGCTGATGCCCGCCCAGACTCACGTCGGCGAGAACATCGGCACCACCGACACCGAGGTGTTGCTGGTCGAACTCAAGGAACCCGCTCGGAAGTGAAGGACTTTTCGCCCTCACCCCGACCCGATGGGAGAGGGAGTTCCTTATTTCAAGGCGCCAAGATGATTCGCGGCGCGGAGAGCGCCTGACGAACCTGCGCGAGCGCGGGCTCTGACGCCGCCTCAGCCTCGGTCATGCGGCGAACGTAGATGTCGCGCCCACCCGACACGGCCTGCTTGAGCTCACCGAGCAGCGTCATGGCGGCATCCAGCATGGTCTTCGCCTCCTGCGCGCCCTTCGCTTCAGCCGCCACGCCACCCTTCTCCTTCAGGTGATCGCCGAAGCGCTTGATCGCGTCGCGCGACTTGACCTGATCGAACGCCGCGAGCGCTTCTTTCACCGACTCGGTGCCCACCTTGATCAACCGCACCTGCGTGCTGCTGCGGAACTCGGGCGCCGGCACCTGCAGATCCGTGAACGCGCCGAGCAGCCCTTCTTCGGCCGCCTTGAACTGAAAGGGCACCACGTCGAGGAACAGGAACAACGGGTCGATGCCCTGCTTGGCCGCGGCGAGCTCTTCGTCACCCAGCGGCGGGAAGGTGGCCGGCGCGCCCACGAACAGGAGCGGCATCACGACCTCCTGCCAGAACTCTTCAGCAGCGGGCCCCGTGTTGGTGGTCGCGCTGTTGAGCAGACCCACCGTCTCGACGACGCGCGGTGCACGCGCAGCCTGGGTGATGATGGGCTTGCCGCCTTCGAGCCGGTTGAGCGCACCGACCAGCTGCTGCTCGAGCTGCTTCTTCAGCTCTGCCGGCAGCCGGGGCGCGCGGTTGATCGCGTCGCGCAGATCGATCGACAACCGCTCGGGCGCCGAGTCCCACGCCTGCTTGAGCTTGGCCGGATCGACCCCCACCACCTGCACGAAGCCGGGGTCGAACAAGCGCATGTAATCTTCAGGGCCCAGTCGCATCGGCTGGCCGCCGCCCGCGCCGAACTTCGCCTGCGCGAGCGAGGTGCGGATGGTCTTGGTGACCTCCTCGACCTTCTCGAGCTTGCCGGCGCCCAGCGCATCGACCACCGCGCCGAACGGGGCGAGCATGATCAAGGCATCGGGGAAACCGAGCGAGGCGCCTTCCGGAGTCTCCCGGTAGGGGAACCAGAACGCCTGGTACTCCGTGTGGAGCCGCTCCCCCATCGCCGCCGCGAGGCCGAGCGCGATCACCTGGTGCTCCTGCTGCTGAGGATTGAAGGGACCTCCGAGCAGCTTGATCACGGCCTGCTCGATGTCGGCCCAGCTGTCCTTCACCAGATCGACGGGTTTGCCCGCGACCTGCGCGAGAACGGCGGACACCTGCTGAAAGGCTGAATCGAGCTGCGGCGGTCGGGGCATCGACATGGTGCGCGGGCTCGTATCACGTCAGGGCCGAATCGAAATCCCCTCGAAGAGGAGACCGCCCCTTTCAGAGGGAGAGGGAGACCAGCTCGCCGGCGACCTTCTGGGCCTTGCGCTCGTCTCCGGGAAATTCGGTCTCGAGGTACACGCGGGTGAGGCGGCCGACCTTGTTGATCGCCAGCGCCTCACCGCGAATCACGCTGAGCAAGGCAATGAAGAGCAGCGAATAGCCGCGCTGCACCTCGGTGATCGATTCAGGCGCGAAGCCCAGCGAGCCTTTCGCGAACTCGAAGTACTTCGGCAACGCGCCCTTCACGGCTGATCCGTGCTTCTCGATCGCGGCGACCACATCTCTCGTGGTCTCCAGGCCCGACGACCGGAGCAGCTTCACCAGGTAGTCAGGGAAGAAGTGCGCCTGGCCGAACTCGGTGTCGAGCGCCTGGGCAATCTCGCGATCGAGGGCCTCGATCGCCGGCTGACGCACCAGGGCGTCGAGCGAAACGAGATCGATCGGCAGCGCCCCGCTCTTCGCCAGGGTCGAACGCGCGGCCTCCCGTGACGAAGCGAGCTCGCGGCGAATCGAGACGAACTCCTGGTCGGCGATCTCCAGCAGACCCGCCACCCGGCTGAAACGCCGGCGAATCAGCTCGGGCATCGCGTCATCGACCTTGTAGCCGAGGTCGTGCTCCACCTCGGCCCACGCGTGCTGGAGCACCGTGCGCAGCTGAATCTCGAAACGGAAATCCGGATGCGGGCCATCCGCCACGCCGCACACGTAGTGAATCGATCGATAGCCGGCGGGTTTCGTCTTGTCGGCCGAGTGCGTGAAGTCGACGCGGAAGTGCTGCTCGATGAGCCGCGAGACCTGCTCCAGGTGATCTTCGAAGTAGGTGGCCACGCGCAACGCCACCAGATCGGTCACGTCCCACAGCTGGCGGTAGGTCTTCTCGGGCCGCGACAACTTGTGCGCCAGGCTCGCCGGGCTCTTGAGACGCCAGGTGACGAACTGCACAGGCACGCCCGCACGGGCCAACAAGGCGAGCAGCTCGGCTTCCAGTGTTGCGCCCAGCGCGATCAGGGTCGCGCGACGCTCTTCGAACTCGTTGACCATCGACGCCAGCGTATAAGGTGCGCGGCTCATGCGCTGCCTCAGTCTGTCCATCGTGCTGTTGCTCGTGGGCTGCGCAACCACTGCCCCCCGGTTCGACCAGGAGCTCGCCACCAGCTTCGCGCAAGACGACATGCGCAAGGTGGTGACCGCGGACGCCGAGATCTACTACCCGGCGCAATACGCCGAAGCGGCCAAGCGGGTCGCAGCGCGCGCCTCTGAATGTCTCGAGGCGATGCGAGCGCACGACGTCACCCAGCGCGCGTACGGCCGCGCCCTGCTCTTCCTGACCTCGGCCAACTACAACAACGCGTACGTCGGCGGGCAGTCGGGTGGTGAGCCGCTCCAGGTGGTCAACCCGCTCTCCGCCACCTCGGAGTTCTTCCACTGGTACGGGCTGGGCGGCGCCGACGTCGGCGATGTCGCGTGCCACGAGATGTTCCACTTCGTGCACTACGAGCAGGTGCACGGCTTCTGGGAAGTGGTGAACACGGTGTTCGGCCCCGTGTTGCCGCCGCAGGCGTTCCTCGAGCGCTGGTTCACCGAAGGCGTGGCGCAGTTCTACGAAGGCCGCATCGCTCGCAGCGTGGGCCGGCCATTCAGTCCGGTGTACCGCGGCAGCTTCGACTCGTTCGTCGCCATGCGGGGCGGCGCGGTGTGGCCCGGCGATCTGTCGCTGGGGCAACGTGAGCTCGCTCCGTACAGCGGCGCGTACATCACCGGCCTCTACTTCACCGAGTGGCTGGTGGCGAAGTACGGCGAAGACAAGCTGTGGAAGCTGATGGACCTCCAGGGCCGCAGCGTCTTCTCGCCCTTCGGCGCGACGCTTCGTTTCAAAGAGGTCTACGGGCTCTCCACCGGCGCGTTGATCGACGAGTGGTCGAAGGATCTCGCGGCGACGCTGGTGGTGCGCACCCGGCCTTCCGAAGAACGTTCCCTGCTCGCCGATGTCGGCCAGGTCGCACGGCTCGCGTCACACCCGGCGAGTGGCACCCTGGCCATCGTCTCATCAGGCAACGAGCAGGTACCCATGCTGCGAATCCTCGAGCGCGATGGAACGGTTCGGGTGGAGCGCCGGCTGGCAAAGCTGGGCACCGATCGCGACTACGTCTTCGTGGGGCCGGGCAGCATGAGCGGGCTCTCGTTCACGGCAGATGGGAAGTTTCTCTACCTGCTCAACGACGACCTGATCGATCGCGGCGATACGCGCGCGCAGATCTGGAAGGTCGATACGCAGACCGGCGAGGTGCTCAAGGTCTACCAGGACGTCGGGCGCGGCATGGGCGGCGCGGTCTCGGCCGATGGCCTCACCTTCACCTTCGTCGACTTCCCTGCAGGCAAGTCACGCATCATCGAACGCGAGCTGGAGGCCCGGCTCGATCGGGTGGTGGCCGAGTTCCCCCTGGGCGTCTCCGTCTCGGCGCCGCAGTGGAACGCCGCGCACACGCAGCTGGTGTTCTCGCGCCTCGACTCGAACGGGTGGAACCTGGTGTTGCTCAGCGAAGACGGCACCAGCCGCGACCTGACCACCGACGGCGCGTTCAACTACGCCGCGAAGTGGAGCGATGACACCCACCTCATCTTTGCGCGCACCGCCGGCAAATACCTGCAGGCCCACCGGATGGATCTGGCGACCGGTGTCATCGAGCGGCTCACCGACACGCCGTACGGCCTGCTCGATCCGGCGCCCGTGGGGAGTGACGTCGTCGCGGTGGTGCGCGATGGAGTTCACTGGTCCATCGACACCATGCCGGGCGCCTCGAAAGAGACCTTCACGCCCGAGCCCGTCGCCATTCCCGAGAAGCACGAGCCGGCGCCGCTCGAGGTGACCTCCGACGAGAAGTACTCCTCGCTCGAGCAACTGTTCGTGCCGCAGCTGCGCGTGCCCAGCGGAACCTTCGGGTTCGGCCCGAACGCGAGCGACGGTTCGCCCACCTTCAACGGCTCGGTGGCGCTGTCGCTGATGGGCCGCGATCGGCTCGGCAAACACACCTGGGCGATCAACGGCTACCTCGGCCTCCCGGCGCTGGAGAACCAGCTGCAGCTCGGCTACCGCAACCTGACCCTCGCGCCGTGGTCGTTGATCGCCAGCGCCGAACGCACCGCCTACGCGACCGAGGCGTATTGGACGGGCGGCCTCTACGCGTCGCGCACGGTCTTCACGGTGCCCCTCTTCTTCGGTGTGCAGACCGAGGTGTGGCAGCCGTTCGGGCAGGCGGCCGAGAAGTTCATCGGGCCCACCTTCGCGATCTCGTACGCCGCGGGTGACAGCACCGCGTACGCCGGGGCCCAGCGCACCTTCAACTTCTCGCTCGGTGTCTCCGCCTACCCGCGGTTCCTGGCCAGCGAGCGCGACATGCTCGACCTGCGCAGCTCGGTGGGGCTCTCGTTGCCGCTGCCCTTCTCGAAGCGCCATTCGTTCTCGGTCTCGGCGACGGGCCGCGCCTTGCCCGGTGCACCGGCGGGCGCGTTGCGCGTGGGCGGCACCTCGTCACTGACCACCTTGTTCGAGCGCGGCAGCACCGACCCGTTCCCGACCGGGCCCGGGGTGTACCTGCCGGGAACCCTGGTGGAAGGCGTACGCGGCTTCGACGACTTCGCGCTGCGGGCGCAGTACCTGGCGCTCTTCAATGGGCGCTACCGGTACAGCTTCATCATCGATCGCGGCTTCGCGTCGTTGCTCTACATCTTCCCTTCGATCTTCTTCCGGCAGGTCGACGTGGAGGCCTTTGGGGCAGCGGCGATCACCGAGTCGCAGGTGGCGCGCAGTGCGGGCGCGGCGATTTCTTTCCGCACCTCGATCGGCGGCTTCATCCCAGTCTCGCTCACGTACCAGTTCGCCTGGCGTTTCGACTTCGGGCTGCCGCCGCTCCATGTGGTCGGTGTGTCCTTCGACTGAGGGCGCCCAGACTGGTAGGGTCTGGCCCATGCGTCGTCCGATCAACGGCTTGTTCCTCGCGCTGAGCCTCTCGTTGGGGGCCTCGGCTTTTGCTGCCAACGAGCGCCGGCACAAGCCGTCGGAGTACCAGGAGATCACCGACGAAGATCGCACCGCCGCCCGGGAGAAGGCGCGCTCGCGGGTGAGCAGCTGGCGAGAGACCGAGCTGCCCCCCGAGTACGAGTTTCCCTGGATGCAGATCGGCTTCGTGGCCCTCGCCTTCGTGGTGGCCACCCCGTTCGCCATCGGCGCGTACAACCGGCACGCCGCCGAAGTCAGGGCGATCGCCGAAGCGAGCAACACCAGCCCCCGCAAGCGAGTGAAAGCAGCACCAGCAGAAGAGTAACCCTGGTGATCCCCTCTCCCTCGGAGCGAAGCCGTTCCAGCGGAACGCTGGGCGAGCGTAGCTGGAGCGAAGCGGAAGATGCGCCGAGGCGAAGCGACCCGAAAAGTAGGAGAGGGTCAGGGTGAGGGCGCCGACTCCGAGAACAAGCCCGGCAAGATCTCCCCACTCTTCCCAGTCAAAACGCGATCAAACCGAGCCGAGTACTCAGCACTCGGAGCCGCATCGACCAACCACGTCTGCCCGCCCACCGAGCGAGCCGCATCCACGAGCCCGGCCGCCGGGTAGACCATCCCCGAAGTCCCCACGGCGATGAAGACGAGCCGTTTCCCCGCCTCCTCGATGAACGCCTCGACGCGTTGAAGATGCGCCGGATCCAACATCTCCCCGAACCAAACGATGTGAGGCCGGATCGCGCCGCCACACGTCTCGCAGCGGGGCAAAGGGGCGGCGAAGTACGTCTGCGCATCCGCGAACGGCACGTTGCACCGCTCGCACCGGCTCTGAAAGAGCTCGCCATGAATCGCCAGCATCCGCCTGCTCCCCGCCCGCGCATGCAGACCATCCACGTTCTGAGTCGCGAGCAGAAACCGCTCCCCCAGCCGCGCCTCCAACTCCGCCAGCGCCACATGCCCGGCGTTCGGAGCGACCTTCGCCGCCCCTTCCCGGCGCAGGCTGTAGAACCGCCACACCAGCAGCGGGTCCGCCGCGAAGCCTTCCGGTGAAGCGACCTCCTCGACCCGGTGGCCTTCCCACAACCCGTTCATCCCGCGAAACGTGGGCACCCCACTCTCGGCCGAAACACCTGCACCCGTGAGCACCAGCACCCGGCTCTGCGAATCGAGTTTCACGAGCGTAAGATGCCACTCATGGCCCGTGAATTGCGCATTACAGAGGAGACCCGGGGGGTGCTCGCGTGCGTCTGGCAGCTCAAGGCGAAGCCCAGCCTGGTGATCGACACCGCAGCGGTGGCCGCGGTGAAAGACGCGCTCAAGTGCACGGTGCCCGACGAGGTGCTCGCGCTCTTCGCCGCGGAAGGCGCGTCACTGGCGGTGATGCCCGCCCTCACGCTCGAGGTGACGACCTTCTTCGATGCCACGCACGGCAAGGGCCACTGGCGCACGGAGCTCCAGTTCGACCACGTGGTGTTTGCGCGGCTTCCCAGTGATGACGCCGAGCCGCTGTATGCGTCCTTTCGTCGGGGCGATTCACCGACGCTGGCCCTGTGGCACGCGCGAAGTCCGCAACCCGGGGGCATCGCGATCACCATCGAGGACTACGCCAAGCGCCGCTGGGGCGAGCTGCCCGAAGTGGACGGCAGGGCCTTCAAGCCGGTCGTCGACCTGCCGCCGCCCCCGCCCGCGCGCCAGGTAATACACCCGACGTTCGGTCAAGGCAGGGTGCTCGATCAACGCGACGACAAGCTGCGCATCGACTTCGGAGCGGCCGGTATCAAGACCATCGCGGAGCGCTTCGTCAAGCCAAGGCCCTGATATCGCTTCGTTTTTCGGGAGATGTCAGTGCCCCTTGGTACACCGCTCGTCATGAAACACGCGTACTCCGTGGCCGAAGTCGCAACGCTCCTGGGGCAGCAGCCCGCGGTGACCCGTGAGCTGATCCGCTCGACCTTCGACGGACCCCGCGACCTGCTCTCGTTTCAGGATCTGGTGCTGGTGCGCGCCGCGCGTGATCTGGCTGAGCGCAAGGTGCCCAAAGCGAAGATCACCGAAGCCCTCAACCGGGTGCGCGGCGAGCTGCCTTCCGATGAACCGCTCTCGTCGGTCACCATGCAGAAGGTCGGCAAGGAGCTGGTGGTCAACGCCGGCGCGACCAAGTGGAACGCCGCTTCAGGCCAGCAGCTGCTCGATCTCGACCGGGCACCGCGGGGCGCCACCTGGCTGCGGCCGGTGCCCACCCGCGATGCCGACGCCTTGTTCGCCAGCGCCGTGCAGATGGAGGAGACCGAAAACCCCGGCGCCCTCGAGGCCTATGCCGAGGCCGTCGCCGCCGATCCCCACCACGCCGACGCGCACGTGAACCTGGGGCGGTTGCTGCACCAGCAGGGCCGGCTGCACGAAGCCGAAGCGCACTACGTCGCGGCCATGGTGTCGCGGCCCACCGATGCCACGGCCTGCTTCAACCTGGCCGTGGTGCTCGAGGATCTCGGGCGCATCGACGACGCGATCGCCCGCTACCGCGAGACGCTGGAGTTGGATCCGAACGTGGTCGACGCCTACTTCAACCTCTCCCGCCTCTACGAAAAGAAGGGGGAGAAGGTGGCCGCCATTCGCAACCTGAAGGACTACCGGCGCCTCAGCGCACCTCGTTGACGCTCCACTCGATCGTCGCCATCAGCTCCTTGCGGCGCTTCTGCACGTCGACGTCGAGGTACTTCACCGCGTCCTTCATCTTGTCCATCAGGCGGAAGGGCTTTCGCTTGCTCTGCTTGACCTGCATCAGCGCATGCACGAGCCACGGGAAGACGGCGGTCACGTCGCAGTGCACGTAGACCGAGCCGGTCTCCACCGCGTCGGCAGACACCTTGCCCCAGGTGTGGCCTTCACCGGCAGGGCAGCTGGAGAGCGCGCCGTTGTCGACCGGGTCGACGCAGAACTGCACGTCGATGTCGAAGCCCGAGGTGGGCACGTTGAGAATTTGGTCGAGCAGCGGCTCGCCCTGGAGCGTGTAGTTCTTGGGCACGCCGCCACCGAGAATCCACACCGCCATGCGCTTGGAGAAGTGGTGCCGGCAGTAGTGCTGGATGGCCGCCATCTCGTAGACGTCTTCGTTGATGTCGAGCTCGAACTTGAACTCAGGGCCCAGCAGCTTCTTGAGCTTCACCACGTTCAGGAAGATCGACCCGTCCTGCACGGCGCCCACGAAGATCGGCACGGCGCGGCGGTAGCAGGTCGACAGGAGCGAAGGCTGCTCGACGCCCAGCTCCTCCTCGATCGCGTTCATGTGCTTGCCGAGCAGGTAGTGGAACTCGGGCGTGGTCATCTTCTTCTGGAAGTCGGCGTGGCGGATGATCGCGGAGAAGAGCCGGTCGGTGTCGAGCAGCACCTCTTCGGCGAAGCCCAGGTCGTAGATGCGAATGATGCGCGCCGTGCGGTACTGAATGTCGCCCGCGTTGGGGTTCACCTCGCGGATGTGGTGTTTCAAGACGCGGTGAGCGTCGTGGTACAGGTTCGCGCCCGTGGTGGTGATGGCGCTGATCACCCCCGTCTCGACCAGGGGAATGATGCAGCTCTGGTGGAGACCTGCCGGCGTCATGGCGCCCGACAGGGTGAGGAAGACGGCCGCGTTCTCTTCGAGTGACCGGCGCATCAGCTCGAAAGCCGTGCGCTCCTGGCGGCCCACGTAGGCGCCAAAGGCCGTTTCGAGCAGCTCGATGGCGGTCTCTTTGCCGGTGATCGGCCGAGGGTTGACTCGGCGGGCTTTGTCATACGTCTTCCGAAGCGTCTGCTGGGTCTTGGTAGCCATGAGCGCGGGCGGTATACACCCGAACCTCAACACGGCCGATCTGGAGTTTTCCTTTGAAGAAACTGACTTTGCCCCTCGCTGCGGTCCTCACCCTCCTGGGCTGCAACTGCCGCGACATGCAGCCCGCGGGCACCGTTCCTGACTTCGTGCCCACGCCCACCGCGCTCAGCTTCTCCGCCTGCCCCACGCGCGACGAGAACAACCTGGCCGTGGCCGGCGTGTTCCCCGACACCAAGAAGTTGAGCATCACCAACCAGGGCCGCGTCGATGGCGAGCTGGCGCTGACCCTCAGTGGCGCCGGCGCATCGTCTTTCACCCTGGGCAGCGGCCTGCCGACCTCGATCGCCCGCCTCGGCGACGTGGAAATCCCCATCTCGTTCTCCCCCACCGCCAAGGGTGACGTGCGCGCCGATCTGACCATCGACGACAAGACGGACAGCACGGAGAACCGGGTCGTCACGCTCATCGGCTCGGGCATCAACCTGCCGGCGCAGCCGTCGATCGAGACGGCCCCTCAGAAGAAGGACGCCAGCGGCTTCCTCACCTGCACCGCCGACAGCCCGATCTCGGAGTGCACCCTCGACTTCCCCGACACGCTGATGGATCAGTCGGCCACCCTGCAGCTGAAGATCCGCAACCGCGGCTGCCCCGCGCTCAAGGTCACCGCGATCGAGATCGACGGTTCGACCACCCCGGGCACCAACGACGGCTTCACCCTCGACTCGCCGTCTTCTTCGCCCAGCGAAGGCTCGCCCATCCTGCTCTCCACCGCGGACGGCACCGATGAGACCACCATCACCATCCGCTTCACCGCGACGGACGACGGCTCGGGCTCCAGCTCGCAGTCGCACTACGCGGTGCTCACGCTCAAGAGCAACGACCCGGTGATCGGCGACGGCGCGGCCAACCCGGCCCGTCTCACCATCCAGGCCAACGCGATCAAGCCGAGCATCTACGTCTCGCCCACCAGCTGTAACTTCACCAACGCGCAGGACGTGTGCGGCAACGCGACGCGCATTCAGAACAAGGCGAACTTCCGGGTGACCAACGACGGCAGCACGCCCATCGCGATCTCCGGCGTGCGGTTCCGTTCGTCGGGCGGCACCACCAGCAGCGACAGCCGCTTCTCCATCACCCAGAACGTGGCCGGCCAGATGATTCAGCCCACCGCCAGCGCGACCATCGAGGTGACCGAAGTCGATCAGCCGCTGCTCGTCTCCGACCAGCTGGAGATCGTCGCCGACATCCCCGGCATGGGCGCAGGTTCAGGTGGCACGGTGGTGGTCTCGGTGATCAGCGGCATCAAGCCCTGCCTCACCACCGACCCGATGGATGAAGTGGACTTCGGTGACCCGTCGGAGGAGCTGACGGCAAAGCTGATCACCATCCGCAACGGCGCAAGCTGCGGCACGTTGAAGATCGACTCGTTGAGCATCCGCCACCTCTCGGCAGCAGAATTCTTCACCTTCATCGAGCCCATCGTCCCGCCGAACACCAGCTTGCCTGCCGGTGGATCAGTTCAGGCGACGGTTCAGTACCGTCGGCCTACCTCGGGCGGAATGCAACTCGCGGAATTGAAGATTGCAACGAACGACACGGACTACGGCGCCCCCAACTACAAGCAGCTGCTCCTCCGCTCGAACGCCGCACTCGACCAGATCCCCCAGGCGGGCATCACGGCCTGCCAGCCGGCCCAGCTGGTCAACGATCCGAACTGCGTGATGGGCGCGCAGACCTCCGCCTCGTTCAACCTCTCGATGATCAACCCTGACGAGATCACCTTCTCGGGCGCGACCTCGACTGACAATGGAATGGTGCGCGAGTACCGCTTCACCCTGCTCCCGCCCATCCCCGGTGGGGCCACCAGCGCGGCGCTGCAGAACAACGGCATGCGCACGATGACCGACAAGGTGAAGCTCACCATTCCCCCGGGCGTCACCGGCACCTTCCGCATCGGTCTCGAGGTGTGGGACGACCGCGGCCAGAAGTCGGCCAACACCGACGTGATCACGGTCAACATCTACCCGTGAGCTGAAGGCCCCCGGCCCTCTCCCCACTGGGGAGAGGGAGTACGTCAGGCGCGCAGCAGCGGCGAGCGGTGCGTCAACGAGCGCATGGCCAGCTTGTCGAGGCGGGTGTTCCGGTAGACCTCGAGCATGCGCTCCTGCCCGAGTGACCAGACTGAGAACATGGTGCACGTCGAGGTGAAGTTGCAGCCGCCGTGATCCTTCTCGGTGCACACGTTGACCGAGATCGGGCCTTCGACGGCCTGGATCACGTCGAGGAAGCTGACTTGAGAGGCAGGCACCGCCAGCGAGTACCCGCCGTGCGAGCCACGCACTGATTTCACCAGCCTGGACTTCACCAGGGTCTTCAGGATCTTCGCGAGGAACTCCTCGGGAATGTCCATCTGCCGGGCAATCTCCCGAAAAGACGTGGTGATCCCGTCGGGCAAGGAGGCGAGGAAAAGCATCGCCCGAGTGCCGTATTCAATCTTCCGGGAGATCTGGAAGGCGTGCTGCATAGCGGAGTAACAGACCGTTTAGCATGATCGACCTCCACTCGCACACGACCGCTTCCGATGGGCAGTACCCGCCCCACGAGCAGGTCGCGCTGGCCGCCAGGGCAGGCGTCACGGTGCTCGCGGTGACCGATCACGACACCGTCGCCGCGTTGCCTGCCTGCGAGGCGGCCGCCAGGGCGAAGAACATGCGGTTGGTGCCCGGCATCGAGATCTCCTGCATCCACCACCGGCGCGAGGTGCACATCCTCGGGCACTTCATCGACCCGGTTGCCCCGAAGCTGGCCGCGTATGCAGTGCAGCTGGTCGACGAACGCGGCAAGCGCATGGAGCTGATGGTGAAGAAGCTGGTCGCCCAGGGCGTGCCCGTCACCATGGAGCAGGTGCGCGAATTGGCCGGCGAGGCCACCCTCACCCGGCCTCATCTGGCGCGCGTGCTGGTGGAGCTGCGGGTGTGCTCCTCGATGAAGGAGGCGTTCGATCGTTTCCTGGGTGACGGAAAGTCGGCGTGGGTGCAGCGGTTCGAGCTCCCGGTGGATGCGGCGATCACCTTGATTCACGGCGCAGGCGGTACGGCGACCATCGCGCACCCGGGTAGCTCGCGGGTCAATCGGCTGGAGGTCGAGACCATGGCCAAGGCCGGGCTCGATGGGATTGAAGTGATTCACAAGGATCACCCGCCCAGCCAGCGTGAACTGTTCGCGAAGTGGGCAAAGGAGTTCAGTCTCATCTGCACCGCGGGCAGCGACTTTCACGGCGAGAAGGTCGCGCCGGATCGGCACTTCGGATCGGTCGGCATGGATCCGGGTCAGTTCAAGCAGCTCGAAGCGCGCCGAACCTGAGCTCCCTCTGGGAGAGGGAGCTCTACTTCTCCTTCCACAGCCCCGGATCGATCGTAGGCGCCTTCACCGTCGTATCCAGCTCCACCGCCGCCGAAGACTTCGCCTGAGTTCCGCCGACACTTCTCGCCTGAACGCTCAACGAGTTCTTCCCCTCCTTGAGAAAGACCGGCACCTCGAAGTGCCCCCGCTCATCGACGCTGACGATCTTCCCCTGCACCTCGACCAGCGCACCCGGCTGCACATCGCCCTTGAGCACCAGCTTCGGCGTGTTGATGGTCTTCTTCGTGGGCATCGAGACCTTGAGCAGCAACGACGACGGAATGGTGATCGGCGCACTCGGCGCCTGCCCCGGCTTCACGATCGACTGCTGCCCCGCACGAACGATCACCACCCGGCCTGCGCCCGAGAACGAGACCTCACCACTCTCGGTACCCACCGCGACCGTGCCCAGGCCGTTGCTGGCGATCGTGAACACGCCGCCATCCGTGGTGGCCGAAGCATCGCTGCCCGTCGCGCGCACCTCGAAGGTGTGCCGGCCCTGGCCTCTGACGGTGGCCTTCGCCATGCCTGATTCGAGGAGCAGCCTGGTGATGCTCTCCTTCAAGTCGCCGATACCGACCTCGGTGCCGGGCTCCATCTTCACTTCCCAGGTCTCGCCGCCGACGAGCACGGCGTAGCTGCCGTCGGTGGTGCGCACGCCGTCGCTGGGCAGCAGCGCGTCACCGGGCTTCGCGTCTTGCCAGCCGCCATCGAGGCCGCGGCGGATCTGCACGGTGCCGGTCAGCTCGCCCAGGCGGATCTCCACGGGGCGAGGGCCTGCATCGACCACCGTCACCGGCGGCACCACGACCTGCACGGGCTGCGAAGAAGGCTCGGCCAGGAACAACCACCACGCCAGCGGCACCATGGCCACGATGGCGATCAGGATGAGTGCGAACCGGACGCGGGGGGACATCTGTGCTGCTCCTTACTCGATTCAGCCGGTGATGCCCTTCCCCTGCCCGCCCACATCGATCACCGCCGCACCTGCCTGTTTGCGAGTGCTGCCGACCGCCTTCAAGAACAACGAGAAGCGCGCACCTCGACCCGGCTCGCTCTGCACCTCGAGGCGCCCCTGGTGTTCCTGCACCACCCGGTACGCCACCGCGAGGCCGAGGCCGATGTTGGTCCACACGTCTTTGGTGGTGAAGAACGGCTCGAAGATGCGGGTGAGGTTCTCAGGCGCAATGCCCTTGCCGGTGTCGGCGATGATCAACGTCGCGCCGTCGGTGGTGGGCTGCACGGTCACCGTCAGTCGTTTGCTGAGGGTGGTGGTCATCGCGGTGCGCGCGTTGGTGCACAGCTGCGCGATCACCTGCTCGAGCTGCTCCGAGTCGCCGTCGATCATCACCGGGCTCGTGGGCATCACCACCTCGAGCGTCACGCCAGGGGAGCGCTCCTTCTCGAGGGCCATGGTCTTCTTCACCACCGCCGCCAGATCCATCGGCGCCAGCGCGACCTCGCCCCGCTTCTGTGAGAAGCGGAGCAGCTGCAGGGTGATCTCCCGGCACCGGTGCGCGCTGTCTTCGATCTGCTTGAGCAGCGAGAAGTTGTCGTCGGTCTCCTTGGTGTCCATCAGGAGCAGCTGCGCGTTGCCGAGGATGCCCACCAGCGGGTTGTTGATCTCGTGCGCGACGCCCGCGCCGAGCTGACCGATGGCGGCGAGCTTCTGCGCCTCGAGCAGGTACGCCTGGGCCGCGCGCAGATCGGCGGTGGCTTCGTCGACCTTGCGCTTGAGCTCGTCGTTCCACTGCTGGAGCCGCGCGCGGGAGAGCTCCAGCTCGGCGCCCATGGCGTTGAAGGTCTTGCCGAGCGCGGTGAGCTCGTCGCCGCCCGTGAGCTCGGCGCGTTTCGAGAGATCACCTCGAGCAAAGGCGTCGGCCAGGGCGCCCAACTGCTCGAGCCGTGAGGCCAGCCAGCGGGTGAAGAAGATCGAGACGATGACCAGGAGCAGCACCGTGCCGCCCATGCCGCCCAGCACGCTCTGCCTCAGCGAGCGGATGGGCCTCCGCGCGGCCTCGAGCGGAATCGAGGTCACCGCGGTGAGCCCGAGCTTGCCCGGCACCCTGGCGAGTGAGAGCTGCTCGGTGGAAGAGGTGGCGAGGTCGAGACCGGCGCGCACCGCGGCCATGCGTTCGGGATCGAGGGTGGAGACCTTCTGGTGCCACTGACTGCTGGCCACCACGCGGCCGTCGGCGTCGACGATCTCGAGAGTGGTGACGCTGGGGGCGTGTTCGACCAGCCACCGATCGAGGACCGTCAGGGTGAGCGCCAGCACCACCATGGGGGACGTAGCGCCGCGCGGCCCGACCTGGATGGCGGCGGGCATCCAGGGGCCACCTCCACTGTCTTGAGCAGAGCCGAGCGCCATCTGGCCGGGTTCACCGAAGGTGGAAAGCGTCACCAGCGGGAGCAGCTTGGCGAGCTCATCGCGGGTGACGTCGATCTGGGGGCGGCCGTCGAGTTCGTCGACGAGAGGGGCGAAGTCGGGCCGTGCGGGGTCGACCAGGGTGGCCGCGACCACCACGGAAGATTGGCTGGAGAGCAGGCGGAGCCCGCCCGCGGCTTCATCGGCGGTGACGTTCGGCCAGTCGATCAGCAGCGCGGATTGAGCGAGCGCTTCGAGGGAGACGGCGAGCTGGGTGCCGGTCGCTTCGGCCGCGGCGGCGGCGAGGGCGCGTTGTTCACGCTCGAGGCGGGAAGCGAGTTCACGTTCGGCTTCACGCAGCAGCCAGAAGCCCGCGAAGGCGAGCGGGATCACCGCGGCCGCGAGCACGAACAACAGCAGCTTCTGGGACAGCCGCAGCATCTCGAGAACGATACTCCCTCTCCCTTCGGGAGAGGGTTGGGGTGCGGGCCTCCCGAAGAAACACGCCCCTGACCCCGACCCTCTCCCGAAGGGAGAGGGAGACAAGTTCATGCAGTTCGTTGAGTCGTATCTGCCTGATCGCTGCGCAGCACCACGCTGCCCGTCACCGCCTTCGCGCGCTTCTTCAGCTCCGCCGCCATGCGCGCGAGCTCAGGGTGATCGACCGTGCCATCCGTCATCACCGCCGCGATCGACACGCTCATCACGGGGAACTTCCGCCGCTGACCGTACCGATCCTCAGCCTCGATGTACCCGCGCTCACGATCACCCCGCTCGTAATAGAGCGGGATGATCCGATCGAAGGACTCGATCAACCGCCTGCAGATCGCATCGACCTGGTCGGGCCGCACGATGAACACGAAGTCATCACCGGCCACATGCCCGACGAACTCCGAGCCATCGCCCATCTGCGAGACCACTTCCCGCAGCAGATCCGCGGTCTGCTTCACCACGCCATCGGCCTTGGCGAAGCCGTAGAAGTCGTTGAACGCCTTCAAGTTGTCGAGGTCGAGGTAGCAGAACGCGAACGGAGACTTCTCGCGCAACCGCCGCTGCACCTCGCGTTCGATCGCCGCTGAGCCCGGCAGCAACGTGGTGGGGCTCGCGCTCGTATCGGCCATGCGGCGGCGAAGCACCGACTCCACCCGCGCCCCCAGCTCGAGCGCATCGAACGGCTTGGTCAGGTAGTCATCACCACCGAGCTTGAGCGCCCGAACCTTCGCCGACGTATCGCCGCGCGCCGAGATGAAGATCACCGACATCGGCCCGCCCGCCCGATCCGCCTTGAGCGTCTCGAAGAAGCGGAAACCATCACCATCCGGCAACGACACATCGAGCAGGAGCAGCTCAGGCCGTTTGCGCGCGATGCACGCGGTCGCCTCGGCCACCGTGCCTGCGCGATCGACGTCGAAGCCCTGATTCGAGAGCACCTCGGCACAGATCGCGGTGATCTGCGGATCGTCATCGACCACCAGCACGCGACCGCGGCTGCCCTGGCGCTCCTTGAGCAACGCCTCGACGCTCGACAGAAAGCTCGCGGTGGTCAGCGGCTTGAGCAGGAACGCGCTGGCCCCCGCCCTCAACGCCTCTTCCCTCACGTCGGCACCCGACACCATCAACACCCGCGCCGCCTTGGTCTCGGGATCGTGGCGGAGAATCTCGAGCAGCCCCAGGCCCTCCACGTCAGGCAGCCGGTGATCCAGGGTGATCACATCAGGCCGTACCCGGCGCGCCACGGCGAGCGCGTCGTGACCGCGATCAGACACGATCACCTTGAAGCCAGCGCTGAGCAGCCGCGCCTTGAGCAGCCAGGCGATCTGCGGCTCGTCTTCCACCACCAGCACCGTGCCCCGCGGAGACTTCACGGCCTCGTCGGGGGTGGGCGCCAGCTCCGGCGGCTCTTCCGGGAAGACGGCGACGAACCGCGCGCCCTCGGCGATCGACTCCGCCCAGATGCGCCCGCCATGCGACTCGACGATGGTGCGGCAGATCGACAAGCCGAGGCCCGTGCCCGGCAACGAGTGCGTCTTCGCCGAACGCGCCTGCTCGAAGCGATCGAAGATCCGCTCGAGATCCGGCTCGGCGATCGCCTCACCTGAGTTCCACACGGCCAGCACCGCGCTGCCCGGCAGCTCCGCCGAGTGGCCCACGGTCACCTTCACCGAGCCCCCCTGCGGGGTGAACTTCACCGCGTTGGTGAGCAGGTTGTTGATCACCTGGTTGATCCGGTTCGGATCCGCCAGCAGCTTCACGTCGCTGGCGGTCTCGAAGGCCACCTCGACTTTGCGCTCGCTGAACGACGGCCCGTAGCGCTCGACGGCCACCTTCACCAGCTCGTCGAGCCGCATGAGCTGAAAGTCCATGCGCATGCCACCCTGCTCGAACTTCGCGAGGTCGAGCAGATCGTCGACCAGCGCGTTGAGGCGCTCGGTCGATTCACGCGCCATCGAGAGGAAACGCTTCTGCTTCTCGTTGATGTCACCCGCCAGGCGGTTGAGCACCAGGTCGAGCGCGCCGGCGATGCTGGTCAGCGGCGTGCGCAGCTCATGGCTGATGATGCCGACGAACTCGTCTTTCCGCTGAGCCAGCAGCTTCTGCTCACTCACGTCGCGCAGCACCAACACCAGGCCCTTGAGCTCACGCGCCGCGCCGGCCACCGGAGTGACCACCAGCTCGAGATCGCGCTCGTTGAGCCGCAGCTCCTCGCGCATGGTCTTGGCGCCGCCGTACTCCCAGCCGCGCACCAGCTCGAAGGGTGAGAGCCCCAACGTCGCCGTCAGCCGCTCGAAGTCAGGCCGCGCGTCATCACTGCCGAACCCCAGGAACTCGCGAGCGGCGCGGTTGACCACCACCACCCCGCCCTTCGCGTCGGTCAGGATCACCCCGTCGCCCATCGCCTCGACCATCTGCTCGATGCGCAGGCGGGCTTCACGTTCGGTCGCCCGCACGTGGGTGATCGCGTCGGTGGTCTGGTTGACCAGCAAGTCGAGCAGCTCACCGTCGTCGGTGCTGTACGAATCAGGGCGCGTCGAGAAGAGCGCCAGGGTACCCACGGTCTGCTTCTCGGAGACCAACGGCACCGAGATCGCGCAGGCGAACGTCGAGAGCCCCTCAGCCACGCCGGCGATCTCACCGCCGACGTTGGTGGTCACCTTCTCTTCCGGCAGCACCACCCCGGCCGCCTTGCGGTGCGCCGACAACACGGAGTCCTTCACATGAAGGAGCGCGCTCTCGTTCATCGCAGTGGTGCAGCGAATGCGCAGCGCGGCGGTCTGACCGTCACTCGCTTCGATCAGCACCGCGCTCGCGTCATGCGGCAACACGCGGCCGACCGTGGCCAGCAGGCGATCGACGATGGCATCCAGCGAAGGCGCGTCTTTCGCGCTCTGCCGGCTCACCTCGTACATCACGTTCAACGCCTCGACGCGTTTGTGCAGCGACTCGACCAGGCGCTCCTTCTCTTTGCGCAGCTGAGCGACGGCCAGCGCGTTGCGCACCGTCATCGTGAGATCGTTGATGTCCCACGGCTTGGTGACGTAGCGGAACACCTGCCCCTCGTTGATCGCGGAGATCAGATCGTTGGGGTTCGTGTACGCGGTGAGGAGGATCGTGGTGACCCCGATGCCTTCCTTCCTCGCTTCACGCACGAGCTCGATGCCCGTCATGTCGGGCATCTTCTGATCGGTGATCAACAGATCGACGGGCCGGCTGCGCAAAATCTCCAGCGCTTCAGGCCCTGACTTCGCGGTGAGCACGAGCGCGAGCCGGTCGAACATGCGGCAAAGCACGTCGAGCACGTTGGGCTCGTCATCGACGCACAGAATGGTTGGCTTCACGGTCACGGGGGGACCTGCAGTGTAGGCCGCTCCAGCCCCGGGTCGAAAAACCTACATTGCCTACCTGCCCTGACTACTTCTTCTCCTGCGGCTTGCCCGCGGCGTCGATCTTCTCGCCGTTGCTGATCGACATGCGCACGAGCTCACGGAGCACCCGGTTGCGCTTGATGTTGCCGAGGATCTCCTTGAGGTCCTCGTACACCGTCGGATCGTTGATCACCGCGCCCAAGGTGCCTTCGCCCGCATTCACCCGCGAGGTGATCTTCTTCACGTCAGCCACCGCGGAGGCCAGGTCACCCAGCAGCGACTTCGCGTCGCCATAGACCAGTTGGTACACCGCGCCGTCCTTGGTGGTCTTGGCGTCGTGAATGAGCTTCGCCAGCTCGTCGGCCGCTTCACCGAGGTCGGTCACCGCCATGGCCACCTTCTTGTCGTAGATGAGCGCGTGCAGTGAGCCCTCGCCGTTCTTCACGTCGGCGAGCAGCACGTCGACCTTGGCCACTGCGCTGTCGAGCCGCACCGCCACCGCCGAGGCGCTGGTGAGCAGGCCCTTCAGATCGTCGCTCGCCTTCTTGTCGTAGATGAGCGTGTGGGCCACGCCCTTGCCGCCTTCGATCTCCGCCGCGATGTTGCGCGCCGAGCGGATGAACTGGAGCACGTCGTTCTGGATCTCAGGCGTGGTGTACGACTGCACGCCGGAGCGCAGGTCGCGCGTGATGCCCACCGCGTTGTCGATCACCTCGCCCGTGGCTTTCAGCAGTGACGAGATGTCGCCCGAGGTGCCGGTGGGCAGCTCGCCGTGGTTGGGCACGATGTCCTTTTCAGGAGAGCCCAGGGAGATGTCGACCGCCTTGTCGCCGAGCACGCCACGGCCCGTCACGCGCGCGATCGAGTCGGCGCGCAGGCGCTCCTGAAAGCGGTTGCTGATCTCCATGGTGACGATGATGCGTTTGTCGCCGAGGTCGGGCGCGAAGCTGATCTTCGAGACCTTGCCCACCGTGAGACCACCCAGGCGCACCGGGGAGTCGAGCGCGAGGCCGTCGACGTTCTCGAAGGCGCCCGTGTAGACGTTGGCTTCTTCGAAGAGCCGGCGCTCCTTGCCGATCACGAAGACCACGATTCCGGCCAGGGCGAGGCCGAGCGCGATGAACAGCCCCGCGCGAATGATCACGCGCCGCTCACGCTCTGCTGGATTGACGGGTGCGTCTGCCATGGGTCAGCTCTTCCTCGCGTCGAAGAACGCGCGTACGTCTGGGTTCGTCGAGGCCTGCATCTCTTTGACCGTACCGCTGGCCACGATCTTCCGTTTCGAGAGCATGGCCATCCTGTCACTGACTCGAAACGCACTGTCCATGTCGTGGGTGACCACGATCGAGGTGCAACCCAACTGCTTCTTCATCGAGATGATCAACTCGTCGATCACCCGGGTGCTGATGGGATCGAGGCCGGTGGTCGGCTCGTCGTAGAGGATCACCTCGGGCTCGATGGCGATGGCGCGCGCGAGGCCGACGCGTTTGCGCATGCCTCCCGAGAGATCGGACGGCCGCATCAGCTCGATGCCCGGCAGGTTCACCATCTTGAGGTTCTTCGCCACCCGTTCGGCGATCTGCGCCTCGCTGAGCTCCTTCAGGTGCTCGCGCAGGGGGTAGGCGATGTTCTCGCCGACGGTGAGCGAGTCGAACAACGCGGCGCCCTGGAACACCATGGCCACCCGCTTGCGCACCTCGCGGATCTCTTTTTCACCGTAGGTGGTGACGTCGCCGCCCTCGAAGAGGATGTTGCCGCGATCGGGGTAGATCAGGCCGATGAGGCACTTGAGCATCACGCTCTTGCCCGTGCCAGAGCCGCCGATGATCGTCAGCGTCTCGCCGCGACGCACCTCGAGATCGAGGCCCTCGAAGATGCGCTTGGGCCCGAACGCCTTGTAGACGTTCTTCCAGCTGATCAACGTCTCGCCCACGGCCGTGTTCGTCACAGGGCGAGGAAGAGCTTGGTGAGGAAGAAGTCCGACAGCAAGACGCCGACCGAGGTGATGGCCACGGTCTCGGTGGTGGCCCGGCCGACGCCTTCGGTGCCGCCGGTGACCTCGAAGCCTTTGTAGCAACCGACCACGGCGATGATGATGCCGAAGACCGCGCTCTTGGCGATGCCCGAGGTGAAGTCGAAGATGTCGGCGGTCTCCACAGCCGAGCGGAAGTACTGCTCCATGGGGATGTCGTATTGCGTGGAGCCGACCACGCTGCCCGCCACCAGCCCGAACACGTCGGCCAGCGCGGTGAGCGTGGGGATCACGATGAAGCAGGCGATCAGCCGCGGGGTGACCAGCTTCTTCACCGGGTCTGCGCCCAGCGCGGAGATGGCGTCGATCTGCTCGGTCACCTTCATCGAGCCGAGCTCCGCGGTGATGCCTGAGCCGATGCGCGCGCCCACCGTGAGCGCGGTGAGCACCGGCCCCAGCTCGCGGAAGAGCGTGAGCACCACCACCTTGCCCACGGTGTGCTGAATGCCGAAACGCGCCATGAAGAAGGCGAACTGCAGCGTCATCACCAGGCCCGCGAAGACGGCGGTGAGGGTGGCCAGCGAGAGTGAACGCGTGCCCAGCATTTCGATCTGGTAGGCGACGGTGCCCATCGAGAACGGCCGGGTGAAGGCGCGCCTTGCCGCGCGCACCAGCATCACCATCATGCCGCCGAACGCACCGAAGGCGTCCTGCACGCGCGCGGAGAACGGGATGATCGCGGCCAGCTCCTGCTGGACCATGTCGGAGAGCTCGGTCTGGGCCGGCTCTTCCGGGTGCTGGGGCGTGCTGTCGGTCACGGCGCGCGCTCCTGGCGGAAGCCGGCGATCAAGGCCTCGAACTCAGCCTGGTGGACCGGTTCGAGGCCGGTGGGGCTGGCGTAGGTGAAGTCGTGCACGCACCCGTTCTTCTTGAGCACCACCAGGTCGAGCGAGATCGGTACACCGTCGAGCTTCGCTCTCACCAGCGAACGCATGGCCTCGCGCCCGTCGAGCTGGAACCGGGTCTTGCTGAGCCACTCGCGGTCCGTGAAGCCGATCACGAGGTGGTTGGTGAGCACGTCGAGCTGCGGATCCTCGTGGCCGGTGCAGGTGGCGTTGATGCCGATGACGTGGCCTTGATCGGAGACCCAGGCGAGATCGTTGTCGTCGAAGCCCGCGCGGCGCCAACCCTGCGGTTCGACCACGCGGTACGAGAGGCCGTCGCGGGTGAACTTGTCACCCGTCAGTCCGCCTCGACAGCCCGAGCTCAAGACGACCAACCCCAGGACTGTGATGCTGCGAAACATGTGGGCGGCAGTGTGCCCCATGATCGGCCCGCGATGAAAAAATTGACTCTGTACGGCCGTTCAGGAACCATACTGAACAGAGATCCAGCCTCACACGGAGCCGCCCATGGAAGACATCACCGATCGCCAGAAGGAAATCCTTACTTTCATTCAGCGAACGACCGAAGACCGCGGTTTTCCCCCGACGATCAGGGAGATCGGCGAGGAGATGGACATCCGCTCGACCAACGGGGTCAACGACCACCTGAAAGCACTGGAGCGCAAGGGCTTCCTGACCCGCGGCGAGCAGCAGAGCCGATCGCTGGTGCCCACCAAGCGCGCGCGCATGATCCTGGGGCTGGGGTCGAAGAAGAACTCCGACCCGACGATGCTCGAGATTCCGCTGCTCGGCCGCGTGGCGGCAGGTGCGCCGCTCCTCGCGCAGGAGAACGTGGAAGACACGGTGCGCATCGACAGCTTCCTGCTCGGTGGCAATGGGAAAGAAGTGTTCGCGCTGCGGGTGAAGGGCAACTCGATGATCGACGATGGCATTCACGATGGTGACTTCATCTTCGTGAAGAAGGCCCCCAGCGCGGCGGTGGGCGAGATCGTGGTGGCGTTGATCGAAGATGAGGCCACCGTGAAGCGCTACTTCCCCGAAGGCGACCGGATCCGGTTTCAGCCGGCGAACAAGGACATGCAGCCGATCTACGTGGCCAAGTCCGAGTTCCGGCAGACGATGATCCTGGGCCGGGTGGTCGGCGTGTACCGCAAGATGATGTGAGATCCCCTCTCCCTCTGGCCCTCTGGGAGAAGGAGTGCAGTTCGTCCCGCTTTTTCTGATCAGCTCCCGAGGGAAGCCAACTCGCTGCTGGCTTCTTCCCAGCGCGCCATCGCCTTCTCCAACTCAGCCGCCGCCGCCGAGTGCGCATCGAGCACCGGCCGCGACTTGTCGTAGTTCGCCATGAACTCCGCGTCGACGAGCTGGGCCTCACGCGCCTTCTGCGCGACCTCGAGCTCGGCGATCTTCGCCTCGAGCTTCGTGATCTCCTTCTTCAGCGGGCCCATGCGCTGACTGCGCGCCTGCCGCGCCTCTGCTTCGGCCCGCTTGCGATCCTTCTCGGGCGCCTTGTTGGCCGCGCCCTCCCCTTCCGGCTGCGCGTCCGCCCCGCGAGCCCGCGCCGCCGCTTCACCATCGAGGTGCAGCAGGTAGTCCGCCAGGTTCCCCGGGTACGGCACCACCTTGCGATCGCGCACGTCCCACACGTGGGTGGCCAGCGCGTCGAGGAAGCTGCGGTTGTGCGAGACGAACATCAACGTGCCCGTGTAGCCCTCGAGCGCTTCGATCAACGCCTCCGACGAATCGAGATCGAGGTGGTTGGTCGGCTCATCCATCACCAGCAGGTTCGCCGGCTTGAGGAGCAACTTCGCCAACGCCACGCGCGCCCGTTCACCACCCGAGAGCACGCCGATCCGCTTGTCCACGTCGTCGCCTGAGAACAGGAACGAACCCAGCACACTGCGCACGAACGACTGCGGCTTGTCGGGCACCAGATCCATCATCTCCTGCAGGATCGTGTGATCCTTGTCGAGCGTGTCGGCGTGGTGCTGCGCGTAGTACCCGAGCACCACGTTGTGCCCCAGCGTCGCCGAGCCCGCATCGGCCTCGAGCTCGCCCGCGAGAATCTTGAGCAGCGTGGTCTTGCCCGCGCCGTTCAACCCCACGATCGCGATGCGCTGACCGCGGAGCACCTGCGCGTCGAGCCCGTCGTAGATCACCTTGTCGCCGAACGCCTTGCGGATGCCGGTGAACTTCGCCACTTCGCGCCCGCTCTGCGCCACCACGGGGAACTTGAACGAGACCACCGCGCGATCCTGGTGCAGCTCGACCGTCTCGAGCTTCGCCAGCTGCTTCATCTTCGACTGCGCCTGGGCCGCCTTGCTGGCCTTGGCCTTGAACCGGTTGATGAAGGTCTCCAGCTCGGCGCGCCGGTTCTCCACCTTCTCGGCCTGCACCAACAACCGCTCGTATTCTTCCGCGCGCTGCTTGCGGTAGTCCTCGTAGTCGCCTGACCAGGTGCGAACGCCCTCGGTCTCCAGCGAGACGACCTTGTTGATCTGCCGGTTCAAGAACCCGCGGTCGTGGCTGATCAACACCATCGCCTTGCGCGAGCGCTTCAAGAACGCGTCGAACCAGGACAGCGTCGGCAGGTCGAGGTGGTTGGTCGGCTCGTCGAGCAGCAGCAGATCGGGATCCTGCAGCAGCAACCCCGCCAACGCCGCGCGCATGCGCCAGCCACCCGAGAACTCCGTGGTGACCCGCGAGAAGTCGGAGACCTTGAACCCCAGCCCCAGCAGGATCTGCTCTGCCCGGTGTTTGCCGAAGTGCGCGTCGAAGTGATCCCGCTCTTCGTGCAGCTCGGCCAGCGTGGAGGCCAGCTCCATCTGCTCTTCCACCACCGACGTCGCGTTGAGCTGCTGCTCGGTCACCACCAACGCTTCATCGAGCCCATCGCGGCCCGGCACGGTCGACATCACCGCGTCGACCAACGAACCCGGAGGCAACGCCTGGAGATCCTGCGGCAGGTAGCCCACCCGCGACTTGCGGCGGAACGTGAGCGTTCCGTTGTCAGGAGTCACCTGCCCGATGAGGACCTTCAGCAGCGTCGACTTGCCAGTGCCGTTGGCACCCACCAGCCCGATCCGGTCGGTAGGACCAATGGTGAACGAACTCGCGTCGAAGAGCGTCTTCGACCCGTACGACAGCGACAGACCCTTGACGATGACGAGACTCACGGCGATCCGCGAATACCACGCACAGGCGAGCCGATCCGCGTAAACTCTGAGTCACCACCCATCGTCGTCGCCCCAGGGGGCTTTGATCACCGCAATGGCGAAGGAACCCTTCGAAGCCGTCAACGCCAATGAGCTGATCGGCAAGGTCCTCGACGGCCGGTACAAGGTCGAGTCCGTGCTGGGTCAGGGCGGCATGGGCATGGTCTTCAAGGGCATCCAGACCAGCGTTCAGCGCCCGGTCGCCTTGAAGACCCTGCACCCGCAGCTGGCCATGGCGCCCACCTTCTTCGAGCGTTTCAAGCGCGAAGCCGAGATGGCCAGCCGACTTCACCACCCGAACATCATCACCATCTACGACTTCGGGAAGACCGCCGAAGGCCTCTGCTACTACGTGATGGAGATGCTGGAGGGCGAGTCGCTGCGCGATCGCATCAAGCGCGAAGGCCCGTTCACCCTCCGCCAGGCCGCCGCGATCATCGAGCAGTCGGCCGCGGGCGTGGCCCACGCGCATCACACGCAGGTCATTCACCGTGACTTGAAGCCGCACAACATCATGCTGACCTCGGTCGACGGCAACGAGTACGTGAAGGTGCTCGACTTCGGCCTGGTCAAGGCGCTGGAGCAGGAAGAAGAGGAGCAGCTCACCTCCACCGGCCAGGTGCTCGGCACGCCCCAGTACATGCCCCCGGAGCAGGCGGGCGGCGAGGTGGTCGATCAACGCTCTGATCTCTTCTCGCTGACCGGCGTCTTCTATTACTGCCTCACCGGGCACTCACCGTATGGCGCCAACTCGGTGCGCAAGGCGCTCACCCTCGCGCTGGCCGCCAACGTTCCGCCCATCGACACCTACCGCAAGGGCTCGCCGGTCCCGAAGTCGATCGACGAGTTCATGGTGAAGGGTCTGCGCCCGGAGAAAGAGGATCGGTTCCAGACCGCCGAAGACTTCGTGCAGTCGTTGCACGCAGCGCTCGCGGGCACCCCCGACTCGGTGCTCGACGCGGTGCCGATCTTCACGGCTGATCCGACGGGCAAGGAGAGCGGCAGTGGCTCGTCGTCGGCCTCCCGCAAATCAGGGGGCAGCCGGGCGAAGGGTCCTTCGAAGGCAATCTCCGCGGTGTCCCGGCCTCTGCCCCGTCAGGCGTCGCGACTCGAAGAGCGCGCCGTCACCCCTCCACCGCAACCGCAAGGCGTGCCGCTCGGTGCACTCGTCGGCGTGGTCGCGGTGATCGTGGTGCTGATCGGCGGCGCGGTGGTGTGGAAGATGACCTCCAAGCCGCCCGAGCCTGATCAGGTGCCGGTGCAGGTGGCCATTGATCAGCCCTCCACCCCTGTGACGCAGAAGGTCGAGCTCGCCCCGGCAAAGGTGGTGCTCAAGACGAACCCCGATGGCGCCGAGGTTCTGGAGGGCGGCGTGATGATCGGCAACACGCCACTGACGCTCGATTGGGCTCGAGGTTCGACGCGGGAGCTCACTTTCAAGCTCGCGGGGCACAAAGATCTCGTGAAGAGCCTCAGGTCTGAGGCTGATCAGTCTTTCGACTTCCAACTCGAGGCCGCCAGCTCACCAAAACCGCCCCCAGGCAAGAAGCCCCCCCCGAAAAAGGACCCCGACATCGGCGCGTTTGACTGAGGCTCCAGGCGGGTCGGAACTCACCCCGCCCGTTTTCGAAGGTATTTATCGAGTTACATCAATGGGTTGAACATCGACACGCCGCCGCGCTTGGAGCGTCGGCGCGCTCGGGTATGGTCGCCGCGACCTTCCCGAGACCCCATGACAACCGCCCTCGCCAGCCCCGTCGCCTTCCGTGAGAAGGCTCCAGAACCGCTCTTCGGAGAAGGTCTGCCGCCGGCCAGCGCGTCGCTGCTTCAGGCGAAGATCAAAGATCTGACCCTCCACCTCGCAGGCACCCGCCTCGAGAAGCTCATTCAGCAGCTCTACGAAGAACTCGAAGCGGCCGGCATCTCGCACCGCCCCGAGTGCTACCTCTCTGATCAATGGGGTTGCCCGTCGGGCGTGCCGGTCATCGGCATCCCCTTCTATCTGGCTGATCAGAACCTGCTGCAGATCGAAGACGCCCTCGGCGCAGGCGCTGAGAGTGAACGCGACATCATGATGTACCTGCGTCACGAAGCAGGGCACGCGTTCAACTACGCCTACAAGCTGTACGAGACCGAAGACTGGAAGAAGCTCTTCGGCGACTTCGGCAAGCCCTACCTCGACACCTACAAGCCGCACCCCTTCAGCCGGAAGTACGTGGCGCACCTGTCGGGCTGGTACGCGCAGAAGCACCCTGACGAAGACTTCGCGGAGACCTTCGCGGTGCTGCTCACGCCCGGCAGCAACTGGCTGGAGCGGTACAAGGGCTGGGGCGCGCTCAAGAAGCTTCAGTACATGCAGGACGTGATCATCAAGGTCGGCCGCACCGAGCCCCCCGTGACGCTCGATGAACGCGACATGGACGTGACCGAGATGGAAGAGACGGTGCTCGATCACTACCGCCAGCGCGCCCTGGAAGAGAAGATCGACCTCTCCATCGGTGATCAGCTCGATCAGGACCTCGTCGCGTTGTTCGAGCCCGAGTCGGTGGGCACCACCCGCGCCGACACCCTGCTGCGCGCCGAACGCCAGGCGTTGATCCATGCAGTCACGCAGTACTCAGGTGTTTCGCGCGCGGTGGTGAAGTCGGTGCTCGATCATCTGCTCGAGCGCGTCACCGAGCTCAAAGTCACCGTGCACCGCGACAAGGCGCGTGACTACACGACCAAGCTCACCGTGTTGCTCACCACGCTCGCGATGAACTTCCTCTACACGGACAAGTTCTTCGACGCCGACTGATCGAAAGCAGATTACAGTGACCGGTGAATGGCAGCCGCCACTGTTCCTCCGCTGAAGATCTCCGTTTTGCATTACCAGCCGTCGGGCGACCCGATGGATCCCGTGGTCCAGGACGTCAGTGACGCCCTCACCGCGCTGGGCCACACCATCAGCTTCATCGCCGTGCACGATCGGGTCTTCGATCTGCTCAAGGCGATCGAGAAGCAGAAGCCCGATCTGGTCTTCAACGTCTGCGAGACCTTCGCCGACGACTACCGGCTCGAGGTGAACGTGGCCGCCGTGCTCGAACTGGCGCGCGTGCAGTTCACGGGCTCGGGCACCGCCGGGCTGCTGCTGGCGCAAGACAAGATCCTCACCAAGCAGCTGCTCGAGTACCACGAGGTCAATACGCCCAACTTCCTCACCTTCGATGGTGAGGCGTTCGAGGCGTTCGGGCGCATGAACTTCCCGTTGATCGTCAAGCCGGCGCGCAGCGACGCGTCGATCGGCATCGGGCAGCACTCGGTGGTCAAAGACTGGGACGAGCTGACCAAGCGCGTTCGCGAGATCCGCAAGACGCTCAACGACGAGGCGCTCGCCGAGGAGTTCATCGACGGGCGAGAGGTCTACGTGGGCGTGATCGGCACGTCGACCCGGCCCGAGATTCTGCCCATCGTCGAGCTCGACTGGGGCGCGTGGAACCCCGACGTCCCCAAGGTGAGCGACCGCATCGTGAAGTTCGGCGACATCGGAGAAGATCACCCTCACCTGGTGATCGCCGAAGACATCTCGCCCGAGCTCAAGGCCCGCATCGAGCGCAGCGCCCTGCTGGCCTACCGGGCCCTCAAGATTCGCGATTACGCGCGCGTCGACTTCCGCATCTCCAACAAGACGGGCGAGCCGTTCGTGCTCGAGGTGAACCCCAACCCGTACCTCGAGAAAGACAGCGAACTGGCCATGGCCGCCGAGCACCGCGGCCTCAACTACGTTCAGCTGATCGAGCAGATCATCGAGTCGGCCGCCGACCGCTACGGGCTCAAGGTGAAGGCCGACAAGCCCACCACCGGAGAGACCCCGGCCGTCGAAGCCGCGCCCAAAGAACAGCGCGCCAACACCTGAATTGGCCTGTAGCACCCTGTGTGCGGGGGAATTGTTGGGCGAATTGCTTGATCCGCGCTCGGTCCGGCTCTCACAATCGTCCCCCAGTCCACTGCAAGGAGCGCCCATGAAGAGCCGTTTTCTCCGCACCCTCGCCATTTCGATGGCCACCGTCTTGTTCTCCACCGGCTGCATGATGTCGCGCCTGGTGGATCGCGCGTTCCTGGGCATCACGGTGAAGCGCCCGTCGTACGGCGATCGCAAGACCACCGGCATCTTCCTGCTGCCCTTCACCTTCGTGCTCGACGTGGCCACCTTCCCCATCCAGGCGTTGCTGGTGGTGATCCTGGGCGACAACTTCCCCTTCACCGAAGTGCCGGACGCGCTCTCGAACGTCACGGTGATGCTCGACAGCCCGCAGTTCAAGCAGCTGGGGGAAGCCGAGCAGGCCATCGCGACCGCCGAGCTCAAGCAGCTCATCCTCGATCGCAAGCTCACCCCCAACACCGCGCTCGCCCTCAACGAAGACGGCCACTGGACGGTGGTCGAGCTGAGCGCCGACACGCGCAGCCAGCTGATCGCGCGCGCCCAGCAGCCTCAGTCGCCTGAAGCGCTGGTCTGCGCCCGCTGATTCAGACGTTGCCGTCGAGGAAGGCGAAGGTGTCCTTCCAGCAGCGTTGGGCCTGAGGCGTGACCACGAAGGCATGAAAAGCATGGGGCCCGCGGGGATACTCGCGGGCTTCGCTTTTGGTGGAGCCCAGCAGGTGCAGCGCCTTCACCATGCGCTGCGTGTCGCCCATCAACAGATCCCACGTGCCGCACGGCAGGAAGAACGGCGGCAGCGGTCGGTCGATGCTCTTCAACCCTTCGAAGGCCACCACCGGGTTGGCGAGCTCCAGCGTGCGTCGATCTCGCAGCGTCACGCCGTGCAGATACGCGTCGGTCACCTCTTCGATGCGATCGCGGAAGAACGAGGCGTGGTGCGAGAACCGTTCGGGGTTGCTCACCTCGAACAGGCCGCATGCGGCGACCACCGCTTTGGGCGTCACCCCGGTGGCGAAAGCGTCGCGCGCGTACGGCTCGTCGCGGCGCTGATGCGTCATCAGGGTGAGCGAAGCGGCCAGGTTCGCGCCGGCCGATTCACCCGCCACCACCACGCGCGAGAGATCACCGCCCAGGCGCTCGGCGTTGGAGACCAGCCACTGCCAGGCCGCGCTGATGTCTTCCACCGCTCCGGGGAACGGGTGCTCGGGAGCGAGGTGGTAGTTCACGTTCACCACCAGATAGCCGCGGCGCGCGTAGACGAGGCCGAAGAGCCAGTGCGTGTCCTTCGACATGAAGCGGAAACCGCCGCCGTGCACGTAGAGCACGATGGGCAACGGGCCCACCGCGTTCCTGGGGCGGTACACGTCGAGCGTGTGCGCCACCCGGCCGGTGCGGCGGTAAGGCAGGTTCTTTTCTACCGAGATCGAGTGGAAGCGCGGAGAGGCGACCGGCAGCCACCCTGCTCCTTTCGCCGCGCCGAGGAAGAAACCGTCGGTGACTGCCGCTCCCACTCGGCGGCGCAGGCGCGCTCCCAGACCCAGCGACGGACGTTCGATGCGCAGATGCTCGGTCGACACGACTTCAGACTCCCATTGCGGCAGAGACGGCGTCGACCACGTCTTTCTCGGTCGGGAACCGGCCCATTTCCTTCTTCGCGACGACTCTTCCATCCACGGCGACTTCAAAGATGCCGCCCGAGCCTCTGATGAATTCAGCCTCGAGCTCGAGTTCTTCCTTCAGCGCGTCTGCCGCACGGGCAGCTCTGGCCAGGTAGCCTCAGGCAGTGCAGTAGGTGATGGTGATCTTCGCCATGCGGTGCTCCTTCAGGGGGTGTGCATCAGTTCGTAACCGAGCTTGGTCACCAGCGCCAAGACGACCAGCAGCACCACGCGACGCACCAGGGTGTCACCACCCCTGACCGCGAGGTGGGCGCCGAGGGTGCCCCCGATGAACTGGCCCGCCGCCATGGGGATGGAGACCTTCCAGATGACGAAGCCCTTCCAGGTGAGGAAGAGCATCGCGGCCAGGTTCGAGGCGAAGTTCACCACCTTCGCGTTGGCCGAGGCCTCCTGCAGGGTGAGGTGGCGCAACACCACGAAGCCGATGATCAAGAAGGTGCCGGTGCCCGGGCCGAAGAAGCCGTCGTAGGCGCCGAGGAACAGGGCGAGGAACGCGGTCTTCACGCCTGCGCGGGGTGAAGGCACGCCGGTCTGCACCGCGGGTGGTCGCACGAAGGCCACCACGAAACCGGCCACCACCAGCAAGATGAGCACGAGGGGCTTGAGGACTTTGGGGTCGAGCGCGGTCAGCAACGCCACGCCGGCGAAAGAGCCGAGCATGCCCAGCGGGAAGAGCACCTTCGCCCGCTTCGAGTCGATCAGCTTCGCGCGCCAGAACCGGAGCAACGCCGCGCCGCTGCCGAAGACCGCGGAGCCCTTGTTGGTGCCGAAGACCATCGGGGTGGGCATGCCCGTGGCGAGCAGGGCGGGCACGGTGAGCAGGCCTCCGCCGCCGGCGATGGCGTCGACCAGGCCCGCCAGCAGCGCGACGAAGAAGAGGCCGACGATGATGAGCGGCGAGAACTCCAAGACGAGGTGCCTCTACGACACAACGCCCCGCGAGTCGTCGGCGATCAGAACTCGAGGATCAGCGTCGAGCCGTCTTGCGTCGCGCGACGGGGCGCACTGTCGAGATCGATCACGATGCGCGTTCCGGTGGGCTGCTTTCCGAGGCGCACGGCTGTCGCGTACGGGGGCGCCGAAGGAACGGTGTGGCTCTTCTCGGGTGAGGGCCCGCTGAGATCGAAGACGGCGCGGGGCGGGCCTGTCAGCAGGAACGCGCGGGTGAGTTTGGCAGCGGAGGTGAGCTCGGGGGTGAGCCGCAGCTCGGTGCCGGCGATCGTCCAGGTGAGACTCGTCGCGGCGCCGGAAGGCAGCTTCACGCGGCCCTGCTGATCAGGCTTGTTCGCGCGTTGAGGAGCGGGTTTTGAGGGAGCCGCGGTCGCCGCGAGCGGAGTCGAGGGGGCCATTGCACCGTTCGCCCCGAGCGCAATCGAGGGTGCACCTTCGGCCCGCGGCGGAACTGAGCCCTCGACTTCGCTCGGGATGACCGGTGAGGGCGCGGCTTCTTTCGCGATGACCGGTGTTGCCTCGACTTCTGTCGCTGCGACCGGTGCTGCCTCGACTTCTTTTGCTGCGACCGGTGCTGCTGGCCCCTCACCCCGCCCCTCTTCCCGAAGGGGAGAGGGAGAAACGTGGACGATCGGGGGCGCGGCGACGAGCTCCAGCGCGGGCACTTCCTCTTCCAGCTCAGGCTCAGCCCCGCCCCAGAAAACGAACACCGCGAGCGCCGCACACGCGACCAACGCCACCCCTGCCGCGAGCGGAAGCCACTTCATCCACCGCTTCTCCGGCGGCGCCAGCGCGAGCGGCTTCCCCTGATCGAGGTTGTGCACCAGGTACCGCACCAGCTCCTCAGCGCGCGGGTGCATGAACTCGGTGAACTTCACCCCACAGCCCGGGAAGCGCTCCGTGACCTCGGTGGTATCGGCCCCGGTCCACACCACCTCGGCCTGGGCGAGCGCGAGCGCCCGGCCCCCGGCTTCCAGCGAGAGGGCCACCTTCGTGCCGGTCGGCAGCGGCTCGGGCATGCGCACGAACAGCCCATCGCGCGACACGTTCGAGGTGACGGTGCGAATGACGCGCGGCTGGCGCTCGAGCGTGACCACCCGAATGGGGTGCTCAAAGCGGACCCGCGACTCGCGTTGTTGCCGTTCGATCAACACGGCTCGAGTGTCCGCTACAGGAAGCCACAGGCAAGTTTCCGGCGACTGCGGCACCATGGCGCAGTGCGTGAACACTGGAGCCAACGGCGCGCCCTCCCCGCCCCTCAATTCGAGGCCTTGAGAGACACTTTCCTCGCCTCGCCCCTCGTGGGCGGGAGCACGCTCGCGGGGCCCTTCGAGTCGAGCCGTGGTTTCGCCGTCACCTTCCGTGAAGGCGGCCGCGCCCGGGTGCTCGATCGGTTCCCCGCGCTCGCGCCGCACTTCGATCGGGTGCTCGGAGCTCCCGCCCTCCGCGCGCTCACGCCCTTCTGGCGCCGCACCCTCACCCGCATTCCCAACGCCTGGTACCTGAACGTGCTGTTGGTTTCCCCGGGGGGAACGGTGGCGCGCCACGTCGACGCCACCCTGCGCAAACCCAGCGAGACCGAAGACGCGGTGCCCGAGGTGGTCTCGGTGCTCTACCTCACCATCCCCTCGAAGAAGGGCGGCGAGCTGCGCTTGTGGAATGGCCCGTCTGAGATCGCCCGGCTGGTGCCGGAAGAGAACGCGCTGCTCCACTTCCGCGGAGATCTCGCCCACGAGGTGTGCGCCTTCGAAGCGCCCGAAGGGGCTCTGCGCGCGAGCCTGGTGATCGAGCAGTACCACTTCGCGCCCGACGCGCTCGCCCGGCTGCCCGACTTCCAGCTCGAGTCACGCGCCGGCTTCAAGGCCTACCTCAAGCACCACTCAGACCGCCCGGCGGGCTCCTTCGACCTGGACTCCTGACGACTCGAGGCGCGCCGCCAGGCGGGCCCGGTACTCGTCGAGGGGAAAGAGATCGACCTCTGCCCCGCCCCGCTTGGTGCCGTCTTCGTGGAAGTCGAAGGGGTCGTCGATGTCCTTGATCAGGCGCAGCATGTAGATGTTGAGCAGCGCGACGGTGGGCACGATCACGAACTCCGCGATCGGGGTCTTGAACTTGGCCACCATCATCAGGGTGAGGATCATCACCAGCAGCACCTCGAGCAGCGCGTACGCCGGGGGGAGAAACCCGGTGCGGCTGATCACATCGATGCGGCTGATGGCCCTGCGCAGCTTGTCGACCGGCGAGAGCGCGTAACCCGCCGTGCTGCCAGCGCCGTTCTGAGCCAGGTAGGCGAACGCTTCGCTCATGGCCGACAGGGCGGCGAACACCTGGGCGGTCGTCTGCTTCTTCACCAGCCAGGCTTTGATCGCGTCGGTCAGGGTGAGCAGGTGGCGCTGGAGCACCCGGGCCTCGACCGCCGGCTTCTGCATCACGGCCAGGGCGAACATGTCGTCGATGGCCTCGAGCGTGGTGGCCACTTCACCGGGGAGCTTCTCGCTCTCCTTGTAGTCGGACATCGTGCCCGCAAGCAGGAAGCCCGTGAGGAACACCGCGCCGGTGAGCACCACGCCGACGTCGGAGAACTCGACGACGCCGCCGAACTGCACCACGAACTCCAGGAACATCTTGAGCCCGGTGACCGCGGCTACGAACGGCAAGGTCGTCAACATCAGCTTCCACTTGAGCAATGGGTCCTCTCCTCGAAAGGCAGGAGCAGGCTACCTCACTCGGCGCTAACGTCGAGGCATGCGATTCAAGGGAACAGACAGCTACCTCACCAGCGAGAGCCTGCGCTCCGCGGTGGATTGCGCGCTGGTGCTCCAGCGACCCCTCCTGGTGAAGGGCGAACCGGGCACCGGCAAGACCCTGCTGGCCGAGGCCATCTCCAGCGCGCTGGGGCTCCAGTTGCTGACGTGGAACGTGAAGAGCACCACCCGCGCGCAAGACGGCCTCTACGTCTACGACGCCGTGCAGCGCCTGCACGACTCGCGGTTCAACGACCACGACGTCAAAGACATCGAGAAGTACATCAAGCTCGGGCCGCTGGGAGAGTCGTTCGCCGCGCCCGAACGCAAGGTGCTGCTGATCGACGAGATCGACAAGGCCGACCTCGAGTTCCCCAACGACCTGCTGCACGAGCTCGATCGCATGCGGTTCCGGGTGATCGAGACGGATCGTGAGGTGGCGGCCCAACAGCGCCCGGTGGTGATCATCACCTCGAACAACGAGAAGGATCTGCCCGACGCCTTCTTGCGGCGCTGCGTGTTCCACTTCATCGAGTTCCCCGAGCAGGAGCTGATGAAGCGCATCGTGGCGGTGCACCACCCCGATTTGAACGACCGCATGATCGATCAGTCGCTGGAGATCTTCTACCAACTGCGCGCGCTCACCCGGCTGCGCAAGCGCCCCACCACCAGTGAGCTCATCGACTGGATCTCCGCGCTCAAAGCCTCGGGCATCTCCACCGTGAAGCTCGATGAAAACCTCCCCTTCCTGGGGGCGCTGCTCAAGCGCGAGCAGGATCTCCAGGCGTTCGCCGAGACGTTCGGGGGCAACAAGCGCACGAGGGCGTGATCCAAGATGTTCATTCCGTTCATCTACGAGCTGCGCGCGCGGAAGGTGCCGGTGGGCACGCAGGAAGCCGTTGCGCTCGCGGGCGCCCTGAAAGCCGGCCTGCACGACAGCTCGCTGGACGGCTTCTATTACGTCGCGCGCGCGCTGCTGGTGCACGACGAGAAGCACCTCGACGCGTTCGATGAGGCGTTCGGCAAGAGCTTCGAGGGCATCGAGGGCAAGTCGATCGAGCTGCAACAACAGCTGCTGGATTGGCTCAAAGACGCCGAAGAGCGGCTGCCCCACCTGACGCCCGAAGAGCGCGCGTTGCTCCAACAGTTCGACCGCGCCGAGTTGGAGAAGCTCTTCGAAGAGCGCCTGCGCGAGCAGAAAGAACGCCACGACAAGGGCAACAAGTGGATCGGCACGGCCGGCACTTCACCGTTCGGCAACAGCGGGCGCGCCGCCCGGCCGGGCATTCGGGTCGGTGGCAAGGGCGGCATGAAGAGCGCGGTGTCGGTGGCAGGTCAACGCAACTTCCGCGAGTACCGCGACGACCTGGTGCTCGACGTGCGGCAACTGGCGCTCGCGTTGCGCAAGCTGAGGCTCTTCACGCGCGAAGGTCAGCCCGATGAGCTCGACATCGACGGCACCATCGACAAGACGGCGCGCAACTTAGGCGACCTCGAGGTGGTCACCCGCCCGCCCCGCAAGTCGAACACCCGGGTCATCTTGATGATGGACGTGGGCGGCTCGATGGATCCCTATGCGCACCTGGTCTCGCGGCTCTTCACCGCCGCGAAGAAGGCCACGCACTTCAAGGAACTGCGCACGTACTACTTCCACAACTGCATCTATGGCCGCGTGTACAAAGACGCGCGCCTCAGCCAGCCGGTGAAGATCTCGCAGCTCTTCGCGGAGACCGATCGAAAGTACAAACTCATCCTCGTGGGCGATGCGCTGATGGCGCCCTGGGAGCTGATGAGCACCTCGGGCTGGCAGGAAGACGAAGGCGTGGAAGGCGTGATGTGGATGATGCGCCTGCGCGAGCACTACCCTTCGGCGGCGTGGCTCAACCCCGAGCAGCCTTCGAGCTGGTGGCAGAGCACCATCGACGTCTTGCGCCGCGTGTTCCCCATGTACCCGCTCACGCTGGAAGGCCTGGGTGACGCGGTTCATCAGCTGACCAAGGTGCGTGTGGCATGAAGAACGACGCCGATCTGCTGGCCTGGCTCCCCACGATCGCCATCTTCGGTGGCCTCGAGGAGAAGACGCTCAAGCGCATCATCAAACTGATGGGCGAACACCACTTCTCCCCCGAGGCCGAGATCTGCACCCAGGGCGAAGCGGGCCGCGCGATGTTCCTGGTGCGCGAAGGCGAAGTGGTGGTCTGCCGCGACAACGAAGAGGGCCGGCGCATGAAGATGGTGCGCATGGGGCCCGGCGAGTTCTTCGGCGAGATGACCCTCATCGACATTCAGAAACGGTCGGCCAGCGTGGTGGCGCAGAAACCGTCGCTGCTGTTCTCCCTGAGCAACCGCGACCTCTACACGCTCTACCAGGAAGACGTGCCGGGCTACGTGATGGTGCTCCAGAACATCTGCCGCGAGTTGTCGCGTCGACTGCGAGTCACGAACCAACGCCTTCAGACCATGGCGTCGGAGCATGACGACGACGAGCACACGTTGATCCGCCCGGCCGTCAAACGAACGTAATCCCCTCTCCCTTCGGGCCCTTCGGGAGAGGGTCAGGGTGAGGGGCGCACGTTCACCACCACGACGACCTCAGGCTTCACCTTGAGCGCACCGAACAGGGCGCTGAAAGGCCTGATCCCAAACGTTCGCTGATCGACGCGAAACTCAACGCGATTCCCCGAGCGAGTTCCCCGCACCTCGTGCGTCTGGCCGTGCAGGGTCAACGCGCCGACGACCGCGGTCTGGGTCACCTCAGTCGAGACGAAGCGAATCACCCCGTAGCGCTGCGACTGCAGCACCTCCTGAGTCGCGTTCTTCTCGATCTCCCCGAACTTCGAGCTCGAGATCATCGCAGGCGCCTCCACCCCGTCCTTCATCGCGGTGACCACGCGCAGCGACGCGGGATCCAGCTCCAACCGCGCCGAGGTCCCCTCCACCTCGAGGGTGAACTTCGTCGCCTGGAGCTTGAGATCGTGGGCCACCGCGGAGAGCAGGCCCTCCTTGAAGCTGAACACGATGATCTCCGCTGACGATGCGTCGTAGCGCGCCATGGCGTCTGTCTGGCATAGAGCGCAGCGGCCGTGATCAAGAAGTTCTCCATCAGCCTCGTCGTGGCGAGCCTCGCACTGCTCGGGGTCGGCTTCGTGCTCCCCCGCGGTTGGAGAGTGGAGCAGCACGTGGTCATCGCCGCCTCCCCCGCGCAGATCCACGCGCTGCTCTTCGACTTGAAGCGCTGGCAGGAGTGGTCGGTCTGGAACCGCACGATGGATCCGCTGCTGCGCAACACCTACGAAGGCCCGCATGACGGCGTGGGCGCGCGCTGGTTGTGGCTGGGCCCCACCATGGGCCGCGGCCAGGTGGTGATCGTCGCCTCCGATCCACAACGTGGCATCGAGCTCGATGAAGCGATCGAGTCGGAGCTGGTGAACGCCCACGCCTCGTTGACCTTCACGCCCGAGGGTGACGCGACGCGGGTGACCTGGGTCGATGAAGGGACGCTCCCGCCCATCATGGGAGGCTTCTTCCGCGGCCTCGTGGAGGACCGGCTGGCCGAACACGTCTCGACCAGTCTTCGAAAACTCAAGGCCCTCCTCGAAGACCGGCCCGCCGGCTGAGCAGGTTGTCCGCGAGCACGGCTCGCGGTGTGTTCGAGGGACCATGAGTCCCGACTGGGGCAGTTGGAGCGACCGGTTTCGCTGGCGCGTCTCGAGGCGCGGCAACGTGGTCGAGCTGTGGGCCACGCCCGCGGCGATCGGCGAACAAGCGGCCCGCCTCGCCGACGAGCCGGTTCGCGCGCTGACCATCGAAAACGCCGACATCGCCGGGGTGGCGGCGCTCTCGTTGCGAGAGCCGTTTCGAAACCTGCGCCAGCTCTCGGTCGAAGCGAACGGGCTCTCCGGCGACCTGGTGGCCACGCTGGTCGAGCGGCTGCACTCTCCGCGGCTGCACTCGTTGTCGCTCTCCAGGGTGGCGCTCGAGGGCACCGGGCTCAAGTGGCGAAAGGTGCTCGCGGGGGCGGCTCGTCTGGAGAGGCTCGAGCTCACGGGCTGCTTCACCAGTGGTGATGCGGCAGCCGCTTTCCTGCGGGAGGCCAGGCTGCCGCGCGTTCGCAGGCTTCGGTTGGCAGACAACGGTTTGGGGCACGGCGTCGAGGCGATCGCGCTCGAGCTCCGCCGCTCGGGCCGGCGGTTGATCGAGCTCGGGGTGGGGTCAAATGCGCTCGATGGCCCCTCGGTGTGCCGGCTGCTCGACGGCCTGCGACTCCAGGAGCTGTGGCTCACCCAGAATCCGCTCGGGGCCGAAGGCATGCGCCGCATCGCGCGCGCGCTCGAGGCACGGACCCTTCGGCAGATCGGCGTGGCGCGTTGTCAGCTGGGCGACGCGGGCGCGCGCGCGATGGCCTTGTGGCTGGGCGGCTCGACGCTCGAGCACGTGTACGCCGACGGGAATGGGTTTGGCGTCGCCGGCGCACGCCACTTCGCGACGCACTGGCGCACCAACCTGGGGGCGGCGCTGTTGCTCGCCGAGAACCAGCTCGGCGATGAAGGGGTGGAGGCGTTGGTGTCCACCGCGGCCGGTGAACGGCTGCGGCGGCTCGATCTGTCTGGCAATGGGCTGACAGCGAAGTCGGTGCGTGCACTGGCGCGGTCTCCGCACCTGACGAAGTTGAGGGAGCTCGAGCTGAGCGACAACGAGCTCGGGGATGAAGGGGCGATCGCGTTGAGCGAGTCACCGCTGTTGGGCCGGTTGTTGGAGCTCGATTTGAGCGCGAACGGCATCGCGCGGGTCGGTGCGAGCGCCCTGGCGGACCGCGCGGGAAGACGGCTGCGGTCGTTCTGGTTGCTCAGGGGCAACGACGTGCCCGCGATGTTCGTGCAGACCATGCGATCTCACGGCGTCGGCGTGGTTTGAAAAAACCTCTCCTTGCGAAGCGGGGCGAGGGAGCACTACCGAAGAAAGTCGGCGATCACCGTCTGCACTTCATCCAGGCGAAGCATCGCGGTGTGCTCACCGGTGGTCTCGACGATGGTCGCCTTGATCGGCCTGGGCGGATGCGCGCTCTCCACCAACACCGCCCCATCACCATCACCCCGCAGCGGCTGCGAAAAGTCGAACTGGCCATCGGCCTTCACCGTCCACCCCTTCACCGTCGGCCGGCCTCTCCCGATCACCACCATCGCCTCCCACCTGGGAGCAGGCCCCTCCTCATCCGCGAGGCTCACCCACAAAGCCCGATGCGCCTCGAAGCGCTCCTCCAGCTGCCGCCGGTACGCGGCATCGTTCGCCAGCGACGCGTCCTGGAACACGCCCCACTTCCCCTCCAACCAGGTCGCCGCGTCGTAGGCTGGCAGATCCCTGCGCGCCCCCTGCGCGTCGAAGAAGAACTCAGGCGAAGCCGGCAACAGCTGCCACGCCGCCGGCATGGTGAGCAGCGCCTCTGCCGCGAGCAGCTTGGTATTCGCCGAGGTCTTCGAGCCGAGCTGCAGGTCGTCCCACTGGCCCGGCCCCCCCCGAAACGGAGTGCCCACGAACACCACCTTCTTCACCGCCGTCTTCACCGCCTCGGGCCCGCGTCGCAGGCACTGCAGCGTCACCAGCCCGCCCATCGAATGCGCCACCACCCGAACCCGCTTCTGCGGACCCAGGCCCTGAATGAACGCGCACAACCCCGCCCCGCTCTCGCGAAGGTCGAGCCGCCAGTCGTAGGCGTAGGTGATGAACCCGGGCAACGCGCCCTTCGCCCAGCTCATCCAGCTCGCGTAGATCTCTTCTTCGAAGATGAAGGGGATCACCGTCAGCCGGGTCATCGGCCCGGCTGGGTGGAGCGGCCCGAAACGCTGCCCCTCACGTTGACCCGAGAAGGGCAGCGCGAGGGAGCGTTCGCCCTCGCTCAGCGCAGCCCCCACCGAGAGCCACGCCCGCTCACCGCTCTCGGTCTCGAGGAACCCGCCTTTGTAGCCATGCACGAAGATCGTGACGTCGTCACCCGCAGGCGGGAGCAGGTTCGGCTGAGGCGCCACACACCCCGCCAGCAACAACACCAACAAGACGGCGTTTCTCAATTCATCAACGGGGGCTTCCCCGCCTTTCGTGGGGGCGTCAGGTTCGTGCGCAGGTACTTCTCGATCACCAACAACAGGCCATCGAAAGCGTCGCGCATCGCCCACGCCTGGTGGTCGACCTCTTTGAGCGCCGAAGCGCGGGCCAACCCGGCGCGCAACGCGGTCTGCACCCCGGCGCAGTCATCACGGGTGTCGATCAGCCTCTTGGCCGTCTCAGCGTAGATCGCAAAGCAGCGCGCGATGTCGCCCTCGTTGTACGCAGGCGCGCCCAGGCGAATGGCCTCGGCGATGGTGTCGGTCGTCACCTCGAGGCCCGCAGCCGCGGACCCCTCCAGCAACGAGAGCGGGTGTTCGGGCACGTCGCGTTTCGGAGGCTTGCGATTGTCGGCCGAGAGCACGCTGAGGGGGAGCTCTTGATTCTGGCGCAGCAACGGCTCGAGGTATTTCCACGGCACGCCGAGCGTCACCACGCCTTCATCGGTCTCCGCCACCGTCACCACGCCCAGCGCAGTGCCATCGGCGCCCACCAGAGGGCCACCCGACGCATCGGGCGGCACTTCTCCCGTGAGCGAATACACGGTGAGCGAAGCGCCCACCACCTGCACCGCGGTGAGCTGCGCGTCGACCCAGCGCGCGCGGCCTTCTCCGGTGACCATGCCGAACACGTAGACGGGCTGACCCTCTTCCGCGAGCTTGGCCCCGGCCGCCTTGACGGGCGTGGCGTCGAGCAAGCCCACGTCGAGCACCGCGAGATCGCGCCGGCTGTCGAGCGCACAGACCGACTGCACCGGGAGCACGCGCCCGTCGGCCAGGTGCGCGACGATCTCTGGTTCATCGGCCACCACGTGGAAGCACGTGACGATGCGACCGTTCGGCGCCACGAACCCCAGCCCGTACGACTGCTGGAACTCGAGGAGCACGACGGACGCTGCGGCTTCGAGCGGCGTCATCCCCTGTTCATACTCCACGGAAGCGGGCTGCGCGCTACAAGCAACCCATGGCCGACGAAGCTCCCCGCCCGTGGACTCAGGTCGCGGTGCGTTCCGTGAGGGATTACCGGATCTTCAGGACCCGAACCCTCGACGTGACCGATCCGCGCAATGGCAACCCGTATGTCCGCACCGTGATCGACGCGCCCGACTGGGTCAACGTCATCCCCGTCACGGCTGCCGGCGAAGTGGTGCTGGTGCGCCAGTTCCGTTTCGGCACCTGGAGCAACACCCTCGAGATCCCCGGGGGCATGCTCGACCCGGGTGAAGACGCGCTCACCGCGGCCACCCGCGAGCTCGAAGAAGAGACCGGCTTCCGGCCCGCGCGCGTCACGGCCCTGGGTGTCTCGCACCCCAACCCCGCCATCCTGGTGAACCGGCTGCACAGCTTCCTCGCAGAAGACTGCCTCAAGGTGCACGACGGAAAGCAGGACGGGAGCGAAGACATTCAAGTGGTGCTGGTGCCTCGCAGCGAGCTGCCCCGGCTCGTGCGCGAAGGGCAGATCACCCACGCGCTGGTGCTCGCAGCGCTGCTCTACGACGTGTGGAAAACGTGAGGTCAGGGCACCTTCCACAACTTCACCAACCCTGAATCGGCGACCGCGAACCACACGCCGTCGGCCGACACCGTCAGCGTGGTGGTTTCTGAAGGCCAGGTCTGCTCGACCGCCGCCTTCTCGATGTTCCACAAGCGAACCAGGCCATCGCCCCCGCCCACGATCGCCCGCTTGCCATCGGGCAGCAGGCCCACGCTGGTCACCCGGCTCTTCCGGCGATCGAGGTCGGCGACCGGGCCCTTGAGCACGGTGACCTGCTTGCCCGCGTCGTTCCACACCCTCACGTCGATGCCGTTGGCGGTCCACGAGGCGATGGTGGCGCCCGAAGCGGTCATGGTGGTCAGGGGCAGCTCGTTGGGCGTCTTCACCGCCTTCCTCGCCTTGCCCGTCCTGGCGTCGAGCAGCGAAAACGAGCCGTTCGCGCTGGAGACCAGCAGCGTCTTGCCGTCCGCGGTGAAGCGCGCCGTGCGCCCGCGGAACTCGAACTTCTTGCTGTCTTTGGCCAGCTCATAGACCGCGCCGTTGTCGCCCAGCCCGGCGACCGCCAGGGTGGTGCCGTCGGGGCTGAAGGCGAGCTCACCCACCGCGTCGGGGTGGGCGATGGCCTTGAGCTGCTCGCCGGTGGCCACATCGACCACCCGCACGAACAGCGCCACGTCACCGATCGCCAGCCGCTTGCCGTCGGCGGAGAAGGCCACCGAGGAGAGCTGACCCTGCGCGCCGGTGATGGTGCGCACGGCCTCGCCGGTCTTCAGGTTCCAGAGCTTCACCGTCTTGTCGCGGCTGGCGCTCGCGAAGGTGGCCCCGTCGGGGCTGAAGGCGATGGCCACGATGCCGTCGGTGTGGCCTCTGAGGGCCCACGGCGTTCCGGGGAGCAGCGCTTCGGGCTCGAAAGCGCCGAGCGTGAGGACGAGTGCCAGGGCGATCATCGGTTGTTCTCCTTGCCGCGCGACCAGAGGCCGGAGCGGCCACCACTCTTGTGCTCGAGCCCGATGGCTTCGATCACCATGCCGCGATCTGTGGATTTGAGCATGTCGTAGACGGTGAGGGCCGCGGCGGAGACGGCGGTGAGCGCCTCCATCTCGACGCCGGTACGGTCGACGGTCTTCACGGTGGCCCGAATTTCGACCGCGCCTTTGCTGGGCTTCACTTCGACTTCCACCCCCGACAGGCTGATCGGGTGGCAGAGGGGAATGAGATCGGGCGTGCGCTTGGAGGCCATGATGCCTGCGATGCGCGCGGCGCCGATCACGTCGCCTTTTTCCACCGTGTTCGAGCGGATTTTCTTGAGCGCAGCGGGGCTCATGCGCACCCGGCCGGTGGCGATGGCCACCCGCTGGGTCTTCTCTTTGTCACCGACGTCGACCATCTTCATGCCTTCAGCCGTAGCATGAACGGGTGAGGGCCACGCCTCAGCTCACCACTCGTCGAGGATGAACTTGCGCGGGTTCTGCGCGATGCCGTTCACGCGCACTTCGTAATGAAGATGAGGGCCGGTCGAGCGGCCGGTGTTGCCCATGGCCGCGATGATGTCGCCGCGCTTCACGCGCTCGCCCGACTTCACCTTGATGAAGGACAGGTGGCCGTAGCGGGTCTTGATGCCGTAGCCGTGGTCGAGCACCACCACGTTGCCGTACCCACCTTCGAGACCGGCGAAGACCACCGTGCCATCAGAAGGCGAGACGATTTCTTTGCCATGGGGGCCGGCGATGTCGAGGCCGGCGTGCATCACGCGCTCCGAGGTGTACGGGTCGAGCCGCGAACCAAAGTCCGAGGTCACCCAACCACGGGTGGGCCAGACGGAAGGAACCGAGGCGAGCAGCGACTTCTGGTCCTGAAAGTAGGCCTGCAGTTCCTGAAGGCTCTGCTCCTGGCGGGTCGCTTCAGCCGACAGCTTTTCCAGCTTCTGGGCCAGCACCTGCGGGCCTTCGTTGTCCTTGCTGCGCACGAACTGATTGTCACCTGCGGCGGCCAGCGGCTGCTGCTCGGTGGGGCCCATGGCCAGGTTGCGCTGGGGGTCGCTCAACAGGGTGATGGCGCGCAGCTTCTGATCGAAACGCTCGACGCGTTCGAGGGTCTGGCCCACGTGCTGAAGTTGCTCGCGGATGACGGCCAGTTCGCTCTTCAACTTGAGGTTTTCGTCACGTAGCGCCGGGTTCTCGCGCGCTTCAGAAACCACGCTGAAATAGTGGCCCGTAAATCCGAGCCCGATCAGAATCAGGATCGCGACGGCACCCAGCAATTGGTAAATCCAGAGCTTGCGCAGGTGAAAACGCTTCACCTCGGCATGGCGATCCGGAACGACGATGAGGGTGAAGCTCTCGTTCGAGGACACTCATTCCCCTTGTGCGGGCCAGCCCCCCAGAAACGGGGGCGTCAAAACCGCGCGACCCTCGTCGATCAGGTCGGTCTGGCGCAACTGAAAACTCGCTTTTCTTCGTACTTACGCTTCGACCATCGTCACCACGATGACCGTGATGTTGTCGTCGCCGCCGCGCTCGTTGGCGAGCTCCACCAACTTCCGCGGGGCGTCTTTGAGCGGGTTCGAAGAGACGACCTGTTGGATCTCTTTGTCCTCGACCAGGTTGGCCAGGCCGTCAGAGCACAGGATGAAGAAGTCGCCCGGCCGCGCGATCAAGCCCATCACGTCCACCTGCACTTCTTCTTCGAAGCCGACGGAGCGGGTGATGATGTTCTTGTAGCGGGAGTGTTTGGCCTCTTCGGGGGTGATCATCCCCGCTTTGATCTGCTCATTGACCAGCGAATGATCTTCGCTGACCTGCTGAATCAGATCGCCGCGCACCAGATACGCCCGGCTGTCACCGACGTGCGCAAAGAGGGCGTTCTCACCCTTGATGCACAACGTGATGACGGTGGTACCCATGCCGGCGAGGCGCGGGTCTTCCTGGGCGGCTTTGAAAATCTCCGCACAGGCCCGTTCCACCGCACCGCGGAGGAACTCAGGCAGGGGTGAATCCTGGAGGGGGGTTTCGGGCCCGAAAGGATCCTCAGGCGCTTTCTTCGCCCCACGCATTTGCTGGTCGATCGTCTCGACCGCAATGCGCGAGGCAGTACCGCCGCCTGCATGCCCACCCATCCCGTCGGCGACCACATAGAGCTGCAGCTCCTCGTCGATGAGGTAGCTGTCTTCATTGTGGTTGCGCTTCCGACCTACGTCGGTGAGCCCAGCCGAAACCGCTTTCAATCGAGCGCCAGCCGTCTTCGACACGGCGCGCAGGTTAGGCGCACCAGCGGCACCCGGCAACAAACCTCTTTCACGCGTCTTCACGCGCTGCGTCGCTGAACCTCGACCTGCTTCTTCCGGTTGCGCTTTGGCTTCACGTGGCGCAGGGCGGATCGGAGCAGGGCTTCGGCCGCGCCCAGGGCTTCCCGGGTGATTTCGACCCCTGAAAGCATGCGCGCCAGCTCGCGGGTGCGGTCATCACCCGCCTCCAGGGCCTGCACCACCGAGCGGGTTCGCCCCTTCACTTCACCCTTCTCGATGCGCAGGTGCGCGTCGGCGTGGGCGGCCACCTGGGGAAGATGGGTGATGCAGAGCACCTGCCGGTGACCCGAGATGTCCTTGATCAGCCGGCCCACCACGTCGGCCACCGCCCCGCCGATGCCCGCGTCGGCTTCGTCGAAGACCGAGCAGACGCACGCATCGCTGCCCGCGAGCGCCGCTTTCATGGCCAGCATCACCCGAGACGCTTCACCACCCGAAGCGACCTTCGCGAGCGGGCGCACTGCTTCTCCCGGGTTGGCGCTGAAGAAGAACTGCGCTGCGTCGGCCCCTGCCCCGCTCAGCGGCGCCGCCTCGAACTGCACCTCGAAGCGGGCCCGGCCCATGGCCAGACGCTCCAGCCCTTCCATCACGGTGCTGGTGAGTTTGCCCGCGGCCGACGTGCGCGCCGCAGTCAGCTGCGAGGCGGCCGCGGTGGCTTCTGCTTCGGCCTTCACCCGCTCCACTTCGACTTCGGCCCGGCGCTCGGCGCGGTGCACCAGCTCGTCGAGCTCGGCGGTGAGCGCCGTGCGTTTGTTCAGCACGCCATCGAGCGTCGCCCCGTGTTTGCGGCACAACCGGCGAATGGCATCGAGGCGATCGTCGACCTCCTCCAGCCGCTTGGGATCCGAGTCGAGCCCGCTCAGGTAGCGGGACAAGGAGTGCGACGCCTCCTCCAGCTCGGCCCGGGTGCGCCAGAGCGCCTCGCGCACTGCACAGAGAGAAGGGTCGAGCTTCTCGGCTTCACCCACCAACTGGAAGGCCCGCCCCAGCAGCTCGGTGGCCGAACCATCGCGGGTGGCGATCAGCTCTTCGGCGCTGCCCGCGCCGTGCCGCAGCTTCTCTGACGAGGCGAGACGTTTGCGCTCCACCTCGAGCAGCAGGTCTTCGCCCGGCTTGGGCGCGACCCGTTCGATCTCCTCCAATTGAAAGGTGAGGAAGTCGATGCGCCCGGCCACCTGGCTCTCGTCGCCGCCCAGCCCCTGCAAGCGGGCGTTCGCGTCGCGCAGCCGCTCCCAGGCCGAGCGGTACGCCGTCGTCACTTCGGCGTCGAGCAGCTCACCGAATCGGTCGACGAGCCCCAGATGCTGCCCCGCATCGAGCAGCGCCATGTGTTCGTGCTGACCGGCAATGTCGATCTGCGCCTTCATCAAACGCTGCAGCACCCCCACGGTGACCAGCGCGCCATTGACGTGCACCCGGCCCCGCCCCTGCCGCCCGAAAGCGCGCCGCACGCTCACCTCAGGCCCATCATCCGGCAGGCCCAGTTGGTTCAACCGCGACGCCAGGACCTCGGAGCGTTCGAACAGCCCTTCGATCACCGCCTCGTCGGCCCCGCTGCGGATGACGTCGGGTTCAGCCCGGCCGCCCACCAGCAAACCCAACGCATCAATGAGGATCGACTTTCCCGCGCCGGTCTCACCGGTCAACACGGTGAGGCCCGGGCCGAAGCCCACCTCAGCCTCCTCAACCACCGCAAAGTTCTTCAGTCTCAGTGTGATCAGCATCCCGTTGCCCTCCATCGGAAATACTGAACACCCTATCAGTACCCACCGACAAGTGCAGAAACGGGAGCTGAAAGCCCAGCGATTTCAGCTCGCTGCTTCAGTGCTCGAACTTGAAGAGGTCTTCCACGTCGCGTTCGGTGAGCGCCTTGCCCACGTCCGCGTCGGTACCGAGCACGCCTGCCGCCAGCTCTCGTTTGCGCTGCTGCAGCCCGAGGATCTTCTCCTCGACCGTGCCGCGGGTGATGAGCTTGTAGGAGAACACCGCGCGCGTCTGACCGATGCGGTGGGTTCGATCGGTGGCCTGATCTTCCACGGCCGGGTTCCACCACGGGTCGTAGTGGATGACGTAGTCGGCGGCGGTGAGGTTGAGGCCCGTGCCACCCGCCTTGAGCGAGATGAAGAACACGGGCGGGCCGGCCGGGTCGTTGAACGCGTCGACCTTGGCCATGCGGTCTTTGGTGCGGCCGTCGAGGTAGAGATACTTGAGCTGCTTCTCGTCGGCCTGCGTGGTGAGGATCTCCAGCATCTCGGTGAACTGGCTGAAGATGAGCGCGCGGTGGCCTTCGCGCACCAGCTCGTCGACGAGCTCTGAGAACCGCTCGAGCTTGGCCGAAGGCGGCAGCGCGGTACCCGGGGGCAGCTTGAGCAAGCGGGGATCGCAGCAGACCTGACGCAGCTTCATCAGCGCGGAGAGGATCGAGATGCGCGACTTGTTGAAGCCGAGCTTGTCGATCGAGTCGTAGACCTTGCGCTTGCTCTCTTCGAGCACCTCTCGGTACAGCGCCTGCTGGCCCGTATCCATGTCGACCCAGGTGACCACTTCGGTCTTGGGGGGCAGGTCTTTGGCCACCTCGCTCTTGAGGCGCCGCATGATGAACGGGTGGATCTTCTTCTTGAGACGATCACGCGTCTCGGTGTCGCCCTGCACCGTGATGGGGTGCTCGTAGCGTTCGTGGAAGCTCTCCGCGTTGCCCAGGAAGCCGGGCATGAGGAAGTCGAAGAGGCTCCACAGCTCGGTGAGGCGGTTCTCCAACGGCGTACCGGTCAACGCGATGCGGTGTTCGCCACCGACCGCCTTGCAGGCCTGGGCCGTGGCTGAGTCGGCGTTCTTGATGTTCTGCGCTTCGTCGAGAATGACGGTGCGGAAGTTGAGCTTCTTGAGCTCCTCCAGATCGCGGCGGATGAGGGCGTAGCTCGTCAGCACCATGTCGACGTTCTGCAGCTTCTCGATGTTGTCGCGGCGATCCGCGCCATGCCAGGTGACGTAGGTCAGCTCAGGCGTGAAGCGTTCGATCTCGCGCTCCCAGTTGGGGAGCACCGAGGTGGGCGCGACCACCAGGCTGGGCGCCTGGCCCTGCTCTTTCCTGATCTTGAGCATCAGGGAGAGCGCCTGCACGGTCTTGCCCAGACCCATGTCGTCGGCGAGCACGCCCGACAACCCGTGGCGGAAGATGAACCAGAGCCAGGAGAGGCCGGCCTCCTGGTAGTGGCGCAGCTCGGCGTTCAGCCCCTCGGGCGCCTTCACCGGGGGAATGCCGTCGATCTCGCGCAGCTCGGCCATCGCGCGCTTGGCTTTGCCTTCGATCTCCACGTCGCTGAGGGTGGCGAGCAGGTCGAGGGCGGTGGCGTGGAAGAGCGGCAGGCGCGTGCGCGTCTTGCCGGGCATGGCGCCCGCTTCTTCGAGGAGCGTGGCGACGCGCTTGAGCTCTTCGACGTCGGCCTCGGCGAAGCTGCCGTCTTTGAGCGGGATGAACTTGCGGCCCGAGTCGAGGAACATGCGCACCGCGCCCAGGTCGACGCTCTGATCTTCGCTGGTGAACTCGGCGTCGAGATCGAACCAGTTCACCGCCGTCATGTTGACGCGGATCTTGGGCTTGAGCTTCGCGCGCATCGTCACCCTGGGCGGTGAAGCGGCGAACACCTCCCACGACTTGGGCAGCTCGCTGCGCCCACGCGACCAGAAGTCGATCGCAGCGTCGCCGTGCGCCTCGAAGCTCATGCTCGCTTCGTCGAAGCGGAATCGCCGCTCGACCAGCTGACGGCCCGCGGCGCGCTCCAGCACTTCGTTCCGGAGGAAGAGCTTGCGGCCTTCTTCGGTCAGGCCGCTGGCGTAGCCCAGGTGCTGCGCGCTCGACGAGACCGGCACCGTGACGGCTTTCCCGTACCGCGCGGCCAGCTGCGCCTTCACGTAGTCAGGGCGGCCCTCGACGGTGAGCAGGAAGCTCGGCTCGGTGGTGTCGTCGACCTCGATGCCGTCGGCCTGCAACGACAGGCGGAACCGCGGCAGGTGCGCGGCGAAGAACGAGAGCACCCGATCGAGCTGCGCAGGAGGGAACGACATCGTCGGCTCGAGCAACCACTTGCGCAGCAAGCGCGCAGGGAAGTCGGGGTCGAGCACCCAGGCGTTCTGGCCCAGCAGCGCCCAGGTGCGTTGACCGCAGAGGATCACCGTGTCTTTGAGCGGCACCGACGAGTCGTCGGGCATCGCGATCTCGATGCGGGCGACGGCGCCTTCGGGCGAGTTCTGCAGGCGGATGATCGGTCGCGCAGGCTCGGTGGGAAAGTTGAGCGCCGTGCCGCGGTAGATCACCCGGCGTGAGCGCATCACGTCGAAGAGGTCAGCCAGCTCCTCGTCGTTGAGCACCACCTTGGAGTCGTAGCGGACCTCGTGCTCCGCCAGCTTCGCCAGCACCCGCTCGTCGGCCGGCGCGATGCGCGTGCCCGCGGTGAGGATGCGCTTGACCTGCACCGGGCCCTTGGCCGCTTGATCGGCGCGGCGCACGTCGATGATCCACACGCGGCCACCGGTGGTCGAAGGCGTGGGGGTCAACCGGTAGTGGAACTCGAGATCCGACTGGGCGGAAAGACCGAGCCAGTTCTCCAGCTTGGCCAACCCCGGAGGCGCGTCAGGCGACGGCTCAGCGACCGCATCGTCAGCGGCCGGCTCTTCTTCGGTGGTGGTGGGGGCGGCAGCACCGTCGGCGGGCGCGGGCGGCACACCTTCGATCTCGGCCTTCGCGCGAACGCGGGCCAGGTAGACCAGGCCGGCGGCCACCACGTGCTGGCAGTGCGCTCCGTCTTTGTTCCACGCAGCGCAATTGCACATCGACTCGATGGCGCCCTCGTTGGGGGCCAGCTGCACGGTGTACTTCTGGCCTTCACTGCCCGTCACGGTGGCCGCGATGCCCACGTCGGTACGCGCGAGGCCAGAGACGCGGCGCGCCTCGGCGTACTGCCTGCCCTTCTTGAAGGTCAGCGGCTGAACCTCTGCCTTGAGCGTCTTCAGCCAGGATCCATCGTCGGGGGGCAGCATCGTCACAGCTGAGTCGGTCACTGATGGGCGCTCTTGGGAAACGGGAACGGAAAGGGTGGCATTAACACGCGTTGACCGTGCCTGCACGCACCGACTGGGTCCTGAACCGGCTGGACCTGTCATATAGGCGTCGTCATGTCCGAGACCCGGCTCGCAGATCTGGAAGTGAAGTGCGCGCACCTCGAAAAGATGCTGGCCGACCTGTCCGAAGTGATGTGGCGCCAGCAGCAAGAGCTCGACGCGCTCAAGGACGGCTATCGGCAGGTCAGGGAGCGTCTCAAGGGTGACCCGGGCCTGGTCGACGCCAGCGTCACCGAGCGGCCGCCCCACTACTGACTACGGCGCCAGGAGGAATGGCGTCGATTCGAGCGTTTCCCGGGCGCCATCGGGCCCCTCGATCTGAGTCCGGTAGCGATAGCGGCCTTCCTGCAAGCCAGCCGGCAGAGGCCGCGACGTCCCCGTCGTCCAGCGCCCGCCTTCGAGGATCTCGAGGATGGCCACGCAAAACGTTCCGTCTTTGGGATGGGCGACAGCGGTGCCTTCGGGCGCGAGCAACTCGACGAAGCACAGGTTGTAGCCAACCGGCGCCAACGAGCGGTTGGTCAGCGTCAAGGTCACCGATTCGCCCGATTGGTAGCTTTCTCTTTCCGTCGTCAGCCGCGCGTCGACTCCGCACGCCGTGATCGCGAGCGCCGCGAGACCCAGGGCTCTCAAGGCTGCACCGTGAGGGTGAAGCGCCCGAAGGTGTTGGGCATCTCGCGGTTCCAGCCATCGACGACCAAGAAGTAGGTCTGCCCCTGCGTGACGGAGAACGCGAACGACTCGGGCACACCCGCGCCTGCCGCATCAGCGAAGCGAACACATTGCGCTGCACCACACGTGGGTTGCAGGAGCAGCAACGCCGCGTCGAACGTCGCTTCCGGAGAGACAGTGGCCGTCACCGTGCCGGTGGCCGTCGCGGTGTACTGGTAGACGAGATCGCGCGCGTCGAAGAACGAACGGCGGCACGCGGCTGAGTAGGTCAGCGCGGAGTAGTTGTCGGTCGCGCCAGAGGTATCGCCAGTCACCCCGGTCGGCCCTGCCAGCACCGCAGTCGGGGCCGCGCAGGTGTCATTCGCCGGCGGCACGGTGGCGGTGCGTTTGGTCACCGAGAGCGTGAACGCACCCGTGGCGTAGGAGTTCGAGTCGACGAACAGGAAGTACGTCCCCGCGACTTGATTGGGGAGGTAGATGCGCAGCGGCCGCGAGGTGGACTCCGCCACGCACGCCAGCTCCGAGCCCGCGCTGAAGCTGGTGCACATGTTCGGCGAGCGCACGTAGAGCGTGGGCACCAGGGCGCTTCCGGTGGCCGGCGTCACGGTGACGTCGACGTCTTGAGCGCCACTCAACGTGTACGAGTAGACGAGGTCGCGACCGAAGCGCCGGGGAATGAAGTCGGTGCCGCACGCCGGGGCGTTGTGCGTGGGCGCGTTGGAGTTGCTCGCTCCGAACGTGGTGCCCGAGACGGTGGCCACGTTGTTGGTGAAACTCAACGATTGTGCACCCGCACAATCATCGTTCGCAGGTGCGGCGGTCGGCGCGCTGCGCGTCACGGTCAGGGTGAACGCACCCGACGTCCCACCTGAAGAATCGACGAACACGAAGTAGGTGCCTGCGGCGAGGTTGGTCTGCTGCGTCGCCACGCCACCGACCTGGTTGAGACACACCACCTCGTCGGAGAGCAGCTGACTGGTGCAGTTGGTGCGGCGCACATAGAGCGCGGGAATGAGCGGCGAACCGGAGGCCGGGGTGAGGCTCAAGCTGACGTCTTGCGGCTGGGTGAGCGTGAATTGGTACACCACGTCGCGGCCGCTCTGCTTCGCGCTGGGGCTGCAGGTCGGCGACACGTCGCCCGCGTAGTTGTCGTTGGCGGCCTGCAAGGTGGACCCACTCACCGTGGCCACGTCACCGGTGAACGTCAGCAACTCAGGCGCGGTGCACGAGTCATTGGCGGGCGGCGGCGTGGGCGGCGCGGTGACCACCTCGAGCTGAAACGGCCCGCTGGTGTCGGCCGCTGAGTCGACCCACACGAAGTACGTGCCGGCAGGCTGATTGATGAGCGAGAGCCGGCCTTCGGTGGGCGCCAGCGGAGAGACGCAACCGCGCTCCCCTGCCCGGCTCGCATCGCCGCAGGTCGCCGCGCGCACCGAGACGACGGGCTTGAAGGTCGGGCTCGCACCCGTCGGAGTGACCGAGATCGTCACGTCCTGCGCAGCGGTGAGGGTGTAGCTGAACACCACGTCACGCCCGGTGCCCCGCGCAGAATCGCTGCAGCTCGGGGTCAAATCACCCAGCACGTTTCCGTTCGTCGCCCAGGTCGTATCGCCCAGACCCGTTGCCGACGAGCCGCTGAACGTGAGCTGAGTGGGCGCCGCGCAGGTGTCGTTATCGACGGTGGGGTTGGCGTCGATCTCGAGTTGGAAGGCCCCGGTGGTGCCGTCTGCGGAATCGACCGTCACGAAGTACGTGCCCGGCAGCTGCCCCGGCACGCTGGCCTGCACCGCCACCGCCGCCGAGCCCGCCTGACACGCGCTCTCGACGTTCGGAGCCAGACACGGCGTGCGAATCGACACCACGGGATGAAGCGCAGAGCCGGAGATCGGCCGGGCGACCACGGTCACGTTGCTGCGCGCGTTGAGCGTGTAGCTGTAGACGAGATCGGGCCCGGCACTGCGCGCCGTGGCGCTGCACGAAGGCTCGGTGGTGTTGTCGTTGGTGGCGATGAGCGTGTTCCCCACCACCACCGAGCGCGTCACGCTGCTGCCGTTCACCGTGAGCGCGGTGGCACTGGCGCAGGTGTCGTTCGAAGAGCTGGTCGACGGCGGCTGGAGCGACACCGTCAACGAGACCCGGCCGGGTGAACCGTTCGCCGACTCCACGAACAGGAAATAGGTGCCCACGGGCAACGAAGCAATCGAGAGCCCGGCAGACCCGCTCACCGGCGCATCACAGCCCAGCTGCGTTCCGGTGCAACCCGAGCGCAGGAAGACCACGGGCCGGGCGAGGCTGCCCGACGACGGCGCCACCGAGACCGTGAGCGACTGAACCGTGGTGGTGGTGAAGGTGTAGACGAGCTCGGCCCCCGCGGCGTTGCAGGTGCCCGCGGTGTCGTCGATGCCCTGCCCCGGCTCCGAAGAGATCGAGCTGGTTCCCGTACCTGAAGGAAGAATCACGCGCGCCGAAGCACAGGTGTCGTTGAGCGCGTTGCACTCGCCTGAACCCAGGTTGCATTCCCGGCCCGGCCCACACTCCGCGCTGGTGCTGCACGGCAGGCACTGCTGCGCATCGCAGATCGGCGTGGGGTTCAGACAGTCAGCGGTCGCCACGCAGCCGACGCACATACTCGTTCGCACGTCGCAGACGGGCACCGCCGACGACGGGCAGTGCGCGTCGAGGTAGCAATCGACGCAGGTGCGCGTGCTGGGCTCGCAGTGCTGAACGCCGAAACATTCCTGGTCGGAAGCGCAGCCCGCGTCGACCTCTCCGGCGTCCTGGCCCGCATCGAGGCCCGCATCAGTCCCCGCGTCGAGGCCCGCATCGACCCCAGCGTCCACGCCCCCGTCGAAACCGGCGTCCACGCCTGCATCCGTGCCCGCATCAGACGAGCCCGCATCGAGGCCCGCATCTCGACCGCCATCGACCGGGGCCGCCGCGCACTGACCCGTTTGCGAATTGCACAAATCCGAGCCCGTGCACCGCACGCCCGCGCACTTGTCAGCGGGAGGATTCACCACCGGCCCAGGGCAGGCGCACAACAGTCCGAAAACACTCAACAGAACGGCGCGTCGCATGGGGTTTCGCGAGTGTATCCGCATCCCTACGCAACTCACCGGGGTCGAGGTACGACAATGTGTTCAACGTCTCATCCCGATTCAGCCTGTTAGCTTCCGCGCCCCGTCCCCAAGGAGCCCTGCACCATGCCCACGAAGATCGGCGACTCGATCGCCCGCGCTCTCCGCGACAACCGCGTCTCCATCACCGAGGTGAAGTCGCTCATCACTCAGGCGAAGTCGCAGCCGCTGACCGCCGAGACGAAGGCTGAACTGCAGACGCTCCTCACCCAGCACGCCGACAAGTTCGGGGTGACCGCCACCCGCGATCTCCGCACCTTCCTGGGCAGCGCGAACATCACCCAGCCGCCCGCGCCCCCGGCGCCTCCCGTGCCCGCCACGCCGCGCGCGATCGCCGATCCCTCCGTGCTGACCAAGCACACCACCGACACCACGTGGAAGCCGGTGCAGGGCGGCACGCTGTTCGTCGATGGCGTGAACTTCGATGACGTGGTGCAGGGCTCGATCGCCAACTGCTACATGGTCGGCGCCTTCTCGGCCGTCGCGCAGGCGAACCCCGACGCGATCAAGAACGCCATCAAGGAGAACGGCGACGGCACGTACACCGTTCGGTTCTTCGAGAAGAGCTCCAGCGGCGCGATGAAGCCGGTCGAGGTCACCGTCGATGGCGATCTCCCGCAGAGCAGCATGGGCAGCGCCCGCTACGGCAAGGCCCGCGAGAGCAGCGAGCTGTGGGTCGGCGTGCTCGAGAAGGCCTACGCGCAGTGGAAGGGCGGCTACGAGACCATCGGCAATGGCGGCTACCCCGGCGAGGTGATCACCGCCCTCACCGGCAAGTCGACCTCGTACACCTCGAGCAAGTACACCGACGCCAACACGCTCTTCACCAACATCCAGCGCGGCGCGACCAACCAGAAGCCGATGACCGCCCCCACGCACGGCAAAGAATCAGGCGTCGACTACAACGGCACCGGCGTCTACGCGTGGCACGTCTACACCGTGCTCGGCGCGGTCGATGAAGGCGGCCAGAAGTACGTTCAGCTGCGCAACCCCTGGGGCAGCACCGAGCCCGGCAGCGATGGCAAGAACGACGGCATCTTCAAGATGAAGCTCGATGACTTCGCCAAGCTGTACCAGGGCGTCGACATCGGCCAGTAAGCACCGATGGATCTCGCTCAGGCCGTTCGAGCCGCCAAACCCCATGAGACCCTGCGGGTCCCCGCGGGGCGCTACACCGTCAACCTCGAGCTCACCAAGCCGATCACGCTCCTGGCGACCGGCCAGGTGGTGCTCGACGGGTTGCACTCGGGTTCGGTCATTCGCATCACCACCGATGGGTTGGTGCGGCTCTCCGGGTTGATCCTCGTCGGGGGTACCGCGCCTGAAGCAGGTGGCGCCGTGTGCCTGCTCGAAGGCTCGCTGGAGATGGCCGACTGCACGCTGCGCTTCAACAAGGCGCCGCTCTACGGGGGCGGTGGGCTCTACGTGCGCGACGGCAAGGCGAAGGCGTCGCGCTGCCGCTTCGAAGCGAACACCGGGCGCCAGGGCGGGGCGATTCTCGTCGACGGGCTCGGTGAGCTGCGGCTGGAAGACTCGAGCGTGGTGCAGAACGCGGCGGTCGAAGGTGGCGGCCTCAAGGTGAAGGAGGGCGCGCGGCTCGAGGTGTTCGCCTGCACCATCGCGGACAACAAGGTGGTCGGTGAAGGGGCGACGGGTGGTGCGCTTCACGTGGGCGCGACCACCACTCGATCACCGACGATCAGCGTTTCGAATTCGATCATCTCCGAGCGGGCGGAGGGTGTGCCCTGCGTGTTCAATTCGCCGAATCATCCGGCGGCGTTGACGATCTCGAAGTCGTTGCTGCCGGCCTGGTGCAAGGCGATCGGCGGCGACAATGTGTTCGGCGAGCCGGGGTTCGTGATGAGCGGGACTGAGCCGTATCTGCTCGGTGAACGTTCGCCTGCGGTGGGTGCGGGTGAGCCCGCTTTGAAGGACTCGAAGGATCTTGCGGGGCGTGCTCGCAAGGGTTCTGACCTGGGCGCGTTCGGGTTCGTGGGTGGTTCGTCGGGCAATTTGCCTTACTGAGAACGGCCCTCACCCTGACCCGAAGGGAGAGGGGATCTCATTACCGCTCTCCCCAGTGCAGCTTCTGGCGAAGGATCGCGAAGTAATCGAGCTGCTGGTTGCGCACGAGGTGGAGCCGGTGCGCTGACTTCTGCACCTCGATGCGATCACCCTTTTTCAGCGCGTGACCGACCTGGCCGTCCACCGTCAGGTAGACGTCCTGCAGGTCGCTCGCGAGCCGCACTGACATCACCTGATCTCCCGGCACCACGATCGGTCGCTGCGTCAGCGCATGCGGGCAGATCGGCGTCACCACCACGCAGTCGACCGACGGATGAACGATCGGGCCACCGGCTGAGAGCGAGTACGCGGTCGAGCCCGTCGGCGTGCTGAAGATGACGCCGTCGGCCAGATAGGTGGCCACGAAGGCGCCATCGAGCCACGTCTCGTGCGCTGCGATCTTCGCGAGCGCGCTCTTGTTGATCACCACGTCGTTGAGCACCTCGTCTTCGAGGATCAGCTCTTCTTCACGGTAGAGGCGGCAGTCGAGCTTCATGCGCGAGTCGATCTTCGCCTTGCCGTCGAGCACCTGCCGCAGCGTGCTGACCGCCTCGGCGACGGGGATCTCTGTCATGAAACCGAGTGCACCCAGGTTGACTCCCATCAAGGGCACCGGCCGGCCCCGCAGCACGCGGGCGGCGTGAATCAAGGTGCCGTCGCCCCCGAGCACGATCGCCAGCTCGGCCGTCTGGCTGAGCTCTTCGTTGCCGGTCGAGGGGATGCCCAGCGGATCGCCGAGGTGCGGCTCGACGAGGAAGCGCTGGTCGGGGAAGGCGTCGATGAGCTCGCGCGCGACGGCGATCGCCTCGGGTTTCTTCGGACGGGCGATGAGGGCGATGGTCTTCACGGGATCGCCGACGCTAGTACCTCCGCGGAGGGAATGTGCGTCGATGGGTCGGCGTGTTCAGCCCTGTCCATCGGGCAGAGGCGGCCCACCGATCGCCGGGTAGTCCCCGGTGCCCCTCCGGTTGGCCACCTCGACCACCATGGTCTTGAGCTGGCGGGAGAGCACCCGGAACATGCCGGCCAGCAGCTCGGGGCGATCGGCCAGCAGGTCCAGGAAGTCTCTCCGGTCGATCACCAGCGCCTTACTGTCCATGGTCGCCACCACTTCGTTGATGCGCGGCGCGCCGTCGAACAACGAGGTCTCCCCGAAGGACTCCTTGGCCTTCATGCGGAGAACGACTTCGCCATCGCGCCTCGCCTCCATCGCGCCTTCGACGATCACGTACAGCGCGTCGCCGGGATCTCCTTCCGAATAGACCTGCGCGCCTTTGCGGAAGGTCTGCTCCCTGGCGACCGCCGCCACCGCCGCGACGTCATCCACGTCACTGCGCGCGAAGATCTCCACGCCCTCGAGCGCGAACAGGCGCTTGACCGTGATCTCGTTCATGTCGTCCTCCCGGTGCGGGCTCGTCCAATGCCCGGTGCTGCGGCCCACGGCGCGGGCGCAGGCTTTCAAGATGAAGTCGTCTGAGGCGCACAACATCTGCAGGTGACCGTGGAAACGCGCCGCCGCGCCGAACGGCAACGAGCGGTGGTGCGCGTCGACGTGGTGGGCGACCAGCTCACGTTCTTCGGGGCTGATCACGTTGTCGACCAGCTCCATCGCCCAGGCGCGCCTCCGCGTGTCGGAGCCCAGCAACAAGGTGTGCGCCCGACGCAAGCCCCGCGCATCCCGCCGCAAGCCCAGCAGCCAGAAGCTCAGCTCCATCGATTGATCGAGCCGGTCGGCGAGCACGCGGGTGAGCAGGGCGTCTTCCCCCAGCGCCGCGCGGCAATCCCGGAACGGTTCGATCAACTTGAGCGAGCCTTCTTTGCGCCGGGTGAGCGCCTCCAGCTGCCGCTCTTCGTCGATCTCGAACTCGGGATGTTCGTCGTGCAGCTGAGCCAGCGCGATGCCCACGCGGTAGTGCAGCGAGGGGTCGTCGATCGCGTTCGAGAACAACAACGCATCGAGCGCCGCCTGGGTGCCGATCAACCGGAGCACCCGCGGCAGCTGCAGGCGCAGTGAGCGCGCCCGGCTGCGATCGTCGAGGGCCGCGGCCAGCAGCGGCACCACGGCGTCGCCCAGCGTGGCGAGGGCCTCACGCGCCACCCGCCGATCGTCACGCCACGAGAGGAACCGCAGCAGCCGGGGCGCCAGCCCGACGTACTTCCCCTCCCCGGTCGCTTCGATCGCCACCCGGCGCACCGACAGATCGCTGTCCTCGAGGTAGCCGACCAACGCCCTGGAGATCGCCGATTCAGGCTTGCCCAGACGCCCCAGCAGGCGCGCCACTTCGCGCCGCTCGGCAGGAGGCGCATCGATGCCGCGCCCCAGCAGGCCCTCGAGCATCGCGCGCGCCCGCTCGTCTTCGGGCCCGGGAAGAATGAGCAACCCGCCGATGGCCGCGGTGAGCACCCCGATGTCTTGCTGCGCGAGGAGGGGCGGCAACACCTGCCGCGCGCGCTCCGGAGCCAACCGGGCCAACGCCCAGATCGCCCCGTCACGCGGCCGGCGAGATCCGGTGACGATGATCGCCTCGAGCGGTTTTGCGAGCGCGGTGAGCTTGAGCGAGTCGGCCAGGATGACCCCGCGCTCCTGCACCCGCTCCTGCCGATGACTGAGCAAGGTGCGCACGTGCACCTCGGAGATCAACTCCGTGCGCTCCAGCAGATCGGCCGCTCGCAGCGCATGTTCGGGGGAGGCCGAGAGCAGCTCCTGGCTCAACATGCGCTCTTCGCCTTCGAAAGCACCGCCCGCTTCCATCCCGGCCACGCGTGCGTGCACCGCTTCCACGTAACGCGGGCGAATCTTGAACAGGGCCCACCCCACGCCGCCGCACACCAACAACGAGAGCGCGAAGACACCGCCCAGCCCCACCACGTTGGCGAGCGCGAGGATCGACAGGCCCGCCACCACCATGCCTCCTTTGCGCACCAGCCCATCGATGGTGCGTCTCGCACCGTCGCGCGCGTGATCCGGCAGCGGCGCGTACATCAGCTGAATGGCCACCGGCATCAACGACCAGCTCGACGCGGCCTCGAACACCTTGAGCGCGAAGGCGCTCCACACCGAAGGAATCGCCCAGGCGCCGATGGTCAACGCCGCCAGCGTGGCCGGCACCACCGCGGCGTATTTCAAGATGCCCAGCTTCCGCAGCAGCAGCTCGGCCAGGAAGAACTGAAAGGCGACGCAGAACACGCCCGTCCACAACTGGTGCGCGGCGAACAGCTCGGCCATGTCGGCCTCGAGCAGCTTGTCGGCCACCCGGGCGCGAAAGAGGTAATCGGTCAGCTGCTGCAGCAACGAGAGGCCCAGCACCAACACGCCCAGCAGCTGCGTGTACGGCGCCAACAACACCTCACGCCAACCCGCGCGCGGGCCTGCTGTCGTCCGGCGGGAAGGCGCTTCGAGCTCCACCCGGTGAAAGCGCCACGCGATGCCCGCCGCGAACAGAAACAGCGCACCCGCCACCATCAGCGTCAACGCCCCTGCCGTGCGCGCCAACATCTGCGCGAAGAAGCCACCGGCGATCGCGCCCGACATGCCGATGCCGTTGATCCAACTGAACGCCTTGCGCGCCTCCCGCGCATCGAAGGCGTCACCCATCGATCCCCAGAACGCGAGCGAGACTTGCGTCGCGAAGGCCTCGGAGAACAGGTACGCCACCAACGCGACCTGCGGCAGCTCGAACCACACGCCCGCCGCCAGGCCCGCTGAAGTCATCGCACCCGCGAGCACCAGGTAGCCCGGGTTGCGGCGCCGCTTGCCTTCACTCCCGGCCAGCGCGAGGCCGCCGGCGATCACCGCCGCGGCGATGTACAGCCACGGCAGCGCGCTCGAGTTGAAGCGCGAGAGGGTCAGCGCGTTCGAGGCGGGCTTGAGCATCGCCACCGAGGCGATGAAGCAGAATTGAAAGGCGGCCGCGGGCGCCAGCCGCGAGGTCCACGAACGAACGCCTTCAGTCGGCACGACGGCTCACTCCGCCGTGAAGGGGAGCTCTGCCTGGCCCAACGCCGACGCCAGCTTGAGGCGGAACGTCTGCCCCGGCGCCAACGGCCTCGCGGGGAAACGCACCCGGTAGCCGACCCAGAAGCTCTCCATGTACGAGAAGTACGATCGCATCTCGGTGTTGGTGCGGCCCAGCCGCTCCACCGACACCGGGGGCAGCTCTTCGTTGCCGACCACCAGCACCATGCGCCACATGGTGTTCACCTTGTCGAAGTCGTCGAAGCGGTAGTCGTTGGCGTGCACCGCGAAGAAGAACTCGGTCGCGTCGTCGAGCCGGGTGCGCTCGTCACCGAGCTTCTTCGTAAGCTCAGCGGGCGGCCACGCCTTGAATTGCCCCTCGCGCCGCACGCGCGCTTCGGCGAACACCGGTGAGAGCCAGGTGGCCTGAAAGAAGAGCTTGGTGTCAAGGTTGTCGTAGACGCCCTTCGAGCTCGTGTGGCGCTCGAGCACCTTCTGGTAGTCGCGCTCATCCGACGCATCCAACACGGCGGGCGGTGGATCACCGGGCACGCGGGGAATGCGGGCGCTGGGGCAAGCCGTCAACGCCAACAGGAGCGGCCAGCCCAACCACCTCACGGAAAATCACTCCGCGCGAACAACGAAACGACCGGCACGCCCGTGGCCTCAATCGCCTCCAGGCCACCTTCCTGGCGATCGACCAGGGTGAAGGCGCCCACGGGCACCAGGCCCTCGGCGCGCGCACGTTCGATGGCCTTGATGGTGGATGCGCCGGTGGTGATCACGTCTTCGACGATCACCACGGGGGCGCCGGCAGCCAACGAGCTGAGGCCTTCGATCCACTGGCCGGTGCCGTGGCCTTTGGGTTCCTTACGCACGAGGAACGCCTGCAAGGGCGACAGGCCCAGGAAGCTCACCAACGAGATCGCGCTCGCCAGGGGATCGGCGCCCATGGTGAGGCCGCCGATGGCGATGGCCGAAGGGAAGCGGGAGCGAACCCCCGCGAACATCAAGGTACCGACCAGCCAGTGCCCTTCGGCGGTGAGCACGGTCTTCTTGCAGTCGATGTAGAAGTCAGACTCGCGCCCGCTGGAGAGCACCACCTTCTTCCTGGCGTACGAGCGCTCGGTGAGCATCGCCAGCAACCGGCGACGATCGACTTCGAGGGCGGCCGCCGAGACATCCAGCGACGGCGCCGTCACTGCTTGCTCTCCAGGAAGGCGACCAGCTCGGCCGAGTACCGCAGCTGCTTGAGCAGCTCTTCGCGGCGCGTCTCGTCGAGCTCGCTGAACACGTCGGCGAGCAACGAGAGATCCTGATTGGCCTGGCCCAGCCGCACCGTCACGTCAGCGGCCAGCTCGTCGGCGTCGACTTCTTCTTCCACGCTCTCGGGCGACAGATCGTCACCCGACGAGAGGGCCTTCTCCAGCATGTCGCGCGCGCTGGGAGAGAGCCGGCCTGATTCTTCGAGCGACGCCCGGATCGCGCTGAGCGACTCGAGGCCCACGGTCTTCGAGTGAATCGCCGAGGCCAGGGTCATCAACATCGCGTCGGCATCGGAGAGATCGGTGTGCAACCGCGCGAGCACCTTCTCGCGCTGAAGAAACCGCAAGGCGGACACGCGGCGGAAGCCGGTGATCACCTGAAAACGATCCGGCGGGCGCAGCCGCACGTCGATGGGGAACAGCTGCCCCAGGCGCGCGATGTCGGTGGCCAGGCCCGCGATGTCTTCGAGCTCGGCCTCGCCACGCACCAGGAAGTCGGTGTCTTCGTCGATGCGATCCAGCGGAATCAACGCGGGCGCGACGAAGTGTTTGTGAATGACCGGGGTCTCTTCGACCTGAGGCAACGCGGGAGCAGACGGAGGCGGAGGCGGAGGCGCCTCCTCTTCGGCTGCGGTTTCCTGCGCGGGCGCAGACGGTTCAGAGGCCTCAGCAGGAGCCGAAGGCTGCTCCTCCACCATCGGGGTGGGAGCCCCGACTGCAGCCTCTTCGCCAGCAGTCGCTGGCGTGTCGTTGTTCACGCCTTCCGACATGGTCGTCACCGGTTCTCTTACTTCTTCTTCTTGAGGAGGACCTTCTTCTTGCCTGCCTCACCGACCAACACGGGCTGAGGAGGAGGAGGAGGGGCCGGCTTGCTGGTCTCGCGGTCGCCCTTCGAGGCGATCACGGGGGCTGCGGGCGGCTGGGGCTTGCCCATGGGGGGGCGCGCCACCATGGTCGGCTGACGCGAAGGCGCCACGCTGACCGGGGCACGCACGGGCGCCACCACTGCGGCAGGGCGAACCATCGGCCGGGAGACAGGCGAGGTGCGCTGCGCGGGGCGCTCGGAGGCCGGGCGCGGTTCGGCGTTGCCCATGTCGACACGGCCGCGGAAGCTCGCGCCATCGACGATGATCACCCGCGGCGAGTTGATGTCGCCGACCATGCGCCCTTCACGGGTCAGCTCGACCGACTCGGTGGCGGAGATGTTGCCCACCACCACGCCCGAGATGATCGCGTTGCGGACCTGAACGTTGGCCTTCACGATGCCCGACGGCTCGACGATCAACGTCTTGGTGAGGCTCAGCTCGCCCTCGACCCGGCCTCGGACCGTGAGGTCTTCGTCACCGGAGAGCTTGCCGTTGATGAGGATCGACGGGCCGATGATCGTCGACTCGCCAGTCCCTGCGAAATCCTTGGTGGCTGCCATGATCGCTCAGCGCTCCTTGACGTCCATGTCGACGTTGCCCTTGAAGCTGGCGCCGTCGGCAATGAGGATGCGGGGCGCGCGCACGTCACCCACCACGCGGCAATCGGCCTTGAGCTCGACCTTGTCGGTCGCGGCGATGTTGCCCGTGACCTTGCCGGTGATCTCGACGTTCTGAACTTCGATGTCGGCCTCGACCGACGCGGAGGCCTCCACGAACAGGCTCTCCTTGAGCGAGATCTTGCCCTTCACGGTTCCCTGGATGACCAGATCTTCGTCTCCAGAGATTTCGCCGTCGATGGTGATGCTCGAGCCGATGACAGTGTTCGCCATGTGATGTCCCCTTCCCTGCTGAAAGATGTGTTGGTGCTGCTCTTAGATGTCGTCGGGCAGCTTGACGTCCATCTCGATGGAGCCGTTGAAGACCGCGCCGTCTTCGATGACCACGCGCGTGGCCTTGATGTCGCCGTTCACCTTGGCGGACTGGTTGATCGAGACCTTGGTGGAGGCGTCGATGTTGCCGCTCGCCGTGCCGTTGATGGTCAGCTCGTCGGCGCGAATGTCGGCCTCGACCACGCCGGAGGATTCGATCGTGAGGTGGTTCTTGAGCGCGATCTGCCCTTCAACGCGCCCTTCGATGACCAACCCTCCGCCTCCAGTGAGGCTGCCGCGGATGGTGATGCCCTTGCCGATGATGTTGATCTGATCGGTGTTCGCCATTGGGTGTCTCTTCGTACGTCAGAGGTGTTTGGAAAGCCACGAAGAGATGTCGGCCCACACTTGCTCACGGCCGATCTCCATCATCACCTCGTGACGATGGTCGCCGTATTCTTTGTACGTCTTGTCCTTCGCGCCGATGGTCTCGAAGAACGCCCTGGCGGCAGGCATCGACGCGATGGGATCGCTGGTGCCGGCGATCATCAGGAGCGGCACGGAGATCTGAGGACCTTTGCCAGCGAGCTGACGCTGAGCGGCCTGCGTCTCGAAGAACCAACGCGGCGTGGTGTTGTGGAGGTAGAGCGGGTCGGCCTTCGTCTCCTCCTGCCACTTCACGTCGCGCGAGAGATCTTCGGCCTTGAGCTCGTTGCCGATCTTGAGGCCGGGGAAGATGCCCTTGATGAGCTTCGCGCCCAGCAGCTTGAGGGCGGGCGGTTGAAACGCCAGGGCGTAGAACGGGGCCGAGAGCACCACGCCCGAAAGACCCTGCGCGCCGTTGGCGATGAAGTGGGTGGCCATCAACGCGCCGTGCGAGTGCGCCACCAGGAAGACGGGCTTGCCCTTCGCCGCGTCGGTCAGCCGGGCGTAGAACGCCCTGAGATCTTCGAGGTAGTCGCTCCAGACGTTCACGTCGGCCCGCGCGCCATCGGCCTTGCCGTGACCGCGATAGTCGAAGGTGAGCACGCCGAAGCCGTCCTTCACGAACGCTTCGATGGGTCGCTGGTAGCGGCCGCAGTGATCGCCGTAGCCGTGCACCACGCCGATCCACGCCTTCGGCTCTGCGTCCGTCGTCTCCGAGCGCCAGAACAGTCGTGTTCCGTCTTTCGAAGCGAAAAAGCCTTCGTCACGTCTCGGCATGTCGACCGTTCTAGCGGCCCTTCTGTTCGGGTGACAGCAACTTCAACTTCCGCTCGAGATCCGTCTTCTGCGTGGGCCGCTCGGCATCGTCGGGGCTGGCCTGCAGCAGCTCGAGAGATCGGGCGAAACACTCCTGCGCGCGCGCCTTGCGGCCGAGCTTGAGTGACACTTCACCCAGGTGCTCGAAGAGCGTGGCGTCTTCGGGCCCGGCGCCCACCGCGCGCTCCAGCAGCTCAGCCCCGGCGTCGGCGTCACCCTTCTTGAAGAGCACCCAGCCCAAAGAGTCGAGGAACGCGGGGGTCTCGGGCTTGAGCTCGAGGGCCTTGCGCACCAGCCGCTCCGCCTCCTCCAGGTCGCCGCCGTTCTGCGCGATCGTGTAGCCCATGAAGTTGAGCGCGGTGGAGTTCTTCGGGTCGCCCTCGAGGATGAGGCGAATCTTCTCGATCGCCCGCGTCCACTCGCCCTTCTTCTCGTGCACCGAAGCGAGCGCGAAGAGCAGCGCTTCATCTCTCGGGGCCCGCGCCAGCGCGCCGGTGAGCAGTGACACCGCGTCTTGCAGCCGGTTCTGCCGGCCGTAGAAACCCGCCAGCGCCTCGAGCAGCTCGGTGGTGGCGCCTTTGGCCATCGCCTTGACCAGGGTGGCCTCGGCGTCTTTCAGCTGGCCCGACCGCTCGAAGAGACGGGAGAGCGCGGGATCGACGCCCGACAGCTCGGGCTTCTCTTCCCGGAGCTTGTGCACCAGGTCGAGCGCCGCCTTGTGCTGGCCGAGCTGCGAGAGGCACAACCCGCGATGCAGCCGGGCCTCGAAGCTCACGTCGCCCAACCCTTTGGGCACCGCGTCGAAGGCCTCGGCCGCCTTCTGGAAATCGCGCACCCGCTCGTGCACCAGGCCCGCATAGAAATGAAGGCGAGGTTCCAGGCCCGAAGAACGCGCTTGATCGAGCACGTCGGCCGCCAGTTGGAGCTGATGCGCGGCGAGGTAGCTGAACGACACCTTCACGGCGACTTCGGGATCGCGGCCCTGCGCGAGCAGCTGGTCGAAGTAGGCGCGCGCGTCGGGCACCTTCTTGAGCCGCAGCGCCAGCCGCCCCGCGTTGAGCAACACGTCGCGGTTTTCGGGATCGTGCTGCATCGCCTGCTCCCAGGCGTCGAGCGCCTTGGGCAGCTTGCCGGCCGACTCCGCGATGCGCGCCAGGGTGCCCCAGCTCTCGATGTCGGCGGGATCACGTTCGACCGCGCGCACCAGCAGCTTCTCGGCCTTCGCGCTGTCGCCCCGCTCCGCCAGCGCCAGGCCCAGCCGCCGATAGCCCACGGGATCTCCGGGCACCGCGCCGCCGAGATCTTCCACCACCTTCACCGCGTCATCCACCCGGCCCTGATCGAGCCAGAGCTGCGTGAGCACGAGGTACGCGTCAGCGTCGTTGGGGCGCAGCTTGATGGCCCGCATCAGGTGCGTGCGCGCGCGGGTGGTCTTCTGGCCTTCGTAGAGCACCCGCCCCATCAGCAATTGAGCCGGCGGGTAGTCGGGGAACCGTTCGATCACCCGCTTGAGCTGGAGCTCGGCGCGATCGAGCTCCGAGCTGCGCGCGTACTGCTCGGCGAGCTCGGTCATCAGGTATGCATTCGAGTCATCGGAGGCCAGCGCCAGCCGAAGCTCATCGAGCGCCACCTTGTGATCGCCATCGTGGTGCGCCAACCGCGCGCGCATGAAGTGGGCGTAAGAAGCCGCGGAAGGAAACGGGGTGCCTTCATCGGTCGGCACGCCCATCGCCTCGCGCATGGCGGCCACGTCGACGGTCGGGCGTTTGGGCTCCGCGCCGAACGCAATGGTTGCGAGGGACACCAGGATCGACGCGAGGCAGCGCATCAGGCCAGCAGCCTTTCCAGCAGCAGCTCGGCGCCGCCTTCGATGTCTTTCACGTCACCCATGCGCGACCGGTAAGGAATGCGCTCATCGGCGAGCAAGCCGACCAATCTGCCGACCAGGGCCTGGGCCGCGTCGGGTGCGGTCTCCGGCATCACCACCACGAACACCCCGTTTCCGAGGTGACCGACGCCGTCGGGCGACTTGAGCTCTTTGCGGATCACCGCGGCGCAGCGGCCCACGCTCTCGGGTGAAGGCTGGAGCGGCTTGAGCACGGCCAGCGCGATCGGCCGCCCGTAGCGCGCGCTGCGGCTGATCTCCTGCTCCAGCAGGTTGGCCACGCCGATGTGATCGTAGAGGCCGGTCTCGGCGTCGTTGCCCGGGCCCACCGCGAGGTTCGGCCTGCCCCGGCTGCGTTGCACCGCGGCCTGCACCCGCGCCAACAACACACTGGGGGGCAGCGGCTTGGCCACGAAGTCGGCAGCCCCCAGCTCGGCCGGGCGAATGCGTTCAGGCAGCTCGGGCCGGGCGGAGAGCAGGATCACCGGAATGTTCTCGGTCTCCGGGCGCGATTGCAGCTCGCGCAGCGCGTCGAGACCATCCCGGTTGGGCATGAAGACATCCATGATGATCACATCGGGCTGCAGAGATCGGGCCCGCTCCACCGCTTCATTGCCGTCGCGGGCCAACTCGACGCGGTAGTGACCCGAGAGCCCCATCGTGGCGATGCGGCTGAAGATCGGATCGTCGTCGACCAGCAGCACCAGCGGCTCGCTCTTTCGCGTGGGCAGCGCCTTGTGCTGGCCCTGAGGCATGGGGAGCGTGAACGCGAAGATCGCCCCACCATCGGTGGGCGCTTCTGCCCAGATCTCGCCGCCATGACGCTCGACGAAGTCACGGCAGATCGACAGGCCCAGGCCGTTCGAACGATCGAAGGCCATCAACACCTCGTTCGGATCTTCGATGCGCCCGTCATCGCGCACTTCGATCAACGCCACGTCACCGTCGGGCCGCTTGCGAAGGCGGGCGCGCACCACCACTTCTCGCGCGCCCCGGGAATGCGTGAGCGCGTTGGTGATCAGGTTCTGCAGCACCTGCTTGATCTTCTGATCGTCTGCGAAGACGTCGAGGCTCAGCGGCGTCTCCGAGCGCAGGGCCAGGCCCTTTTCTTTCGCGAGGATCTGGAGCTCCCGCGCGGCGTCCTGGCAGGCCTCGCTGACGTCGAAGACCCGGGAGAAGAGCGCGATGCGGCCATCGGCGCCGCGCGCCTGGTCGAGCAGGCTCTCGACCAGCGAGAGCACCTTCTTGCCGGCGCGGTTGATGGCCTCGGTGCTCGCGCGCTGGGTGACCGTGAGCATCGAATCGGTGATGAGCAGGTGCGCGTAGCCGAGCAGCACGTTGAGCGGCGCGCGCAGGTCGTGGCTGAGCACCGCCATGATCTCGTTCTTCTTGCGATCGAGCGTGCGCAGCCGGTTGTTGGCCTCGACCAGCTCCTTGTAGCGCTCGACGTACGCGTCTTCGAGGGCCTCCTGGCTGCGCGCGGCGGTGGCGTGCACCTGCTGCCGCTCGATGGCGTTGGCCAGGGCCACCCCGACCGCCTGCAGAAAATCGAGCTCTTCTTGCGTGAGGCCCTGCTTGCGGCGCACCACCAGGGCTGCGAGCTCACGCACCTCGGCGCTCAGGGGCACCACCCAACCACCATCGGTCTCCACCGGCTGGCGCGTCTCGAGCGCCCGGCGGAACGTGGGAGCGACCGCGAGATCGATGGGCGTGCGCTCGTCTTCGTCGATCAACGCGGCGCGCGACGTCACCCCGCGCTGCACCTGCAGCACGGCCACCCGCTCACAGCCCAGGCCCTCGCTCATGCGGCCCGAGACCATGCGCAACAACGCTTCGATCGACGCGCCGGAGACCGAGAGCCGGGTCAGCTCGAGCATCAGCTCCAGGCGTTTGCGAACCAGGTCGTCGTGTTCGACGAACCGGCGGGCCTTCAGGCTGGCGGCCAGCTGACGCTCGAGGGCTTCGAACGACTCGGCCACCCCGTCGACATCGAGGCGCTGCAACGACGCCCGCCAGCCTTCGGTGCCGTCGATCAACACGGGAATGCGCCGGAGCTCGGGGCGCTTGCGCAGCTCTGCCAACAAGGTGGGGGCGACCCGCGCCGTCGAAGCCAGCACCACGGCGTCGGGGCGCGGTTGGGCCTCCCGACGCTCGAGCGCACCGGAGCCGATCGCGGTCTCACAGTCGTACCCGCGTGCTTCCAACCGGGACACGATGGAGTCCGCTCTGCTCCCTACGATGAGGACTCGGCCAGCGGCGTTCGCCACTCTCGTACTCTAAGGCACCGCCCTCGCGTTCGCACAGCGCGCCGCAGGATGTAGGGAGAATGCCGACGCGGCGGTCTCGTTTCCGCTGCCTCGTGAAAAAGGCGTTGCCCTGAAACATGTCGGGTACAGTGCGCACGGCCGCAAGCCCACATGGTCCCCATGATCCGCACTCTGATCGCCGTCGCCGTACTGGCCGTTGCCCCCGCCTTCGCGCAAACCGGCGATGAGTGGAGCACCTTCCCACCCGCGCAGCCTGCGCCGACCCCGGTCAAGCCGGCCGATCCGCCCCCGGCGAAGGTCGAGCCCCGTACGGCGCCCCCGCCGACTCGGGCGGCCCCTCCGCCTTCGGCGGCCCCGCGATCCTTCACCGTCGATGCAGGCGTGGCCGATGCCGGCGTGGACGTCAGTGACGCCGACACGCGCATCATTTCGCAGAAAGAACGGTTCCTCGCGGGCACCGAACCGCACAGCCCCTCGACCTGGGGCAACGCGTGGAATGCGCCTGAGAACGGCCGCGTCACCGCCGGCCAGGTGGGCATCGGCACCGTGTTCGTTCCGAGCGCCCGGCTGGGGCCCAGGGGCGTGGTGCGTGTCTCGTTGCTCGGCGAGTACTTGAACCAGCTCGATTTCCCCGTGCGCTCGGCCCAGAACATCCGCTCGGCGGTGACCTTCGCGGCCAGCTTCCAGCCCTTCGAGTGGGGCGAGATCTTCGTCTCCTACGGCGCGGCGGCGAACACCAACAACCGCACCTCGCCCAACCTCATTCAGGCCCTGGGCGATCTGTCGCTGGGCATCAAGGTGGCCCACCACTTCGGCAAGGGTTTCCACGCGGGCGCCGATCTGCGCCTGCTCACCTTCTCCGGCGTGGGCAACCAGGGCGTCGACCGGTTCGCCGTCGGCTTCAAGCCGATGCTGCTGGCCACCTACGACTTCCGCGAACTGTCCCGCTCGGCGCCCTTCATTCTCACCGCGGGCCTGGGCTTCACGCTCGACAGCACCTCGGGGCTGGTGATCAACCAGCGCCTCAACGCGTCGGAGGAGTTCGCGCTCAACGTGAACCGCTACCACCGCTTCAACTTCAACCTGGCGCTCGAGCTGCCCTTCCCCGTGGTGACGCCGTTCTTCGAGTACACGCTCGCCGCGCCCCTGGGCGTGCCGAACAACGAGCTCACCGGCCCCGACGGCTTGTTCATCAATGCGTCGGCCGCGATGGCGCAGGTCTTCGGCCTGGGCCTCAAGATCACCGCCGTCAAAGACCTCACCTTCGTGACCGGCTTCAACTTCGGCCTCGCCCGCTCGGTGGGCCTGGGCGTGCCGGCCACCCCGCCGTGGAACTTCTACCTGGGCGCGCAGTTCGCCATCGATCCCTTCCAGCGCGGTGAGACGAAGTTCGTCGAGACCATTCGCGAGAAGAAGCTCGAGGTCGCCAAGGCCGCCTCTCCGGTGCGCCTCGAAGGCGTGGTGACCGATGCCGAGACGAAGCAGCCGCTCTCTGGGGTGATCATCGCGGTCGGTGGCGTGAAGCCCTCGGCCACCAACGAGGTGGGCCAGTACGAGTCGTTGCCCATCACCGCCAGGAGCGTGAAGCTCTCGGTCGCGCGCGATGGGTACAAGGCGGTGGAGCGCGAGATCGCGGTCGAGGCGAACAAGCCCACCCGCGTCGACCTGGCGCTCGAGCCCGACGTGAAGAAGGCGAAGTTCGAGGTCAGCGCGACGGCCAACAAGAAGCCGATAAAGGCCGACATCGTCTTCACCGGTGCAGGCGAGGCGAAGCTGCAGACGCCCGACGGCAACGCGCCGGTCGAGGTCGAGCTGCCCGCGGGCACCTACACCATCACCGCCTCTGCCGCCGGCCACCTGGCGCAGACCCGCGACGTGCAGGTGCAGGCGGGCGGCAAGCTGGTGGTCACCTTCGATCTGGTGCCTTCCCCCAAGAAGATCCTGGTGATCTTCAAGGGCGACAAGATCGAGATCCTCCAGCAGGTGCGGTTTGCCACCGGCAAGTCGACCATCCTCCCGGAGTCCTTCAACCTGCTCCAGCAGGTGGTCGACGCGATCATCAAGAACAACGTCAAGCGCGTGAAGGTCGAGGGCCACACCGACAACCGCGGTGGCAAGGCCGCCAATGAGACGCTCTCCGAAGACCGCGCGCGCAGCGTGATGGAGTACCTCGTCGCACAGGGCATCGACAAAGTGCGCCTCGAGTCAGTGGGCTATGGTGACTCGAAACCGGTTGCACCGAACCTGACTGCGCGGGGCCGCGAACTCAATCGCCGCGTGGAATTCATCGTCCTGGAGAAGTGATGAACCGCTCCGCTGGTGTACTCCTCGCGGTGCTGGCGACGGCCTGCCCCGATCCCATGGTCGTGCCCCCTCCTCCGAACCCGCCACAGGTGTTCCTCACGGTCACCGAGTCGAACGTGATCGGCGACGCGGTGAGGGGCAAGGTCAACGTCAGCGGATGCAAGAAGGTCGCGCAGGTGCAGTTGCTCCAGGGCGATTCGTTCCTGGCCGACGTGAACTACACCGGGGGCGCCACCGATTTTTCGTTGCCCCCCGGCACGTTCTCGGCGCTCTACTCGCGGCTGGGCATCGCGGCGTCTCTGACCCTGAAGGCCAAGGTGCTGTGTGACGACGCGCGCACCAACACCTCGCAGCCGGTGGGGGTGAAGTTCTTCCCCATCGAGCGGCGATTCACCGCGATGAACGGTGGGCAGTTGGTGACCGACAACTTCATCGCCGAAGGCGGCATCGGCGGCACGCCCAACACGTTCCTGGGCTGCGGGCTCACCAACACCGGCACGGCCCTCATTCGCGTGAACACGGCCGGCGACGCGGTGGCGTTCAACGACCAGTTGCCCTTCGACTGCAGCCTGGCCACGCAGATCAGCGATCGCAGCACGGTCACCGGAACGCGCTGGGTGCTCGAGCCGGATCAAGGCGTGTTCGCGATCAACAGCGCGTTGCAGATTCAGCGCATCTTCCGCAGCCCCAAGACCAAGCGCATGGGCGTGGGCCCCAAGGGCTCGGCGGTCATCTGGGTCGACGAAGGTGGAACGCGCAATCGAATCATCAAGATGGATCCCGTGGCGGTTTCGACCAACGAATGGGAGCGGGAGTTCATCGGCATCATGAACTCGACGCCGGTGATCGACGACGGCGCGGGCGGTGCGGTCTGGGTGACCCGCTGGGTGTTCGACATCGGCACCAAGATCGCCGACATCGTTCCGTACAAGTACAACCTCAACACCGGCCAGATTCTCAACGGCATCGTGAACGGTCTGCCCGCGGTGCTCTACCGCCAGCAGTACCCGGTCAACTCGGCCAGCCAGCCGATCATGCCCGAGGGTGTGTTCAGCGCCGACGGTGCGTTCTTCACCTTGCCGGTCATCTCGCTCGACGCGCAGACCACCACGGTCGTCTCGTGCTCGACCACCACGGGTGGCTGCGAGACCGACGCCACTGCGCGCCGGTGGACCAGCACCCAGTTCCCCGGGATTTTGCGGGCGATCGTTCCGTTCTCGCAGGGCAACATCTACGCGATCATCGGGCCCTTCTCGGTCTACTTCCTGAGCAGCCAGCTGGGCACCGTGCAGAACCTGGGTGACCGGCCGCTGCAGCCCACGGGCAGCCTGGTGGTGGTGGGGGTGCAGCCGGGTCTGGGCACTGACTTCTACGTGCTGACCGGCCCTGACCTCGGGGCCAATCCGTCCTTCGCGCAGGAGATCATCGCCACCGAAGCGCCTGGCAGCGGAGAGCTGTGGCGCATGGAGTTTGGCAGCGGCGAGGCCTCGAGCGCCGCGATGTACATGGGCATCGACGACGCGCAGCAGGTCTGGATTCGGGCGGGCACCGATCTCATCAAGCCGCTGAGCAACTTCGACTACCGCATGGCGCGGGGCCCGACGGTTCTGCCTTAGCCTCCCTCGCCCTGCGAAGCGGGGAGAGGTCGGGGTAAACTGAGCAACCCCTGAGCGGCGCGCCGCGTCTCTGGTTCATCAACCTGAATTGAAGAACTCGGCGTCGCGAGATGGCCTCAGCCCTTTCGCGCCACCAGCAGCGCTTCGACATTCCCAGCGGGCCCGGCAACCGCCGAGTCCACCACCCCGAGTTCGACCATGCCGTGCGTTGCGACGAACGCTCGAATGCGATCGATCGCCCCTTTTCGGGCCGCCGCATCGCGCACCACCCCGCCCTTGTCCACGTCGGCCTGAGCGACCTCGAACTGCGGCTTCACCAACGCGATCAACATGCCCCCTGAGGTGAGCCGCCGAAGCACGGGGGGCAACACCGCCTCGAGCGAGATGAAGCTCACGTCGATCACCACCACCTGCACGGGCTCCGGCAGTTCAGCGTCGGTGAGGTTGCGAGCGTTCACCCGCTCCTTGCTGAGCACCCGGGGGTCGCGGCGCAGCTTCTCGTGGAGCTGCCCCCAGCCCACGTCGATCGCGTAGACCTTGATCGCGCCTTCCTGGAGCAGGCAGTCGGTAAACCCACCCGTGCTGGCGCCGATGTCCGCGCAAGTCGCGCCGCGCACGTCGAGCTTGAAGGCGTCGATGGCGCCCTTGAGCTTGAGCCCGCCGCGCGAAACGTAGGGAATCACCTCGCCCTTGAGACGCAGCTCGGCATCGAGCGCGATCTTCGTGCCGGGCTTGTCGACACGTTGATCGTTCACCACCACCTGGCCCGCGAGGATCAACGCCTGGGCGCGGGTGATCGACTCGGCGAGCCCGCGGGCCTGCACGAGCACGTCGAGGCGCTCCTTCTTCACCTCGCCCGCCCGAGCAGCTGCAGCGCGGCCTGGTGGATCCCCGCGGCGTCGAGACCCAGTGCAGCGCGTTGGGCGCGCGCTTCACCGTGTCGAATGAACCGATCGGCCGGGAGCCCCAGCACCTTCACGCGCACCGGGTGCTCAGCCAACGCCTCCAGCACGGCGCTGCCCAAACCGCCGCGGGTGGTGCCTTCTTCGATGGTCACGATCGCGCGAGCAGCCTCGAGCCGGGTGACGAGCTCAGCGCTCAAGGGCAGCTCGGCCGCATCCACCACCGACCACGGCTGATCCCGGGCGGCCTCCAGCGCGGGCAGCACCATCGAGCCGAACGCGACCAGACACAGCTCGGCGTCCGGAGGATCTGCCAGCCAACGCACGCCCGGCAGAGAAGGCGCCGCCTCCGTGGGAATCGTGCCGCGCGGAAAGCGGATGATCGACGGGCCGTTCTCCTGAATCGCACGCGTCAGGAGCAGCGGCAGATCTTCGCCCCACACCGGCGCGCGCACCCGCAGGCCCGGCAACGCGCGCGAGAAGCTCAAGTCGAACATGCCCTGATGGGTGGCGCCGTCTGCGCCGACGAGGCCAGCACGATCGACCGCGAAGACCACGGGCAACCCGGGGATCACCACGTCGTGCACCAGCTGATCGTACGCGCGCTGGAGGAACGTCGAGTAGATGCACACGATCGGCCGCAAACCTGCGTGCGCGAGGCCCGCCGCGAAGGTGACCGCGTGTTGTTCGGCGATGCCCACGTCGTGAACCCGATCGGGAAAACGATCCTGCAGGTGCCGCAACGAGCTGCCTTCGATCATCGCAGGCGTGATCACCACCACCCGGGGATCCTTCTCGAGCTGAGCCTCGAGCGAAGCGGCGAAAGCATCGCTCCACGTGCGCTGCCCACCGCGGCTGCGCACCAGCTTGCCGTCACGCAGCTCGTACGGACCCATCGCGTGACCGCGGGTGCGCCCATCGAGTTCGGCGGGCGCGAACCCCCGGCCCTTCTGCGTGCGGGCGTGCACCACCACCGGCCGCTGGTTTCGGCGCGCCGCACCGAGCACCTCTGCCAGCGCGTCGAGATCGTGACCGTCGACGGGGCCCAGGTACGAGAAGCCCATCGCCTCGAAGAACGCGCGCGGGCCCTGGCGGAGCATCTGCTCCACCGCGCCCACGTTCTTCGAGATGCTCATGCCGTTGTCGTTGAGCACCAACTTGATGGGCCAGTTCGAGGCGCCCGCGTGGTTGAGCGCCTCGAAGGTCAGGCCGCCGGTCAACGCGCCATCACCGACGATGGCAACCACCTCGCCGGGCTGCTGTTGGCGACGTTTCCCCTCGAGAATGCCCAGCGCCACGGAGAGCGCCGTGCACGCGTGCCCCGCCCCGAACGCGTCGTGTTCGCTCTCGGCGGGATCCAGGAAAGGCGCCGTGCCCGCTTCCTGCCGCAGGGTGGACATCGCCGCGCGCCGGCCGGTGAGGAGCTTGTGCGCGTACGCCTGGTGCCCGACGTCGAAGACGAGCCGATCGACCGGCGACTTGAAGGCGCGGTGGAGCGCGACGATCAGCTCGACCGTGCCCAGCGATGCGCCCAGGTGACCGCCCACGTGGCCGCAGATGGAGATGATCTCTTCGCGCAGCTCTGCGCAGAGCGCCGGGAGCTGGGCGGCCTCGAGCGCGCGCAGGGCCCTGGGCGAGTCCACCTGCGAGAGGAGGCTCACCGTCAGCTCGTGCGCTCGATGGAGTACCGCGCCAGCGCCGCCAGCGGACCATCGGCCCCCTCGAGCGCGCGCACGGCGGTCAGCGCCCGGGCGACGTGACCTGCTGCGAGTGAACGCGCGGCGTCCAGCCCCACCACCGCGGGGAAGGTGTGCCGGCCCGCGGCCGCATCGGCGCCGGTGGGTTTGCCCATCACGGTCGCATCGGCCGTCACGTCGAGGATGTCGTCGGCGATCTGAAACGCGAGGCCCACGGCGTCGCCGTAGCGCTCTGCCGCCTGAAGCGCCTGCTCATCGGCCCCCCCCGCGATCGCCCCCATGCGGCAGGCGGCTTTGATCAGCGCGCCCGTCTTCATGCGGTGCAACCGGGTGAGGTAGTCGAGCTCAGCTGGCCGGTCTTCGGCGATGTCGAGCACCTGCCCGCCCACCATGCCGCCCGCGCCCGCGGCCACGGCGAGCTCGGCCACCAGCCTGCCGCGCACGGCCTGCTCTGAAGGGTGACCGGTGGCGAGCAACGCGAACGCGTCGGTCAGCAGCGCGTCGCCCGCGAGAATGGCCATCGCCTCGCCGAACACCTTGTGATTCGTGGGCCGGCCGCGGCGCAGATCGTCGTCATCCATCGCGGGCAGATCGTCGTGCACCAGCGAGTAGGTGTGGATGCACTCGAGCGCACAGGCGGCGTCGTTCGCAGGTTCGCCGCCACCGCCCGACGCGCGGGCCACCGCGTCGGCGAAGGTGAGGCAGAGCACCGGGCGCAGGCGTTTGCCGCCATCGAGCAGCGAGTACGCCATCGCTTCGGCGAGGCGCGCGGGGCTGCGGCGGCCGATCGTTTCCATGCGGTTCTGCAGCAGCGCTTCGACGCGCCGTTGCTGCGTGGGGAGCCAGCCGTCGAGCGAGAAGTTCGTCATGGGTCGAGTTCCTTCGAGCTTTAGAACGGCACGTCGTCATCGGCAGCCGGTGCGACGGGCGCCTTCTTCACGACGGGGGGCGGTTGCTGTTTGGCCTGGGGCGCCGCGGGGGGCTCGTTGCCTTCGGGCACCTTGAGCGGAGCGGTGCGGCCGTCTTCAGCGAGCAGCTGCTCGATGCGCTTCTCCGCGTCACCGAGAATGCCTTCGCCCTGCTTCACCAGCGTGATGCCTTCGGCGAAACGATCCAGAGAGTCTTCGAGCGAGAGCTCGCCACCCTCCAGCGCTTCGACGATCTCCTGGAGCCGCGTGACCACGTCGCCGTACTGCCCGCGCGCTGCATTTTTTTCCTTCGCCACGGCCGGTTCCCTACCCTACTTCCCCGCCGCTGACAGCTCTCGCTGAGGAGCCCCCTCTCCCCGCGGGGGAGAGGGCTATCGCGCCTTCACTTCGGCCACGATCATTTCGTCACCCGAGACCTTGATCGTCACCTCATCACCCGGCTTCACCTCCGCCGCCCGCCGCACGATCCGCCCATCCGTTTTCGTCACGATCGCGTAGCCACGGCCCAACACCGCCAGCGGACTCAACGCATCGAGCCGGGCCGCCAGCGCCCTGAGCTGCTCCCGCTCGCGCCGCACCCGCGCCCGCATCGCCGCCGGGCCACGCTGGGCCTGCCGCGCCAGCAACTGCCGCCCCTGCTGCAACATCGGCCGAGGCGAGCTGCGAGCCAGCGACATCGCCAGCCGCGACACCGTCTCCCGCTCGGTGCGCAGCTCGCGCTGAAGCAAGGTGACCAGCGAGGTCCGCAAGAACGCGATCTGCGCGCGCCGCGTCTGCAGCTGGGCCTGTGGCCGGGCGCGATGCAGCCGCTGACTCAGGTCCCTCAGGGCGGTGAACGAAGCGCGCTGTTTCCGGTGCAGCACCGCGCGCATCCGATCGGCCGCGTTCGACAAGATCAGCCGCTGACTCGAGAGCTCGCGGCGCGGATCACCCAGCCCGCTCTCCAGCGCCGTGAGCCCAGAGCGCTCGCGCATGACGCCCTTCTCCACCGCGCGCTTGAGCCGGGCCTTCACGTTCTTGAGGTGCGCTTCGAGCTCCACCAACTGCGGCGCGAGCAACTCGGCCGCGGCACTCGGCGTCGGCGCGCGAACGTCGGCCACGAGATCGCACAACGTGGTGTCGATCTCATGCCCCACCGCCGAGACCACCGGCACCGTGCATTCCCACACCGCACGCACCACCGGCTCTTCGTTGAAGGTCCAGAGATCCTCGCTGCTGCCGCCGCCGCGAGTGACCACGATCACGTCGACGTTCGACTTGCACAACCACCGCAGCGCACGACGCACCTCGAAGACCGCCCCGTCACCCTGCATGCGCGCGTCGGCGACCAGCACCGAGAGCCGCGGATGCCGGCGGTGGAGCACCTTGAGGAAGTCGCGCAGCGCCGCGCCGGTGACGCTGGTCACCACGCCGATGCGCCGCGGGAGGAAGGGCAGCTCGCGGCGCGGCCGGGTGCGTTGGTCGCCGATCAGGCCTTCGGCCAACAGCTTCTGCTTGAGCTGCTCGAAGGCCAGCGCCTGCGCGCCCACCCCTTCGGGCTCGATGCGGCTGACGATGAGGCTGTAGCGGCCCTGCGGCTCGTAGACGTCGAGGCTGCCTTCGATGGTGACCGAGAGGCCGTCTTTGAGTTGAAACTTGAGCTTCGCCGCCTGGGTCGCCCAGAGCTTCACGTCGATGGAGGCGCGGTCGTCTTTGAGGGCGAAGTAGAAATGGCCGCGCGCGTTGACGCCGCGGAAGTTGGAGACCTCGCCTCGCACCAGCACCCGGCCGAACTGCGGCTCGAGCACGTTCTTCACCTGGCCGGTGAGCTGGGAGACCGTGAGCACCTTCGGCGCGGCGGGCGGCTCGATGCGGCGCCAAGCGGGCTTCTTCGGCTCCGGCG
>JAUYRZ010000094.1 GCA_030695565.1 Archangium sp.
CTCCGAGATCGGCACGAACTACTACCAGCGCCTCGGCTTCTGCCCGGTGCCTGCCTTCGACACCTTCTTCGCGCCACGCGCAGATGCACCCTCGGTCGAGTGGCTGCAGCAGCTTCCCTCGCCGAAGCACCCGAACGCCGACGCGAACACGCTGCGACTCGAACTCCCCGCATCACGCCTCGATTGGCACCTCGAACGTGAGCGCATCTACGGCGCGGCGTTGAAGCGCGGCCCCCTGCATCACCACGGCGCGAGGATGGGCGAGTCGACCATCACCTGGACTGCGTACTGGAAGACCAACGAGCTGCAGGTGCTCAGCCTCGACGCGAAGTCCCCAGCGGAGCTGGAACTGCTCATTCACGCGGCGTCTCACGCGGCGCACCTGGGTGGGCTGTCGACCGTGCGCATCTGGGAGACGAATGATCTGACCTCAGTGCATGGTGCGAAGCGGGTGCCTCGCACGGATGAGGTGGCGATGTTTCTTCCGCTCGTGCCTGGGGTGCAGGCCTGGACGATGGTGGAACGCGGCTTGTGGGCGTGAGGTGACTTCCCCCTCGCAGAAGTGGCTTGAAGTGATGAAAGCGATGCGCACGGATACCGGCTGAGCAGCCCTCTCGGCTATCCTCTCGGCTCGATGCCCCGCCTCCCGGAACGTGTCATTTCCCGTCTGCAGCCCGCCTCCACGCAGTCTTCCCGCATCGCGACCTCGGAGGTCACCGCGCTGAGCACCTCCGAAGCCCGCGCCGTGGCGAGCCAGGCCATCGACGCGGTGGAGAGCCGCGCCGGGCTCGCGGCGCTGAAGACCAAGCTCTCCGGTGAATCGATTCCCGCGCCGCTCTCGTCGCTCAACGATCTGCCTGCGGGAAAGAAGTGGCTCGCCGGCACGCAGAACATCGGCACCACCTCCACCGCCGCGGACATCAAGGTCGTGCAGCGCGCCCTGATGAAGATCGGCGCGCACCACGCACAGGGCCGCACCAGGGCCGAGCTGATGCTGCTGCCCTGGGGCGCTGATGGAAGCCTCGGTCAGACCACCTTGAAGGCGCTCGACACCGCGTTGCGCCTCGCGGGCCGGGCTGATCTGGTGCCTGCGTCGGCGCGGCTGCCCCTGAAGAAAGAAATCGCGCAGGCGCTCGAAGGTCTGCTCCGTGCGACGCCGCAGGTGCAGCTGCCGCCGCAAGGTGAGGTGTTCCCCACCACCCCGAGCACCAACGTCCCGCAGCGGCTCAACGTCTTCGGGGCCGTCGCCCTGCCCCTCAACACCACGCCCTACGACGCGAAGTGGAAGGGCGTGCTCGCGAAGATGGACTCCGAGAACTCCGTCGCTGGTGCTGCGGGGAACTCGGCCGCCGCGAACACCTGGCTGCGGGGGCTCGACGCGCTCCGCGGGAAGCCGCAGATGGAGCAGCTGATCGCCGCGAACCGGCTGGTCAACGACACCGCGTACCTGGGTGACCCGGGCGACACGTGGTCTTCCCCGCTCGAGTTCTTCGCGCGCAGGGGCGACTGCGAGGACTACTGCATCGCGAAGTACGCGAGCCTCAAGCGCCTGGGCTTCGATGAGTCACGCATGCGGCTGCTCATCGTCACCGACACGGCGACGCGGCAGGCCCACGCGGTGCTCGCGGTCGACATGCCCGATGGCACGTACATCCTCGACAACCAGAACCGCGAAGTGAAACGCCACGAAGAGCTGAAGTACTCGAGCGGCGAAGTGCACTACCGGCCGATGTTCGCCCTCTCACGCACCAAGCAGTGGTTGTACGGCCAGCCGACGACCTGATCGAAGGCTGAGCACCGTTCGCCATGCGAGCAGGGTCCTTCGGAGGAAATCGCCGGTGTGATTCGGCATACGCTTCACCTCCGTGCGTGCCCTTCGTTTCGATGCCTTCGGTGGTCCTGACGTCCTTCGAGTCGAAGACGTCGAGACGCCTTCTCCCCACGCTGGCGAAGTGCTGGTCGAGGTGCACGCGGGCGGGCTGAACTTCGCCGACACCGAACGCCGGCGCGGCCTCTACCTCGCCAGCACCGCGTTGCCCGACACCTCGGGCTTCGAAGGCGCGGGCGTGGTGTTCGCGGTGGGCCATGGCGTGGACCCCTCGTGGCTTCACCGCCGCGTGGCCTTCACCGCCCCGCGCGCGCACGCGGAGTACTGCACCGTGCCGTTCACCAAGCTGCTCCCGCTGCCCGACTCGATGGACTTCATCACCGGCGCCGCCTTCCCCGTGCAGGCGCTCACGGCGTGGCACGTGTTGCACACGCTGGGTCACGTGGCCGAGGGCGAGACGGTGTTGGTGCACAGCGCCGCGGGTGGCGTGGGGCAGTTGGTGACGCAGCTCGCGCAAGAAGCCGGCGCGATGGTGATCGGCACGGTCTCTCGCGACGGCAAACACGAACGCGCGCGCGCTGATCAAGTGCTGACCCGCGGCCCCCATTTCGTGGAGCGGCTGCTCGCCCTTTCTCCCGGCGGCGTGCACCTGGTGCTCGAGGGCATCGGCGCCGAAGTGGCCGTCGAGGCGCTTCGGTGTCTGAGGCCGCTGGGGCGCTGGGTGACCTACGGCACTGCTTCCGGTGCGCCGCCGCCGCTCGACCTGGGTGCGCTCTATGAGAAATCGGTGAGCGTGAGCGCGTTCTGGCTGCGCACCGAGCTGCCGGCGCCCGTCGCGGCGAAAGCAGCGGCCGAGGTGATGGCGCGGATCGACGACGGAAGGCTTCAGCTCGAAATCACCACGGGTCCCCTCGAAGACGCCGCCCGCGCGCATCGCCGGCTCGAGGGCGGCCTGACCACCGGCAAGTGGGTTCTTCGGATCAGATGAGTTAGAGGGCGGTGATGCGCCTCCCTGCCCTGCTCCTCGTTCTCGCGTTGTGCGCCTGCCCTGCCGAGAAGACCACCGAGCCGAAGCCCACGGTCGCTCAGCCTGCTCCCGTCGCGCCGGCCCGGACCGGGAAGATCACCCTGCTGGTGACGGGTCACGAATCTGGAATGTTGCCCGAGAAAGCCCCGCGCCTCGCCGCGCAGTGGAAGGCCGAAGAAGGCTGGCCCAACACCATCGCGTTCTCGACCGGAGACTCGTTCTCGGGGTCGGCGATCTCCTCTCACTTCCTGGGCGCCTCGACGGCCGAGGTGATGAAGGCCATGCAGTACAAGGCCAGCGCGCTGGGTAACCACGACCTCGATCTCGGCATCGACACCCTGCGCACCTTCCGCGAGAGCTCGGGCCTCTCGGTGCTCGCCGCCAACCTGAAGGACAAGGCCGGCGCCGAGCAGCCGCTCAAGCTGGCGCCCTCGGTCATCGTCACGCGCGAAGGCGTGAAGGTCGGCGTCATCGGCTTCACCAGCGTGAAGACCATCGCCACCACGGTGGCCGGGCGCTCGTCGGGTCTCGAGGTCGTCGCGCTGGAAGACTCGGTGGGCGCGGCCCTGGAGAGCCTGAAGAAAGACGCGCCCGACGTGGTGGTCGCGTTGACCGACGACTGCTTCGTGACGCTGCAGAAGGTGCTCGCCACCCGCGCTGACTGGAAGATCGACCTCGTGGTCGGCACGCGCTGCGAAGGCGACCAGGAGTACACCACCGGCCCCACCAAGTTCTTCTCGGTGGGTGAAGACCTCACGCACTACGTGTCTGCCGCGTTCCAGCTGAAGGCCGATGGCACCAAGACGCTCACCGCCAGCCGCAAGGTGGTCTCCACCACCGGGGCCGAAGACGCCGACCTCGTCGCGCTGCGCACCCGCTGGCAGAAGAAGCTCGATGAAGACCTCGGCCAGAAGATCGGCTTCACCGCGACCGGTTTCAAGGAAGACGCCGCGCAGCTGCGCACTCTGGTGGCCACCGCGCTGAAGGACGAAGTGAAAGCCGATGCGGCGTTGATCAACAAGAAGGGCATTCGCGCCGGGCTGCCCCGCGGTGAGATCACCCGCGCGTCGGTCTACTCGCTGATTCCGTTCGAGAACGCCGTGGTCACCGTGAAGGTGAAGGGCGAGGTGCTCATCAAGCTCAAGACGCACCCCGAAGCCTTCGTGGTCGCGCCCTCGAAGATCGACCCCGACAAGGAGTACGTGCTCGCCACCACCGAATACATCTACTTCGGTGGCGACGGCCTGGGCCTCGACGTGGTGGCGCCCGAGCTCGAGATGACGGGTCAGGTCTGGCAGACGCCGGTCATCGCGTGGCTCTCCAAGCAGAAGTCGGACGAGAAGAAGCCGCTCGAGAAGCTCCTCAAATAGGAGCCCGCCTCACCCGCCTCGAAAAGACTTCGAAAAGGCGTGTCGGAAAGTGCAGGGCTCGTTCGCTCTGAGTGTGAAGGCCAAGAAACCCTGCCTTCCTGAGCTGAACTCCCCGAAAGGATCGATATGAGCAAATTTCTCCTCGTCTACCGCACCCCCCGCAGCGTCCGAGGGCTACCAGCCCTCCCCCGAAGAGATGCAGGCGATGCTTGCGCAGTGGCAGCAGTGGAAGACCGCCTTTCCCACGCAGATCGTCGACATGGGTGACGGGCTCATGCCCACCGGACGCACCATCAAGGGTCAGATAGTGACCGATGGACCCACGATTGAGTCGAAGGAGCTGGTCTCCGGCTACTCCATCGTCGAGGGCTCGAAGCAGCGATCGCCGCCGAGCACGCCTTCGCACCTTCGTTCGCCGAGACGCGTTGGGCGCTCATCGCGCAGCACTACGAGCAACTCGCACAGATAGACCCCTCACCACTTCACGTGCTGCATGGTGCGATCGCGATCTCGTACGCCGTGAGCCCCGAGGCAGCGTTGACGCGCCTGGAGACGATGCGCCCTCCCACCTGGCTCGCGGCTTCGCATCTTTGGCTCGCGACGTACGCGGACTTTCATCGACGCCTCGGCCATCGCCAAGAAGCGACTGCCTTCTACGAGAAGGCCATCGCCCTCGCGCCGCCCTTTGAGCGCGCCGTGCTCGAGCGGCGTCTGCGCACCCAGTGAGGCACGAGACGTACGTCGTCGAGACTGGCCGTCACGAGAGAACGCCGTTGGCGCGTCGGGCACATGGGTTGGCGCTTCATGACTGTGACGTGGTCGTAAGGTGGTCATCCGCCGGGCGCCCTCGCGCTCTGACAAGGCTTTGAGAGAGGCGCCACGCGATGCAGCAGCCGGTCACCGAGTTCTTCCTGGAGGACCTGACGCTCAACGGCGGCCTGTACGTCCTCTTCGCCGTGCCCGCGTTCCTCGTGTGCTGGGTCGTGCTGTCCGGGCGCCTGAAGCATCGGCGTATTCAGCCCCAACGCCGCGCCGGACCCAGAGACCTGTTGCACGACCTTGCGTACTCGGTGCTGTCGCTGATCGTCTTTGCGGTGCTCGACTTCGTCATTCTGAAGATGGAGGAGCGGGGCTGGACGCAGATGTACACCGACCCCAATGCCTTCGGGCTGGGGTGGTTGATCGGCAGCGTGGTGCTGCTCATCGTGATGCACGACGCGTACTTCTATTGGATGCATCGGTGCGTGCATCACCGCGCGGTCTACGCTCTCGTTCACAAGGTGCACCACCGAAGCACCGACCCCTCCCCCTTCACGTCGTTCGCCTTCCACCCGCTCGAGGCGGTGCTCGAGAATCTTTTTCCGCTCCTGGTGGTGCTCGTGCTCCCGCTGCACTTCTGGGCGCTCCTCGCCTGGCAGGTATTTCAGCAGGCCTTCAACGTCATCGGGCACCTTGGTTATGAGCCGTACCCGCGGTGGTGGTTGCGGGCGCCCGGGTTGCGGTGGAAGACGACGTCGACTCACCACAACCTGCACCACGAAACGTTCGCGGGTAACTTCGGGCTCTACTTCACCTGGTGGGACCGGCTGATGGGAACCGAGCTGCCGCAGTACGAGGCTCGATTTCTCGCGGCGACTCAGGGCTCAACTGCCAAATGAGCAACGACATGATCGCCCGCGCATTGCCCCGTGGGCTCCCGACGTTGATGGTCGCCACCGACCTGGGCTTCATCGTCTACTGGCTCATCACGGCCGCGCACCTGCTGCCCGCCGCATGGCTGTACAACGACTCCACCAACCCGATGATGATCGATTGGAACTGGTCGTTCCTCGCCATCGACCTCATGGTTTCACTGACTGGATTTTTGACGCTCACCACAGCTCGCCGCGACCCGATGGCAGCGCGCAGTCTGGCGTTGGTGTCCCTGACACTGACCAGCGCGTCGGGGCTGATGGCCATTTCATTCTGGACCCTGCGGCACGACTTTGACCCCGCATGGTGGGGCCCCAACAGCTTCTTGCTGCTGTACCCACTGCCGTATCTCTTTGCGCTGATCAGGACTCAACGCCCTGAAAGCGCCGCTCGTCGCAGCGCGCGAGCCAGCGAGGACGCAGAGGCGAAGCCCACCTGATCTGCCACTTCGCCCAGAGTGCGCTGAGGCCCCGACAACAGCCGTCGCGCCTCCTCGACCCGGAGCTGCGCCAGGAGTTCTCGCAACGAGACGCGCGCTTCACCCAATCTGCGTTGCAGCGTTCGGGTCGAGACACCCAGTCGTCGCGCCACGCTGCGCAGTGACTGGGGCTCATTCAAGTGCTGACGCAGGTGCGCGCGCAGGGCACCGACCACGTCGCCACCGATGCCCGGCAGCAACGGCACGAGCGCTCGGTGCACTGCTGCGTTCGAGCTCGCGAGCGGTGCGCGCCAGTCGGTGGCGTTGAACTGGATTTCGCTGTGCGGAGCCTTGAAGCGCACGGTGCAACCGAAGAACGCGTCCCACGTCGTCCGGGCTCGCGGGACAGCTCGGGTCAGCCACACGCCCGCGGGCTTCAGCTGCGGGTGCGTTTGCTGTCGGAGCCTTGCGATGAGCGTCGCCAACAACAGCGCATCGGCCACCTCGACGTTGACCGGCGTGCTGTTCAAGAGCCGCACCGTCATCCCGCCTCGCGGTCGCGGCACCAACCCGAGCACGACGCCTTCTCCCGCGATGGCAGGCAGCGTCTGTGCGAACACCTGACAGGCAGCCCCCACCGAAGGTGAGGTGAGCACTGAAAGGTCGAAAGGCCCGAAGGCGCCGGCCTGAAGCGTGCCTGCGATGGCGAGCTCGAGATCGTCGGTGGGCCACCGGTGGCGGGCGGCGTTCCACAACATCTCGAAGGCCTCGTCGGAAGTCGCCCCTTCAAAAGGACCTACCGCCTCGCGCATCGCCCGCGCATCGAGACCCAGGCGAGCCATGGCGCCGAGCACTGCGGTGACTGTGGCTTCGGGTACCATCTACTGCGGCCGTTCGATCGTCCGGCAGAAGCCTCTTCTTCGCCGCGCCAGCCAGACCAACGCGGCCCAGACAAGCGCGGGCACCGCGGTCGTCTCGCAGCCGCAACCGCCGGCGCCCTGAACGTGCTTCACCATCGTACCCGCGTCAGGAGGCGCTTCGTTCACGCCTGCGTCGGGTGCGGGTCCGGCGTCGGGGGCGTTGGTGCGCGAGAAGGTCGCCACCACGGTGATCGAGTCAGTCAGCACGAGCGTGCCCATACCTCCGTCGCTCCAGCCCGAGAATGCAGAGCCTGATGCAGGCGTGGTGGTGAGCGTGATGTTGGTGCCTTCCGTGAACGTCGCGGTGCATGCAGCGCCGCACGAGATGCCAGCGGGCGCGCTCTCGACGGTGCCGTTGCCTTCGACCACCACGGTGAGTCGGGGATCTTCACCAGCGCCCTGAAGCGCCACGAGCATCGTCGGCCGTGCTGGGTCATTCGTCGAGAGACTGAGCGATGCAGTGCGCTCTCCGGCCAGCGTGGGCGAAAACGTGACCGACAAGGTGCACGAGCTCGAAGGTGAAACCGGCTGAGCGCAGCCACCCACGCCGAAGTCGGTCGAGTGCATTCCCGAGACACCCGCGCTGACGCTCAGCGGCAACACGCCCGAACTCGAGATGACCACGTCGCGTGACGCCGACGTGCGACCGACACGCAATGCTCCGAAGTCGAGGCTCAACGGACTGACGCCCGCGGAAGCCGAGCCTTCGACCACGCTGAGCAGCTTGTTCGTGGTGGCGGCGGGCAGTGCGGTCAGCACCGGGCGCGCTTGATCGATCAGGGCCTGGCGTACCTGCGCGGGCGTCGCCGTCGGGCGGGTCTGCAGGTAGAGCGCAGCGGCTCCGGCGGCGTGCGGCGCGGCCATCGAGGTTCCACTCAGCCGGCACATGTTCCGCGGGTCGCTCGGCGTTCCAAACCACGACGACACCACGTGCGCAGCCGGTGCGAAGAGCGAGACACACGGCCCGTGGTTGGAGCCGCAGTCTCCACCGCCGCTGCACCAACCGGCGTAGTTCGGATCAGCGGGCGCGCGTTCCCACGGGGTGTCGTACTCGTCGCTGCCACCCACGATGAGCACATCCGGCGCGCGCGAGACGTGGCCGCACGCATCGCCGAGGTTGTTGCCCGCAGACTGAATGACCAACACACCCGCGTTGATCACTCCGGTGATGGCCGTGTTGAGCATCGAGCTGGGGTCGGTGAAGTCGGGGGCCGTGCTGTTGATGCTGATGGATGCGACGGCGGGTCCGGTGATGCTCGTGGCGTGCGCCTGCGCGATCCAATCGAAGGCGCTCACCAGGTACGAGAGCTGGATCGCCACCGGACAGGTCGCCACGCGTACCGGGTGCAGCGTTGCGCCCTTGGCCACGCCGAACCGCGCACCCGCCGCGATGCCTGCGACGTGCGAGCCGTGCGACCAGGAGTCACAGTCCTGCGTGCCTCCGGTGCCGGTGGTGTCAAAACCTGCGCCCACGCGTCCGGCGAAGTCCTGGTGTTGTGCGTAGAGGCCGCTGTCGATGATGAAGATGTGCACGCCCGAGCCGGTGCGCGGTGGGTTGTAGGTGCCGTCGCGCGTCGAGGTCAGTCCGTCGAGGCGATCAAGGCCCCAGTTGTCCACGCAGGTTGCGGCGGCGTTCTGCGGGTCGGGGTCGGTGCAGGTGATCGATTGCGGCAGTGAGGTGGGGGCGGGCCCGGAGAGCGCGATGCCCAGCGAGCAGTCGTCGATGGGCGTTGAGAAGGGTTGCGGGAAGCGCCGGTCTTGCACCACCTGCTCCACGAGAGGGTGCTCGGCCAGGCGCGGCGCGAGCGCGTCGGGGAGCTCGAGGAGGAACCCGCGCAGCGCGCTCACCCAGACGGCGGTTACGCGCCCCGTGGTGCCTGCGAGTTGATCAGCCAAAGCTGCGACTTGATCTGGTTTCACCTCGCTTCGCAGCGAGACCAGCCAGAGATTCTTGACGGCGTGCTCGGGGGGTGCCGGGTGGAGCGGGGCTGCGGGTGCGCTCGTGGATAGACAGAAGAGGAGAAGAACGATCGTCCGCATTGAAGTTGACCCCTCACCCTGACCCTCTCCCGAAGGGAGAGGGGACCACGTTTCACTTTGGGAGAAGCGTCTCGAGTGGCTTCTTCTCGTCGCTCTTCTTCGCCTTCGTCCACTCGATGAGCGCGCTCTGCCACGACACCTTGGTCTGCGTCGGCGCCTTGTCGGCCTCGTGCAGCTTGAAGCCGTCACCCCCCAAGTAGAGGTAGTCGGTCGTCGCCAGCGTGTACGTCTTCTTGAGATCGATCTCCGCGCCCTTGCCGTCGACGAAGCCTTCACCCTTCGCTCGCAGCCCCGCGAAGCGCGCTTCGGTGTTCTGCGCCGCCGCCAGCAGCTGCTCACCCGTCACCTTCACCGTCACGATCTCGTTCTCGAACGGCACCAGATCCCACACCGTCGCGCTGGTGATGACGCCAGCCGGGAGCCCCTGTCGCACGCCCTTGCGATTGAGCAGCGCCACGTCGGTCTTGAAGCGCTCCTTGAGCGAGGTGGTGAGCCACGCGCTCATCTGCGCCGACTCCTGCTCGAGGCCGGCCTTGCTGAACCCGATCGGTGCACCCAGCGCGGCGTCGAGCTTCGTCTTCCAGCCGGCGATCAACGCGGCCACGGCGGCGTCGGGCTTTGCAGGCGCGACCACCTCGACCACGCTCGACTCCGCCTTCACCAGGCGCTGCGCGAGCGGCTTGAGCACGTCGACCTTCACGTTCACCTTCGCGTACTCGTTCCAGTGGCGGCCCGGGTACACCAGCCGGGTGAGCCCCACGGCCTCGGGGTACTCGCGCTCACAATCACGCCCCGCCACGAACGCAGGCGACCAGTCTTTGTGCTGCTCGAGCAGCTCGGGCATGTCGTGCAGACAACCGTCGGTGAGGATGGCGATCACTTGAGCGCCTTCGAGCCGCGCCGCGGGGATCGCCTCGGTGAGCGCCGTCATGTCGCCGACCAGCTCGAGGCCCGCCATGCGGCCGGGCATCGGCGTCCACGTCGACTTGCGCGCCGCCAGCCCCACCACCGCGACCTTCACGCCCTGGCGCTCGAGCATCACGTACGGCTTGAGACCGAGCGCGCTGCCCTGCTCGTCTTTCGGTTTCAGGTTCGCGGCGAGGTACGGAAAGCCGCCCGTCTTCACGTTCGCCAGGAACTGCTCGCGGTGCCAATCGAGCTCGCGGTTGCCGAACGCAGAACCGGCGTAGCCCATCTCCTTCATCACCTCGGCCGTCGAGGCGCCCTTGAAGTAGCTCGAGATGCTCTGACCATTCGCGTTGTCGCCCGTGGAGAGCGCGATGGTCTTGCTGCCCTCGCAGCTGCCCGCATCACGCTCGACGCAGTGGCCTTCTTCGGTGAGCCAGCGGCCGAGCACTTCGGCGGCACCACCGCGCGCACCCTTCGGCTCCGGGGTCGGCAGCAGGTAGCCATTCTCAGCGCCGGTCACCAGAAAGGTGAGCTCGACCTCCTTCGAAGGCACCGAGGCATCCACGGGTGCAGCACCGTGCACTTCGGGAACAGGGGGCTGCTCCTCCTTCTTGCAGTTGAAGGTGGAGCTGAGCATCACGATCGCGGCGAGCAGGCGAGAACGCATGCCTGGCGGTCTAGCATTCCCCTTCGCCGCGCGAACTACAGTTGCCGGTCTCCCCGCTGCGACGGGAGAGGGAGTTAAGGTGTTCTTCGATGCGCTGGCTTCTGGTGGTCATGCTGATCACTCTATGCGGCTGCCAATGCCGCCCGCGGGCGTTCGTGCCACCGGTCGATTCGGTGCTGCTCAACATTCCGGATCGGCCGTGGGCGGAAGGTGCGCCCGACGAAGGGTGGTGCGGGGAGACCAGCATTCAGATGATAGGTCTGCACTACGGCGCGTGGGCACCCCAGCCGGTGATCAACGCGCTGGGCCGCTCCACGCACGTCGACCTGTGGGAGGAGGACATCCCCACCGCGCTGGGCACACTCGGCTTCGAGTTCGAGCGCGGCCCGAGTGGCGACCGTGACGAGTTCATCGCGTGGATCATCGCGCAGCTGCGAGAGGGACATCCGGTCATCGTGGGCGCGAAGTTGTTCCCCAGCGAACACCCCGATTGGGACGTCGATCACCTCATGCCCATCGTCGGCTTCTCGCCCACCGGCCTCGTGTTCAACACCAACCTCGAGTGGAAGCAGCGCGAGATCTCCTGGGCCTCGCTGGCGGGGCGGAAGGAAGGCATCTCCTTCGTCAGCCCGACGGGCCACCACTACGGCTACGCGGTGAAAGGACTCCGCGGCGGCCCGCCGTACACGAAGCTCGACGTGCTCGAAGAGTCGGCGCAGCTGATCAAACTCGGCGCGCAGGTCGATGGTGGTGCGTGGACGGTGCGTGTGCAGCACGTCGATGGCGGCGTCACCACGCAGCCCCTGACTCCGGTTCTCGAGCTCGATCCGCGCGACGTGATCACCGTTCGCCCGCAGTGATGTCAGGACTTTTGAGCAGCGCCCGTCTCGATGCACATGTTCACCGCGCACCGCTCAGCTCTCTTAGATGACTCAGATCATCGAGATCGAATTGCCGACGCGGCGCGCGCGATGGCGTGACCGCTCCTGAAACGGGACGTCGCTCAACGGCAGAGCACCCGCCTGATAAGCGGGAGATGGTGGTTCGACACCACCCGTCCCGAACACGTGTTCAACAAGAAGCTCCGTGACGCTGCTGGCGTGGCGATCGGTCTGTCCAACCGATGAGCTGGGTTCGATTCCCTGACGGGGCGCTTCAGCCGCTCAACGGGCGGCGTACTTTCGGTCGCTACAGACCCAGCTGAGTGCGCAGCTCATCGGGCGCGCTGTCGAGCACGTGCACCAGCAGGCCCACCCGCTCGGCGTCGAAACGCCCGACGGGGCAGAACACGGTCCAGTCGGTGATCAGGGTCAGCTCGTGCAAACCGCGCAGGCCTTCTTTCAAGGCGGGTACGGAGTGAGGCTGATTGATGCAGGTCGCATCGACATGCTCACCGCCGAAGCTGTGCACCTCGAACCAGATGTGTTCGCGCGAGCCGTACTGCTCGGGGTCGACCGTGGGGTAGCCGAGCTTCACCAGGAACTTGAACTGTTCGTTGCCGCCCAGCTTGCCGAACAACGCCTTGAGGGTGGGCAGGCGCTCGCGCGAGAGCAGCTCCATGCGGCGGGTGTGCGAGTTGGAGACGTAGAGAATCGGTGAGCCTTGCAGCACCGGCAGGTGACTTGCGGGCGACGACAGGCCGCTGCCGAAGAAGCCGAGGACCTTGCGCGCCGGGGCGAAGAGCACCGCGGTGGGGTTGCCGTGCACCTGATCACGATCGTCGCGGCCCCCACCGAACTTCGGCTTCTTGCGGGAGAGCGCGTCCTCCCAGGGCAACCAGAGCAGCGGCAAGTCGCGGCCCACCTCGACCGCTTCACCCGGCGCGGGCAGGCCCTGCTCGAGGAAGAAGGCTGCGGTGCTGTTGACCAGCTCGCTGAGCAACCGGCTCGCGTCGGGCGTGATGTCGAAGAGCTCGAGCTCCAGCCGCCCGCAGCGATCGAGCCCGTGCGTGTGGAGCCACCCGGGCTTTCCTTCGTCGCTCACGAAGTGCATCACGAAGAGCGAGGTGGGTGACGGCGTGGCGGCGGACTGAGCGGACTCTTTGAGCCACTCCGCGTGATGCAGCCGGTACGCGGCCACGTCGAAGGCCGCCACCGCAGCAGGCGCGACAGCGATCAACGCGCGGATCTGGAAATGAAAATCTTCCAGGGGCTCGTCTCCGAAGACGAGCACCACGCCGAGCGACCACACGCTCTTCTGCAGCGCCTCTCGTTCGGCGGGCGTGAGCACCTCGTGGTCGTGTTGCAGGTGCAACGCTTCGATCTTTTCACTGCGCTGGGCCCAGACGGAGAAGCGACGCCCACCGTCGGGCAACGTGCAGGTCAGCTCCCAGGTCGCACCCGGAGCGGTGGGCGGCGAGACCATCTCCAGGGTAAGGCCCGCACCGAAACGGGCGGTCAACGCACTCATCGCCGCGGTGGCGGTGGGCGCCTCTTCACTCGCAGCAAGCCATGCCCACATCGGCGAAGGCGGCCGGGGCGCGTCGAGAAACGCCTGATAGTGGGCGGGAAGCTTCATCGATGAAAAACGGCAGACTGTACCTTTTTTCCTGAAGCGTCTTGGCTCCACTTCGCAGATGGTCCGGCCATGAGGCGAGTCCTGGTGGTCGACGATGATGAGTCGGTTCGAAGGCTGGTCAATCAGGTGCTGCTGAATGCCGGCTACGAGGTGGTGCTCGCCGTCGATGGCCGCGAGGCGCTGGCGATGATCGACGCCTCTTTCGACGTGTTGTTGTGTGACAAGAGCCTCCCGTTCGTTCCCGGAACGTCGGTGGTGCTCGAGGCGCGCGCGCGGTTCCCGAAGCTGACCACCGTGTTGATGACCGCCTCACCCGAGGCGCTCTCGCTCACCAGCCTGGGCCTCGATGGGTACCTGGCCAAACCCTTCCGCAGCACCGCGCTGCTGGTGCACACCCTGCAGGCCGCCCTCGATCGCCACGCACAAGCAGAGAAGCGGCAAGCCATCGAGGCGCAGCTGCAGGGCGCGGTGGCGCAGCTCACCCGGCGAGATCGTTGATGCCGGCGCTCAAGACGGCCGCCACCTTCGAGGGCGCGTTGATCACCGCAGGAAACGATGCTGAGGAAGAGTCCGGCATCTGGTTCCTCAGCCCCTGATCTGGTTTGTTCATCGCCCCTCCTCACCGAAAGTCACCATGCCCAAGCTCACTGGCGTCCGCGCGAAGTCTTCCGTGAAAGCACCCGCTGCCAAGCCGAAGGCGAAGGCGGCCGAGACCACCAGGCCCAGGGCGAAGACCACGGGCTGGGCACCGGCCAACACGGGCGGCTCTGAGTCGGGCCGCGGGTCGTCTTCGAACTACACCCCTGCGCCGCCGTCGTACTCGAGCAGCGGCGGGGAGTGAGCGGGCTGCTGCAAACGACCCTCGCGCACGCCGTGCGTGAGGTGCCGTTCTATCGGCGGCGCCTGGGGCGTCGCTGGGAGCGGGTGCGGGGCGTGGCTGATCTGCCCGCCCTGCCCTTCCTCACCAAGGCCCAGGCCATCTCGCAGCAGCGCTCGTTGCTGGCGGGAAAGCCGGGGGGCTTCGTCGGCACCATCTCATCAGGCACGCATCACTCGACGGGAGAGCTGCTCCAGGTGCCTCGCAGCCCTGCTGAAGCGCTCGCCACGCGCGAGCTGCTCGCGCAGACCTTTCGACATGTGAAGGCCGATGGCTGGGTGCTCGAGGTGCGCGCGGCGCATCACGGCTTCTCCGAAGGCGCGGAGCCCGGCAGGCTGGTGATGCCGTGGACGTACACGGCGCAGGCGCTGCGGCTCTTCGAACAGCTGCTCTCCCGGCCTCAGCCCGATGGCCGGCGCGTGCGCTCCGTGGTGCTGGGTGCAGGCGCGTTGATGCCGCTGACGTCGTGGTTCCTCTCGCGAGGCATCGAGCCGCGAAAGTTCGGCGTGCGGGCCATCGGCACCACTTCGTTTCGACTCAGCGCGCATTGGAAGGCGCTGGTGGAAGATGCGTGGGGTTGCCGCGTGCGCGACAACTTCAGTCTCTCGGAGTTGCCGGCGCCCGCGTTGGAGTGCGACGCGTGTGGCTTTCATCACTGGCTGCCGCCTCCGATGGTGAGCGAGGTCGTCGACCCGTTCACCCGAGAGCAGGTGAAGCGGGGCGTGGGCGTGCTGGTGGTCACCACGCTGGCGCCGTACGTCACCACCATGCCGCTCATCCGGTACTGGACGGGTGACCTGGTCGAGCTGGGCCCGCGGTGTGCCGCAGCGAAGGCGACGGGCTTTCGGCCGCTGGGGCGGTTCGAGCAAGCGATCGTTTCGCAGCGCGATGGATTGATGATTTCGCCGCTCAAGGTGAGTGACTTTCTGGAAGGCAGGCCGGAAGTGGCCCGCCATGCCCACCCGCTGGAGACCCTCGGCGTGATTCCGCAGGGGGATTGTGGGGCGGTGAAGTTCGAGCTGACGCGCGGGCCGAAGCTGCGGGTGGAGCTTCGGTTTGATCCGATGATCTTCAGCGAGGCCGCGCGGGACCTGGGGGAAGCGCTGGGGGCGCATTTGCTGAAGGCGCGGCCTGCGTTGCGTCGCCTCGAACGATCAGGTCGAGGCGAGCTGGAGATCGTGTTGTTGCGCCCGGGCTCGCTCACGAAGAGCTGGGTGAAGTTCTAAGGGCACCAGGAGGGCGCGAGCGAGCGCTGCGGTGTTGCGGCACAGAGCGCGTCGATGCCGTCCATGTTGGGAGTTTGCAGCGCAGAGCCCGGGGCTGTCACACTCCCGCGCATGCGAAACATCGTCATCGCCGCCGTGCTCGTCGCCGCCGCCTTCTTTGGCTGGAAGAAGTACCAGGGTGGCCAGGCAGCCGAGCCGGCGCCGGTGACCGACTCGAACAAGACGCCGGGAGCCAACGCGGAGAATCGCGTCAACGGACTTTCTGGCGCAGCGCCGGTGGAGTGATCGCCTTCTTGCGGGTGCTCGACGGCCGCTTGAGCGCCTCTCTCATCAGGCCGGCTGCAGGAACTTGCCGGCCACGAGGTGATCGATGACCTCGCTCGCGTCACGGGTCTTCAACTTCGTCAGCGCGGTGTTCACCGTGGTGGGGCGCTCGAAGGCGGCCAGCACGTCGAGCAGCGCCGCGCCTTCTTCTCCTTGCTGCAGCAGTGGATCGGAGAACCGCCGCCGGCTCACCGACGGCGCGCACGACAACCCGGCCCCGTCGATGGAGCGCACCACCGTCACCGGTTCTTTCGCCACCCGCGCGGGCACCCGGTACGGGCCCAGCCAGGCGCCGAGTTCGAACTGCAGCGTGGAAGCCGAGGTGTTGATCAACCGGGTGCGGCCCTCGATGGCCACGTCGTTCTTCTTCGCGGCCGCTTCCCACACCGTGGCGTCGACTTCATCGGAGGTGCGCTGCACGGCGGTCTCCAACTTGTCATCGAGGAAGCGCACCATCGGCACGGTCTTCTCACCAGGCTCGAGCGCCTCGAAGTAGTCGAGGAACTCTTTGAAGGTGCGCGCTTCGGTCTTCATCTCGAAACGTTCCGGGTGTTCGGTGACCAGCGCGCCCGGCTGCGCCTCGAGCCGTTGGTACCCGATGCTGCAGCCCTGGCCGAGCACGCGGTCGACCAGCTTGCGCTCCTGGTCGAGGGTGAAGTGGCTGGCGAAGGGCAACCCCGCGATGCCGGAGATCTCCAGCTGCAGGTTGGGGAACTGTTTACAGCGCTCGATGACCTCGAAGAGCTCGCGGTCAGATGGACAGGGCTTGAGCAGCCCGCGCTTCATCGTCTCCTGGCGCTGCTGCTCGGAGAAGCAGCCGATGTCGAGCACCATGTACGCGCGCTTGAAGTGTCTGGAGAGCGTCTCGGCGAGCTCGGGCGGCGGCACGCCCCAGAGGAAGTAGGTGGTCGAGTGTTGCGAGAGATCGACGCCCTCCCAGGTGGCCTCGAGAAACTTCGCGGTGCTGCCGGCGAAGTCGTAGCGAAGCTGCCAGGTGCGCGGAACGATCTCGCGGTGATCCTGTCGCACGCTCTCTTCAGGGCGGAGGAACGGTTTGGCGCGCCCGAAGGTGGCCTTCTGCATGCCGCGCGTGCCGCCGCAGTACAGACAGTTCTCGCCGCAGCCCTTGCCCGGCGCGACCCAACCGGAAAAGGAGTGGCGATCGAGCTGGCTGAGGAAGATGTCGTCGAAGTGCGAGTAGTAGACGTCGGCCTTCGCGGTGCCGTCGATGTAGCTGAGCGCGCGCTGCGGGGTGTTCTTGTTCACCACGTTGGGCGGCGCTTCGTCTCCCCGGCACAAGGCGAGCAGCGGCACTTCGCCGTCACCGAGAATCACGTGATCGACGCAGTCCCAGGCGAGCAGGTCCTGGCAAAAGGAGGTCGCGGTGTTGCCGCCGACCACGATCTGCACCGATGGGTCGACCTTGCGCAGCGTCTTCGCGATCAACCGCGCGCGGGCCACGTGGTGAAACCATTTGAGGCTGATGCCCACCAACTTCGGGCGCACGTGGGCGATCAGCCCCTCGAGTGAACGGGCCACTTCGTCGTCGGTCTCATCGGCGTCGGTGAGGCGCACGAAGGCCTCGATGCCGTGGCGCCGCAGAAAGCTGGCGAGATACAAAATCCCGCAGGTGGCCTCACCGGTACCGGCGCCGATCAACAACACCGGGGAGAGAGGTGAAGCCATGCTCGGCCTCACTAACCCTCACCGCGCAGCCACACAAGCAACCCACCATTCATCCAGTGCACGAGCGTCGAGCCGAGCCAGGTCGACGGGGGCAGGCACGAGCTCCAGCAGCCGCGCCGCGATCGACGCGCGCGTTTCACCCTCGGTCCGGGAGAGCAGGTGCCACAAGGTGGGTGCGTCCGGCCTCTCTGCCTGCCGCAGCAGCAGGGGCAACACCGACGCATCCACCTCCAACCGCTCCACCGCGCTCACGAACGCGGGGCTCGCGCGCACATCGAGGGGCACGCTCGGCGCCTGGCCCTGCTCCGTCGTGCTCCACATGCCGGCGAGCACGGTGACGTGGCGAGCCTGTCCTTCCAGCTCCACCAGGCCACTGAGCACCTGCAGCCGCGAAGCGCCCTGGGCATCGACGGTCAGCTGGTACTCGCACCCGAGGTCGACCGCGGTGGCGCTGGGCGTATCGATGACGAACAACCGCGGAGGCGCCAGCACCACCGCATGCACGCTGCCCCGCTCCAACTCGAGCCGCTGCTGTTCGTCGTCGACGCGCACGACCCGCAGCCGCGAGCCTTCCTGCACCTCGACGTGACCGATCGACTGGCCCAGCTGCACGGTGGCGCGTTCACCGGCGCCGGTCTCCAGCCACTGCGACGCGTACAGCTTCACCCCGTCGACGCGCACGAACCCTTCACGCGGCACCGCGAAGAACACCACCACCGCGGCAGCAGCCAACCCGGCGAGCACCAGCGGCCAGCGGCGCTTCTTCGCTTCAGGCAGCTTCATGCCGCCGAACCGGGCCTGACCCAGCAACGCCTCGAGCTCGCGCGTCTCGTCGTCGGGCTGACCGCGTTTGTCCCAGAGGTACTCTTTGGCGCTCATTCGAACTCTCCTGCAGACATTCCCAAACGTTCGCGGAGCAGCTTCATGCCCCGGAACAGGTTGACCCTCACCGACTCGGGGGTGAGCCCGATTTGCTGGGCGATCTCCGGCCCGCTCAGGCCTTCGACCAGGCGCAACACCAACGACTCCCGATAGGCCTCGGGCAACGCGCGGATGAGGGCCAGCACCTCGTTCACCTCGGCGCGCGGAGGCTGAACCGCGGCGCTCACTTCAGGCAGCAACGCGAGCTTCGGCTTGCTGCGCCACACGTCGATGGCCCGGTTGCGCGCGAGCGTGGCCAACCACGCACCCACCTTCTCGACTTCGACCAGGGTCTCCAGCCGCTCCAGGGCGGTGACGAACACGTCCTGCATCAGGTCGTCGGCATCGGCGCGCGGCATGCGGGCGAGCAACACGCCGTGCACCAGCGGCGCATAGCGCAGGAACAACTGGCCGAAGGCAGCCCGATCCCCTCGCCGGGCCGCGGCGATCCACTGGACCTCGGTGAGAGGAGACAAAGCCGTCACTTGAACGGAAGAGACGTACGAGGGGCTGCGACCGTTAACAGCTTCTTTCTTCGATAACGGTCTGAGCGCGGGGCCCGTCTTGATTCTCTGAAAAGCAACCCAACGGAGAAACACCATGCTGACCCTGCTCTGCCTCGCCGCCCTCGCCTCCCCCGGTCCCGGTTACACCCTCCACGAATGGGGCACCTTCACCTCGGTCGCGGGGGAAGACGGCAAGCCCATCGAATGGAGGCCACTTGCAGGCCCGTCGGATCTGCCCTCGTTCATCTACACCTCGTCACGGCCGGGGCTGAGAGCCCCCAGGCAGCAGGGCAAAGGTGAGCTGCGCGGCACCGTGCGCATGGAGACGCCGGTCATCTACTTCTACGCCTCGGAACCGCTCGAGGTGTCGCTGGCCGTCAGCTTCAAGAACGGCGTGGTGACCGAGTGGTACCCGTGGGCGCGCGCGTGGACGGGGAGCCGGCTCGACTGGGGGACCTTCAAGATCGTTCCGCTGGCGCAGCCGTCGTTGCTGCGAGAGCCGGCGCCCAGCCACTATTACCCGGCGCGGGAAGTCGAAGCGGCGCCGGTGCGGGTCTGCGGCACGGGCGTGGATGGCAAGGCGACCGAAGAGTGGGAGCGGTTCCTCTTCTATCGGGGGGTGGGTTCGTTCGCGTTGCCGCTGACCGTTCGGGTGCAGGGCTCGACGCTGGAGCTGGATCACCTCGAGGGTGAAGCGCTCATCTTCGAGCGCGCCGGGTCGATGGTCGGGGTCAGCCGGGTGAAGGGCAAGACCACCACCTCGCGGCCTCCGCTGACGGGCTCGGTCGAAGATGCGCACCGCCTGGTGTTGGAGGCGTTGGTGGGCGCGGGGCTGTACGAGCCGGAAGCGAAGGCCATGCTCGAGACGTGGCGCGACTCGTGGTTCGAGGAGGGGCTGCGGGTGATCTACCTGGTGCCCCGCGCGATGACCGATGAGGTGTTGCCGTTGCAGGTGAGCCCGGCGCCTTCGAAGTCGGTGCGGGTGTTGGTGGGCCGGTTCGAGGTGCTCACCGCCGAGCGAGTCGAAGCGGCGCGCGTGCTCGCACTGTCTTCTCGTGATGCGAGCAAAGTGGGCCGCTTCGCCGAGCCGCTGCTCACCAGGGCTGCCTCGAAGTCGCCCGCCGACAAGAAGGTGCTCCAACAGTTGATCGCAAAGTGGGCCGCAAGCTCGGCACAGGTGCTCAGTGAATGAGCTCCCTCTCCCTTCGACCCGTCGCCAACTGCTCAAAGCCCTCGCAGTACCGCTGCTCCCATCAGCACACGAACAAGCACTGCAGACCGCAGTCACCCAGGCCGGAGGTCCACCCCCCATCCCGAGAGGAGGCACCGTCCTCCTCAAAGTGAACACGAACTCCGGCGACCCCGCCCCGTACTCCACGAGCCCCGTGGTGGTGGCGTGGTTCACGAAGCACTACGTGACGAGAGGCGTCCGCGTCGTGGTGGGAGACCGCTCCTTCTGGGGCGACCACGACACGATGGGCAACCTCGAGCGAAACGGCATCGCCCCCGCCGCCCGCCGAGCAGGCGCGGAAGTCGTGGCCTTCGAGACGAACACGACGAGGTGGATCGAACTCGACCCGCGCGACGTGCCGAGTTGGAAGCCGCCCATTCGCGTGCCGGCGCTGGCCTTCGAAGCTGATCAACTGATCAACCTCGCCTGCGCCAAGACACACTTCATCACCGGCGTGACGCTGGGCTTGAAGAACATGCTCGGCCTGGTCTGCGCGGATGATCGAGCCCGGGAGGGCAACCTGCGCAGCCACGATCCCGCCCGCATTCATCAGCAGATCGCCGAGCTCCACCGAGCCATCACCATCGGCTTGACGGTGATCGACGGCTTCGACGCGCTGGTGACGGGTGGGCCCACGCCTCGCAGTGGTGCGCCTCCCACCATCGTGCGCACTGGCGTGGTGCTGGCTTCGCGTGATGCGCAGGCCGTCGAGGCCCAGGGCCGCGCGCTGCTCAAACGATACGGATGATGCCTCGCGCCGAGGGGTCAGTGCTTCGGCAGCGCTGAGAGGAGGTCTGCGAGAGATGTGGCGAAAGCTGAACAGCGACTACGAGACGCGTGCGCCTTCAGCGGCCAGCTTGCCGGACACGGCCGCTTCGGCGTTGACCCAGTCCTGAAAGGGCGAGCCGTTGCGGAAGTTGCGGGTGTGCGCGCGGCGGTAGGCCTCGGCGCGAACGAGCGTCATGAACTCGGCGCGGCTCACCACACGCACGGGCGCGAGGATCGGCTCGGGCAACGCGACAGGGGGCAAGGCGGCGATGACTTCGGGCTGGAGCTCCAGCTTGGCCGGCTTCGCGACGACGGCGGCAGTCTTGCTCACCTTCTTCGAGGTGGCGGCCGGCGTGGCGGCGGTCTTCTTGGACTTCGACTTCGACGTCTTCGACTTGGGCGTGGTCATGCGTTCCCCCGAAAGGTGCTGGTGCGCGTCGCGTAGATCACACCTGAGGGCCCCGCGTCAAAGCAGGGGCTGATCATTTTTCGCTCTCAAAGCGTGGGTCGAGTTCGAGGATATTGGGGGGGCCCTCACCCTGATCCTCTCCCAAAGAGAGCGGTGAAATAGCCCGTCGCGGACAGGTCGCGGCGGGTGACGAAGGTAAGTGGATCTGGAGTGGCTCAGGAGGCCATTTCCACGCTGACGGAAAAACCGAAGCACCAAGCGCCGTGGCGAAGGCGGACGGCGTAA
>JAUYRZ010000027.1 GCA_030695565.1 Archangium sp.
CTTCGGGCGCCGCGATCTCAACGGGCGCATCCCACGACTGCGCGGGAACTTCGGGCGCGCCGACGACGACCGGCGCTTCGGGCGCGACTTCGACCGCAGTGTTCCACGACGGCGCGGGCGCTTCGGGCGCTGCGATCTCCACGGGCGCATCCCACGACGGCGCGGGAACTTCGGGCGCGCCGACGACGACCGGGGCTTCGGTCGCTGCGACTTCGACCGGAGTGTTCCACGACTGCGCGGGCGCTTCGGGCGCTGCGATTTCAACGGGCGCATCCCACGACTGCGCGGGAACTTCGGGCGCGACGACGACGGACTGCGCTTCGGGCGCGGCGACTTCGACCGGAGTGTTCCACGACTGCGCACGCGCTTCTGGCGCAGCAACTTCAACCGGCGCGTCCCACGATTGCGCGGGAGCCTCAGGCGCTGCGACTTCAACCGGCGCGTCCCACGACTGCGCGGGCGCTTCTGGCGCAGCGACTTCAACCGGCGCGTCCCACGACTGCAGGGGCGCGGGTGCTTCGGGCGCGATTGCCACCGGCGACTCGACCTCGACCGGCGCATCCCACGACTGCAGCGGCGCAGGCTCAACTGCGACCGACGGCGCGGCTTCGCCCTGATCCTCGATCGGCGAATCCCACGAATCCTGCGGCGCGGCCGGAGTCGCCTCCACCGGCGCCAGGAACGACGGCGGCTCCCACGCAGGGGCGGGCGGCTCCACGTCGACATCGGCCAGCAGGCGGGCCGCGGCCGCATCCAACCGGGTGATGGCGGTGTTCGAGGTCAGCGCGCCCGAAGGCCCGGTGCTGATCATCGGAGGCACATCGTCATCGAGCAACGCACCCCGAAGATCATCGACCGAATCGAGCGACGCCACCGGAGCGGCCGCTGGCATCGGGCGAGGCGCCGCGGGGCTCGGGGCAGGCACCTCGAGCACCTCCTCGTCGGAGATCTCCATCACGTCGTCGTTGCCGACCTCTTCGAGCTGAGGAGCGGGCTTGGCGACGGCCGGCGCGGCCGGCTTCGGAAACGAGAACGGAACGAAGACCGGCGCCGAAGGTTTGGGCGCCGCGGGAAGAGGCTCGGCCACCGGCGCGGGAGGCTGCCACGCAGGCGCCGGCGCGATCGGCGCAGGTGGCTCCCAGGCCGGAGTCGCGAGCGCCTGCTGCGGCCACGCGTCGGCGGCAGGTTGCTGCCACTGCTGCGCCTGTTGCTGCGCGGCCGGGTCGTAGCCCCACTGCTGCTGCTGTTGTTGCGCGGGGTCGTACTGCTGCTGCGAAGGATCGGCAGGCTGCTGCGCGTACGCCTCAGGCGGGTAGTACGCGCCCGTGTTGGGGTCGTAATAACCCTGCGGCGCCGGCTGGCCGTACTGCGGCGTGTACGGTTGCTGCTGCGGTTGCGGCGGGTAGTACGCGCCGGTGTTCGGGTCGTAGTAGCCCTGTTGCGGCGGGTAATACGGTTGCTGCTGTTGCTGCTGTTCCCACTGCTGCTGCTGCTGCCAGGCGGCGTTGGGATCGTAGCCGGGCGGGTACGCGTACCAGAGGCCGTCTTCGCCGTAGTACCCGGCGGGCTGCAGGGCCGCGCTCAGATCGATGCCGAGGGACGCCGCCAGCTCTTGCCAGCGCAGCTCTTCTGGTTGTGTGAGGCCGTTGGTCTTTCGCTTCTCATCGAGGAAGCGAAATTCACGCATGGCCGCCTGGGTATCCGACATAAGGGCAACCGCAGCCTAACCCGGCCCCGGCGCTGGGGAAATTCTCAGTTTCGGCCCTTACTTGAGGCTGGAGGTCAACTCCTCATCGAGGCGGGCCACGCTGGTGCCGAAATGACTCTCCAGGGCCTTCTCGAAGGAGGTGCCCCGGCCGCAGTCGCGAATGAGGTCGATCACCTCGGCCATGCCCCGCTTCTCCACCAGCAGGCGCACCGCTACGGCGGCCAGCGCGTAGGCCAGGCCGGGGTTGCGGCTGGCGATCAACGGCCCGTCGCTCATCTCCACCAGCCGCGGGAGCTGGTTCTGCAGGGCCAGCTGCTGCAGCGCGGTGGCGTAGCCCTTGGGCGGCCCTTCGGCGCCTTCGGAGCGCCACTCGATGTATTCCGCCAGCCCCTCGTGCATCCACGTCGGCAGGGACCGCTGGTTGAAGCTGCCCAGCTCATCCATCACCGCGTGCACGTACTCGTGCACCAGGGTGGCCCGGTTGCGATCGTTGATCTCTGCCGAGTCGTTCATGCGAATCGCGTCTTGCGAATAGAAGCCCGCGACCGACTGCGAAGCCTGGGGCCCGTGGTGCAGGCGGAACTCCTCGCGGGAGTAGAGGATCACGTCGACCGGCTTCTCCCGGGCCACGCCGAGCAGGCGCTGCGCGGCGAGCCGCGAGTCTTCCAACGCGCCCTGCACCCGGCCTTCGTATTCAGCGCGCTGACCGAAATCGCGTTTGGAGTTGAAGTAGTAGAACCGGAAGTACTGGTTCTGCCGCACGCGCCGGCCGTCTTCATCGACCCCCGACTCGTAGCTGCGGCTGGTGGCCGGCGGGAGGCCGCGCGTTTCGGCGACGGGCGAAGCTCCGTTGGTGACCGGCAGCTTCGGCCCTCCCACGGAGACGCCGGAGTCACGCGCGATCTGCGCGATCAACCGCTTCGCTTCACCGCTCTCTTTGGCCTTCGCGGGAATGCGGGCGAGCACCGAGGCGGCTTCTCCGGGCTGACCATCCTCCAGGTAGAGGCGGCCCAGCTCGAGCTGAAAGCGGCTGTCTTTCGGAAACGCGCTGCTGCCCTTCTCGAGCGCGTCTTCGGCCGCGCCGCGTTGATCACTGCGTTTCGCGGTGAGCGCGGTGCAGTGCAGCGCGTCGGCAGACGGGGAGAACGCGACGCTCTTTTCTCCGAGCGAAAATGCCATCACCGCGTCGTCCACCTCGAGCGCGCGGCAACCCGCGAGCAACGCCTGGGCGATCTTGCCGCGATCCCCTTTCGGCGTGGACTCGGGCGAGGCGGCCGCGAAGGCGAGGTACAGCTCCTCCCACTGTTTCCCCTTGGCGAACGCGGCGGCCTGGGCGGCGGTGGGCGACGCGGTCAACGTCAGCGCGAGCAGCGTGCCGAGCATGGGATCAGAACTGCCAGGTGGTGAGGATGCGGCCGAAGTCCGCCAGCTCCTCTTTCTTCTTTCCGCCCCCCGACACGTTGACGAACCGTTCGCTGAGCGCCGCCAGGCGCTTGCTCATCACCTGCGCGAGGTTCGCCACCACCTTGAGCGCGGCCACGTGATCGTTCTTGAGCATCTTCTGCACCCGCTTGCAGGGCACGGTGAGCACCTTCACGTCGGTCAACGCGGTGGCGGTGGCCGAGCGCACTTCGCCCTCGCCCATCAGGCTCATCTCACCCAGCACGTGGTGCTTGCTGAGCTTCGCCAGCTCCACGGCCTTGAGGGTGATGGCCACTTCTCCTTCGAGGATCACCAGCAGCGCATCGCCGTCGTCGCCTTCGCGAAACAGGGTGGTGCCCCTGGCGATCGAACTCTCCTGGGCCGCCTCGAAGAACTCCGCTGCTTCGGCGATCGTGAGGCCACCGAAGATCGGGATCTGCACCAGCTTCTTCACCAGCTGCGTCGAGATGGACATGGTCGTTCTTTCGAAAAGAGGAACTTCAGATGCCGCGCAGCACGGTGGCTTTACCGACGCGGCCGATGGCCAACACGTACGCGCTGGTGCGCAGCGGGAGTTTTCGCGAGCGGCTGATCTGACCGACCTTCTCGTAGGCCTCGGCCATCATGCGATCGAGCTCTCCGTTGACGCGCTCTTCATCCCACGTGACGTGCTGGAGATTCTGCACCCACTCGAAATAGCTGACCGTCACGCCGCCCGCATTCGCGAGGATGTCGGGCACCACCAGCACCCCACGCTGCTCGAAGATCTCGTCGGCCTCCGGCGTACACGGCGCGTTGGCGCCTTCGAGCACGATGCGTGCGCGCACTTCTTTGGCGATGCGCTTGTCGATCACGCCGCCCAGCGCCGAGGGCACCACCACGTCGCAGTCGGCGGTGAGCACCTCTTCGTTGCTGCACGAAGTGCCGCCGCCGAAGTCCTTCACGCTGCCGTGGCGCCGCACGTGCTCGAACAAGCCGGGCACGTCGAGGCCGCGCGGGTTCTGCACGCCGCCGTGCACGTCGCTGACCGCCACCAGCAGGCCGCCCGCTTCGTGAAAGAGCCGCGAGACGTGGCTGCCCACGTTGCCGAAACCCTGCACCGCGAAACGCATGCCCTTCATCGGCAAGCCCACGTCCTGGAGGATCTGTTTGCACACCGCCAGCAACCCGCGCGCGGTCGCCGTCTCCCGGCCCCGGCTGCCGTAGAGCTCGACGGGTTTCCCCGTGACCACCGCCGGCGCGTGCCCGTGGTACTTCGAATACTGATCCATGATCCACGCCATCACCTGAGGGTTGGTGTTCATGTCGGGCCCGGGGATGTCGCGGGTCGGCCCGATGACGTCGTGGATCTGATCGATGAACTTGCGGGTCAGCCGCTCCAGCTCCTTGAGCGAGAGCGTGGAGGGATCGACGGTGATGCCGCCCTTGGCGCCTCCGTAAGGCAGGTTCACCACGGCCGTCTTCCAGGTCATCAACGAGGCCAGGCCCAACACCTCGTCGGCGTCGACCTGCGGGTGGTAGCGCAGCCCACCCTTCATGGGCCCGCGCGAGTTGTCGTGCTGGCAGCGGAAACCCTGGAAGGTGCGGATCTCGCCGTTGTCGAGCTCGATGGAGACCTGCGCCTTCACCTCGCGCAGCGGGGTGATCAGGAGCGTCTCGATGCGCTCTCCGACGTCCATGATGCGGGCAGCCTTCTTGAAGTAGTAGTTCGCGGCGTCGGCCGAAGTCATGGTGCGCGGAAGATAGGGCTGCGTGTAGCGTGGCGTCCATGATTCGAGTGCTGACCCTGGGCTCCTTTTTGTGTCTGGCCAGCTGCGGCCCCACCGCGGCCGTGAAGTGCACGGCCGCGAATTGCTCGGGCTGCTGCACCGAAACCGACGAATGTCTGGGGGGCATGAAGCAGTCGGCTCAGGCCTGTGGCGCCATGGGTGGTGCCTGCCGGGTCTGCCTGCCACAGCAGCTGTGCACCGCCGGGGCCTGCGTGCGCGACCCCGACGCTGGGTTCATTCTCGACGACGCCGGCACCAGCACGGAGATGGATGCGGGCATCGACAGCGGCGTGAGCTGCGGGGCGCGCAACCAGCCGTGCTGCGGCGCCAGCCAGACCTGTTTTCTCACCTTGAGCTGCCAACGCGGGGTCTGCGACCTGCCCGCGATGCCCGATGCGGGGCCCTGCGGTCAGCTGGGCCAGGCCTGCTGCGCCAACCAGATGTGCACCGCCAGCGGCACCACCTGCAACGGGGCCACCTGTGTGACGGTGATGAACGTCGACGCGGGCACCGACGCCGGCCAACCCTTGAAGGCCACCGGCGAGGCCTGTTCGCTCGACCGCGAGTGCCTCGACGGCGCCTGCCTCGTGCTCGGCTTCAACGGCGGCTACTGCACCAGGGCGTGCACCACCTCGGTCGACTGCGTCGCGGGCAGTCAGTGCGGGGTCAACCCCTCCGGCGTGGGCCCGCCGCGGGTCTGCCTCAAGCAGTGCAGCACGCCCGGCCAGGCGCCCGGCAGCTGCCGGGCTTCCTACGTGTGCGAGGCGAACGCGGGCACCTCGGGCGTGCCGGTGTGTTTCCCCGGCTGCACCTCGAGCACCATGTGCGGGCTTGCGCCCACCTGTGATGCGCGCGGGTTCTGCTGCGGGGTCGCGGGCTTCGTGTGCTGCGGCGGCACCACCTGCGAGTCGGGCAACACCTGCATGAGCGGCAACTGCGTCACCTCGGGCGCCGGTGGCGGCGGCGGTGGTGGAACTCCGACCGGCGGTGGCGGCGGTGGAACTCCGACGGGCGGTGGCGGCGGTGGCACGCCCACGGGCGGAGGCACGGGTGGCACCGGCGGCAGCGGTGGTGGCGGCGGAGCACGCCCCGTGGGTGAGCCGTGCGTGAACTCCTTCATCGATTGTTCTGGCGGCAGCTGCTTCACCACGTGGCCCTCGGGCTACTGCACCGCCAGTCAGCCTGACAACTGCGCCGGCTCAAACTGCCCTTCGGGGACCAGCTGCTCTCGCTACCTGGTCAACAACGTCACCTCGTATTGCCTCAAACACTGCACGTGGGATGGCGCCCGCGGTGACTGCCGCACCGGCTACGTGTGCGATCGCTACATGATTCAAGGCAACGATCAGGCCACCTGCATCGCGGCGTGCACGGCCAACAGCCAGTGCTCGACCGGCACCTGCTCGAACGGCTTCTGCTGCGGCGGCGCCTTCTTCCGCTGCTGCGCCGGAGCCACCCCGTGCGCGGCGGGCCTGAGCTGTGGTTCGAATGGCTACTGCCAGTGAGCGAAGGCCGTGACGAGCTGTCGTTGCTCTCGCTGGGCCGCCGGGTACGCGGCCTGCGCGAAGGGTTGCGGCTGACGCAGGAAGAATTCGCCCGGCGCTGCGGCATCTCGGTCAGCTTCACCTCGCTGCTGGAGCGCGGTGAGCGCAGCCCCAGCTACGACACGTTGCTCACCATCGCGCGCGCGCTCGAAGTGCCGGTGGCCGATCTGTTTCGCGAAGGCGCCTCGTCACTCGAGGTGCAGGAGCCTTCACACGCAAGGCTGGTCGACTTCGCCCGGCGCGCGCATCTGTCGCGGCAGCAGGTGGAGCGGTGGATCGCGGTGGGGCACGCGATGTTCGGGTTCGAGCCCGAGCGGGTGGGCAGCGATCGCGCGGTGCGCTGCGCCGTGGAAGGGTGTGAGCGGCCCGTGCTCGCGCGAGGCCTCTGCGCACCGCACTATCATCGCGATCGTCGAGCCCGCATTCAGCAAGACGAGACCTGATCTCTGCTCTCTGCTCTCTACGCTCTCTCTCCCGAGGGGGAGAGGGTCGGGGAGAGGGTGAAAAAACTCACCGAGCCAGCTTCATCAGCACCTTCTCGAGCTTCGCCCGCGCCCCTTCATCCTCGTGCACGAACTCGATGCCCATGCCGGGGTGTTCACCCGCAAGGCGCACCCACGCGACGTGGCCCTTGAGCTCCAACGCGCTGAAGGTGAGCGGCAACCGCAACGAAAGCTCCACCTTCGCGCCCACCGGCAACGGGTTCCAGCTGCGAACGAACGCGCCGCCCGTCGACAGATCCGCCACCAGCTCTTTGCGCTGACGGCCTTCGTGCACCATGCGCACCTTCAGCTCGACCTGCTGCCGCTGCTCCACGCGCGTGGCATCTGAAGACACCTCGGCCCGGGCGAAAGCCAGCAGCCGCACCCGCGTCGCGTCGTCTTCAGGGAGAAAGTCGATCCCGAAGCCGGTGGGCTGGGTGGGGCCACCCGACTTGTGCCGCACCCACGCGAGCTGACCGCGCAGCACGAACTGCCGCGAGGGGCGCACCACGTCGACCTTGAGCAACACCAGCTGCCCCAACGCTCCGGGGGCCTTGCCCTGGATCGACAAGCCGCCCAGACGGCCGTTTGGATAGTAGTGCTCGGCCAGCTCTGCCGGCGAACCCACCTTCAAGTCTGTCTCAATCAGCGCTGCCACGGCTCTCCCCCCAAGGAGTTCAGCGCTCTTAGTTCCCCGGAAGCGCTTCGAGCAGCAGGGAGTTGTCCACCTGGGGCTCGCTCTGCACCAGCTTCGCGTGAATGCGCGCGTGGCTGGCGAAGAGCTTTCCGTCGGTGAAGAGCGCGTCGGCGAAGAAGCCCACGGCGCCCTCGGTGCGCGGGCTGGTCTGCACCGTCCAGCTCGAGGTGCGTTTGGCCAGCTTGAGGTCGCCACGCGTCGCGTCCTGGTAGAGGGCCCAGACCACGCCGGAGGGCCCGAAGACGATGGCGCTGTCGGTGCCCACCCAACCCTGGTTGCCCGCCATGGTGGCGTCGACGCCGCGGTCGATCACCTCGGGCGTGACGCCGGCCTGCAGCTGCGGCGCGAAGTAGAACTTGAACGCCTTGCTGGAGAAGTCGTGGTACCCGATGCCCACGCTCATCGTCTGCGCCTCGACCTTCACGTCGGGGAAGTAGCCGGTGTCGCCGCTGCCATCGATCAACACCGGGGTGCCGACCGTGCCGGTACCGCTCACCGTCACCGCGAAGAGATCGCCATCGGCCGCGCCCATCGTGGGCACCGTGCGGCGCATGTACGCGATGACCGCTTCTTTGTTCTTGAAGGCCAGCGAGGTGAACAGGCCCACGCCGGGCAGCACCTGCTGCAGGTCGGGCGGGGTGAAGTTCTTTGCGCAGACGTCGGCGCCGTTGACCGAGACGCACGACTCGGTGCTCGCGTTGCAGCCCGTGCAGCTGCTGCCGGCCGTCAGACAGGCGGGGCCCGTGCCGGGATCAGCGCAGATGCCGTTGCACGCATCACAGATGGGAGGCGGGCGGCTCGCGCACGCGATGGTCTTGATCGACCAGTCACCCTCGCTGGAAGGCGTGGCCGAGGTGGCCCGGGCGAACTTGAGCGCGGTGATGTACTTGGTCGCGCCGGTAGGGCGCGGGGTGGGGCAGTCCATCGCGTTGAAGGTCGAGTCGCCGCCGCGCTGGAAGTACGAGACGCCGGGCAGCCCGTCGCTGTCGATGGCGATCGAGGTGTAGAGGCCGAGGTCAGCCTGCGCTCCGTCGACCTGGTGCTTCGACCACACGCCGCTGGTGTTGCGCATGGCCACCTTCAGGTTGCCGCCGGTCACGTCGTAGTAGCTCACGTAGACACGGCCCTGGCTGACGGCGACGTCGGTGTAGCGGCCGACGTCGGGGCCCGGCTCCACGATGCCGCCGCGCGCGCCCGAGGGGCCGTACTTCACCGCCGCCGAAGGCACGCCGTCGACGTATTCGGTGGAGAGCTTCTTCCCGTCGAGGCCGTACTTCACCACCACGAGATCGCCGTACTGGCCGTCGTAGGCCGAGACGAACAGCGCGTTGGCCGGATCAGCCGAGATGGAGGAGAAGCGGCCGAGGTCGTTCGAGTTGAGGCCGGGGAGCTCCGCGCAGACACACGCGACGTTGGGCAGCACGCAGCTGTCCCAGATGTTGCGGGGCTCCTTGAAGGTCGCGATGAACCCCGCTGTGCAGGTCATGGGGCAGGCCGCCGCCGGGCGATCCGTGGGCATCGAGTAGTCCTGGCACCGATCGATGGTGGCCACGCAGCCTTTGCCGGGAGGGCACGCGCCCAGGCAGGGCAGATCGGCCATGCACTCGCCCTGGAAACAGGACTGGCCGGCGGCGCACTCACCGAGCGGCCCACAGGTGCGGAAGCGGCAGCGCGACGAGGTGCCGTACGTGTCGGTGTAGACCTCGCACACGCGATCGCCCCGATCGCCACACTCGGAGTCCTGCTGGCAGCCGATGAACTTGTCGAAGCACTTCTTGCGATCGGCGGGGCAGGTCTGGCCGGGGCAACAATCAGCCTCGGTGGTGCACGCGCGATCGTTGAACACGCAGCACTTCACCGCGGTGTCCTTCACTTCCTTGCAGGCGAAGTGATCCCCGCAGTCGGCGTTGTCCGAGCAGGCATTGGGACGATCGGACTGCGCGCCCGGCACGCTGGAGCACTGGTTCACCGGCACGACCGGGGGGTCCCCGCAACGCTCGCAGCCAGCCGCAAAAACAGTGAGCACCGCAAAGGCCGAAAAGCCCTTCAGGGACGATCGAGACATGCGCGTCACCCTACACCGGACAAAGCCGTCAGGGTGACCTCCACGCGCAAATGGAAATGACGCCTTGAGTCACCCCGCGTCGGGTCGCCAGAGCTGGTGCTTCTGGGTGAACTGGCCGAGCGGGCGCGCGGGCGGCTGGCAGGCATCTCCCAGCGCGGTGGCGCTCTGGGTTTCGAGCAGCAGGCCGCCGTCGGCGCAGCTCACCACCGTGGTGGGGAAGTACCCCTCACAGGTGCGGCCGGTGGGGTGGGTGAGCGGGGCGATGGTCTGACCCACGAAGCCCCGTTCGGTGCGCTCGAGCTCGACGCGCCCTCCGGAAATCGAAGGCGTGCCCGCATCGATCAGCCCCGCGTCGACGAGCCCCGCATCCACTGCGCGAAAACGGCGAGGCGAAAATCCAGCGTCGGGTGTGGCCACGTGCGTGACGATCAGCGTGAGGGTGCCGCCGTCGTCTTCACCCTCATAGCGATAGCCGGGATCCGTCGCGTGCACCCACGGCCCAGAGAAACCCTCGAGGCATCCCGGCGGAACCACGACCTTCCTCGCGGGCGGCAGCAGCTCGGGCAAAGGCTGCGGCGTGGTGCGAACACACGCGCTCAGCGAGAGGATCAGAATCAGGTGCGGCCGGAGCATCGGCACCCACCCTACACGGCGCGTTCCATGGCGCCAGTTGGGTGATACCCTCATGACCATGACGCTCCGCTCCTCCGTGGTGCTGCTGGTGGCTGTCGCCATGTCGACGGCTGCCTTCGCTCAGGACGACGACGATCTCGCGCCGCTCGCGCCGGTGGGGAAGCCCAAGCCGAAACCGAAGCCGAAGCCGAAACCCAAGCCGGCCAAGCCCAGGCCCTCGCAGGTCATCGACGACGATCTCGCGCCGATCGCGCCCATCGCCGCCAAGGGTGATCTGACGGTGAAGGTGGCCTCGTCGCTGGCCGGTTCCATTCTCTCCATCGACGGCAAGGAGGTCGGCGCGTTGCCGCTTCCGCCCCAGAACATTCCGTCCGGCGAACACACCGTGACGGTGAAGCGCCCGGGCTACGCGGCCTTCGTGAAGAAGGTGCAGATCCCCGGCGGCAAGACCGTGGAGGTCGAGGCCAAGCTGACCGCGGTCGCCGCCGTGTTGTCCGTGACCTCCGACGTTCCGGGCGCGCAGGTGCTGCTCAACGGCCGGTCGATCGGCATCGCGCCGCTCAACGACGTCGAAGTCCCCCCGGGCCCCGCGGAGATCGCGGTGATCAAAGAGGGCTTCCGCGAGGAGACCCAGAAGATCAACTTCGCGGTCGGCAAGGAGTACCCCATCTCGGTGAAGTTCAACGCGATCGCCGTGGCGCCTTCTGACCGCCCGGTGGAATCGAGGCTCACCCCACTCGCGGGCAGCGGCACGCCCGTCACCGGCGTGTCGGTGGCGCCTGCCGAGCCCATCACCAGCAAGTGGTACTTCTGGGCGGGCGTCGCGGTCGCGGCGATCGGCGTGGGCGTGGGCGTCGGGTTGGGCGTGCGCCAGGCCACCCTCGACCGGCCCCTCAACGAGAACGACATCTGCGGTCCCGACGGTTGCGATGGCTGCATCGGCCTGAGCTGTCAGGCCGGCTTCCGCCCGATGGGCAGCTTCTAGATCAAAGTGTCTCCCTCTCCCTTCAGGCCCTTCAGGACAGGGTCGGGGTGAGGGTCAAGTCACTGCGCCCGCAGCTCATCCGTCGCCGGAGTCACCCGCGGCGCGATGATCAAGAACACATCACTCACGTACCCCACGCCGCCGATGTCCAGCACGGTGGCGCGAATGCGAAACCGCCCGTGCTCCGGGATCAACGACGCCAAATTGACCTCATTGGCCTCGAACTGAAACGCCCGGCGGCCGAGCAGATCGATCTGCTCCTTCCCCTCTGACAATCCATTCAAGTACCCCACGGCGGCGCGGCCCACGCGTTTGCCGTCGTCGGAGAGCACCTCGAGCAGCATGCAGTTGTCGACCGAGAAGCCCATCGTTCCCTTCTCATCGCCCGCGAGCCACACGTCGGCGCCTTCCGCGGGGAGCAGCGGCGACTCACCCACCGCCACGATGTGCGGCGTGCGCTCCTGATCGGTGTCGGCCTCGAGCTGGCGGGCGAGCTCGGTGATCTTCATCGTCTCGCGCTCGGCGGTGAGCGCGAGCAACCGCACGCCCCGGCGTTCGACCGTCGGCTTCACCTCGACGTTCTTGGGGCACGCGGAAAGAAACAGGACCACGAAGAGCAGGTTGAGAAAGCGAGCCATGTCACGCCTCCAGATCGATGCGGGTGAGCCCCTCGTCATGGCGGGCGCCTTCGAAGACATGCCAGGCCGCGAGCAGGTCGAGCGCGGCGGGCCCGATGCTGGCGAAGAAAGTGAGCCCGTCGGCGCTCTGCCGGCCGGGCTTCTCACCTGAGAGCACCTCGCCCAGCTCGGCATGAAACGGCTGCCCCCACTCGAGCACCGGCTCGCTGGCATCGCAGAAACGCCGCGCTGAGATGAACGCCGCGCTCGGCAACGGAGGGCTGGCGAAGTTCTCCGCCGACAGCAGCGTCACGTGCGCGCCCGGCTTGAAGGTGACGCCCTCGAGCGAGATGGGCTGGGTGAGCACCACCACGTCGGCGTCGGCCACCGCTTCGCGCGCGCTGTCGACGTCGTAGATGGCCATGGACAACGTGGTCTGCAGCTTCCGCGAGAGCTCGAAGTTGTCGACGATGTTCGGCTCGTGCAGCCAGACCTGCTCGATGCTCCGCACCAGCCGCAGCGCCTTGAGCGCACTGCTCGCAGCGGCGCCTGCTCCGAGCACCGCCACGTTCTTTGCGTCGGGCCGCGCCAGCACGTCGGCTGCCAGCGCGCTCATCAACGAAGCGCGCAGCATCATCAGGTGACCTGAATCCATCATCGCCAGCAGCTGGCCGGTGCCCGCGTCGTGCAGCTGCAACACCGAGCGGGTGCCCTTGGCCGTCTCCGAACGCACCGTCACCATCCACGCGGGCACGCCTTCCAACACAGCCTGCCGCACCAGCGTGGAGTCGGGAGGCGACGGCTCGAAACGCAGCGTGCGCACGGAGGCGGCCTTGTGCCGGGCGGTCAGCGAATCCTTCAGCTCCTTGAGCAGATGCAGCGCTTGCAGGTGTCTCGAGACGTCAGCGCGGGAAAGGAAGGCGGTCAACATCGCCCTGCGGAGCTATCAGCCCCTCGTTGCCCCGTCACGCCGGTACATCAGGTCGGAGCGCACCGCGTACTTGACCCCGCGCTCCACCCGGGCGCCTTCGTGGAGCAGGTGGTGGTTGAAGAGCAGGGCGCAGCCGGGCTCCGGCGCGATGGACAGCTCGAGATCGAGGATCTTCGTGTGGCCGCCCGCTTCGCACCCGTTCAGGTACACCATGAAGGTGAGCAGGCTGCGCTCCGCCGCGTTGCGGGTGAAGGCGCCGTCGAAGTGGGGCGCGAAGTATTGCCCGGGCTCGTAGCGGTAGCAGCGCAGCCGCTCGTTGGCGCCGCACAGTCGCCAGGCGCCCTCCAGCCGCTCGGGAACGTGTGCGCGCACCCGCTCGAACAACGTGGCGGCCAGCCCGGGGTCGTCGAACATCACCCGGGTGTTGTTACGGATGTCGGGGCGCATCACGAAGCCCCCGTGGGTGGTGATGGGCGCTTCCGTGGGACCGGCGGCTTCGATGCGCGCGATGAGCTCCGTGCACTCCTGCGGCGTGAGCACGTTCTCCACTGTCACCACCAACGGGTTGCGGGTGACGAGTTCGTTCCCGGGGTCCGGAAGGATTCGAATGGCGTTCATAGAGTCACTGTGACTCTAAGTGAGTCCGTCGTCAAGCCGGGCTCAGACCGAGATCCCGAAGAAGGCGCCGAGCCAGATCAATGAGCTGACCAGGGAGAAGATGATCGCCCCCAGCGCCACCGAGAGATTTCCCACGGGCGGCACGGCCTTCGAGTCGATCCGGGCGAGCGCCATCACGCCCATGCTCAAGCTGAGCACGCTGAGGCCTGGAAGGAAGAGGCTCAGCAGCGCCAGGCGAGAAGCGCGGATCGCCATCGGGTTGCTGCCTTCTCGCGCGAAGTGTTTGCGGAGCTCGACGCGTTCGACCGGGCGACGGAAGAACAGCTTGGTGCGCACGTCGGTCCACGTCGAGATGCTCAGCATCAGGCCCGGCACCGCGATGAACGCCGCCCATGGACTGCCCGTGCCTGCAACGAACGACGCGGCTGCGAGCGGTATGGTGCCCAGCAACACCAGCCGGCTCCAGGCTTGCCCACTCATCACCGTCATCCCGCCCACGCTCATCACCAGCAGGCCCACGAACAAGCCACGTTCGCCCCCCGTTTCAGTGCTCGGGAGCGCCGCGACGGAGATCGCTGCGACGGGAATTCCCAGCAGCAGGAGAAACCACGCCAGCCCCGAGCGCCTGCCTTCGAAGTTCCGGTAGTGCTTGCCCAGCCAGTCGACGTCGTCGCGCACGCCGCACTCCCCGCAGTAGCTCTTCTCGTCGAGGAGGATCAGCTCGGGTGCGCAGTAGAAACGTCCGCAGCGTGCGCAGGTACCGATGGCCGCCGCCCCCGGATGCACAGGGCACTCGGTCACTACTGCACCTTGATCACGAACGACTGCGAGGACACCAACGGGAGCCCCACCGGCCGGAGCGCATCTTCGAGGCCCAGCTCGTTGGGCACGCGCCAGGTCTGCCCGGTCTGTTGAATGACGGTGATGGCGTAGTGGCCGATGGGCACCGCGCGGATCGGCTGAGGCGCGGTGGGGTTGGCCGCGTCGAACGCCCGCGGCTGCAGCACCAGCTTGAGTCGAGGCACTGCCGTCGGAGTCGTCTTGACCCGGCCCATCGCATCGACCAGCGCCGGCGCGTACTCGGTGACGTCGAAGCCGGCCGCGAGCACCACCACGTCGGGCTGGTCGTCGTCGGGCGCGTTGCTGTGTTCGTAACTTTCACCGACCGCATCGACGATGCCGTTCTTGTCGACGTCGTTCTCATCGATGAGCGGGTTGGGCCCCGTCTGAATCTTGCGCACCACCACCCGCGGCCACACCTCGGGAATGCCGTCGCCGTTCGCGTCGTCGGGCACGCCGTCGGCGTTGTCGTCGACGAAGCGCACCAGGAACGCGGGCGTGGGCTGATTCATCACGCCTTCGTTGATGGGCGTGGCCTGCAGCTCGATCACTTTGGGCTGGCCGTTGAGCATGACGCTCTCCATGCCGCCGACCACCGAGAAGATGGGTCGATCGACCGGCAGCTTCGCCGCATCGGAGAAGCTGACCGGCACGTCGAGCGCCGGAATGGGCAGGCCCGCTTCATCGACGCCGATCTCCACCACCCGAGAGGCGCGGGTGACGGGATCGATCGCCGCACCGCCCACGTCGCCTTGCGTGGTGTCGGCCGTCACGCCGTACCAGGGAATGAAGTCGTCGTTCGAGTCGACGAAGCCGCGAATCAGATAGCGGCCCGGGCCTCGCAAGCTGAACGCGAAGGGCGCGGTGAACGGCCCGGTGTCTCCGTCGAGCGCCGCACCGAACACCGACTCGCGCGAGACGACGGTGAAGGTGAGCGGGCGGCCGGTGCCCACGGGAGGGGGAGGCCGCGCCGCGTCGTAGAGGAACAGCACGATGCGACCGCGGGTGGCGGTGCCGACGATCACCTGGCCTTCGATGCGCCCCAGCGCGGGGCCCTTCTGCCGCTCGTCGCCTTCTTCTCCGGCGAACACCGGAGGCGCTTCGCAGGCCGAACACAGCAGCGCCATCATCAACATCAGTCGCATCATGGCTGCACCGTGAGCTGGGCGAAGACGCGCCGGTTGACGTTGTTGCCGAAGGGATGTTCCTGGTGACTGGGCCCCAGCTGTGAGCCCACCACCGCGACGGTCACCTTGTCGTTGAACAGGCGGTAGCCCACGCGCGCGTTGATCACCGTGTACGCAGCCAGCGGGTTCTGCGGGTTGGTGATCTGCGTCGGGTCTTGCGGTGAAGGTTCACGCTCCACCCAGATGGTCGAGGTGACGAAGCTCAGGTCGGCCGAGAGGTCGAGGTTGACCGGCGTGCGGTAGATGAAGCCCGCGTTCACCTTCACCGCGGGCGCCTGGGTGCACGGGCCGCACACCGAGACCCTTCCGTTGGCCACCACCGACTGGAACGCTGCCGATGCGCGCACGTCGAGGCCCTTGGTCGCGTTCCACGTCACGCCGAGCTCAGCGCCCCGCGCGGTGTACTCCTGCGCGTCGTTGGTGAAGAGCGAGCGGCCCAGCAGGAAGCTCTGCGACGGCTCGTCGAACGCATCGGCCGGGTTCACCGGGTTGACCGCCGAGAGCACGATGAGATCGTTGACGATGTTCCAGTAGCCCGCGAGATCGACCGTGATGCCCAGCTGGGGCAACTCACCGCGGTAGCCGACCTCGAACGAGATCAGCCGCTCGGGCCTCAGCTCTCGATTGCCCGAGGTGAGCACCGAGGCGCCCGTCACGCCCGGCACCGGCGTGCGAATGTCCATGTAGCTCTCGAGGAAGGTGGGCTGCCGGAAGGCGGTGGCGAAGCTCGCCCGAAACGCGTGGCTCTCGAAGGGCCGCACCACCAGGGAAACACGGGGTGACTGCGCGTACCCGGGCTTGCCCTTGTCGAGCAGCGGGTGTCGATCGATGCGGTAGCTGGCGCTCAGGGTGAGCGGCTTGATGATGCGCCACTCGTCTTGCACGAAGGCCGCGGCGTGAACTTCCTGGGTGAGCGGGCCGATGTAGCCCCACGACACGCGCTTGAGCCGGGCCGACAGACCGATGGCCACCACGTGCGTGCCGGCGAGCGAGAACTCCTTTTGAAAGAGCGCCTCGCCATCGAAGACGTTGGTGTCGACCGAGGTGGCCAGCGACCGTTGGCCGATCGGCTCGTACTGGGGCTTCGCGTCGAAGTTGGAGTGGTTCCAGAAGAAGCGGAACTTCACCGGGCCGCCCGTGAAGTCGAACTTCGCGTACCCACCCAGGCCATCGAGTGTGTAGTTGCGCAACAGACCCAGCGCGTAGAGCTCGGTGTACAGCCGGTTCACGCCGGCCGAGAGCGCGATCGAGTAGTCCTTGTTGAAGGCGTAGAAAGCGGTGAGGTTGCCGCGCGCCGAACGCAAGCCCAGGTTGGGATCGTCGCTGGTGGAGATCAGGTCGGGCCGGTCGTTGGCGTAGTCGCGGGTGTACTTGTCACCCTGCTGGTAGCCGACGGAAGCGCGGAAGCGCACCTTGTCGCCACCCGACGCCACGAAGCTGCCCCCGGCGAGGTTGGCGTTGCCAGCCATCGCGTTGAATTCGGCGTTCGGCCCCGAACCCGGCGCGCGGGTGATCACATTCACCACGCCGAGCATCGCGTTGGCGCCGTACAGCGCGCTGCCGGGGCCGCGGATCACTTCGACCCGTTCGATCTCTTCGAGCCCCACGGGGAGCACGCCCCACAAGGTCACCCCGAGGAAGTCCTGGTACTCGGGCCGGCCGTCGATCAGCAGCAGCACCTTGTTGGCGATGCGCTGGTTGAAGCCGCGGAAGCTCACGTTCGCCGACGCGAGGCCCATGGTCATCACCTCGGCGCCCGGCACGCGCCTCAAGATGTCGGCCAGGGAGACCAGGCCCGACGCGCGGATCTCATCGCCGGTGATCACCGTGATCGCGTTCGGCGCATCGAGCGTGGCCTGCGCGCGGCGGCTGGCGGCCACCACGGTCTCTTCGTAGGGAACGCCGAAGTCGTCTGCGGCCACGGGCTTGTTCTCAGCGGGCGCGGGCGTCTCGACGCGGGCTTCTGCTTTCTCCACCGCGCGCTCGAGACGTTCAGCCAGTGCGTCGAGCCGCTTCACCGTGGCCTCGTCGACTTGGGGCGCGCGTTTCACTTCTCTGGGTTCTTCGGCGGGAGCGATCGGCGTCACCTTCTTGGGCGCCTGCGCCTCGAGCTTGAGCGCGATCTCCCTCACCTTCTCGGCGTCGGGCGGGTTGGCGTCGAGATAGCGGTTGTAGAAGACGAGCGCTTCCGCTGGGCGGCCACCGGCCTCGTAGGCGCGGGCGATGTTGAAGAGCACGTTGGGGTGGGGGCGAATGCCGTACGCCTCGAGCAGCTCGCTGATGCCGTCATCGAGCTTGCCGTCGGCGATGAGCGCCATGCCGGTCTTGAAGTGCCGTCTCGCTTCGACACGAGCGTCGGCCCACACGAGGGCCGGCAGGAGCATCGCCGCGACGAACAGCGCGCGGACCCGCGAGTTGCGACTCGACATGGAAAGCTCTCTCCAGACGACGGGACGTGGGAACCTACCACGCGATGACGCCCTCACCCGTTTCTCCTCCTCCGGCGAAGAAGGCTTCCGGGTGTCTCATCGCGCTGCTCTTCGCAGGCGGCCTCGCCTGTGCACCAGGTCAGCTCGCGCGGCCCACCTGCACCGTGATCGCGTGACCATCGAGGTCCGCACTCCGAGCTGCTCACGTCAGTACGGATCGTCCTTGTACCCAGCCGGCTCGTTCTTCTTCGGCTGCTTCTTCCCGGGCCGGGTCACCGGGCGAACCTCGACCTTCTTGCTCAAAGGCTGAACCACCACGACCACGCCCTCCAGCCCCTGGGCGGTGGTGGAGCGAGGCTCGTAGCCCTCCAGTGAGAACGCGAGCTCGACCTGCACCGGCTGCGACCCCGCGCGCGGCACCACGATCTGCAGCGGAGTCACCCCGAGCTGCACCCCATCACGGGTGACGACCGCGCCGCTGGGCTGCGAATCGATCTCGAACCGAACGTCGACGGTCGCAGGCTGAGGCGGCTCGATCACCGCGACGATCGGGCGCGGCTGCTCGGGAGGCACCACCACCTCGTCCGGAGTCATCGCCTTCCACGCGATCACCCCGCCGATGAGCGCCCCCAGCACCACCACGCTGCTCACGCCCACGATGAAGGGCACCTTGCTCTTCGGCGCATCGTGAGGAGCGCTGTCGCCCATCTCGATTTCATGACTGCGCACCGACTCCGCGCTGGTGAACGAAGGCGTGGCCGGTGTGTTCACCACCGGCATGTGCGGCGTCGAGGTGCGCGGAATGATCCCCGACGCGGTGCGCGGATCGGCGAAGGCGCCGGAGAGCCCCTGACCCGACGTGGCGATGCGCATCGCATCGAGCAGCTCATCCATCGACTGGAAACGGGCCGCGGGTTCTTTCTCCAGGCACTTCATCACCAGCGCGTTCACCTCGAACGGCACCTCGGGCACCATCGAGTCGAGCTCGGGCGGCTTCTCGCGAATGTGCTTCACGATGACGTCGATCGACTCCTTGCTCACGAACGGAGGCCGGCCGGCCATCGTCTGGAACATCAAGATGCCCAGCGAATAGATGTCGGTGCGTGGGTCGGCCTCACCACGCGCTTGCTCGGGGGCCATGTAGAGCGGTGAGCCGAGCAGCACGCCGGCCTGGGTGAGCCCGGTGCGATCGACCTCGTCGTCTTCTTTGGGCTTCTCCGGCGTGAACGACTTCACCAGGCCGAAGTCGAGCACCTTGACGGTGTCTCCGCCCGTGCCCTCGGTGGTGAGCATCACGTTTGCGGGCTTGAGATCGCGGTGCACCAGCCCGAGCTTGTGGGCCTCTCGCAACGAGCGCGCGATCTGGCCGGCCACGAAGAGCGCGCGCAGCCAGGGGAGCCGCCCGTTCTCGGCGAGCACCTTCTGGAGCGTCTCGCCTTCGATGTACTCCATGGCGATGAAGTAGATGCCGTCGTCGGTGCGGCCGTAGTCGTGCACCGTGATGGTGTTGGGGTGCTTCAACTTCGAGGTCATCGATGCTTCGAGAAAGAAGCGCCGCTCGAAGCCAGGATCACGGCTGCCGTCGTAGCGGGGGTTGAGCACCTTGAGCGCGACCTCGCGGCCCAGGGGGCGCTGCACCGCCTTGTAGACCCGGCCCATGCCACCGACGCCCAGCGGCGCGATGATCTCGAAGCGTCCGCTCAGGACTTGTCCGATGAGCGGATCGAGCTCCGTTTCAGCCATGGCACCCCCGCGGCGCGAGGTGCGCCGTAGCGGCTGCGGGATCTACCACGACCCTCACGTTCCGCCCCATTGCGATGCCCATTTCGGGGTGGGCATCTGTCACCGGGGTGCCTCGGGTGCCTTCGCAAGGGTGCGGAACACGACCTGAATCCCGGGAGTCATTGGCCTTCCGGAGCGTTGCGCTATGAGCGCGCGAATGAGTAACGCGAGTGCGCCGGCCTCTCCTCTCAAGGGTCCACCGCCGCCCAACCCTGGAGTTCCCGCAGGGCACGACCACGGCAAGCTGTTCCCGCTCGCCATCGGCGCCCTCGGCATCGTCTACGGCGACATCGGCACCAGCCCGCTCTACGCGCTCAAAGAATGTTTCGCGAAGGTCGACGGCAAGGTCGCCCCGCACGCGATGGAGGTCGGTCACGACTCCGTATTGGGCATTCTCTCTCTGGTGTTCTGGGCGCTGACCCTGGTCGTGACCGTGAAGTACCTGTCGTTCATCACCCGGGCCGACAACAAGGGTGAAGGCGGCATGTTCGCGCTGCTCGCATTGCTGCCCGATCGTCAGCGCAAGAGCACCGCCATGGCCGTGATGGTCGGCCTCTTCGGCGCTGCTCTCTTGTACGGCGAAGGCATCATCACGCCGGGTGTGTCGGTGCTCTCTGCGGTGGAAGGTCTGGGCGTGGCCACGCACGCGATGGACACCTTCATCGTGCCCATCACCCTGGTCATCCTCACCGGGCTGTTCATCGTGCAGAAACGAGGCACCGGCGGCATCGGCCGGGTCTTCGGGCCGGTGATGTTCGTGTGGTTCGTCGTGATCGCGGCCCTGGGGGTCCGCAGCATCGTCTCGTACCCCGAGGTGCTGGAGGCGGCGAACCCGTACTGGGCCTTCCGGCTTTTCCAGAGCAACCCCTGGCACGCTTTCGTGGTGCTCGGCAGCGTTACCCTGTGCATCACCGGTGGTGAGGCGCTCTATGCCGACATGGGCCACTTCGGGGCCAAGCCGATTCGGGTCTCGTGGTTCGCGATGGTCTTCCCCGCGCTGCTGCTCAACTACTTCGGGCAGGGCGCGTTCCTGCTCACGCACGGCTGGGTGGAGAACCCGTTCTACGAGATCGTTCCGCGTTCGATGCTGTACCCGATGGTGGCGCTGGCCACCGCCGCGACGGTGATCGCCTCGCAGGCCCTCATCTCTGGCGCCTTCTCGCTCACCCGCCAGGCCGTGCAGCTGGGCTTCATGCCGCGCGTCACGATCGTGCACACCAGCGCCGAGAACGCCGGGCAGATCTACGTGCCCGAGGTGAACTACGCGCTGATGGTGGCCTGCCTGGCGCTGGTGGTGATCTTCCAGAAGTCGAGCAACCTCACCGCCGCGTACGGCATCGCGGTGACCGGGGCGATGTCGATCACCTCGGTGGTCTTCTTCTTCGTGGCCACCCGCAACTGGAAGTGGCCGGTGTGGAAGGCGCTCCCGTTGCTGGTGCTCTTTCTCTCGGTCGACATTCCGTTCTTCCTCGCGAACACGCTCAAGTTCTTCGATGGCGGCTGGGTGCCCACGGTGATCGGCATCTCGATGTTCGCGCTGATGACGACGTGGAAACGCGGGCGCGCCGAGCTGGCCGGCCGCTTCAACGTCTCGTTGATGCCGTTGAGCGCGTTGCTCGAAGATCTCGAGGCGACCAAGCCGCACCGCGTGCGAGGCACGGCCGTGTTCATGTCGGGCAACTCCGATGGAACGCCGCCCGTGCTGCTGCATCACCTGAAGCACAACCAGGTGCTGCACCGGCAGGTGGTGCTGCTGTCGATCGTTCCGCGCGACGTGCCCACGGTGCCCAAAGAAGAGCAGATCGAGGTCATCGAGCAGGGCAACGGCTTCTGGCGGGTGGTGTGGAACAGCGGCTTCATGGAGACGCCGAACGTGCCGAAGATTCTGCTGCGCGCGCGTGAGCACGAGCTCGTGTGCGAGCCGTCGACCACCAGCTACTTCCTGGGCCGCGAGACGCTGCTCACCTCGGGCAAGTCACCGATGATGTTGTGGCGGAAGCTGCTCTTCGCGTTCGTCTCGCGCAACGCGCTGTCGGCGACGAGCTACTTCGGTCTGCCGCCCGGCCGCGTGGTCGAGCTGGGCATGCAGGTCGATCTCTGATCAGGCGCTGGTCATCACCTGCGTGACGGCTTCTTCGAACAGCGCGTCGGGGATCGCCGCCAGAACGTCTTCGCGGCTGCCCTCGCTGCACAACCAGCGACGCTCGTGACGGCGCAGCGCGAACCAGCCTTCCCCCGCCTGTCCGATGATCGCGTCGAGCTCGGCGATGCGCAGCTCCACTGAGCCACGATAGCGGACCGAAGTGATGCGTGAGCGCAGCGCCGCCGAACTGCGCGGCACGAGCGCGCGCGACTCGGAGACGAGCAGGTACTGATCGAACTCGGCGAGAAACGCCTTCACCTGCTGTGCCGGACTTCGCCCAAGGACGAGGCCAAACGCATTGAGCGCGCGGTCGATGGCGGGGCCCGGGCGCGTGTTCGTCAGCGCGGCGACCGCGTGGCTCACGGCGTTGGTCACGGTCGGCTCCGCACCCGCGCGACGCCGGAATGCGCGCAGCCGCTCGCGATCCGATGGCCGATCGCGGGCGAGCAGCTCGAAGAGGGGCTCGAGCGGCGCTCGCTCCGACGCGCTGGCGAATCGCCCCAGGCACGCCGCGAGCCATGCGATCACGTCGATGAGGTCGGGACCTCGCTCGAGCCTCGGGCCTCCCGCATAGACCTGGGGTCGCGCTGATGGCTCGACCGCCTCCAGCAGGCTCTGGAACGTGGGGTGGAGCGTCTGGGCGAAGGGCTGCTGGCTCAAGTCGTTGGCGGCCAGGAGCCCGCGCCACGCGAGGCCGAACGTGCTCGCGCGCAGGCGGCGCGGGATTCGCAACCAGTGTTCGGGCGTGATGTCCCTGCGAATCGTCCACAACCCGGTCGGAGCAGCGGACAGGTCGATGCGCTCCCTCGAAATCAACGCGGCCAACGCTTCTTCGAACTCGGACTCTCGGCCCAGGTTGAGAAGGGCGCGCACTCTCCACCCTGCGGTGAGCACACTGCCAGGCTGGGCGTCGACCAACTCGAGCACTGACTCCCAGTTGGCGCGCCCGACGGCGATCGCCAGGCGCTCCTCCCACGACTCACCCGAGGCCACCACGTTCGCGAGCTTCAGCAGCTCGAGGCCCTTGGCGCCCCAGGCGCACTCCGCTTCGACGACCGTGCCGCAGGTCAGCGCGTGCACGTCGGCGAGCAGCGCCTCGGGAATGGAGACTGCCGAACGGTTCCAAGCCAGCACCCCGGCTTTGACCACATCGAGCTTGAGCTGGAGCGCCACCGCCCGTCAGAGCCTCTTGGCCAACACGATCAAATCGTCACCGGGCTTGTAGAAATCCCGGAAGCGAGACTCTTCTTTGTACTGCATCGCCGCGTAGAACCCGCGCGTCGGCCCGTAGGCCTCCATCGCCGAGGTCTCGACCCGAATCATGCGGCCCTTGCGCCTTCGAATGTCGCCCTCCATGGCCGACACGAGCGCCGCACCGACGCCCTGCCCCCGCACGAGGGGATCAGAAGCGATCCAATACAAATCGAACGTGCCCACCGTCATCGGCGTGGGGCCGTAGCAGACGTACCCGACGACCTTGCCGTCGCGGATCGCGCAGCGGACCTGGTAGTCAGGGTTGTTGGGCGTGAGCGCGGCGTCGATGAGCTCGAGCGCGCACACCGTTTCGTCCGGTGTGAAGGTCTCGATGCGGCTCAGCAGTTCGGCGAGCGGAGTCCGGTCGGGCGAGGCGAGGGGCCTGATTTCCATGACGACGTTCCCAGGCGAGATCCACCAGGTGCAGCGCCAGATCAGCGAATGAGAGGCCGGCGGCCTCTGCAGCTCTGGCAAACCCTGCCTGCGGGTGGAGATCGCAGTTGGGGTTGATGTCGATGACGAAAGGTTGGCCAGCGGCGTCGACGCGCAGGTCGACCCGGCCGTAGTCGCGGCACTCGAGCGCCTCGAAAGCGGCCACGGCCACTTCGATGCAACGCGCTTCGATGGCGGGCGGCAGCGAAGCGAGCTCAGAGGGGCTCTCGATGCACTCGGCCGACTCGAGATCCCACTTCGCCTTGTACGAGACGACGTTGGGCTTGCCGATGAAGGCGTTGCCGAAGCGGATCTCGGAGAGCGGGAGCGCGCGCCGCGGGTGGTTGCCCAGCAGCGGCACGTACACCTCGCGGCCTTCGATGAAGCGCTCCACCAGCGCGGGCTGGTGAAAGGTCCGCAACACCTTGGCGACGGCGCGGCCCAGGCCCTGGCGGGTGTGCACCACCGAGTCGAAGTCGATGCCCATCGAGGCGTCTTCGCGCGAGGGCTTGACGATCAGCGGGAAGGGCAGATCGACGCGCGTGAGGTCTTCCACGTGCTCGACGATGCAGAAGTCGGGGGAAGGCACGCCGCGGGCGCGCAGGATCTCTTTGGCCTTGTTCTTGTGGAGGGCCAACGCGAGCGAGAGCGCCGACGAGCCGGTGTACGGCACCTGCATCAGATCGAGCATCGCGGGCACCAGCATCTCGCCGCGCGCATCGGCTGCCAGTGACTCGCAGAGGTTGAGCACCACGTCGGGCTTCTCGCCCGTGAGCGCTTCGTGAATGCCCAGCAGGTCGTGCTCGACCGGGATCAGCGTCACGCTGTGCTTCGACTTGATCAGCGCAGCGCGCATCGCCGCGGCCACCTTCACCACGTCTTCGCGGGCCTCACGGCCGGGATCATCCTCGAGCAGAGCGTGGTCGTGGTTGTGGAGGATCGCGATGCGCATGCAGGAGTCATCAACCGTGTACCACGCACCTGCTCCTGATGTGGAGCGAAAGCCTCGCGCGCGTTACACGTGCGGCTCATCGCATGCGCATCCGAGATCCCATCCACGGAAGTCTCACCGTGTCTGACGAAGAGACGCGCGTCATCGACAGCCCCACCTTTCAGCGTCTGCGCCACGTGCGGCAGCTGGGCTTCGGCGATCTCGCGTTCCCTGGGGCGACTCATACCCGCCACGCGCACTCATTGGGTGCGATGCACGTCGCTTCGCGTTTGTTCGACGCGATCACCTCGCGCTCCGACCTGCCGGTGGCCACGCGCGATCGGTTTCGCGTCGCGGTGCGCCTCGCGGTGCTCTGCCACGACATCGGGCACATGCCGCTGTCTCACGCCTCCGAGAGCATCGCGCCTCCGCGCGCGGCGCTGCGGCTCCCCAGTTGGATGGGGGGCGAAGAAGCAGGGCAGGCCTCGCACGAAGACTTCACCGCCAAGCTGCTCATCGACTCGTCGCTGAGCGGGCTCATCGAAGAGGTCTACGCGCCGCTGGGCATCACGCCCACGCTGGTGGCCTCGTTGGTCACGGGTCAACTTCCCCCGGGCGCGGTGGGCTTCGTGGAAGGCGGCATCGACTGGGCGCCGGTGCTCAGGTCGATCGTCTCGGGCGAGCTCGACGCCGATCGCATGGACTACCTGCTGCGCGACTCCTTCTACACGGGCGTGAACTACGGCCGGTACGACCTGGAGTGGATCCTCCAGAACCTCTCGGCGGCCGAACGTGATGGCAAGGCCGTGTTGGCGCTGTCGAAGGCGGCCATCTTCGCGTTCGAAGATTTCCTGCTCAGCCGCTACCACATGTTCCTGTCGGTCTATTTCCACCACACCTCGGTGAGCTTCGACTGGATGTTGCGGCGCTACTACGAAGAGGCGCCCGGCGAGTTCGAGATCCCCGCGGACCCCGAAGCCTTCCTCCAGTGCGACGACATGACGCTGCACCTCGCCTTGCGCCGCTCGAAGAACCGGTGGGCCCAGCGCATCTCGCAGCGCCGCGGCTTCAAGCGGGTGGCGCAGTTCACCGAACGTGACGACGCGTACGACGTGGGCGAGCTGTCGAAGGCGCTCGATGAAGCAGGCGTGGAGCACTTCACCCTCGAGTCACGCGGCGTGTTGTCGCGCTACATCGACGAAGGCGAGAGCACCTCGCTGTACGTGATCGATCGCTCCAACGGCCGGCTCACCGAGATCTCGAAGTACACCTCTCTCTATGAGCGCTTCTCCGGCGCGGTGAGGCTCTCGCGGGTCTACGTGCGGCCTGATCAGTCGAGCGCGGGGCGCGAGGTCATTCACCGCATCACGGGCCGCATTCCCGAAAATGAGTGAAGCGCTGCCCGGCGTGCCTGCTGCGCCTCCCGCGCCGCCGCCTCGGCAGGCCGCCGCGGTGGTGCTCTTTCAGCGAACGCTCGAGGGCCTGCAGGTGTTCTGGCTGGAGCGCGAACAGAAGCTGCGCTTCGCGGGTGGCTTCTTTGCTTTCCCCGGTGGGCGGGTGGACCAGGCCGACGCGCTGATTCCGGTGACGGGGCTCACTGCACCGGAATCGAAGTGGGTGGTGACCGCCGCGCGCGAACTCTTCGAAGAGACGGGCGTGCTCAAGGCGCGCGGAGCCGCGAAGCTCGCATCGCTCGAGCTCGACGAACTTCGTCGCGCCCTGCTCAGTGAGACGATCGACTTCGGCGCGCTGCTTCAACGACGCGGGCTGACGCTCCACGCCGAAGACTTCGTCGCCGCGGGGCGGTGGATCACCCCGCCGTACGTGCCGGGTGGTTTCGACGCCCGCTTCTTCCTGGTGGAGTCGGAGCCTTCGCACCTCGCCCAGGTGTGGAAGGGCGAGCTCGCTTCTGGAGAATGGATCACTCCGCGCGAAGCCCTCGCACGCTGGGAGGCCGGTACCGCGCTCCTGCATCCCCCGAATCTTCACGGGCTGCAGGTGATGTCGCATTTCACCGACGTGCCCACCGCCGCGCGCGCGCTGAGCACGCCGTCGTTCTGCACCAACTTCGTCTCGGAGCGCATCGAGTTCCAGCGCGGCATCACGCTCTTCGCGCTGGTGACGCCCACGCTGCCACCGGCGACGCACACCAACGCGTACGTGCTGGGCACCGGCGAGTGCCTGGTGATCGACCCCGGCTCTCCCGATGATGAGGAGATCGATCGGCTCGTCGGCTTCCTGAAGGCGATCGAAAGCGAAGGCATGAAGGCGAAGGCCATCGTGCTCACGCACCATCACGGTGATCACGTGGGTGGCGTTCGCCGGCTGGTCGACGTGCTCGGTCTTCCCGTGTGGGCTCACGAACGCACCGCCGATCGTTCTCCCGTGCCGGTCTCTCGGCTGCTCAGCGATGGCGAGGTGATCGAGCTCGCCGGTCCGATGCCCATGAAGTGGAAGGTGCTGCACACGCCCGGGCACGCGCGCGGGCACCTCACCCTGGTGGACGAAAATTCTCGCGCGGCCATCGTGGGCGACATGGTGGCCGGCTACGGCACCATCGTGATCGATCCCCCCGAGGGCGAGATGGCCGAGTACCTGCGGCAGCTCGCGCGGCTCGAAGCGCTCCCGGTGGGCACCCTCTACCCGTCACACGGCCCGGTGATCCCCGACGGTCCGGGCAAGTTGCAGGAGTACGCCCTGCACCGCGCCTGGCGGGAAGCGAAGGTGCTCGAGGCGATCGCTTCGTTCGGCAAGCCGGTCGAGCTCTCCGCGGTGGTGCCGCGCGCGTACGACGACGTGGCCGCTTTCGTCTGGCCGATCGCCGAGCGCAACACGGTGGCCATCATCGAAAAGCTGGTCGCCGAAGGCCGGGTCGAACGCACCACAAGCACCCACCCCAACCGCCCTCTCCCCGAGGGTGAGAGGGCGTTCTTCATCCCGGCGAAGGAATGATCACAGGCGCCAGAACACACCGCCCCGCCCGACAAACCGCCACGCCATCCTCCGGCCGCTGACACGCAGAACAATGGGGAGCCTGAGGCGGAGCCGTCGGCCCACCGGTGGAAAGCCCGAAGTCAGGCTTGGCCTTCTTCTCGACAGGCGTCTTCTGCAACGGCACCACCGCCGCATCGACGGACACCGCCCGCGACGCCGGACAACACCCGCAAGGGCTCTGCAAACAAGCCGCGCCCGGCAAAGGCGTCGTCACCACCCGGCACTCCCTGTCCACCCGGCACTCCGCCGGCGAGTCGGCCTTCTGCGTCGCGACGCAGCGCCCCCCCTGGCACACCGCGACGAACGAACTCAAATCCGGCGGTGCCGCACACCGCACCGCAGCGCAATCGGGCTGGCTGCAGTCGACCATCGCGCAGTGATCGTTCTCCTTCTTCCCGCGAGGCACTGCATGCGGAGGCCCCTGGCAGCACGAGCCACAACACCCCTGGAACGTGCTCAACACACAGTCAGGGTCAGCGCGGCACTGCGAAACCGTCGGGCGCCGCGGTGCAACGTCAGCGAGCAGACTCAGCGTCACGAGCGTGAGGAGCATGGGCCTCAAGTGTGCCTGAACTGACCCTCGAGCGTCTCGAGCACCCGCTTCATGTCGAGGCTGATGGTGTGGAAGTGCCTGCGCGTGAGCGAGAGGGCCTGCAGTGCGCAGTCGGTTTCATCCATGCGCGCGCGCTCGAGGCCTGATCCGACGGGCTTCGAATGCGCGGTGGTCTCCACCTTCGGCACGATGTTCCAACCTGCATCCGCGGCGATCTGCTCGGCCACCATCAACACCGCGACCTGGGGGTGCGGCAAGCTGCCCAGCATCAATGAGTGATGGTGCTGCGCCACCAGCGTCACGGTCGTCGGCAGCCCCCACGAGCCGAGCACCGCTTCGGAGAATCGCTCGTGCATCGTCTCGGCGGCCAGCCACGCTTCTGGCGTCAGCCTCAGCGGCTGGCCCGCGCGTTTGAGGTACTCCGAGATGCCGATCAGGCTCACCGACAGCCCCACGTCGTGCAGCAGCCCGATCATGAACGCGTTCTCGGCCTCGAGCGGCGTGTTGCGTGCGACGAAGCGGCTGATCCACGCGACGGCGCTGCTGTGCTTGCGAATCGACTCGAGCGTGGCGTTGAAGCCGTCGGCGTGAATGACCGTCATCTGCATCGCGGCTTCCATCACCACGTCACGCACGAGTTCCAGGCCCATGCGGGCGAGCGCCTGCTTGAGGGTGACGCACGGAGAGGCCGAAGCGTAGAGCGCCGAGTTCGCCAGCCGCAGCACCCGGCCCGAGAGCAGTGGTTCCCGGTCCAGCAGCGCGGCGAGCTCTTCGATGCTCGCCATCGGTTTGCGCGAGGCCTCCATGATCTCCAACACGACCGAAGGAGGGCGGGGCAGGTCGAGCTTCGGCGTGGCCAGAAACTCCTTCAACCAGCTCGTCAACCGCTTCTGCTCGGCGCCCTCGGTGATCGAGCAGGTTCCGCTACCGGAGCTCAACAGCTGTGCAGCAGTCATGTGGACGTCGCTTGCAAACCGTGTGCGACAGCCGCTGGCTGTGCAAACCTGCGCACCCCCCGATGCTGCGCTTTGCCGTCACGGTCGTGCTCAGTGCCTTCCTGCTGTTTCTGGTGCAGCCGTTGGTGGGGAAGGTCGTGTTGCCGTGGTTTGGCGGCGCGCCCGCGGTGTGGACCACCTGCCTGCTCTTCTTTCAACTCGTGCTCCTCGGGGGCTACGCGTGGTCGCACCTGGTCGTGCGCCGGCTCGAGGGGGCGTGGCAACGGCGCGCGCACGTGCTGCTGCTGGGCTGCGCAGTGCTTGCGCTGCTGATCACCACGCTGTCCTGGAACACGCCGCTCGTTCCCGCTTCGACACTCCGCCCTCAAGGCAGTGACGCACCGACGTTGCGGCTGTTGATGCTGTTGGGCCTGAGCGTGGGGTTGCCGTACTTCGCGTTGGCTTCCACCGGGCCGTTGTTGCAGGCGTGGGTCTCTCGACGGGTGCCCGCGGCCACCGCGATGCGGCTGTACTCGGTCTCGAACATCGGCTCGCTCGGAGGGCTGCTCGCGTTTCCGATTCTCTTCGAGCCCTTCTGGCCGCTGCGTTCACTCGCGTGGGCCTGGTCTGCGGGCTTCACGCTCTTCGCGGTGCTCTGCGCCAGCCTCGCGTGGCGCGCCCCAGTCGTTCCGCGCGACGCGGCGAAGGAGTCGAAGCTCGAGGCCCGCACCGTCGCCCGCTGGGTCGTGCTCGCCGCCTTGCCGTCAGCGCTGCTGCTGGCGATGACCAATCACCTCACGCAAGACGTCGCGCCCATTCCGTTCCTCTGGGTGCTGCCGCTGGTGCTCTACCTGGCGAGCTTCGTGATCACCTTCGACAGCGACCGCTGGTACGGCCGCGGCTGGGCGCTCTCGGCCCTCGGCGCGTTCGGGCTCTTCATGGCGGGGCTGCTGCTCTACCCGATCGAGCCTTCGGCCCTGGTGGCGCTGGTGGGCTACCTCGGGTTCCTCGCGATCGGCTGCGTGGTGGCTCACGGAGAGTTGGTTCGCCTGCGCCCTCAGGCCGAGCACCTCACCGCCTTCTACCTGGCGGTTTCGGTGGGCGGCGCGCTCGGGGGATTCCTGGTGGCCGTCGTCGCGCCGCGGGTGCTGCACGACTTCTTCGAGCTGCCGATCGCCGCCGGGCTGCTCGTGCTCGCGGTCGCGGTGAGCCTGCTGCGAAGCGGGCAGGGGCCTTCAGGCAAACGCTTCTTCCCGGTCGCGGTGGGGCTGGTCATCTTGTTCGGCTGGAGCATCAAGTCGCGCGGGCTCAACGTGCTCGAGACCCGGCGCGACTTCTTCGGAGTGCTCCGCGTCGAGCGCGATCCCCGCGGGTTGGTGATGATGCACGGCCGCGTGTTGCACGGCGCTCAGCTGGCCGATCCCTCGAAGCGGCGGCTGGCCACCACCTACTACGCGCCCGCAAGTGGCGTGGGGCGGCTGCTGCAGTCGAAGTCAGGGCCGCTGCGCGTCGGCGCCATCGGGCTGGGCGTGGGCACGCTCGCGGCCTACGCCAAACCCGGCGACGTCTTCCGGTTCTACGAGATCAGCCCCACGGTGGTCTCGCTCGCGCAGGGCGATGGAAACCACTTCACCTGGCTCTCCGACGCACCGAGCCGGCCCGAGGTGGTGCTCGGTGACGCGCGCACGTCGCTCGAGCGCGAAGCACCCAATCGGTACGACGTGATCGTGGTGGATGCGTTCAGCGGCGACTCGGTGCCCACGCACCTGCTCACCCAAGAATCGTTCGAACTCTACCAGTCGCACCTCGCCTCCGATGCGTCGGTGCTCGCGCTGCACGTGTCGAATCGCTACCTGAACCTCTTACCTGTGGTGGCCCGCCTGGCGCGGGAGCTGGGGCTCCACTCGCTGGTGGTGGACATCGACAAGGGCCGACCCGAAGACTGGGCGTTGAGTTCGTTGTGGGTGCTGCTCTCGAAGGATCCCGCTTCGTTGAAGCTCGACGTTCCTCCCGAAGACGCGTCGACGCTCGCCACCATCGGCGAAGGCCCGCTGTGGACCGACGAGTTCACGTCGCTTTGGGGCCTGGTCGTCTGGTGAAGCTCTCGGGCAGTTGCCTGACCACCTTCCAGGCCACCGCCGCTGACGCGAGCCCGAATTGCGCGAGCAGCGGCCACGCGTCGGGAAAGAGACCGAGCGCGTCGACCTGCACGAAGGGCACGGGCGACAAAGGCAACACGCCGAGCTCCTGCAGGCCGTGCACGCCTTTGCCCAGCAGCATCACCGCGGTGACGACCAACAGCACGGTCGACGCGCTGAAGAGCGTCTTCATCGGCAGCTTGAATCCCACCGTGTGGATCATCACCACCAGGCCGAGCAGTCCCCCGAGCCCTGCGGTCGCGCCCCACGCCACGCCGCTGCGTGAATCGGTCGCGAGGCCCTGAAGGAAGAGCGCCGTCTCGATGCTCTCCCGCCCCACGGAGGTGAAGGCGATGAAGAAGAGCCCGGTCACGCTGCCGCTGCCCAGCGCAGTCGTCATCTTCCCGCGGAGCTGACCCATGTACTTGCTCACGTTGACACGCGCGTTCAGCCAGAGCGCCGCGTAGAGCAACAAGCCCACAGCGCCGAGCGCGACCACGGTCTCGAGCCACTCTCGATTGGCGCCGGCGAAGAAGGCCTGGCCGAAGACGAAGGCCGCGGCGCCCACCACCAACGCGGACACCCAGCCGGCATGCACCACGCGCGCGTGGGCCGTGGCGCCCATTTTCTTGAGCACCGCCAGGAGCGCGCCCACCACGATCACCGCCTCGAAACCCTCCCTCAGCAGAATGAAGAAGGCGGCAATGAAGACCGACCAGAACCCGGAAACACGGGAGCCGCTCTGCGCCTTCTCGAGCAGCGCCTGGGTGGCGCCCACCTCGACCTCGAAGTGCTGCCCGTTCTGCGCGGCGAGGCGGGTGCGGGTGAAGGCCTGCTCGAGGTTGGCCACCAGCGCTCCATCGCGCGCGCGCAGCTTCGGTTCGAGCGGCTCGAGGCCGTTCAGGTACGCATCGACCACCGCCTGCCTGGCGCCATCGAGGTCGCCCTGCTCGTAGAGCGCGAGCGCATCGTCGAGCCCCTTCTGGGCGATCGACAGCGTGTCGGCCGCGCGGCGGGGCAGCACCCGGCGCAAACAGGCCACTTCGCCTTCGCCGTACTTCGCCGCCAGTTGCGCATCGGTGGAGGTGGCCAGCTCGAACAACCCCACGCTCGGCGGCGCGCGCGTGCACGGCGGCTGGCGCAGGGTGAAGACGTGAAAGGCCTGTGCCCACCGCACGTCTTCCGGCAGCGCCGCGAAGCCCGCCATCGCGGTGCCCTTGATGCCGAAGGTGGAGGTGTTGAACACCTTGTACGGCGTGAGCGTGGTCATGCGCGCGTCGTCGAGGAAGTTGGCGGGTGGCGGCGTGAGCCCCTTCGCGACCTCCGTCTTCGCCGCGCCGTCGACACCGTGACAGCTCGCACAGTTCGCCTCGTACTGAGCCTTGCCCTGCTCCAACGAGGGAAGGTGCTGCGGCGTTCTGACCACCTCCTGGTCGGTGATGATGGTCTTCGCCAACGCGCCACAAAGCGGCACCACCTGGTCAGAAGGTGAGCTCGCGATGATGGCCGCTTCCAGCGCACGTGCGCGCTCGAGGTATTGCGCGCCCGCGGGGCCTGCCGCTTCGAGCTGTTTGATCACCTCATCTGCCAGGCCGCGCTGCTCCTCGAGCTCGGCCTGGTCACCCGAAGCAAGCGCGTCGCCGTAGTCGCCTTCGAGGTACTCCAGCAGTCCGACCACCCGGTGCCAGGTCTGCGGATTCACGTCTTCTGCGCGCAGCGGCAAGGCGATGACGAGTGATGCGAGAAGAAGGATCCGGACCATGGATCCCGTTCAACTCCATTCCGATATTGAAAGTCAAAGTCAGGAGCGGCGTTTTCGCGGTGCCGCTGCTCGGGGCCCGCGTGGTAGTTCATGAACATGTCGGAAGCCGGATACCTGTCACTGCTCAGAGAGGTTCTCGAGAAGGGCAAGGAGCGCAAAGACCGCACCGGCGTGGGCACGCGCGGGCTCTTCGGCGGGCAGCTCCGTTTCGATCTGCGCGACTCGTTTCCGCTGCTCACCACCAAGAAGCTGCACGTGAAATCGATCCTCCACGAGCTGCTCTGGTTCGTGCGTGGCGAGACGCAGGTGGGCCCGTTGCAGCAGGTCGGCGTCACCATCTGGGACGAGTGGGCCACTGCTGAGCAGACCGCACGGTTTGGCCGTCAGGCGGGTGACCTCGGGCCTGTGTACGGGCACCAGTGGCGCAACTACGGCGCGACGAAGAAGGCCGACGGCACGTACGAGCGCGATGGCTTCGATCAGCTCGCCCGCCTGGTGCACGACCTGAAAGAGAAGCCGTTCAGCCGCCGCCACGTCGTCACCGGCTGGAACCCGAAGGAGGCCGATGAAGTGGCGCTCCCGCCGTGTCACACGCTCTTTCAGTTCCACGTGCAGGACGGCGAAGTCTCCTGCCATCTGTACCAGCGAAGCGCCGATCTCTTCCTCGGCGTGCCCTTCAACATCGCCAGCTACGCGCTGCTCACCGTGATGGTCGCGCAGGCCACCGGCAACACCCCCGGCGACTTCGTGCACAGCTTCGGTGACGTGCACCTCTATTCGAACCACGTCGAGCAGGCGAAGGAGCAGCTCTCGCGCACCCCGCGGCCGTTCCCGAAGTTGAAGGTGAACCCGGCGCGCACCAACCTCTTCGAGTTCCAGTTCGAAGACTTCAGCGTCGAGGGCTACGACCCGCTGCCGGCCATCAAAGCGAGCGTCGCGGTGTGAAGCCGCTCGCGTTGATCGTCGGGCTCGCGCGCAATCGTGGCATCGGGCTGCGCGGTGCGTTGCCCTGGCACGTGCCGGAAGATCTCAAGCGCTTCAAGGCGCTCACCATGGGCCACGCCATCATCATGGGGCGCAAGACCCACGAGTCGATCGGCCGTGCCTTGCCGGGCCGGCGCAACCTCGTGATCACCCGTGGTACGGCGGCCTTCACTGGCTGCGAGACGGTGAACTCGCTCGAGCAGGCGCTGGGTCTCACCGAGCAAGACGAGCTGCCCTTCATCATCGGCGGCGCTCAGCTCTACGCCCAGGCGCTCCCGAAGGTGACGCACCTCTTTCTCACGCAGCTCGACCGCGACGTCGAAGCCGACACTTTTTTTCCTGAAATCAGTTCGACCGAGTGGACCGAGGTAAAACGTGAACCGGGCACCACGCCGGGCGTCACCTTCGTCGACCTGCAACGGAACGAGAGACCATGAAGATCTATACGAAGACGGGTGACACGGGAGACACGGGGCTTTTCGGCGGAGGTCGCGTCGGGAAAGACGACGCACGCGTCGAGGCCTACGGGCAGGTCGACGAGCTCAACTCGGTGCTGGGCCTCGCGCGCGCGGAAGGCCTGGGCAAGCTCGACCCGCTCGCGCAGTCGCTGCAAGACCAGCTGTTCACCGTCGGCTCCATTCTCGCGACGCCCCAGGACAGCAAGGCGGCCGCGCACATTCCCCGCGTGCAGGACTCGTGGATCACCGCGATGGAGCAGGCGATCGACTCGTACGATCTCGAGCTCGCGCCGCTGACCGCTTTCATTCTTCCCGGTGGAACCAGGGCCGCATCGTCGCTTCACCTCGCGCGCACCGTCTGCCGCCGTGCCGAGCGCCACGTGGTGCCGCTCTTCAGGCAGGGCCTGGTCGATGGGCAGGTGGTGGTGTTCCTCAATCGCCTGTCAGATCTGCTCTTCGCCATGGCCCGCTACGCGAACTTTCAGGCCGGCGTGAAGGACGTGCCGTGGGTGGCCCCGAAGAACTCGTGACGCTCCCGGCTGCGCGGCTCTCTGCCCTGGCAAAGAGCGCGGGTTTCGAGCTGGTGGGCTTCGCGAAGGCGGAGCCCATTCCTGGTGAGGCGTTGCTCGACTGGCTGGCCGCAGGTCACCACGCCGACCTCGACTGGATGGCGCAGCGGGTCGACGAACGGCTCGATGTCACCAGGCTGCTCCCGGGCGCGCGCACGGTGATCGCGTTGGCGTGCAACTACTGGCACTCCGATGAGCCGTCGCCCGTGGCCCGGTATGCGCGCGGCCGCGACTATCACGCGACCATGCGCGATCGAATGCGGGCGCTGCGCCGCTCCCTTCGCGCCGAGTTTCCGGGCGTGAATGACTACGGCTCGGTCGACGCGAGCCCGGTGATGGAGAAGGTGTGGGCGGTGCGCGCGGGCCTGGGCACGGTCACCAAGAACGGCTGCTTCACCACGCACGAGTTCGGCTCCTGGGTGGTGCTCTCCGCGATGATCCTCGACGCGCCGGTCGATGCCTACGCACAGGCACTCGACGAAGATCCCTGCGGGCGTTGCCGCATCTGCATCGACGCGTGCCCCACCAGCGCGATCGTCGCGGATCGGGTGATCGACGCGGGGTTGTGCCTCTCGTACCAGACCATCGAGAACGACGAGCTCGTGCCCGAGAACGTGCGGCCTGCGTTTCAGGAGACCGTGTTCGGCTGCGACATCTGCCAGGACGTGTGCCCGCTCAACATGACGCCCGTGAAGGCGGGGACACGCTTCGAGCCGCGTTCGTTGGCGGCCCAGTCGGTACGCACGCTGGCCGGGATGACGCGCGCTGAGTTCGATGCCTGGGTTCCCGGAACGCCGCTCTCGCGCGCGGGCTACGACGGGCTTCGGCGCAACGCCGCCTTCGCCTTGGGCGCCTCTCATGATCACGGCGCGCGGCCCGTGCTCGAGAAGCTCCTGCTGGATCCCTCAGAGCGTGTCGTCGAAGCAGCTCGTTGGGCTCTGAAGAGACTCGAGTAGAGTTCCCCTCTCCCTCCTCCGGGAGAGGGTCAGGGTGAGGGAGCTCGACCTGCCCCGCGGCGCTGGGTGTGCGCGGCCCTCGTGGTCTTGTTGGTGACGCCTGGCCCAAACGCCTCCGCGTGCGAGCTGGGGCTGAACCAGGCCCCCTTTCAGCGAGGGCCGGGCGGCGTGAGCAGCACGTCGACGCTCGAGTGCACGGGCAACGCGGCGAAGCGCACCTGCGTCTCTCTGGCCTGACTGCGCGCGGCCAGGTGTTGCGGCCGTTCGGCCCAGGCCTGCGCGACCTCGGTGTCGAGCAGGTGCGTGGCCCGCACATTCGAGAGCGCGCCGAGCATCGACTGCCGCACGTGCGGGTTCATCGTCTCCAGTTGCCGCAGCAGCGCGTTCATCGCGTCGCGCTTGAGGTCTTTCTGCGAGCCGCAGAGGTTGCAGGGAAGAATCGGAAACCCAGCTGACGCGGCGAAGGTGGCGATGTCGGCCTCGGCGCATTCGATGAGCGGGCGGATCACCTCGAAGCGGCCGTCGTCGGTGGTGTATCGCGCGGGCATCGCCTGCATCCGGCCCGAGTAGACGAGGTTGAGCAGAAAGGTCTCCAACGTGTCTTCGCGGTGATGGCCCAACGCGATCTTCGTGGCGCCCAGCCGCTGCGCTGCCGTGTAGAGAATTCCGCGGCGAAGCCGGCTGCAGGCCGCACACGGAGTGCCGCCTCGAGGCGTGCGTTCGATCACCTCGGAGTAGGTGTCTTCGGAGAGGATCTCGAACGGCACGCCGAAGCGCTCCAGCCAGTTCTTCAAGGGCGCGCCGTCGTAGCCGGGCTGTCGTTGATCGAGATGCACCGCGATGAGCTCGAACTTCACTTCCCAACGCCGGCGCGCTTGCTCGAGCAAGTGCAACAACGTGTAGCTGTCCTTGCCGCCCGACAGGCACACCATCACCCGGTCGCCTTCGCGGAGGAGTTCGTGGGTGTGAATCGTCTTCGTGAGCCGGGACAGCAGCTTTCCTTCGAGGGCTTCGGCCGACATGGAGAAAGGAGCTAGCCCAAATCGCCTCACCTGATTAGGGGGCACTTCGCCCCATGGACAACCTCGTCAGACTGCTCGATTCCAACAAGGCCTGGGCTGCCGCTCGGCTCTCCGAAGATCGCGACTACTTCAACCGCCTGGCGCACCTGCAACAGCCCGAGTTTCTCTGGATCGGCTGCAGCGATTCGCGGGTGGCGGCCAACGTGATCACCGGCACGCAGCCCGGCGAGATCTTCGTTCACCGGAACATCGCCAACATGGTGGTGCACACCGACATGAACCTGCTCTCGGTGCTCGAGTACTCGGTGAACGTGCTCAAGGTGAAGCACATCATCGTGTGCGGTCACTACGGCTGCGGCGGCGTGAAGGCGGCGTCGGAGCAGAAGAGCCTGGGCATCATCAACAACTGGCTGCGGAACATCGAAGACGTCTTCCGCACTCACCGCGATGAGCTGACGGCAATCCCCGGTGAGAAGCAGCGGGTGGATCGCCTGGTCGAGCTCAACGTCGAGGAGCAGGTGCTCAACCTCGCGAAGACTTCGATCGTGCAGCGCGCGTGGAAGATCAAGCAGGAGACCACGCTTCACGGCTGGGTCTACGGGCTCGATGACGGCATCATCAAGCCGCTCACCCAGGTCGACTCCACCGAGGCGATCGACCCGGTGTATCGCTACGACAATCTCTGACCTTCAGTAGTTACGAAGGTCGTCGTGATCCTCTTCCTTCCGCCTGGGGGGAAGGGGTTCGACTTTCTTCTTCTTCGCCGGCGCCTCCTCTTCGGCCGGAGCACTGACGCGCGGCTTGTCGTCGCGCAGGTCTTCTTCGTCCTTGCGCGGGGTCATCTTCATCTCGATGACCTCCTTCTTCGGAGACTCGGCCCGCTCCTCTTTCGGCAGCGCCTTCTCCTCCTTCTTCTTCGGAGGCGGCGCTTCGTCAGTCTTGAGCGTGGTGCGGTTGGACTTCGGCACCTCTGCGTCGTCGAGCGCCTCCTTCTTGCGCACCGGCTCGTCGTCAGCGGTGGCCTCGGCTGCGACCTTCTTCTTCTTCGGGCTGCTCCCGGTGCGTTCTTCGTCGCTGGCGGGCGTGCCATCGAGCGCACCTTCGTCGAGCCCGCTCGCTTTGGTCTCCATCACGCGTTCACCGCAACGGCTCGCCGTCTTGGTGCACTTCTTCATGCACTTGTCGTACTTCTTCTTCACCTCGACGCGCACCGAGCCTCCGAACTCGATGAGGCAATCGTCTTTGCACTCGAAGAACGAGTCGTCGCAATCACCCTCCGCGAACGCAGCGCAGGGAAGGAAGACGACCAACGAGATCAGGAGGGCGCGGAACACGTTCATGAGCCTAATCCAGGGGTGGAGGGCACGGACATTGCTCCGACGGAGGACATGGGCCTTTTGTTCCCTGAGTGCCCTCATCGGTGTGGGCGAAAGCACGCAAACCGTCTCATTGCAGCGTGGTGACGTGGTGTTGCAGGCGCTTGAAAATTCGGGTCAGGGCACCAGCGGAAGCTCGAGCCGGGCTCTGCCCTCGCCGAGCATCAACGTCTGCGTGGCCACGTCGAAGCCGGTCTCCAGCTGCCACGCGCCCGCGCGATTCGAGTGAACGTGCAGCGCTGGAAAGCTCGAAGAGGTCACGTCGATGCGCCACCGCGCGCCGGCCGGCAACACCCACTCGGTGGGCCAGAAGTCGATGCTGAGCTCGATGGGCGTACCGGGCGTGGAGGCCTGAGGCGAAGTCACCTCGGCGGTGGGATACGCGAGCGTGGCGGCGTTCTCCCGCACCAGCAGCGCCTGTCCGTCCTGCTCGGCGATCAACCGCGCGACGAACGCGGTGTCGGGCGCCGACGAGGCGACGGTGAGCTCGAGCCGCGCCGAACCGGAGAGCCGTGAGGCGGCCGTCGACGGCTCGCTGCGAAAGGTGAGCACGTCGTCACGCGTGCAGCTGTCGCCTTGCTCGACCGGCCCGGGCGTGATGCCCAGGTTGCGGAAGAACGCGAACGACAACAACGAGGCGCCGCCGCGCGTGGGCACTGGATGGGCGGGGTCGAACGTGAACTGCGCCGTCTGGCTCGGCGTCGCGGTCGCCGACAACACACCACCGCTGCAGGTGTTCGACTGTTCAGCGCCTCCCAGTTCATAGGTGGTCAGCGGGATCTCGTTCGACGGCCAGCTCGGGTGCGAGCGGAAGGCGTCATCACCCACGCCCCAGGTCTGCACCGTGCCGGGCACCAGCTTGCGCAGCGGCTGGCCTTTGAGCGTGTGGTCGAACCACTCCAGCATCAGGGGCCACTGATCGAGCCGGCCCGGAGCGCTGACGAAATCGAAGTCACCCGAGGTGAGGCCCAGGTGATTCCAGGGGCCAATCACGAACACGCTCTGGTCGCGCGTGGCGAGGCGCTCCCAGGTGTCGCGTTGGGCCATGAAGAAGGGGTCGAAGAAGCCACCCACGAAGAGCATCGGCACGGTGGCGTGCTCGGGCGCGGCGCGGAACTGCTTCATCTGCTCGGTCTGCCAGTACTCTGAAGAAGGCGCCGAAGACGCGAGGGCATCGCGGTACCAGCCGAGCTTCCTGGTCATGTACTTCTCGTCGATCTCGATCGACGGCCGATGGCTCGCAGCCTCGAGGTAGTCGCTGCCCGCGGTCTGCCGCATGCCTCGGCCGGGCATCAAGGTGGCCCACGCGGTGAGGATGTCGTCGCGCAGCAGGCCGCGCTCGTAGAACACCTTCCGCAGATCGGTACCGAACACCGAAGGCACCAGCGTCTTCACTTCGGGCGGGAGCTCGGAGGCCACCGTCCACTGCGTGCAGGTCAGATAGCTCGGGCCGCGCATGCCGATGTTGCCGTCGACGAAGGGCTGTTTCACCAGCCACGCCAGCGTATCGAGACCGTCTTCACGCTCATGAATGATGGGCTCCCAGTCACCTTCGCTGTCCATCTGGCCACGCACGTCTTGCAATACGCACGCGTACCCGAAGCGCGTCATGGCCTGGCACTGCATCGCCTCGATGGGCTTCAAGTACTCGTAGGGGTTGCGCACCAGAATGGTGGGCGCGCGGGTGAGCCCTTCGGGCACGTAGATCTCGGTGTGCAGCTTCACCCCGTCGCGCATGGGCAGCTCGACCGTGCTGGCCACCCAACCGGCGCGGGTGAACTCGGGCAACTTCGCGGCGCGGCGGAAGAGTTCATGCCGTGCGAAGAGCGCGCTCCCGAGGAGCGTCAGCAGGAGCAGGAACACGCCGAGCACGTACTTCTTCACGCGCCAGCTACCTGTCAGCACCGGGGCTGGGCCGCAAGCAGATGACGCGGGGCGGCTCGTCGATTACACGCGCTCCATGCCCGAACTTCCCGAGGTCGAATTTGCCCGGCGCAGCCTCGAGAAGTGGTTCGAGGGCCGGAAGCTCGTGCGCACCGAAGCCGAGTCGGGCGTGCGCACCTTTCGCGATTGCGACCTGGGGATCTTCAAGGCGCTCAAGGGCGAGCTCACCGGCATCGAGCGCAAGGGCAAGTACTTGATGGTGCGGTTCTCCAGCAAGCTGGGCTTCGTGGGGCACCTGGGCATGACCGGGAAGTTCCTCAAGCGCGCTCCGGGAGAAGAGGTGAAGTGGAGCCGCGCCCGCTTCATCCTCGACGACGGTGAAGTGATTCATTTTCAGGACATGCGCATGTTCGGCCGCATCGACGCGGTGCCTGCCGCCGAGCTGGAGGGCCGGCCCGCCGTGGCGAAGCTGGGCCTCGACCCGCTGCGTGATGGCGTGAGTGTCGAGCAGCTTCAGGCCGCGCTCGATGGCACCAATCAAGAGCTCAAGATCGCGCTGATGGATCAGGAGCGCATCGCGGGCCTGGGCAACATCCACGCGGCCGAGGCGTTGTTCCGCGCGAAGATTCACCCCGAGCGCACGCCGGCCACGCTCTCGCCCGCCGATTGGAAGGCGCTGGTCAAAGGCATCCAGGCCACCATCGCGTTCGCGCTGGAGCACGAAGGCGACGGAGACGAGATTCAGTACGTCGAAGAAGGGGCTCCGAACCCGTTTCTCATCTATGGGCGCGCGGGTACGCCGTGCCGCAAGTGCAAGACGATCGTGAAGTCATTCACCCAGGGAGGCCGGACGACGCACTTCTGTCCGACCTGCCAGCCGAAGCAGAGGAGGATCGATGGAGACCAGATGCGCAAAAGGCCTCGAGCACGTCGCTATCGCGGTTAAGGATCTCGACGCCGCCGTTCACTACTACGTGCACGTGTTGGGCTTCGCGCCTCCCGAGCTGGAGGTGGTGGCTGATCAGAAGGTACGCACGGCGATCTTCGGTCACGGCATGGGCCGCATCGAGTTGATTTGTCCGACCGATCCGAGCTCGAGCGTGGCGAAGTTTCTCGAGAAGCGCGGCGACGGGCTTCATCACATCTGCGTCGAGGTCGACGACATCGTGGCGACGCTCGCCGAGCTGAAGGCGAAGGGCGTGGCGTTGATCGACGAGGTGCCGCGCATCGGTGCGGGCGGCGCGCGGATCGCGTTCGTTCACCCGAAGGGCGGCTACGGCGTCTTGACCGAGCTTCGCCAGGGTCCGTGAGCTGAGACGGGCGTAGACCAGTCGGTCGTCTCAAATCATGAGGTTGGGCTGGCACGCGGGCTGCTTTGGGCGAGTGCCATGTCCACTCGCCCCGTTGGAAGTGCCTCGTCGAACGTCACAGAAGTGAACTTCAGCGAAGTCGAGAGCGAGCCCTTCACGGCGCCTCCGACCCGCTCTCCTGCACGCACCGAGAGCCAGGTCGAGCCGTGGTTGGGTCAGCGGCCGCTCACCTTCAAAGAACCTGAGTTCTTCCAGGGGGAAACCAGTTCGGCTCCGGATCTCGCGATGCAAGCCGCACAAGAGAACGCTCAGCGGCAACGCGATCTGAAAAGCCTATCCATTCTCGACGCGCCGATTGCGGCGTTGGGTGCCAGGTTTGACGCCGACACCTCCTTCAAGCTCAAGCACGTGACTGCGTTCGGGAAGGCCATTCAGACGCCTGAGTTCATGAGCGCTGCGGCGAACCTCTCGCCCGCCGACGTCCGCGCCCGAGTGGAGGAGCAGGTGAAGAAGGCCTGGCCTCAGGCCTCGCCGGAGCAGACCCAGCAACTGAAGCAGTACCTGATGAAGGAAATGGGCGAGTTTCTCCGGCAAGGGGCGGCCCCTCGGATGCAGGAGACCGCGACCCGGATGCTCGACGCTGCGGCGAAGTCTTTCGACAAGACGGCCGCCAACCCCTCGGAGACAGCAGCACTCGCGACGCGGCTCACGGAGATGGCTCACCCGCTCGCGCCCGTCGAAGACCAGTGTGAGGTTCGCGATCTTCGAATCGCGCTCGGCCTGAAGGCTGATCAGGCCAACGTGTCACCCGAGGATCTGACGAAGGGACTCAAAGCGCGCGCAGCGCTCCTCCATCAGGAAGCGAAGAAGATGAAGTATCACGATCAGCTCACCGTCTTCCGCGCACTGGCGGAGCAGGACGTGAGCGGGATCTACAAGCAGGCCAAGGGCATTCGCGAGGGCAGCATGCTCGCCGCGCAGATTGATGGCGTCCGGCAGAAGGGCGAAAACGAGAACACCGCCATCGCAGGCGCTCAGTTGAGCGCGATGGTCGCGGCGGCGGTCGTCACGGGTGGCCTGGGCGTCGGCGGCTTCGCTGGAGTGGCAATCAGCAGCGGCGCGGCTCTTTCGCTCAAAGCGCCCTCGGTGCTCTCGGCCTGGCAGTCAGTCGATACCGCCAAGGCAGGTGAGTCTGCCGGCACGATGAAGGCTGGTGCAGAGGACGAGGCCACCCAGAAAGCCGTCATCGTGACCGCGGAGGCGGTGGCCGGTGCGGGCGCCTCCGCCTTGGGATCTCACCAGCTTCATGGCGCCACGGAAGCGCTTGCCAAGCCGATGGTTGAGCACATGGCGGACAACCTCGTGAGGGGCGCAGCCCATGGTGTCATCGAGGGCTTGGTGGAGAAGGGCGGCGGGAAGATCGCACACTGGGCGGAGCACAAACTGGCGAACGAAGGTCAGGCCACCGGCAAGAACGCCCTCGAGCGTGCCAAGCCGTGAGCAACTCCGCCTCCACTGGAAGCTCAGGGGAACCTCGCGCCAAAGTGGAGGCGTTGAACGTGGGTTGGTACAACCCGCACATGTCCGTGACCAATCCCGAACTCGGCAGCGCGCCTCCTACAGTTCAGGTGGACGAGAGCGGGGCTGATCCGTTGATCGGCATCGATCTGGGCGGCTTCAAGGTGGTCAAGCTGCTCGCGGCTGGCGGCATGGGTCTGGTCTACGAGGCGATGCATCCGGCGATCGGGCGTCGCGCGGCGGTGAAGGTGCTCAAGCCGGAGGTCGCCGCCGATGCGGAGTGGACCAAACGGTTCCTCTCCGAAGCGCGTGCGTTGGGAGCCATCAAGCATCGAAACCTGATCGAGGTGCTCAACTTCGGGAAGACGCCCGACGGGCGCGAATTCCTGATGATGGAGTTCCTCGATGGTGAGCCGCTCGACGCGTACATCCGCCGGTTGGGTCAGCTCGCTCCGGCCGTTGCGCTGGGCATCGCTGATCAGATCCTCAACGGGCTCGCGGAGGCACACAAGAAGGGCGTGGTGCATCGCGATCTGAAGCCGGCGAACGTGTACCTGCTGCGTGAGCACAACGGCGAGCTGCTGGTGAAGGTGCTCGACTTCGGTCTCGCGCGTCAGGAGCCGATCGCGATCCTCGATGCAGCCGTGAATCTTCCCAAGCGGGATGATGGGGCTTCGTTGCTCGCCGGTACGCCCGAGTACATCGCGCCCGAGCAGGCGCAGGGCATGAAGGTCGAAGGCTCGGCGGATCTGTATTCGCTCGGCGTGATGTTGTTCGAGATGGTCAGCGGACAGTTGCCGTTCGAGGCCGACACGGTGGTGGCGTTGCTCCAGAAGCACGTCTCGGAGCGCGCGCCCCGGCTTTCTTCGGTGATGAACAACGTGCCCGAGGGGCTCGAGGAGTTCATCGAGGGTTTGCTCCTCAAGGAGCCGGAGCTGCGGCCGAAGTCGGCTGATGCGGCCCGCGTGACGGTGCAGCGGTTGCTCAAGCGTCTTTCCCAGGATTCCACCGCGGTGCGCATGAACCCCGCGATGGAGGAGTTCGACCCCAAGCGTGCGCCCACCGCGAAGATCAATCGGGTCGAGGTGACCACGGACAAAGCTCTCCTCGCTGCGTTCCCTGAGAAGAAGAGCCGCGGTTGGATGGTGGGCGTGCTCGCGCTGCTGCTGTTGCTGGGGAGTGGATTGATCTGGAAGCTGAGCGGCAGGGAGGAAGTACCGGTGGTGAAGGAGGCGCCGGTGGCCGTCGCGCCGCCGACCCCCGAGCCCGTGAAGGTGGAGCCTGCGGTGGCGATCACGCCGGTCGCGCCGAACCCCGTGCCTGAACAAGACACGGTGGAAGCACTCCCGAAGATCGCCAAGGCGGAGGCCGTGAAGCCCACGCCGACGCTCAAGCTCGCGCCTTCGAAGAAGGTGACCATCGAGCGCGCGTCGTGCGATCCGACCGAAGACTGGCGCAAGCGCATTCAGGGCAACGTCACGGAGCTGGGCAACCTGGTGATCAATGATCCCAAGCTGAATGCGACCTGGGATCGCGACGGGCGTGTGGTTTCGGGGCTTGCGGAGAACGCGAAAACGGTCGGCGAATGCGTCGCCACGCAAGCGGCATTCGACAAGCTCCGCGCCGCGCTTGGTCACTGAACGCAGCACATGAGTCGACAGATCGATCTGCTTTGCTACAACCGCCCCTTCATGTTCGCGTTCAAGAAATGGCTCTGGTGCGTGGTGGTCGGTGCTTCGGCGATGGCCTCTGCACAGGCCCCGAAGCCGTCGCTGATGCCCTTTCCCCTGGAGTTCAAGCGGACGCCGTCAGGGTTCTCCAAGGACGACAAGGAGTCGATGCAGCGCGAGTACACCCGGCTGGTGCGGCTCTCTGGTGCGATGGTGCCCGATTTCGCCCGGTACGATCTCGCGCTGAAGGAACTCAAGCGGCAGGACTGCGAGCGGGAAGACGAGTGCCTGGTGCAGCTCGCGAAGAAGGCCGAATCGCTCTACTCGCTGTACACGAGCGTCGATTACACGCTCGAGGGCGCGGTGGTGGTGACGGGGCGCGTGCTGCGTGATGACGGCAAGGTCGCCAGCCCGACCGAAACCGTGAAGCTCGCGAAGGGCCGCGATTCGTTCAAGGACATCGCGAAGAACGCGCTGGTGCAGTTGTTCACGCAGCTGAAGATTCAGGAGCTGCCTGCGACGAGGCCGGTCGAGAAGGTTGAGCCCGTGAAGGATCCGGTGTTTGCGAAAGATCCTTTGAAGGATCCGCCGCCGCCTCCACCTCCGTTGTTGGTTGAAGACACCGGGGCAGGGCAGCGGTCGGCCGGCAAGGGCCTGGTGATCGCGGGTGGTGCAGTTGCGGTGGTCGGCGGCGTGCTCGCCGGAGTGGGCGGCGCCATCGGCTACGGGAAGAACCTGAATGGCCAGAACGTGCCGCCTGGAGAGATCGATTCAGTGATCACCGCACGCACTCTGACGACGGTGGGCTTCGTCGGGGTTGGCGTGGGCGCGTTGACGGTGGTGGTTGGGGCGATTGTCTGGGGCACTGCGGCGCCGGCGCCTCTCACGAACATCTCGGTTGTTCCCTTGAGTGGTGGCGGTGTCGTGCAGTTTGGAGGTCAATTCTGATGCGTGCACTTCTGCTGGTGATTGGTTGTGTTGCCTTTGTTGGTTGCACGTTTGGCGCGAACACCTGTGATGACATGGGCGGCTGCGAAGCCGGAGCGGTCTGCCAAGCGGGCTTCTGCGTGGCGCCTGCAACCGGCGCAGGCACGGGCGGCGGATAGACTGGAGGGGGTGGAGGTGGCGGTGGGGCACTGGGCGGGGGTGGGGGTGGGGGTGGGGGTACAGCCAACCTGTGTGATGGAGTGGTGTGCCCAGCTGGATACTCCTGTGAAAAATCAACTGGCGCCTGTCTTCTTCGCGTTACGGGTTTGGTGATTGTTTCACCCAACTCGGGGCGTACGAATGACGCAGGAGTGCTGCTGCTCGCGAGATTGACCGCGGATGCATCCGTGACGCTCCCTCCCAGCATCAGGTACGAACTAAATGATGGGGGCAGCCAGACCCTGGACTTGGCGGGGGATGATTACGCCCAACTCCTCACCCTGGCGGATGGACGGCACACACTCCGCGTGATCGCCGAATTCACCGATGCAGGATTTTCGGCTTCGGTAGATGTGTCAGTTGATACGGATGGACCGACAGTCATGGCAACGCTGCCGACGTCCGTGCAGCAACGCGATGAGGTCTTCCCTCTTAACCTGACGACATCTGAACCAATCGAATTGAGCTCTGTCGAAGTGCGGCTTGCTGGGGTACGACTGGACGCGGCAACCGGCGCATGCGTGGCGAATGCCGGATGCTGGGTGGTGGACATGTCGGTGCCCGCATTGGATGCGATGACTGGATCCTTTGCGGTCTCGGCGACGGCAACGGATCTCGCGGGCAATACGAAGGTGACGGCACTGGGCTCAGTGGGCGTAACGCGAAAGCGCTGGGAATCGGAAATTACGACTCAGGAATTGCGCGCGGCTCCTGCGATCGGAAGGGATGGAACGATTTACATCGGAGCACGGGGAAGCGCATTGACTGGCACGCTGCTTGCGTTGAATCCAACAGACGGCGGAGTGAAAAACTCCGCGGCGCTGCTGGGCGCGATCCAGAGCGTAGCCACAGCCGTTAGCAACGACGCCGGCCTCGTCTATTTTACGTCAAATGATGCAACCGGAGGACAAGTGGGTTCGCGTTCAGCCGAAGATCTGTCGCTTCCTTCTGGAATCCGACCGGCTACCAGCGGAAACGGGGTGACGCCAACCTATTCTGCTCTTGGGTTGGTCGAGAAATCTGCGACTGAAGTTGGGGCCATTGCCGTGTTTAACACAGAAGTCTCAGCGGGTCGCGTGGTGATCTACGGGTCGAGTTCGGCTCCTGCTGGGGATAACGCAGTAGGCAGTGCATTTGACTTCGCTCCTGTGCCCACGCCAGCATCGGTAGCGAACAATATCGTTGTGGACGGGTCGGCCGCCTATTTGATTACAACCTTGTCCGGAACTGGTCTGAACTGGCAACCGATTAGCAATGTGACAGGCAACCCGACGGCCGGCGTTGCGGTGCCATTGGAGACGGGCGGCCGCGATTGCTGCCTGTCCGGCCAAGCTTTCTTGAGCGGTTCTTCGCTTGTGGGTGGCACCACAGTTGGCAGTCGACAACTCTACTTGGTGTCGGCCGCCTCTATGACCCGGGGTGACCTTGGTGTCGCGGCCGACTACGGCACGCCGGTTGTGTCTGCAATTGGTGATGCTTTCGTCGGTCGCGGCACCAATGAACTGGTCCGCTTCAACCCTTCAATGTTGGGTTCAACTGGCGTGGTCCTGAAGTCGGGCGCCGGCATCATCAGGACGTCGCCTGTGCTCGGAAGAGCACGAACCGGCCAGGCAGTCGGCTTGGGCTATGCGGTCAACAGCACTGGGACGCTCTTCGCTTTTGCTCAGGATGGTTCGGCTGGCAGTGCTTCAGACTGGGGTTCCGCTTTCGTCGGCGGCAGCACGGTCTACGCGCACCCGACTCTGGACTGCAATCGTCGCATTGGAGCCGCGACCGCGAGGACCGGGGTCCTTTACGTCGTGGGATCGACCAAAGTCAGTGCGATCGTTGTCGACTCCCCGCGGCTTTTGGACACCGTAGGGTCATGGCCGAAGTACCAACGGACAGCTGGTAACGCCGGCAACACGAGCGCCGCCTTCCCGTTCAATCCGGGTTGCCCGTAAGCCGATGTCCCGGAGCGTGGACTGGGGCCGTGTATCGATGGACTCCGAACGCCTTCTAAACTGTCGAATTTGAAGGAAACGCGACGGGCATAGCGGCTGCTCAACGGTCTGGCCTCCCCACACTGGAGGCCTCCGTGGCCCAACGTCTGCTCGTCCTTGCTCTTTTCGTTTCCTGTTCCCCCATCCCCGTCACTCCGCTGTGCACGGCCGACTCCGAATGTGACGCGAGCGCCTTCTGCGACGACGGCTACTGCCGCACCGGCATTCCTGGAGTCGACGCCAAAGACAGATGTACCGAAGGCGAGACGCGGCCGTGTGGTCCTGACCCGGTCGGCGCTTGTCGTCCCGGAGTTCAGCGCTGTGTCATGGGTGTCTTCGAGACTGTCTGCCCCGACCAGGTCACCGGCATCAACGAGACCTGCAATGGGATCGATGACGACTGCGACGGCACCATCGACAACGGCGCCCTGATCACCTTCTTCGTCGACCGCGATGGCGACGGCTTCGGCTCCAACGCCTCTGGCGCTGAGACGCGGCAGAGCTGTGACCCCGTCGCCGGCTTCGTTGCCAATGACAGCGATTGCAACGACACCCTCGCTGCCGTGAGCCCTGCTGCGAACGAAGTCTGTGACGCCGCCGACACCGATGAAGACTGCGACGGGATGGTGAATGAGAGCTGCGGTTGCTCCAACGTCGGCATGACGCAGGCGTGCTGCGCGGGCCGGGGCGCCCAGACCTGCGAGGCACGTGATGGTGGTGCGACGCTGTCGATGTGCACGGTCGCCGCGTCTCCCGAGGTGTGCAACGGCATCGACGACGACTGCGATGGCACCACCGATGAGCTCTACGCAACCACCGCACCCGACGGCGGGGTGCTGGTGTTGACCGATGGCGGCGTGATCGGACTCGACGGTCGCTGCTCCGTGGGCGTGGGCGCCTGCGCCCGCACGGCGGGGACGATCTGCAGTGGCGGCTCGCTCTCGTGCGCCGCGGTCGCGGGCTCGCCCGGCACGGAGATCTGCAACAACCTCGACGACGACTGCGACGGGCAGACCGATGAGGCCTCGACTGGCCTGTGCCCTGCGACGGGTCAAGCCTGCACCGGCGGCTCCTGCCAGTGCCCCGCCGGCCAGGCCGTGTGCGGCACGAGCTGCCAGCCTCTCGGAGGTGTGTGTACCCGCGGCACGGGCGCCTGCGTTCGTACCGGCTCGCTCGTCTGCACCAGTGGCAGCGCGACCTGCAGCGCGGTCGCTGGAACCCCGGGAACTGAGACCTGCAACAACGTCGATGACGACTGCGACGGACAGACCGACGAAGCCGCCGCGTCCTTGTGCCCCGCCTCCGGTCAGACCTGCAGCATCGGCACCTGCTCGTGCCCTGGCGCGCAGGTCGTTTGCGGTTCGAGTTGCCAGACGTTGGGCGGTTCGTGCTCAGCGGGCCTCGGTGCGTGCCTGCGCAACGGTGCGTTCGCCTGCATCAGCGGAGGCGCTGCCTGCAATGCCACCCCCGGCACCCCGGGTACCGAGATCTGCGACGGCATCGATAATAACTGCGACGGGGCAGTCGACGAAGGGGTGAAGGTTTCCTGCTACCCCGATACGGACAACGACACCTACTCGAACGACACGACGGTTACTCAGCAGTGTCGCGACAATACCCGTGCGTCATTCGGGTTCTGTCCGACCGGATTCGTAGCCGCCTCGCTCGGAAAGGGGACGGACTGCAATTCGTCCGACCCGAACAAGTATGTCAACAGCTCGGTGCGGGTCGATGCCGACGGCGACACCTACTGCATCGGGGCCGCCTTCACGCAGTGTGGGAATGGTTCGGGGGCCCCTGGAACCCGGCTCACGACGAACTGCAATGCGACCGATGACTGCAAAGACTCCAATTCCTATGCGAATCAGGCCTGCTTCCTGCCCTCCGAATTCCAGAGTGTGGGACAGTTAAAGATCTGCGAGGTCGGGGTCCCCAAGACGGAAACCTTCGGGGTTCTGACGCACAGGTTCTGTCCGCCGGGCTTCAGCAGGTCGGGGGCTCCCCGGTCTGTGCGGCATCACGGCACCGCGGCTGGCACCTGCACCCCCAGCGGCGACCTGCTCCTCACGATGACCTGCGACTTTTGGGCGATCGGCAACTTCGTCTGCAACGTCCAGGGAGACTGCGTGGCGAACTGAAGAAGCGCTGAAGCCGTGAACCTCCGCCTGGCGCCAGCAACTGCGCCGGGCGGAGTCTTTTTGTGCGGGCTCCCTGAAATCGGGCCGACAGGCCACCGTACGGCCTCGCGTCCAAATCCCCTGAAATTCCTGCCCTCTCCCGCGCTGCTGGGCTACATCCCGCGCGTCTCATTTCCCTTCGGAGAACGCTGCACATGCAACGCGTCCTGCTGGCGGCCCTCGCGCTGTCTTCCACTCTCGTTCTCGCTCAGGCCGATGCCGGCACCCTCGTTCCCGCCTCCAACGGTGACTCCGACCTCCGCAAGGAGTTCGAGGCCAAGCTCGACGCCGCCCGTCGTGAAGTGAAGGAGCTGCGCGAAGAAATGCGCGCCCAGCTCGCCACCCAGTCCGTCGCTCAGGGGTGGCAGGAAGATTGGGTCGACGAGAAGCGCAAGCTCGAGCTGGTGACCTTCGACGGCTACCTGCGCGTGCGCCCCGACCTCTTCTACAAGTTCGACATGAACCGCGGCGACGATGGGGCCGGCTTCCCCCTGTTCCCGCGCTCATCTGCCTCGGAGCGCACCCAGGCCGGCGTGAACATGCGCTTCCGCTTCGAGCCGACCATCAACGTCTCAGAAGAGGTGCGCGTGCGCGCGCAGGTCGATGCGCTCGACAACCTCATCTGGGGCAGCACGCCCGACTACGCGTTCTCCCGAAATCGCGACAACGGCTTCTACAGCGACCGCAACGAGTTCTCGATCTTCTCCGCCAGCCAGACCACGCAGCGCAGCGGCATCAACAGCGTGCAGGACTCCATCGCCGTCAAGCGCGTCTGGGGCGAGGTCTCGACGCCCGTCGGCATCTTGCGCTTCGGCCGCATGGGCAGCCACTGGGGCCTGGGCATGCTGCACAACGACGGCAACGGCATCGACAACGACTGGGGTGACACGGTCGATCGCGTCAGCTTCACCGCCGAGCCGCTGCCCGGCTTCTACGTGACCCCGATGATGGACTTCAACATCGAGGGCCTCTCATCGCGCCGCTCGCTCGAAGGCGGTCAGCCGTTCGATCTCTCGAACTCCGACGACGCGCACAGCTACATCATCGCCGCCCAGCGCCGTGACACCGAGCAGGAGCGCCGCGCCAAGCTCGACGCCAACGGCACCGTCTTCAACTACGGCCTGCACTTCACCTACCGCACGCAGCGCAACGACAACGTCGACGCCTTGTCTGCGCCGCTGGGCAACAGCGAAGGCACCTCGGGCAGCACCGCGGCGTACCCCGCGGTCGTGTTGCGCAAGGCAGACATCTTCATGCCCGACCTCTGGGCCAAGGTGGAGCGCAAGGAGTGGCGCATCGAGGCCGAGTTCGCGGCCGTGCTGGGCGGCATTCAGAACCGTTCGCTCAACGCGAACTCCACCGACACCAACCAGGCGCTCGGCGTGTACCAGTTCGGCGGCGTCATTCAGGGTGAGGTGAAGCTGCTCAACGGCGACCTCGAGATCGGCGGCGAGGTCGGCTTTGCCTCGGGTGACAAGGCGGCGGGCTTTGGCAACGCCCCGCGCCGCAAGGGCTCAGGGCTCAACGGCGCCACCGAGCTGGGCGACACCGAAGGTCCCCAGTACCGCTGCGACAACGGCTGTGCCGACAACGAGATCAACAATTTCCGGTTCAACCGCGACTACCGGGTCGACATGATTCTCTACCGCGAGATCCTCGGCGGCGTGACGGACAGCCTCTATTTCAAGCCCCGCGCGAAGTACCGCATCACCCAGGGCTTCGAAGCGTTCGCCTCGGTCATCTACTCGCGCGCCCTCTTCCCCGAGTCGGCACCCGGTTTCCCCTACGCGAACAGCAACGCGAGCCTCGGCGTGGAGATCAACGGCGGCGCCCGCTACGAGACCGAAGACGGGTTCTATGGCCAGCTCCAGTACGGCATCTTGTTCCCCCTCGAGGGCTTCAAGAAGGGCGGCCCCCTCGCGGATGGCAGCGCCAGCAACGTCCCTCTGGCCAACATCGAGAATCCGCAGGCGCTCAGGGCCGTCGTCGGCATCAAGTTCTGAGCATGGCCCGGGGGTTCTGGCTGTCCATCCTCCTGGCCGGCTGTGGCATCAAGGCGCCCCCGCGCCCTCCGCTCGATGAGCCACCGCTCTCGAGCCCTGCGCTGGTCGACTCACCGGACGCGGGCTGCTGTGAGGTGAAGAAGTGAATCATTTTCACGAACGACGCGGCTCGCTCTGGGCCGAAGAAGTCCCGCTCTCCCGCATCGCAGAAGAAGTGGGCACGCCGACCTACGTCTACTCCGCGGCCACGCTGCGCCGTCACCTGAGCGTGGTGCAGGCAGCCTTCGAGGCCGTACCCACCGTGGTCTGCTACTCGGTGAAGGCGAACTCCACCCTGGCCGTGCTGAAACTGTTCGCGGACGCGGGCTCCGGGTTCGACATCGTCAGCCACGGAGAGCTCGCGCGCGTGCTCGCGGCCGGCGGCGACGCGAAGAAGGTCGTCTTCTCCGGCGTGGGGAAAAGGGAAGACGAGATGGTGGCCGCGCTCGAGGCCGGCATCCTCATGTTCAACGTGGAGAGCGCCGAAGAGCTCGCGCTGCTCGATCGCGTCGGCCGGCGGCTGGGGGTGCGCGCTCCCTTCGCACTCCGGGTGAACCCCGACGTCGACGCGAAGACGCACCGCTACATCGCCACGGGTTTGAAGACCTCGAAGTTCGGGGTGCCCTTCGAAGAGGCCGTGGCGCTCTACAAACAGAGCCGCCGCATGAAGGGCCTCGAGGCGCGGGGAGTGGACTGTCACATCGGCAGCCAGCTCACCGACGCGCGGCCCGTGAAAGAAGCGATCACCCGCGTCAGTGGTCTCTACGCCGAGCTCAAGTCGCAGGGTTTTCCGCTCACCCACCTCGACGTCGGCGGCGGCCTGGGCGTGAAGTACTCGAAGGAGAACCCGCCCGGGCTGGAGGCCTACGCGAAGGCGGTGCTCGGCTCGGCGAAGAACTTCGAGGGCACCCTGGTGCTCGAGCCCGGCCGGGTGATGGTGGCCAACGCGGGCGTGCTGCTCACCCGCGTGCTCTTCCGGAAGAAGACCACGGCCAAGCGGTTCTTGATCGTCGATGCGGGCATGAACGATCTGCTCAGGCCGGCCTTGTACGAAGCGCACCACGACATCGTGGCGGTCAAGCCACGGCGCGGCCCGAAGACCACGATGGAGATCGTCGGCCCGGTGTGTGAATCGACCGATGTGCTGGGCCACGCTCGCTCGATGGCCCCGCTGGAGCAGGGTGATCTGCTCGCCGTGAAGACCGCCGGGGCGTACGGCATGTCGATGGCAAGCACCTACAACTCCCGCGGCCGTCCGGCGGAGGTGCTGGTGGATGGCAAGGAATACCGCGTCGTGCGAAAGCGCGAGGCGATCGAAGAACTCTGGAGAGGAGAGACCCCATGACGCTTCAAGGCTCGATGACCGCGCTGGCCACCCCGTTCCGCGACGGCAAGCTCGATGAGGCCGCGTACACGGCGCTGATCGAATACCAGATCACCAACGGCACCTCGGTGCTCATCCCCATGGGCACCACCGGCGAGGCGGTCACCATGACCGCGCCCGAGCGGCGCCGCGCGATTGCGCTGTGCATCGAAGTGAACAAGGGCCGCGCGAAGGTCTTCGCCGGCGCGGGCAGCAACTCGACCCTGGAGACCATCGAAGGCGTCGCGGTCGCGCGCGAGCTCGGCGCTGACGGCGCGTTGGTGGTGACGCCCTATTACAACAAGCCCACCCAGGCGGGCCTGGTGGAGCACTACCGCCAGGTCGGCAAGGCGCACCCCGGCTTTCCGCTCATGGCCTACAACGTGCCCGGCCGCACCGGCGTCGACATGCTCCCCGAGACGGTCAAGCGGCTGCTGGAGGTGAAGGAGGTGGTCGCGCTCAAAGAAGCCACCGGCAACATCCTGCGCACCCTCGACGTGTTCGAGCAGGTCGGCGATCGCATGACGCTGCTGTCGGGTGACGACTTCGTGGTCGCTCCGTTCATCTTCAGCGGCGGTAAGGGCGTGGTCTCCGTGTCCTCGAACGTCGCGCCTCGCAAGATGGCTGATCTGTGCGCCGCCGCCCTCGCAGGCGACATCGCGGGAGCGCGCAAGCACCAGCTCGAGCTGCAGCCGCTGCACCGCGCGTTGTTCATCGAGAGCAACCCCATCCCCGTGAAGATGGCGCTGTACCAGATGGGCCTGTTCGGCCCGGAGATCCGCTCTCCGCTCACCCCCATGACCGAAGTCAACGCGGCGAAGCTCAAGGAGGAGCTGAACAAGCTCGGCCTGCTTTCCCGGAAGGCGTCATGAGCGAGCCGATTCGCACCGTCATCACGGGCGTCTCGGGAAGAATGGGCGCGCTGCTGGTCAGGCTGGTGCGCGACACCCCCGGCTTCGTGCTGCACGGCGGCACCGACAAGCCGGGCAGCGCATCCATCGGTCTCGACGTCGGCCTCGCTGCGCACCTCGCGCCGCTGGAGGTCTCCACGGTCGACTCGTTGGACCACGCGCTGAAAGGCGCGCACGTGGTGATCGACTTCACCACGCCGGAAGTCTCGGTCGAACACGCGCGGCTCTGCGCTGAAGCAGGCGTGGCGCTGGTGGTGGGCAGCACCGGGTTCTCCCCGCAGGCGAAGGCGGAGATGGCGGTGGCTGCGAAGAAGATCCCCCTGGTGATGTCGCCCAACATGTCGGTCGGCGTGAACCTGGTCATCGAGCTGGCGGCCACGCTGGCCAAGCGGCTGGGCGAAGACTTCGACGTGGAGGTGATGGAGACGCACCACCGCATGAAGAAGGACGCGCCTTCGGGCACCGCGATGCGCCTGGCCGACGAGCTCGCCCACGCGCTGGGCCGCGATCACGATGACATCCGCACCTCGCGCGTGGGGCAGATCGGCGAGCGCCCGCGTAAAGAGATCGGCGTGCAGACGCTGCGCGGTGGTGACGTGGTGGGCGAACACACCGTCTTCTTCTTCGGTGACGGCGAGCGCGTCGAGCTGACGCACCGGGCGACCAGCCGCGAGCAATTCGGACGCGGGGCCCTGCGCGCCGCCAGATGGATCATCGGCCAACCTGCCGGGCTCTACGACATGACGCACGTGCTGGGAGTGAAGTGATGGCTTCGTTCGCGCGCGTCGAGGCGCAGGGCAGGGCGGTCTTCGTCGAGGTGATCGATGGACGGTTGTTCGAGCTGAGCGGCGCTCCGTGGGATCCGGGCACCGTCAGAGGCGCGGCGCTCTCGACCGAGCCGAGCTGGTTGCCCGTCTCGCCCGCCTCGAAGGTGGTGGCCATCGGCCAGAACTACCGCAAGCACGCCGAAGAGATGGGCAAGAGCGTGCCGGTCGAACCGCTCCTCTTCACCAAGCCCTCCACCGCGCTGAACGGGCACGGCGGCAACATCGTGCTCCCGCCCGCCAGCAACGAGGTGCACTACGAGGCCGAGCTCGCGTTGGTGATCGGCAAGAAGCTCAAGGGCGCCACCGTCGACGAAGCGCGCTCCGCTATTTTCGCGTTGACCTGCTTCAACGACGTCACCGCCCGCGACATCCAGAAGCGTGAGGTGCAGCACACGCGTGGCAAGGGCTACGACACCTTCGCCTGCTGCGGCCCGGTGATGGTGACGGGACTTTCGCCCGATGATCTGCGCGTGCAGTGCCGGGTCAACGGCGTGACGAAACAAGACGGCCGCACCTCCGACATGGTGCACAAGTCGGCCGAGCTGGTGTCGTTCATCTCGCACGTGATGACCCTGCTGCCGGGTGACCTGGTGAGCACGGGAACGCCGTCGGGCGTGGGGCCGCTGCAGGCCGGCGACGTGGTCGAGGTCGAGCTCGAAGGCGTGGGCGTGCTTCGCAATCACGTCGTCCGAGGCTGATCGTCGTGCGCTGCTTCGTCGCGCTCGGCAGCAACCTGGGCGATCGACTGCTCAACCTGGCCGAAGCGCGCAGGCGGCTGACTCGCCTGGGGCCTCACCGCGCGGGGCCGGTGATTCAGACCGAGGCGTTGTTGCCGCCCGGCGATCCCACCCCGCAGCCGAAGTATCTGAACAGCGTCGACGAGCTCGAGACGACGCTCCCGGCCGTGACGTTGTTCCATCACCTCAAGCGCATCGAGCGGGAGATGGGCCGGGTGGCCACCACCCGCTGGGCGCCGCGCCTCATCGATCTGGATCTGCTGCTCTTCGGAGATCAGGTGATCGACACGCAGGAGCTCGTGGTGCCGCACCCCTCGATGCACGAGCGCCGCTTCGTGCTCTGGCCGCTCGCCCAGCTGGCGCCTGGAGCACTTCACCCCCGGCTGCAGCGAACGGCCCGCGAGCTGCTCGATCGGCTGCCGGGTCGATAGCCGCGCCTCTGCCGGGGTGGTAGGTGACAGCGCGTGATTGCCCTCGCCCTGCTGGTGCTGGCTCAGGCCGCGCCGCCGCCGACCCGACCGCCCTCTGCTGATGAGCTGGTCAAGAAGCTCGATGCCACCGCCGGCCTCAAGGAGAAGGACAAGCCCTTCGAGATCGCCGCTTCGCTGGGCCGCCTCTACTTCGGTCAGGGCCGGTACCGCGACGCGCAGACGTTCTTCAAGCAGGCGGTGGACGGCGCCGATGACGCGCGCATGCTCTACCTCGCGCAGAAGAAGCTCGCGGGTACCAAGCCGCTGCCCGGTGCCGCTGACGTGGGTTGTATGCCCACGCCCGACGCGACGTTGGTGGGCCTGCACGACAAGGCGAAGGCGCTGACGGCGGCGAAGAATGCACCCGGTGCGGTGGCCTGCTTGAAAGCGGCGCTCGCGCCGGTGGCCGAGCTCGAGGTGCTGCTCGGCCACACCCAGTTTCTCCTTCACGACGCGGGTGCGGCGCTCTTCACGTACACGCGCGCGATCGACACCTTCGAGTCGAACGCCGATGCACGCTACGCCCGCGCTGCGCTCACCCTCGACTCGTTCGGTGACGACGTGGCGGCGCTGAACCGCGCGAAGGCCGACTTCGAACGTTTCCTCGCCGACGTGCCCACCTCGCCCCGTGCGCCGACGGCCAAACGCCTGCTGGAGCGCACCAACGCCGCCATCGCCGCGGGTGGTTTGTCGAAGCTCACCATCACGCCCGAGCAGGTCGCCGCGATCGCGCCCGCGACGCCCAACGTGCAGCCACCGGTCTTGAGCAAAGAGACGATGGAGGCCTTCCAGAACGCGCCCCGCACGCCCGAGATGGAGCAGAACTTCAAGAAGCTCATCTCGGACGCCGAAGAACACCTCGCGCGCGGGCGTTTTCAGGACGCGCTCAATGCGTACAAGCAGGTGATGCCGTACCAGCCCGAGAACGCGCGGCTGCGCGCCGGCATGGCGTGGACGATGATCAAGCTGAACCGGCAGCCGATGGCCGACAACGTGTGGCGGGTCGCAACGCAGAACCCCGACGCGGTGATCGAGCTGGGTGATTCGCTCAAGGCCAAAGGTGACGGCGAAGGCGCGCGCGCGGTGTGGCAACGGCTCAAGGACAGCGTTCCTTCGGCGGCCTCCAGGCTCGAAGGAAAGCTGTGAGCGTGCGCTGGCTGGCTCCCCTGGTGATCGTGGTGCTGAGCAGTGCGTGTCAGCCGCAGCTGGTGCGCAACACCAACCGCGGCGTGCTGTACGTCTCGGTCGAAGGTGACGAGCGTTCGCCCGCGCTCGATCTCGATTACGACGTCGGCGCCGTCCAGGTGGGGCTGCGCAAAGAGGTGGTGGTGCGGGCCACCAACGTGGGCGTCGACCCGATGACGGTGCTGGGCGTGTCTCTGGGCGCCAGCGGCAACGGCTCGTGGTTCGTTCGTGATGTGTCGCGCGCGTTGGCCCCTGGTTCTTCGGTGACCGCGACGGTCACGTTTGCCCCGGTGGGCGTGGGTATGCAGGCGACCCAGGTGACCTTTTCGCACGACGCAGACGCCGCACTTCCGAGTCTTCGGGTGAGCGGCACGGGCGGCTGAAAGCGCCGTACCCGGGGCGCGCTGCTTGCAGCCTCCTCGCCCCGCGATGCCGGTGCGAGTGATCAGCGTGACGAGTGGGAAGGGCGGGGTGGGTAAGTCACACCTCGCCGTGAACGTGGCGACGTTGTGCGCCCGGGCAGGTCACCGCGTGCTGGTGTTCGATGCCGATGGCGGGTTGTCGAACGTCGACGTCTTGCTGGGCGCCAGACCCGCGCGGCACGTGGGCCATCTGCTCGACGGCGCGGCGCTCGACGTGGTGCTGCACCAGGTGAGCAGTCACCTGTGGCTGCTCGCGGGCGCTCCGGGTGAACGCAGGCTGGCGCATCTGGAGGATCATGCGCGCCAGGTGCTCACGTCGGTCTGGGCCGAGGTGGCGGATCGTTTCGACGTGGTGGTGGTCGACGTCGGTGCGGGCGTGGGCGACGACGTGTTGTTCTTCGCTTCGGCCGGGCAAAACGCGCTGGTGGTGATCACCGACGAGCCGACTTCCCTGGCCGATGCGGTGGTGCTGGTGCAGGCGCTGGCGGCCAAGACACCGGTGCGAGAGGTCGACGTGGTGGTGAACTGCGTGCGCACCGAACGTTCGGCGCAGGTGGTCTTCGCCCGGCTGCAGCAGGCGGCGGGCCACTGCCTGCGGCTGCGCTTCGCCTCGAACATTCCCGATGATCAGAACGTGCGGCGGGCCGCCATGGCCGGCAAGCCGCTGGTCGAGCTGGCCCCCACCAGCCCCGCCAGCCGCGCGTTCGAACGGTTGACCCAGGCGCTGCTCGCAGCGCCCCCTCGAAGGCCGACCGGGGGCGTGTGGCTCACCGAGAGCCAGTTGTCGTCAGAGCACAGGAGCTGAATTTCAATGTCCATCGCTTCAGAAATCGTCGGTCGCATCGAAACCATCGGCACGGTGCCCACCTCGGTCGCGCAGGTGTTCGGCCTGGTGAACGACCCCAAGGCCACCGGGGTCGACTTCGAGCGCGTGGTGCGCCCCGACGTGGGCCTCACGGCCAACCTGCTGCGCTGCGCGAACTCCAGCTACTACCGCGGCTCCCGCGAGATCACCTCGGTGCGCGAGGCGATCACCCGCATGGGCATGCGGCGGGTGTTCGAGGTCGCAGCGACGGCTTCTTTCGCGAAAGCGGTGCCCGAGGTGCTCAAGGGGTACGACGCGCCGGCGGCGAGCTATTGGGATCACTCCGTCGCGGTGGCCGTGCTGGCCGATCGGGTCGGCCGCGAGGTGGGGTTCACCTATCCGGATCTCGCGTTCACCGCGGGGCTGCTCCACGACCTGGGGAAGATCGTGGTGGCCAACTGGCTCGACGCGAACCCTGCGATCATCGTCAAGCCGGGCAGCCTGCTCGACCTCGAGTTGGAGCAGGAGCTCTTCGGTGCGACCCACGCAGAGTTCGGCGAGGCGCTCTGCCAGAAGTGGAACCTTCCCAAGGACATCGGCGGCGCCGCGCGGTGGCACCACGCCCCGGCCGACGCACCGACCGCGACGTTGCGCTACCTCTCGACGGTGGTGCAGGTGGCTGATGAAGCCGCGCACCAGGCGGGTTTCGGCGAAGCGACTGGTTCGGCTGGAATCGAGCCAGAAGCGTTCGAGCGGCTCAACCTGACCGAGGAGCGCCTGCGGGTGATCGTAGAGACCTCGAAGCCGGAGATCGCCCGGACCCAGGAGCTGCTCGCCCAGGTCTCCGGTGGCCGTCCCGCACGCGCTGCGTGAACGGTGGCTCCGCGCTCCCTCTCCCATCGGAGAGGGTCGGGGTGAGGGCAAAACCGAACTTTCAGCTCATCAGCATGCGCACGCGATCGCCCAGACCGCTGGAGAGCCGCGAGAGGATCTGATCATCGATGCCCAACAACGAGCGGCCGATCATCACCAGCGCGTCGATGTCAGACGTATCGAACTTGCCTACGTACAAACCCTCGCGCTTGGTGAGCGCGTTGGCGAAGCGCACGCAGTTGGGCACCGAGAGCCGCTCCGCGCCGTTGTATTCGTTGCAGTCCTGGATGGCGCCGGTGACGGAGTCGGGCAACGACCAGCGCGCCGCGAGCAAGACGCCGACGGGGCGGTGCACGCGGTTGATCACCTCGATCCAGACTTCAGGCTCGATCCACACGTTGGTGCGGGTGCCCACCACGCTCTTCTCGGCCTCGAGGAGCAGCCAGGCGACCACCGGCTTGCCGATGTCATGAAGCAGCCCGGCCAGGTACGCGGCTTCGGTCTCTTCCACCCCGCACAGGGCGGCCACGTCGCGCGCGAGAATGGCCACGCCCAACGAGTGCTCCCACAGGCCCTTGGTGGCATCGACGATGCGTTGGTCGCGCGAGTCGAAGAGCCGGTGGGCGCTGGTCTCCACCAGCACGGTGCGCAGGCGGTCGATGCCCAGCCGGGTGAGGGCCTGGGGCAGGCTGCGGGCGCGCTCCATGCCGGCGTGTTGAACCGAGTTGGCCGCTCGCAACACCCGGGCCGCCACCACCGCGTCGCGCTCGATGAGGGAGGCGGCGTCTTTGGCGGTGAAGCCGGGATCACGCAGGAGCGCCATCGCCTTCATCACCACGGCGGGCGGCGGAGGCAGGTTCAGCTGGTTCTCTGCGATCCGCTTCTCGAGGATGGTCTGCGCTTCCTGCGCGAGGCGGTCTGCGACGGGCGACGACATAAGTTGATCCAGCGGGAGCAACCGCCATGCCCAAAGCGCAGCGTTGATTTCAGGAGGTTCTTTTGTCGCCGCCGGGTCTGCGATGACCGGGCGACGTCAGACCCGTGACGATCAGCTCAGCCGGGCGGCGAGCACGTCTTGGACGTCGAGCAGGCCGACCGCGCGACCTTCAGCGTCGATGACGGGCAGCTGATCAATCTTGGTCTCCCGCATCACCGCGGCCGCGGCGAAGACCAGCTCTTCGGGCCCGATGCAGCGAGGCCTTCGGATCATCACTTCCGAGATGGGGCGGTTGAGCTCGAGCTCGTCGCGCTCGGCGAGGCGGCGCAGATCGCCGTCGGTGAAGATGCCCACCAGGCGGCCCTTCGCGTCGACCACGTTGGCCGCCCCGGGCCGGCCGCGGGTCTGGGTCATCACCACGATCACCTGCTTCAACTTCGCGTTGTCGCGAATGAGCGGGTTCGAGTCACCGGTGCGCATCACCTCGCGCACCTTCATCACGCTGCGGCCGAGCTTCCCGCCCGGGTGGTAGAGCGCGTACTGCGACTCGGTGAACTCGCGGCGCCAGGCCAGCGTCATCGCCAGCGCGTCGCAGATGGCGTGCAGCGCGGCGGACGAAGCGGTGGGCACGAGGCCCATGGGGCAGGCCTCGTCGATGTCACCCAGGCTCACCACCAGATCTGCGCCGCGGCCGAGGGGTGAGTTCACGTCGGCGGTCAGCGCGATCACCGTGACCCCGAGACGCTTGAGCGGAATGAGCAGCCGCAAGACCTCTTCGGTGGTGCCGGAGTTGCTCAGCGCCACCACCACGTCACCCTTGGCCACCCGGCCGAGGTCACCGTGCGCGGCTTCGGCGGGGTGCAGGTAGAACGAGGGAATGCCGGTGGAGGAGAGGGTGGCCGAGAGCTTCTGCGCGATGAAGCCGGGTTTGCCCATGCCGGTGCACACCACGCGGCCCTTGGTGCGCTCGAGGGCGTCGAGCGCGAGCAGGAAGTCGTGGCCGATGCGCTGACCCAGCGAGGCGATGGCGCTCGCTTCTTGGTCGAGCACCGTGCGTGCGTACGCGAGGGACGCTTTGGGAGACGAACGATCGGCGGTGGAGCGCCTGGGGCGGGCCATGGCGCGGCCGTGTACTCCCCCCATGCCTTGCGGCACAGGGGTTTGCTCGGCTGCCGACTTACTGAATGGTTCCGCTGACGCTCATCTGAGACTGGGTGCCCAGGGTGGTGACGCCCACGGTGATGGTCACCGCCTCACTGGGCGACATGTCGGTCGACGCCGCACCCGTGACGGTTAGTCTGGCAACGGGGCCGGGCGACCAGACCCCGAACGCGGTGCGGTATTGGCAAACCTGTTCGGTGTTCAGGCAGTCGCCCGTGCCCGCCGCGTTGGTCAGCCGCCGCGGCTCGATCGTGAAGCCGAAGCCATCGAGGCCCAACAGACTCATCAACGAGATGCTGCCCTTGGAGGCGGTGCGAGTGAACATCACGGTGCTGTTGGCCTCGACGATGTTGCGGTTTCGATCGGTGACCAGCACGTCGATCAACGAGGTCGTTCCGCGGGCCACGTTGAACGTCGACGGCACGAAGACGGCGTTCGAGGGCTCGGCGTAGTCCGTGTAGAGCAGGTAGGTCTTCGTCCAGATCTTGGTCGACGCGTCCCAGACTCCGTTGGGCCCCGTCCACGCGCCGTTGCCGTCGACATCGATGTAGTTCTCTCCGACGTTCCAGATGTCGTCGTCGTTGACGTCGACCAACGGTTCTCCCTGGTCGATGAACTGCTCGACGCCATCTCTGATGCCGTTCGAGTTCGAGTCGCTGAACCACTCCTCACCATCGGTGTACGCAACGAGCGTCACCAGGCCGTCGCGCGGGTTGCGCGTCAGGAACCCATCCACGGTCTGCGTTTCGGCGGCCCGTGCAAAAGGGAACTGACCTGGCAGGGCCGTGAGGGGCGGCACGTCTGCCGCGGGGAATTGCCCCGAGGTGTCGAACGAGACGGTGCCTCGGCCCTCGTTCGGACCCAACGGCGGCACGTACGGCGTGGTGGGCGCGCTGTTCTGAATGTTGCCGGCCTCGGAGAGGAACTGAACGGTGGTGCCCGCGCCCACCGGGTTGTTGTTGCGATCGACCAGGACGATCGAGCACGTCGCGTTGAGCAACAGCGGGGGCGAAGGCGAGCGATACGCGGGGAGGTTGACCCTCGGGCACTGGAAGGAGAACCCCTTGCTCGAAGGCTTTGCGCCGCGGACGCCGATGGTCGGGCTGGTGGCCGAGATCCCCGGAATGACGGTCGCCGTCACGGAGAACGAACCGATCGAGTCACCCGAGGTGACCACGGCATCGACGTTTCCCTGCGCGTCGCTCACGCCGCTGGCGGTCGCCACCGTGCCCGTGGGCTGGTTGTTGAGCACGAAGGTGACTCGCACGCCCGACACCGGCTGAGAGTTCGTCCTCGAGTCGCGCAGGGTGAAGCGCAAGGTCGCCTGGGTGTTGAACCCGGAGTTGCGAATGCCCATCACCGAACAGGGCGTGCCGGCGCAGGTGGTCGACACGTAGGCGATGGTGCCGATGCGCAGCACCTCGACGTTCGCGGCGCCGGTGCGCATCGACATCGGATCGGTGGCGGTGATGGTGGCGATGCCGTCGACGCCTCCTTCACGAAGCTCGAGGGACAGGGCGCCGCTCGAGTCGGTCGTTCCCGAACCGGAGAACACGCCGCCGTCGGCCAGGAGCAAGGTGCCGAGGTTGGTCGCGACCTGGAGCGTACGACCCACTGCGGGCGTTCCATTCGTCACCAGGCGAGCGCTCACGGTCGTCGAGTCGTTGACGCCCACGTACAGTCGCGGCTTGCCCACGGTGACGAAGACGCCTGCGTCGGGCTGCGCCAGGTTGACGGTGGTGGTGGCCGACACGCTGAAGGCCGGATCGCTCGCGGTGATGGTGGCGACACCGGGGGACCCTGTGTCGGAGAGCAGGGCCCTCACGCGGCCATTCGTATCGGTGAGCGCGGGCGAGACGAATGTGCCGCCATCAACCTCCAGCAACTGCCCGGCGGAGGTCTCGAGCTGAATCATTCTCCCCGGCACGGCGCGGCCGTCGAGGGTGTGGTTGACGGTCAGCTGGGCGATCTCATTGAAGCCGACGGTGAGCACCGTTCGATCGGTCATCACCATGATGCCCGCGTCGGGCCGGAACACCGTGACGGAGACGGAAGCCGGCCGGCCCGCGGTCGGAGTGGCAGTCACCTGGGCCGTGCCTGCACTGCCATCGTCGACGAGCACGGCGTGAATCTGCCCTGCAAAGTCGGTCGTTGCGGGCGACACGAAAGGGCCACCATCGGGAAACAGCAGGTTGCCCAGCGAGGTGGTGAGCGCGACGGCGTTGCCGGGCGTGGGCACTCCGTCGACCGAGTACGTGCCGGTCAGTTGGGAACTCTGGCCGAGCCCGATGCCCACCTGAGTGCGAGAGGCCGTCAACGTCATGCCCGCATCGGGCACCACCACCACGGCGGGGGTAATCGTGACGGAGGTCGAGGCCGAGGCCAGCTTTCCGCTGACCACCCACTCCGCGGTCAAGCGCACCGCGCCAGTGCAGGCGGGATCGGTGGCACGCGCGCAGGTGAAGTCAGTGGTGCCTTCGCCCGCGAGCAGATCGACCTCGACGCCATCCTTCAGCGAGCCGGCGACCGAGGTGATGCGCACCTTTCCCGAGCCGGGCTTGGCCTTGTCATCCACCGCGACGACCTTGATGGTGGCTTTCTGCGCGACGCCGTCGAGCGTGCGCGGGCTGGCCGAGATGGTGAGTTCAGGCTCGACGAGCATCGGGCCGCACGCAGCCAGACAGCCGGCCAGCAACAAGCCAGGGAGAAACTGCTTCGAAGTGGACATGGGGACCCTTTGGGACGGACCTGAAAAGAAACGGTAGTATTCGTGCCGGATGGGGTCGGGTCAACCTTCCTCAGAGAGGGAATCACATGAAGTCGTCGCGCTGGCTCTGGCTGATCCTCGTTGGTTCATGCGGGGCACCGGTGGGGGAACCCGTCCTCGAACTCAAGCTCACCCCCAAATCCGTCAATGACGGCACTGTCATTCAGGTGGCCATCACGGCTGTCGAGAGCGACGGCCGTGTCGGCAAAGGCACCGTGCGAGTCACGAGCGTCGCAGGCTCCCTCACGATGCCCGTCGAGGTCGAGCTTGATTCTTTCGGCACCGGCCGCGTGCCGTTCATGTGTGATCCGACGATGGAGTCGGCGTGTGCCAACTCGGTTCGCGTGGTGGGTGAGTGGACCACGGGCGGCAAGGTGATCATCGCCGAGGCGCGGCTGAACTCCGCGGGCTCGAGCGGAACTGGCGGTGGCTCAGGTGCAGGGGGCGGCTCCGGATCCGGAGGCGGGTCAGGCCAGCCCAACGATGCAGGGGTGATCATCTTGAACAACCAATGCCCCGCGGCGGCCAACCCGGGAACCGAACCTCGCTGTTGCTACCAACCGACCGTGTCTAAGGCCCCGACCTGTGGCTGGAGCCTGGTGACCGCGAGCACCGTCTTTGCGATCCCCTTCACCCTGGTGGACGGCGGCAGCCCGAACACGCTGAGCTACGTTCGCTACTCGGTGCCCGCGCCCATCAACAACACCACCGAATGCGTGCCCGACTTCGGCTTCGACCTGCAAAGTGGCGGGCTCACCGGGTCGTTCAGCATGGACTGCTATCGCTTCGCCATCTTCGAGGACCAGAGCTGGCAGTTGGTCACGAACTCCCCAGACAACTGCCGGGAGCGCTCGAGCACCAGCGCGCAAAACTACTTCCAGGCTGACTGCCGCGACATGTTCAACAACAGCCACATCGGCTCCGTGCGACAGATGACCAAGGCGGTGATCATCAACTCGGCCGGCAAGTGGCTGCAGTCGGACGACGCCGTCTACGTCTTCCCGATGCGCAAGGCCAACTGACCGAACGCGTGGTCGCCTGAGGCCAACTGCGTTACAGGCGAAGTCATGAACTTCGGTCTCTCCGACGACGAGAAAGCGCTCCAGGAATCAGCTCGTAAATTCGCCCGCGAGGTGATGCGCCCCAAGGCCGCGCACCACGACGAGACGAGCACCTTTCCGGTGGACATCATCCGCCAGGGCTCCGAGCTCGGCCTGATGAACATGACCATTCCCGCCGAGTTCGGCGGCATGGAGCTGCCCCACGTCGCGCAGGCGATCGTGGCCGAAGAGATCTCCTGGGGCTGCGCCGGCATGGCCACCTCGATGATCGCCAACGACCTCGCGCTGCTGCCCATCATCATCGGCGCCAGCAAAGAGCAGAAAGAGCGGCTGCTGCGCCCCTTCACCACCGGCTTCAAGCTCGTCTCCTTCGCGCTCACCGAACCAGGCGCGGGCAGTGACGTGGCCGGCATGCGCTGCACCGCGCGCCGTGAAGGCGACTTCTACGTCGTCAACGGCCAGAAGCAGTGGATCACCAACGGCGAGTACGCCGACCAGTTCACGCTCTTCTGCACCACCGACCCCACCAAGCGGCACAAGGGCATCATGTGCCTCGCCGTCGAAGGCCGGCCCGCGGGCCTCACCGTCGGCAAACACGAGAACAAGATGGGCCAGCGCGCTTCGAACACGGTGACGCTCACCTTCGAAGACGTGAAGGTGCCGGTCGCCAACCGCATCGGCGAAGAAGGCGAAGGGTTCATGATCGCCATGGCCACGCTCGACAACAGCCGGCCGCTCACCGCCATGTTCGCCATCGGCATCGCGCGCGCCGCGATGGAGCACGCCATCGACTACGCCAAGCAGCGCACCCAGTTCGGCAAGCCCATCGCCGACTTCCAGGCGATCCAGTTCATGATCGCCGACATGGCCGCCGACATCGAAGCGGCCCGCCTGCTCACCTACAAGAGCGCGTGGCTGCTCGACGACGGGCAGCGCAACACCCTCATCTCCAGCTACGCCAAGCGCTTCGCCGCCGACATGGGCATGAAGGCCGCTACTGACGCCGTGCAGATCTTCGGTGGCTACGGCTACTCCCGCGAGTACCCCGTGGAGAAGCTGATGCGCGACGCCAAGCTGGTGCAGATCTACGAAGGCACCAGCCAGGTGCAGCGCATCGTGATCGCCCGCGAGCTCCTCAAGGGAATTTGAGGGCTGATTTTCTCGTTGCGCCCCCCGCCGTTGATTCATAAATCACCCGCACACAATGCGGCGCGTCAATTTGCGCCACTGATCCGTAAGGGAGCCCCCAGATGCCATTGAAGATCCTCGTCACCGCCAAGCGGGTTGAAGACTCTGAGTCGAAGATCAAGGTGAACCCCGCCGGCACCGGCATCGTGGGCGAGGGGCTCAAGTACAAGATCAACCCGTTCGACGAGATCGGCGTGGAAGAAGCGCTGCGCCTGACCGCGAAACACGGCGGCGAAGTGGTGGTGGTCTCGGTCGGCACGAAGGACGTGCACGAGCAGCTCCGCCACGCGCTGGCGATGGGCGCCACCAAGGCCATCTGGGTCAACCACACCGGCCCCCTCGATCAGCTCGGCGTCGCCGCGTGCCTGCAGAAGGTCGCTGAAAAAGAGAAGCCCGACCTGTGCATCCTCGGCAAGCAGGCCATCGACGACGATCAGAACCAGGTCGGTCAGTACCTCGCGGAGTGGCTCGGCTGGTCGCAGGCCACCTTCGCCTCGAAAGAAGAGTCGCTCGAGTCCGACGCGGAGAAGACCAAGACCCCGGCCATCAAGCTGTCGGCTGACGGCAAGCGCGTCACCGTGGTGCGTGAAGTCGACGGCGGCCTGCAGACCATCGACAGCCCGCTGCCCTGCGTGGCCACCACCGAGCTGCGCTTGAACCAGCCGCGCTACGCCTCGTTGCCCGGCATCATGAAGGCCAAGAGCAAGCCCATCGAAGAGCTCACCCCCGCGGGCCTGGGCGTCGACGTGACCCCGAAGCTCACGGTCACCAAGATGATCCCGCCCCCTGCGCGCAAGGCCGGCATCAAGGTGCCCGACGTGGCGGCGCTCATCGAGAAGCTGAAGAACGAAGCCAAGGCGATTTAAGAACTTCAGGAAAAAGGACACACCATCATGGGCAACGTTCTCATCGTCGTCGAAGCCAACACTGACGGCTCGCTCCGCAAGGCGACCCTCAACGCCATCACCGCAGGTCAGCAGCTCGCCAAGGCCACCGGCGGCGCCGTGCATGCCATCGCGCTCGCCAAAGACGCCACGGCGCTCGCGAACCAGGTCAAGGAGTATGGGGTCACCGTGCACGCCGCCTCGGGCGCGCAGTTCGAGCACGCCATCGTGGAGAACTGGGCGCCGGCGATCGCCGCGGCCGCTCAAGCCATCAGCGCTGAATGGGTCGGTGGGGCTGCCACCGCCATCGGCCGTGACGTGCTCCCGCGCGTCGCCGCGAAGCTCAAGGCCGTGATGGCCTCCGAGATTCTCTCGGTCGAGGGCTCGGGCGCCGACGTCTCGTTCACCCGCCCGATGTGGGCCGGCGCGGTCATCGCCACCGTGAAGCTCGCGGGCCCGGTGAAGTGTTTCACCGTGCGCGCCACCGAGTTCGCCGCCGCCGAGAAGAGCGGTGCGGGCGAAGTGAAGGTGTTCGCCGCCCCCGCGCAGGACAAGCAGCTCTCGACGTTCGTGGGCTTCAAGGAAGTGAAGAGCGCGCGCCCGGCCTTGACCGAAGCGAAGGTCGTCGTCTCCGGTGGCCGTGGCACCAAGGGCGACTTCAAGCCCATCGAAGGCCTGGCCGACGAGCTCGGCGCGGCGGTCGGTGCCTCGCGCGCGGTGTGCGATGCGGGCTGGCAGCCCAACGATCTCCAGGTCGGTCAGACCGGCAAGGTCGTCGCGCCTGCCCTCTACATCGCAGCGGGCATCTCAGGCGCGATCCAGCACGTGGCCGGCATGAAGAGCAGCAAGACCATCGTCGCGATCAACAAGGATGGCGAAGCGCCCATCTTCCAGATCGCCGACTACGGCCTGGTGGCTGACCTCTTCAAGGCGCTCCCTGAGATGCAGGCGGCCATCAAGGCCGCGAAGTAATTGCACGGCGCGACCGTAGACCTCGACGACGGCGCGCTCACCGCGCTGGGCATTCACCGGCTGGAAATTCCAGTTCCGTTCGTCGAGGCCGGCGGTCCCGCAAACGTCTACGTCATCGAAGACGCCGACGGGCGGTACACGCTGTTCGACACCGGCATCGGTACGCCGGATGGCATTGCGGCGCTGCGAGGGCAGGCGGCAGAGCGCAAGCTCGACCTGCGCAAGCTCTCGCGCATCGTGGTGAGCCACGGTCACCTCGATCACTTCGGCAACGCGCAGATGCTCTCGGAAGAGAGCGGGGCGCGGGTGTTCATTCACGACGCCGACGTAGAGAAGATCGCAGGCGATGCGCGGTTCGCGGCGTTGCTCAAGAAACACCGCGGTTACTTCGTGCGGCTGGGCGTGCCGGCCGAGACGCTCGATTTGATGCAGGCCGCTGCGGATCGGCAGTCGAACCAGATTCGGTACGTCGAGCGTTCGCGCCTCGGCCCGTTGCGCGAGGGTGAGGTGCTGCAGTTCAAGCACTTCGAGGTGGTGGTCAAACACCTGCCGGGCCACACGCCGGGCCTGGTCTGTCTCTACGCGGAGCAGCAGCGCGTCTTCTTCGCCGACGATCACGTGCTCGCGCGTGTCTCTCCGAACCCGCTGCTCGACCTCTCGCAAGGTGAAGGCGCGACCAAGTTCCGCGCGCTCGCCCGGTATCTGGAGGGCGCGAAGTGGGTCAGGGATCTCGAGCTCGACGCGGTGCTGCCGGGTCACGGGCCTGCGTTCCGTGGCCATCGCGAGCTGCTCGACGGGCTCTTCGCGTTCTACGGGGTGCGGCAGGAGAAGCTGATGACGCGGCTGGCGGAGTCACCGGCGAGCGTCTTCGAGCTGCTGCCCACCCTGTTCCCCCGGCGCGATCCGGGCCGGCTGGTGTTGATGCTCTCTGAGGTGCTGGCCAACGTGGAGGTGCTGGAAGACCTCGGCCGGGTCACCGCGCTCGAAGGAGAGATTGTCCGCTACGCACCGAGTTGAAGACGTGGGATCCTCCGCGGCGTGATCCAGATGTTCCACGTCACCAAGGCCTACCCGGGAGACCCACCGGTGCTGACGGACTTGAACCTGGACATCGGAAAAGCCGAGTTCGTGTTCCTCACCGGGCCTTCGGGCGCGGGTAAGTCGACGCTGCTCAAGCTGATGTTCCTCGCGGAGCGGCCGAGCAAGGGGCAGATCCTCATCGGTGGTCGCAACATCGCGCGCGTGCGGGAGTCGTCGATCCCCTACCTGCGCCGGAACATCGGGGTGGTGTTTCAGGACTTCAAGCTGCTGCCGACGCGCACGGTGGCGGAGAACGTGGGCTTCACGCTCGATGTGCTGGGCGTTGCGCGAGAAGAGGTGCGCGAGCGGTCGGTGAAGATGCTCCGGCGCGTGGGCCTGGAGCACAAGGCCGACGTGTCTCCGCTGAAGCTCTCGGGTGGTGAACAGCAGCGCGTGTCGCTGGCTCGCGCGCTGGTGAACGATCCCGCGATGCTGCTGGCCGATGAGCCGACGGGAAACCTCGACCCCGCGCTCACCGTGGAGATCATGGATCTGCTGTGTGACGTGAACGCGCGCGGTACGACGGTGATCGTCGCGACGCACGATGCGTCGCTGATTGCGCGCTACGAGAAGCGCACGTTGCGGCTCGAGCGCGGCACCCTGGTGGCCGATTCCCGCGGCGAAAAGGCGGCGCGTTTGATGGCGCACGACCAGTAGGGAATCAGGCCGGAGCGGCCGGTGTTGGCCTGCCTCGTGAAACGCCTGGCGCTCATCGTGCTCGTGCTGGCTGGTTCCGTCGGCTGCGATCAAGCCACCAAGCGGGTGGCCATCGCGACCCTGGAGGGCCGGCCGACGCAGCGGTTGTTCACCGACACGGTCAGACTCGGCTTCGCTCGCAACGAAGGGGCCTTTCTTTCACTCGGCGCGAACCTGCCAGGCGACGTTCGTTTCTGGTTGCTGACCGTCACGGTGGGCGTGGTGCTCTTCGGGCTGCTCGGCTTCCTCGTGCGCTCCCAGGAGCTCCGATTGATCGAAGCGGCCGGCTACGCCTTGATTCTCGGCGGTGGGTTTTCGAACTGGATCGATCGGGCTCGTCACGACGGGTCCGTCGTCGACTTCTTGAACGTCGGCATCGGGAGCTTGCGCACCGGCATCTTCAACGTCGCCGACGTCGCGATCTTGGCGGGGATCGCGGTGGTGTTGTGGGCGAGCTGTTCAGTTCCGGCCGCTGACCAGCGAGCCACCTGAGGCGCTCACGTTGGTCGAGTCGCCACCGCCGCTGATGGTCACCCGGCTGCCACCCGAGGCGATGCCTTCGACGGACTTCGTCGCGGTCAGTTCGATGGTCGAGCCGCCCGTCGCTTCGACGCTCACCAGTTCTGCGGTGAGCTTTTCGGCGGCGATGCCCGAACCTCCCGAGGCGTTGAGGCGCGCGTCAGCCGTGGTGCCGGTCACGCTGAGCTGACTGCCGCCCGAGGCCGTGGCGCGGAAGGGGCTCTCGGTGACGCCCGACACGGTGACCGGGCTGCCGCCGCTCGCTTCGACTGCGAGCAGGCCTTCGGTGGTGATCACCACTTCGGTGCCGTCGAAGGAGGTCACGCTCACGTTCGGTTTCATGCGGACGATCAAAGTTCCGCTCTTCACGACGGTCTCCAGGTTCGCGACGACCTTCTCCGGCGCGTTCACTGTGGCTTCTGATTTGCCCGGGCTGATCGTGGCGGGGATTCCGTCTTCGATGCGCACCCTCGTGAAGGCGTCGAGCGAACGCGTCTCGGAGACTTCAGGGCCGCCTTCGATGTTCCGGCAGGCGACGAGGGAGAGTGCGGCGACGAGGAGGGTGGCTGAGCGGGTCATGGTCGTTCAGGTGCCGGTTGGGGTCGAAGCGATCAATCCAGTCGGCCCCTCACCCCGACCCTCTCCCCGCTTCGCAGGGCGAGGGAGACAGAAGTAGGACAGACTGCGCCCCGACGTGAGCACCAGCGCCCGGGTTGCCTATTTCGTCCGCACCGCCATCGGCAGCATGGTCCGCTCGCCGTTCGTCCACGTGATCGCCGTGGCCGCGCTCGGTCTTTCGCTCGTCGGCTTCGGCATGGCCCGGATTGCGTCATCGCAGCTCGACGCACTCCTTGCGTCACTGGGTGGCGAGGTCGAGTTCACCGTCTATCTGGCCACCGACGCGCCTCCAGCGCAGGTCGACGAGCTCGAGAGGGCGCTCACCAACCGCACCGGGGGCACGCTCGCCCGCATCTCGCCCGCCACCGCGCTGGGCCGGCTCGCCGCCCAGTTGGGAGAACAGGGCAAGGCGCTCACCGAGCTCGGCGACAACCCGCTGCCCTGGAGCCTCGAGCTCAAGCTGCCCCCGAACTCCCGCGAACCCGCAGCCCTCAAGCAGCTCGCCGAGAAGACGCGCGCGTTGCCCTTCGTCAGCGGCGTCGACTACGGCGAAGAAGCGCTCGAACGCCTCGGCGTCATCTCGCGCGCCATGCGCTTGGCCGGGTTGGTCGCCTTCGTGCTCGTGTTCCTCACCACGGTGATCGTGGTCTCCGCCACGCTGCAGCTGGCGATCTTCGCGCGGCGCGAAGAGATCGAAATTCAAAAGCTCGTCGGTGGCACCGACCGCTTCGTGCGCATGCCCTTCCTCATCGAAGGCGCCCTGCAGGGCATCTTCGCCGGGCTCTTCGCGCTGGCCGCGGTCTTCGCGCTGGTGCGCTGGGTCGAACGCGAAGGCGGTGACCTGGTCGGCTTTCTCATGCTCGACGGCCGCTTCGTGGTGGCCTGGGGCCGGCTCGCGCTGGAGCAACTGGGCCTGGGCATCGCGCTCGGCCTCTCCGGCAGCTTCATCGCCGTGCGGAGGTTTCTGCGCGTATGACCGCCCTGCTGCTCGCCTTGCTGCTGCACGCCGGCAGCGACGTGGAAGAAGAGCACCAGCAGCTCGAGGCGCGCCTGGCGGCCGAGAAGGCAGCCTTCGACGCCATCGGTGGAGAGAAGAAGGATCTGCTCAGCCTGCTCGACACGCTCGAGCGGCTCGCGCGTGAATCGTCGCAACGTTCGGTGGCCCTCGAACGCAACGTCGCGCGGGTGACGAAGCAGGTCAGCGAAGCGCGCAAAGAAGCCGAGGTGGTGCAGGCCGAGTTGCTCGCACAGCAACGCCGCATCGCGCCCAGGCTGGTGACGCTCTACCGGCTGCAGAAGCAAGACTCGCTGGGCGTGCTGCTCTCAGCGGGTGACTTCGCCACGTTGATCAAACGGCAGCGCGCCTACCAGACGCTGGTCTCCAGTGACGTGCGTGAGCTGCAAGAGCTCGCGGTGTTTTCTTCGTGGCAACGGCGCCAGGCACGGCGGCTGGAGCGGTTGGAAGCGACCGGCCAACGCTACCTGCGCGCGCTGCGAGCGGAGCAAGCCGTCAGCCAGGTGCGGCTGGCCCGCTTCAAGGATCTGCTCGCCAGCGTCAGCGCCGAACAGAACCGCATGAGCCGCCTCATCGCCGAGCTGGAGCAGACCGAGAAGGAGCTCGCCGGCATGGTGAGCGACATGCAGAGCACGGTGGGCAGCTCAGCCTTCCGCGCACGCAAAGGCCTGCTGCCGTACCCGACCGACGGCCTCGTCGAGGTGGGCTTCGGCAAGGTGGTCAACCCGCGCTTCAACACGGTGACCGTGCAGAAGGGCATCGACATCCGCGCGGCCGAAGGCGCCGAGGTGCGCACCATCGGCACCGGCTCCGTGGTGTTCTCGGGGTGGCTCAAGGGCTACGGCAACCTGGTGATCGTCGATCACGGGGCGAACTTTCACTCGTTGTACGCGCACCTCTCGAACAGCCAGGTCGACGTGGGCAACGAAGTGGAAGAAGGGGAGACCATCGGCCAGGTGGGCGATACCGGCAGCCTCAAAGGCAGCTATCTCTACTTCGAGATCCGCAAGAGCGGGCAGGCGGTCGACCCTCTGCCCTGGCTCAAGCCAGAAGAGTAGAAGGAGCCCTCAATGGAATGGTTGTCGCTCGCCAATCGGGTCATTCGCCGCACCCTCATCGCCAGCGGGGTCTCGAGCGAAGTCATTCGGCTGCGCGGCACCGACGTGCACTTCTACCGGGCAGAAGGTTCCGGCCGAGGCCCTCCGTTGATGCTGGTGCATGGCCTGGGCAGCTCGGCCAACGCGTTCTTCCGCACGCTGGCGCCGCTCGCGAAGAGCTTCAGCTCGGTGTTTGCGGTCGATCTCCCCGGCAACGGCTTTTCGCCGCTTCCCGGTGCGGGGCCGATGCCGGTGCGCGAGCAGGTCGACCTGCTGCTCGAGTTTCGTCATCGCGTGATTGGCCAGCCGGTCTTCCTGCTCGGCAATTCATTGGGCGGCGGCATGGCGCTCAACATGGCCTTCGAACAGCCTGATGCCTTACGTGCACTGGGCCTCGTTTCACCCGCGGGCGCGCAGATCACCGAAGCGCGTTTCCAACAACTGGTCGAGAGCTTCCAGGTGCAAGACGCGAAGGGCGCGCGCGTGCTGGCTCGCAAACTCTTCGTGAAGCCGCCCCTCTCGCTGCTGCTCTTCGCCGACGAGCTGCGGAAGATGATGAGCAGCGACACGGTCAAGAGCATCGTGGCCGCGATCTCCACCGCGGATCTCGTGCAGGGCGCGCAGCTGCGTGCGCTGCCGATGCCCACGCTCCTGATCTGGGGACAGAGCGAGAAGCTGCTGCCCTACGAAGGTCTCGACTTCTTTCGCACGCACCTGCCCGCACACGCCGAGATCCATGAAGTGAAGGGGTTCGGGCACATGCCGCAGATGGAGCACCCGCGGGCGTTCGTGGAGCGGGTCCAAAAATTCGCGGTGAGCCGCGGCCTGGTCCAGGCTGCTTGACGCCTCACGCCGTTTGACGCGAAAAGGCGGACCCTCATGGCTCGTGCGCTGCTCCTCTCGCTGCTGCTCGCCGCGCCTGTGTGGGCTGACGCTGGCATTGAGCTCGTCGTCGACGCAGGGACCGTGCTCGCAGAAGCCGCGCCCGCGCCTGTCGAAGATGCCGTCGATGACGACGATGACGCGGCCGACGAAGAGGGTGAAGCCGAAGTCGAGGCCACCATCGCCGAGGCGCTGGCCGACGCGGGCCTCCGGTACACCTCCGAGCTGACCGACGACGAGCTGACCAAACGCTGGATCGAAGCGCCCGAGTCACTGGGCACCATCAGCGTGGGCGTCACCGAAGCGGGGCGGCTGGTCAACGGCGTCTCCTTGCCGCCCGGCGACGCCTGGCAGGTGATCGACGCGAACAACGCGTACGGCACGCAGGAGACCATCGACTTCCTCATCGCCGCGGCCACCGCGGTCAAAGAGCAATACGCCGACGCCGCGCCCCTGCGCATCAACCACATCGGCAAGAAGGTGGGCGGCTACCTGCGCCCGCACCAGAGCCACCAGGCCGGTCGCGACGTGGACCTGGGCTTCTACTACCCGCGCAATGAAGACCCGGGCCACTTGTCGAAGAAGCGCGAGCTGGCGATGGATCTGTCGCTCAACTGGGCGCTGCTCAAGGCGTTGGTGAGCAACGCCGACATCGAGTTCGTGCTGGTCGACAAACGCATTCAGGCGCGGCTCTACGCCTTTGCGTTGGATCAGGGCGAAGACAAGGCCTGGCTCGACAAGCTCTTTCACAACGGCGCCGCTTCCCTGGTGAAGCATGCGCGCAGGCATCGTGATCATTTCCACGTGCGCTTCTTCTCTGCGCGCAGCCAGGAGCTCGGGCGCCGCATTCTCCCGTTGCTGGCCAGGCAGCCCGAACAGAACGTGCTGATCTACCGGGTGAAGAAGGGCGACACGCTGGGCGGTCTGGCCAGCCGCTACAACAGCGGCGTGAAGCTGATCCAGAAGGCCAACGGGCTCACTTCGACGGCCTTGCGGGTGGGGCGGACCTTGAACATTCCACTGCGGGGTCCCTGTACCAACTGCCCCGTGCCCCCTCCGCTCGTGATTCCCGACCGCTGCCTGCCCCCGTCTCTGCCTCCCAAGTCCTGAAGATTGGGGGTTTGCCTACACGGGCAGACATCGGGTGACGCGTGTGCCGTGCGCCGAGGGGCAGGTGCCTCTTAGGATGAAGAATCATGCGCCTGGCTGGTGTGACCTCCGTCCTCGTCGTCGTCATCGGCTCGGTCGCTCTGGCAGGCGCCCCTCCACCACAACCCGGCAGCCGCACAGAGGCGACGTATCGCCAGCTCGAGCTGTTCGCGCGGGTGCTCTCGTACGTGCAGAACAACTACGTCGAGGCGGTCGACGAGCAGCAGCTCATGCACGGCGCCATCAAGGGCATGCTCGAGACGCTCGACCCGCACACGCAGTTCATGCCGCCCGACATCTTCAAGGAGATGAAGATCGACACCTCGGGCGAGTTCGGTGGCCTGGGCATCGAGATCGCCAAGAAGAACGACAACATCGTGGTGGTCGCGCCCATCGACGACACCCCCGCTCAACGCGCCGGCATCCGCTCGGGCGACCAGGTGATGAAGATCGACGACGAGTCCACCCGCAACATGGAGCTGGCGCGCGCGATTCAGAAGATGCGCGGCCCCGCGGGCAAGAAGGTGCTGCTCACCATCATGCGCGAGGGCTTCAACGCGCCGCGTGAGTTCGCGATCATTCGAGATCACATTCGCATCGCGTCGGTCGAGGGCGCGCTCGTCGGCGGCATCGGCCACATCAAGGTGAAGAACTTTCAGGAGCGCACCGATGCCTCGCTCTTCAAGGAGCTGGAGCGCCTGCGGGGCCTCAACGGCGGCAAGGAGCTGCGCGGCCTGGTGCTCGACCTGCGCAACAACCCCGGCGGGTTGCTCGATCAGGCCGTCGCCATCAGCGATCGGTTTCTCAACGGCGGGCTGGTCATCGTCTCCACCCGCGGCCGTTCATCGGCGCAGGTGACGGAGGAGCGGGCCAAAGATCGCGACACCGAGAAGGGCTACCCGATGGTGGTGCTGGTGAACACAGGCAGCGCTTCGGCCTCGGAGATCGTCGCCGGCGCCCTGCAGGATCACCGGCGCGCGGTGGTGATGGGCACGCCGACGTTCGGCAAGGGCAGCGTGCAGACGGTCATCGAGATGGAAGACGGCTCGGGCCTCAAGCTCACCATCGCGCGGTACTTCACGCCCTCGGGCAAGAGCATCCAGGAGAAGGGCATTCTTCCCGACTTCGTGGTGCCGGAGGCCGAAGGCGGTCAGCTCACCAAGGCCGACCAGCTGCGTGAGAAAGACCTGAAGCGTCACTTCAAGGGCGAGAGCGAAGGGCCCGACTTCTCGGCGCTGAAGATCTCGCTGCCCGACAACCTCAAGCCGTGGGAGGTGAGCGACAAGCTGCCCGACTACCAGCTGAAGATCGCGCTCTCGTACCTGAACAGCCTCAATGGCACCGGTGAAGGCCGGTCGACCGCCCGGGCACCGAAGGACCGCTGACATTCGGCGGGCGCCCGCTAAGGTGCGCCGCTCAGTGGCCGGAAATACCAAACAGATCTTTCAGTCGCTCGCCGTCAACGTGTGCATCGCCCTCGCCAAGGGCGTCGCCGCCGTCTTCACCGGCTCGGGCGCCATGCTGGCAGAGACCCTTCACTCAGCGGCTGACTGCAGCAACCAGCTGCTGCTGCTCCTCGGGGTCAAACAATCGGCGAAGGCGCCCGATCAAACGCACCCGCTGGGCTACGGCCGCGACCTCTACTTCTGGAGCTTCGTGGTCGCCCTGTTGTTGTTCTCGGGCGGCGGGGTGTTCAGCATCTATGAGGGGCTGCACAAGCTCTTCACGCCCGAGCCCGTCGACCACGTGCCGATGGCCCTGGGCATCCTGGTGTTCTCCATGCTGCTCGAGGGCTGGGCGACCTGGGGCAACCTGAAGGAGATGAAGAAGCGGCGCGGTTCGCTCTCGCTCATTCAGTATCTGAAGCGCACCAAAGACTCAGACCTCATCATTCTCTTCGGGGAAAACTCGGCCGCCGTGCTGGGCCTGACCATCGCGATCGTCTCGCTGGTGCTGGCGTGGATCACCGGCAACGGGGTGTTCGACTCGATCGGCTCGATGTTGATCGGCGTGGTGTTGATCGCCGTAGCCGTGTTCCTGGCCACCGAGGTCAAGTCGTTGCTCATCGGCGAGGCGGCTGACGAGCACATCAGCGAAGCGGTGAAGGCGACCGTGCCGGATCATCCGAACATCGAAGCGGTGCTGCGGTTGATCACCGTGCAGCAGGGCCCCGGCGAGGTGCTGGTGGCCATGAAGGTGCGGGTGAAGGCGAACCTGACCACCAAGGAAGTGGTCGACTCGATCAACAGCTTCGAGCAGGCGGTGCACAACCGCGCTCCGGAGATCCGCTGGTGCTTCGTCGAGCCCGATCACGAGGCGTGACCATTCGGTTACCTGTCGCCCGCGTGTTCCGCTCGTGCGGTGAGCAGTCCGTAACTGTGGCGCTGGGCCCCCGGGTGAGCGACCATGCGCGCCATGCGACCGTCGAGCAGGCCCGCTTCCCTGGCCCTCCAGTGCTTCATCGCATTGCTGGTGGTGGCGCTGGTGCGCTCGCCCCCCGCCCAGGCTTCTGCACCTGAGTTCCTCACCCAGCTGACGCTCTCCGCGAGCGGCCCGCGCATCGCCGTGGTGGTCGTCTCGCAGGACCTGCGTGCTTCGCAGCAGCAAGGCGCGCTGGAAAGCGCCGCCGAGGCCGCGCTCGATCGCGCCGCCCGGTTCACCGTCCTTCCCGTGCACGACGCGTTCAACCCCAACGCGGCAAAGAAGCAGGAAACGAAGCTCGAAGAGGCGCGCGAGAAGATGAAGACGGGCAAGCAGGCGCTCGACGATCTGGACAACGTCAAGGCGACCGAGGCCTTCACTCAGGCTGTCGAAGCGCTGCAGACCACCGACCTCTCCCGCAACTTCCCCGCGCTGCTCGAGGCGTGGACGATGAAGGCCGCAGGTCACGCCACGGGTGGTGAGAACGGCCCCGCCAAGAAAGACATCGAGTCGGTCGTCGCGCTCTCTCCCAAGGCGGAGTTCACGCCCACCTTCTTCACCCCCGACCTCATCAAGTTCGCCGAAGCGCAGCGCAAGTTCGCCGCGAACGCGAAGGGTGAGCTGCTGGTGCGCACCGAGCCTCCCGGGGCGCGGGTGTGGGTCGATGGCCTGTATCGCGGCGTGAGCCCGGTCACGGTGGCCGGCCTGACGGGCGCCAAACACTTCATCGCCGCCTCCGAAGGGGGCTACGCGCTGGGGCAGAGCCAGGCGGGGCCGGGCGAAGAGGTCATCTCGCTGGCCGCGGCAGAGCTGGGGCCCGGTTGGAAGAAGGCCATCAGCGACATCAAGAAAGATCCCGAAGGCTCCACCCGCGACAGCGCGGCGCAGGCGCTGGGCAAGGCCGCGCAGCTGGAGCAGGTGTTGTTGGTGGTTTCGCGCAAGAGCCTCGCGGGCGAGCAGCTCGAGCTCATTGGCATCCGCCTCGAGGTCAGAGATGGCCACAACGCCTCGTTCCGCACCGCCACCGTCAACCCCGGCGACCCCGAGCAGCTCGCGTCGTTCTTCGATGCGCTCACCGGCAAAGACGCCAAGCGCGATGGCCGTGATGCGGTGCACCACTTCAAGGGGGGGAGCGGCTCGTCGGTGAAGACCGTGGCCGGTATCTCGCTGCTGGGCGCCGGCGCCGCCGCGATCATCGTGGGCGGGGTGTTCGGCATCATGGCCAACGGCAAGGCCAACGACTTCCGCGCGACGCCTCAGACCCAGACGTTCAACTCGGCCAACTTCAAGCGTGACGGCCAGACCTACGCGGCGGTGGCCGACGTCTCGTACATCATCGGCATCCTGGCGGCGGGGACGGGCGGGGTGTTGCTGCTGACGGACAAGTTGGGGAGCGCCGAGGCTGATGACACGTCTGGCCCCGGCAAGAAGAAGGACAGCACCGACGACCTCAAACGTCGCGAGCTCGATCGCAAGGCGGCCGAAGATCGCCGTGCCGCGGAAGAGCGCGCCAAAGACGACGAGCGCCGCCGTGACGAAGACCGCAAGCGCGAAGAAGAGCGCAAGAAGGACAACGACTCGAAGGCCGTCGACGACAAGCGCCGCGCCGAGGAAGAAGAAGCCGCGCGCAAGGAAGAGGCGAAGAAGAAGGAAGACGACGAGCGCAGCAACAAGAAGCTCAGCAAGAAAGAGCGCGAGGCCCTCGAGCGGAAGCAGCGTGAAGAGGAGAAGCAGGCCGCCGCGGAAGAGAAGAAGCGCCTCGAAGAAGAGGAGCGCGCGAAGAAGACGGAGGAGAAGAAGAACTCCGGCAAGCTCAGCAAGAAGCAGCAGAAGGAAGAAGACGAGCGCAAGAAGAAGGAAGAAGAAGAAGCGAAGGCCAAGGCCGAACAAGAGGCCCGTCTGAAGGCCGAAGCCGATGCGAAAAAGAAGAAGGAAGACGAAGAGCGCAAGAAGCGGGAAGAGGCCGAGAAGAAGAAGAAGGCCGAAGACCACGACGACTTGCGGAACTACTGAGGCTGGTTCTCTGGTCGCTCCGCCTCGGCGCATCTTCCGCTTCGCTTCAGCTGCGCTCGCCCAGCCTTCCGCTGGACCGGCTCGCTCCGGTCAATAATTCGACAGCCTGTGACAGACCTGTAGCGTCCCGTATTGCCGGGCTTTTCAGCTTCGGCACGGGGCCTGCTTTTCATGGTTCCCGAGGCGCAACACCGCGGCTCAAGGGACACAGGGAAACATGAATCAACGACGCGTCGGAGTGCTGCTGGGCGGGTGGGGCGAGGAGAAGGACATCTCGGTCAAGACGGGCGAAGCCATCGCCACCGCCCTCGAAAAGAAGGGCCACGCCGTCACCCGCATTCTGGCCGGCTCAGGTCTCGACCAGGCCGTTCGTGGCGCGGGCATCGACGTCGCCTTCCTCGCGCTCCATGGCCGCATGGGTGAAGACGGCAAGGTGCAGGGCCTGCTCGAGGTGATGGGCGTGCCGTACACGGGCTCTGGCGTGCTCGCTTCGGCGCTCGCCATGAACAAGGGCTTCGCCAAGAAGCTCTTCCGCCAGCACAACCTCGCGACCCCCGCGGGCTACGTGGCCAGCACCGCGCAGCTCGATCAGGTCGAGGAGCTCCACTGCGATCTCGGTTTCCCCTGCGTGGTGAAGCCCTCTTCGGGCGGCTCTTCGGTCGGCCTGACCGTGGTGCACACGCTGGAGCAGCTGCGGCCCGCGGTGGCCCTGGCCTGCCGCTACGGCGGCGAGGCGATGGTCGAGCGCTACGTGAAGGGCAAGGAGGTCACCGTGGCCATCCTCGGCGGCGAGATCCTCGGCAGCTGCGAGATCGCCTCGCCCGGCGCCACCTTCGACTTCACCACCAAGTACGAAGGCGGCGCGCGCTACCACCTGCCGCCGCGCCTGCCGCCCACCCGCATCTCGAATCTGGAGACGATGGCGCTGACCGCCTACCGCGCGCTCGGGTGCCGTGGCGCCGCGCGCATCGACTTCATCTGCCCCGACGTGGGCAACGAAGTGTTGCTCGAGGTGAACACCCTGCCGGGCATGACGCCCACCTCGCTGCTCCCGAAGATCGCCAAGCAGCGGGGGCTGAGCTTCGAAGACCTGTGCGAGAAGCTGCTCGCCCTGGCCACCACCGAGACGGTCGACGTGCAGCCGCTGCCTGCCGTGACCGAGCGCGCCGTGCCTTCGCGGCACGTCGGGTAGGCGGCTTCCCCCCCTTCCCAGGAGGCCGGGCACCACGCCAGACTGCGCCGATGATCACCGCGCTCCTGACGTTGTGTCTGGCTGCCTCCGAGCCCATTCGCCTCGCTCCCGGTGCTCAGGAGGTGGTGAAGGTGCACAACCTCACCCGGGTCGGCGTCGGTGATCCCAACATCGCCGACGTCACCACCACCGGGCGCGGCGAGCTGCTCGTCACCGCCCGCTCCCGAGGCCGCACCACGCTGACGCTCTGGACCTCCAAGGGCCTGGAGACGCGCGTGGTGGTGGTCGATGACGGCAAGAGCAGCGAGCTCGGCAGGCTGGTGAAGTCGGCGGTCAATCCCTCCCTGCGCGTCGAGGAGTTCAGCGGCCGCACGGTGATCGACGGCCTGCTCGATTCGCCCTCCGAGCTGATGCGGCTGCGGGCGCTGGTGGGCAACGACCCCAACGTGACCATCCTCGCGCGGCTCGACCCGCGGGTGTTGCCGGCGGTCGCACAGAACATCACCGCCGCGCTCCACCGCGAGGGGCTCAAGAACGCGCAGGCCTCGGTGCTGGGCTCGACGCTGGTGCTCGAAGGCTCCGTGGCTGACGAACGCGAGCGACAGAAGGCCCAGCTGATCGCCGACAGCTACGCGGGTGATCTGCTGCGCCACTGAGCCCAGGTCGTCCTGCTGGGGCCTGTGTTCGCGCTGCGCTCCACGGCGCGTTGCGTCAACTCAATTGATCGAAGGGTTTGACACAGGGGGCCATCCTCCCTAGAAGGACTCGTCCGTCGCCCGGGAGGTAGATTCCCAAGAAGTTCCGGGTACTTGGAGAGGCCGGCGCCCGAATGAGCCCCGTAGAAATCGCGTTTTTAGCCGTCTACTTCAGCGTGCTGGCTGTTCTGTCTGTGTACGGTTCGCACCGCTATCGGATGGCCTACCTGTACTACCGGCACAAATACAAACTGCCGACGCCGAAGGGCCCGATGGCGCAGCTGCCGCGGGTCACCATTCAGCTCCCCATCTTCAACGAGATGTACGTCGTGGAGCGCCTGGTCGACTCGGTGTGCCGCATCGAATACCCGCGCGATCTCTTCGAGGTGCAGGTGCTCGACGACTCCACCGATGAGACCTGCGGCATCGCCCGCGCTCGGGTGGAGCAGTGGAAGGCGAAGGGCATCGACATCGTCTACGTGCACCGCACCAACCGCCAGGGCTTCAAGGCCGGCGCGCTGGAGAACGGGCTTCACCTGGCCAAGGGCGAGTTCGTCGCGGTGTTCGACGCCGACTTCGTGCCGAGCCCCGACTTCCTCACCCGCACGGTGCCGTTCTTCGTCGATGACAAGGTGGGCATGGTGCAGGTGCGTTGGGGCCACCTGAACCGCGAGTTCAGCATCCTCACCCAGGCGCAGAGCATTCTGCTCGACGGGCATTTCCTGATCGAGCACACCGCGCGCAACCGCTCGGGCTGCTTCTTCAACTTCAACGGCACGGCCGGCATCTGGCGCCGCGACACCATCAAGGACGCGGGCGGCTGGCAGCACGACACGCTGACCGAAGACCTCGACCTCTCGTACCGCGCGCAGATCAAGGGCTGGCAGTTCGTCTTCCTGCCCGAGATCATCTCGCCGGCGGAAGTGCCGGTCGACATGAACGCCTTCAAGTCGCAGCAGCACCGCTGGGCGAAGGGTTCGATTCAGACGGCCAAGAAACTGCTGCCGACGATCCTCCGCAGCAACCTGCCGTACGAGGTGAAAAAAGAAGCGTTCATGCACCTGTCGAACAACGTGGCGTACCTCTTGATGGTGGTGCTCTCCATCATGATGCCGCTGTCGATGGTGCTGCGTTTCAAGCAGGGCCTGTATGCGACGTTGTGGCTCGACCTGCCGGTGTTCGTGGCGTCGACCGCGTCGGTCGGGTTCTTCTACGTGGCCACCGGCCGCGAGCTGGGCCTGAGCTGGTGGGGCCGCATCAAGTACCTGCCCTTCGTGATGAGCCTGGGCATCGGCATGGCGGTCAATCAGGCCAAGGCCGTGGTCGAGGCGCTGCTCGACAAGCAGTCGGAGTTCACCCGCACGCCGAAGACGGGCTCTGAAGGTAAGTCGGTGAAGGCCGTGCAGAAGGCCTATCGCGGCAAGCGCAGCTGGGTGCCCATCGTCGAGCTGCTGTTCGGGCTCTACTTCACGGGCGCGGTCTGGTTCGCGTGGACCGAGGAGATCTGGACCTCGTTGCCGTTCCTGGTGCTGTTCCAGTCGGGCTTCCTCTACGTGGGCATCAACTCGGTGCTCGAGTTCCGCGGGAAGTCGAAGTCGGTGCCGCAGGTCGAGGCGCAGGCCCAGCCGACCAGCTGACCCCCTCTTTCCCTCTCCCTCCGGGAGGGGTGAGGGCGTTGGAAACAGCCCTGAAAAACAAAAGGCCCGCATCGCTGCGGGCCTTTTCATTTCTGCGTAAGCCCTCTCCCCAACCCTCTCCCCCTCGGGGAGAGGAGAGCATTGAGGAATTGAGTTCAGCAATTCTTCAGCGGCGAGCGCGCTCGATCTTGAGCTCTTTCTCAGCGTGCTTCTTGCCGGCGAGCTGCTCGAACGCCGGCGCATCACCCTCGGCCACGTGCACGTACGAGTACGTACCGCGCAGCTCGAGCTTGGAGACCTTGTCGCTCGGAGCACCCAGCGCCGACAGCGCGGTGCCGAGACCGGCCTCGTCGACCCCGTCGGCCTTGCCCAGGTTCACCCAGATGCGCACGTTGCCCGGCGCCACTTCGACGCGCTCTTCACGCGGCTCGCGGCGTTCACCACGACCCGGGCGCTCTGCACCACGCTCGCCCCGGGGCGAACGCTCACTGCGCTCCCGGCGGGGAGGGCGATCCGACGTCGACTCGGAAGGCGCGTCGGTGGTCGGGTCATCGATGGGAGGCAGCGGCTGACCCGACTGCATCAGCTCGAACATCTCGCGATCGCTCAGGCGCTTCTTCGCCGGAGCACGGGGCGCGGCAGGAGCGGCCGGAGCCGAACCGTCAGCCGCAGCGACCGCCGGCGTACCGGTGGAGACCGTCTTGTCTTCGCTCGAACGAGCCTCACGGCGCGGCGGGCGATCTTCACGAGGCGGGCGATCTTCACGGCTGCGGCCTTCACGGCGGCCACCGTCACGGCCACCTTCGCGGCGGGGCGGGCGGTCTTCTTTCGGGCGATCACCCCGCGAGTGGCCACCGGTCGGCGCGGCCGCGGGAGCGGTCTCCGTGCCAGGGGCCGCGTTCGGATCGGTCGACTGCGCCTTCTCCATGCGGCGGTGCGTGAAGAAGTACCGGAGCATGAACGCGATCAACTCGTCGGCGTCGTTGCGCACCTTGAGGTCGTTCGCGAGCGCGAGAAACCCTTCGTAGATGCTGCCCTTGGCGGCTTCTTTCAGCTCACCGACGTGACGGTCCGTCCACATGCGGGCTGCTTCTTCAGCGTTCGGCATCGGCTTCCTCTCGAAGACCACGTTGAACTTCTTCTCCAGGGTCGTGAGCGTCGTCATCTCACGGCCGGAGGTCAGGTTGAGCGCCGTGCCCTTCTTCCCGATGCGGCCGGTGCGGCCCACGCGGTGAAGGTAGACGGCGGGATCTTCGGGCAACGAGTAATTGACCACGTGCCCGAGGTCGCTGATGTCGATGCCGCGCGCGGCGATGTCGGTGGCCACCATGAAGGCGAGCTCGCCCTTCTTCACGCGGGCCATCACGCGCTCGCGCTCCTTCTGCGCCAGGTCGCCGTTGAGCAGCTCGGCGTCGAACCCGTTGCGGTTGAGCACCGCGGTCACCAGCTCGGTGTCAGAGCGGGTGTTGCAGAAGATGATGGCGTTGTCCGGGGCTTCCATCTCCAGCATGTAGAGAAGGTTGCGCGGCTTGGGGTACGCGTCTGAGAGCTCGTACCGGATGTGGTGGATGTGATCGACGGTGAACACGTCGCCCGAGAGCAGGAGCGTCTCGGGGTCGGTGGTGTACTTGCTGATCAACCGCTTGATGTCTTCGGGCACCGTCGCCGAGAACAGCAGCACCTGCCGCTTCTTCGGGAGTTGGTCGAGGATCCGCGTGACCTCCTCGTAGAAGCCCTGGTTGAGCATCTCGTCGGCTTCGTCGAGCACGGCGTGCACGCACTGGTCGAGCTTGAAGTTGCCGCGGCGAATGTGGTCGTGCACGCGGCCAGGCGTACCGACCACGATGGCCGCCCCGCGGCGCAGCGCGTCTTCCTGCTGCGACATCGACGAGCCGCCGTAGATGCAGACGATCTCGATGTCCCGGTACCTGGCGAGCTCGGTGAGCTCCTGCGCGACCTGAATGGCCAGCTCGCGGGTGGGGCACATCATCAACGCGCGCACGCCGCGGGCACCGACCGGAATGCGGTCGATGATCGGCATGCCGAACGCGGCGGTCTTGCCGGTGCCGGTCTTGCTGCGAACGATGAGATCTTTGCCCGCGAACGCCGGCCCGTAGGCCTTGGCCTGCACCGGAGTGGGGTGGGTGTAGCCACGATCGGAGATCGCGCGCCTGAGCTCAGGCGAGAGGTTCATGTCATCGAAGCTGATCTCGGCCCGGTATTCTTCTGGGCGATCGTCGGTTCCCGTCGGCAGCTCAGATTGAGTCTCACTCATTCTCATCGGATGTACCCGTGCCCCCCCGACGTGGCAACGACTCATTCCCTGCCCTAAAGGCGCTTGCCAGGCCCCCGGACAGACCGGCGTGCGTTCTGCCTTCGGTGGGAATATGGGTAAGCGATGGCCGCGCGAAAGAAGGTCGCCCCGAAGCCCACCGAGGTGGTCGACGCCGAGTTCGTCGAGACGACGCCCGTGGCGCCGGTGCCGAAGGCCCGGGCCAAAGCCGCCAAGCCCGCGGTGGAGGCTGAGGTCGTCGAGGCGGACAACGAAGAGACCGAGACGGCAGAAGACGTCGAGCCGGCCGTCGACGAGCTGCAGGAGGTCGCGGCCGAGGTCGAGGTGCCCGAGATCGCCCTGAAGGTGAAGGCGACCCGCGGAACGGGGCTCGCCCGGCAGGATCCTCTCTCTTCGTACATGGCAGAGGTCACCAAACACCCCCTGCTGACCCGGGAAGAAGAGGTGGCGCTGGCCAAACGCTACCGCGACACCGGAGACGTGAAGGCGGCGTACAAGCTGGTCGCCTCGAACCTGCGCCTGGTGGTGAAGCTCGCGCACGAATACCACCGCAACCCGCTGGCGCTGCTCGACCTGGTGCAGGAGGGCAACATCGGCCTCATGCAGGCGGTGAAGAAGTTCGACCCGGAGCGTGGGGTGAAGCTCTCCAGCTACGCCGCCTGGTGGATCCGCGCGTACATCCTTCGCTACATCATGGACAACTGGAAGATGGTGAAGCTGGGCACGACGGAAGCCCAGCGCAAGCTCTTCTTCAAGTTGCGCCAGGAGCAGGAGCGCATGCTCAAGCTCGGGGTCGAGGTGACGCCCAAGTTGCTGGCTGAGCGGCTCAACGTCACCGAACAAGACGTGGTGGAGATGGATCAGCGCCTCGGCAACGACGAGGTGTCGATCGACGCGCCGATCGGCGGCTCAGAAGACGACAAGACGACGCGCGGTGATCGCCTGCTGCCGAACAACGCGGTCGGCGCCGACGAAGCGCTGGGCAACAAGGAGCTGCGCGAACTCTTCCGCACCAAGCTGGCCAAGTTCAGTGAGGGTTTGAGCGAGAAGGATCGCTACATCTTCGAGAAGCGGCTCACCTCGGATGAGCCGATGACCCTGCAGGACATCGGCGCGAACTACGGGGTGTCACGCGAGCGGGCACGTCAGCTCGAGGCCGCGCTGATGGATCGCATGCGCAAGTACATGCGCGAAGAGATCCCCGACTTCGATCTCGTGGCCGAAGCCGAGCGCGACTGAGCTGCTACTGGCCGTTGCGGAAGCGGAACATGCGCTGCCGGTGCGTGCTGCCGTCGAGCGCCTCGAAGAGGAAGCCGCGGAAGACCACCACCACGTGCAGCAACCCGCCCAACAACACGGGCACCGTCACGGCAGGCATGGGCAACGCGCGCAGCGGAATGGTGCCGTCGATCATCAGCCAGATCACGCCCAGGATCAGCGCGTTGGGAATGAACCACTCGATCCAGTTTTCCTGCAGGAAGCTGAAGCTGCGTTGCGCGGTCTCGATGAAGCCGCTGGTACCCTTGATGTAGATCACCTCGGGCGCTGCGTTGAACACCACCAGGCTCAACATCACCAACGCGTCGCGCAGCTGCCGGCTCTCGGCGGTCAGCATCATCGGCCCCAGCAGCAGGCTGATGATCCAGATGGCGAAGAAGACGTCGATCCACGTCCAGAAATAGGCGCCGATGCTGGTGCGCAGATCGGCCACGCCGACCCGGTTCTTGGCGACGATTTGCGCGACGAAGTACGTGTAGACGCTCAACACGGCGCTGCGAGCGAGCGAAATCACGAACCCGCCTGCGAAGCCCATCGGCGCGACCAGTTTGCCCAACGTGTTGAAGGCGAGCATCAGGCCGATGGGCAACACGAGCGTCCACAGGTTGCGGCCGATCGCCGCCAACGCGTTGACCAACGCCTGACCGTAGATGCGCGCGTAGACGACGAACATCAGTCTTTCCCCAGTTCCTCGAGCAACGCCGCGGTGTGCTCGGTCAGTTCGCTGGTGCGATCGAGCAGCTGATCGAGCTCGAAGAAGATCGCGTCGATCTCGTCGGCGCGGCGCGGCGCGGGCACGTCACCTTCGTTGCCCAGGCGCTCGATGAGCGTGACCACCCGCAGCAGGTGTTCGTGCGCCAGCAGCAGATCGCGCCCCGCCCGGGTGCCGTGCTTGGTGAACAGCAGGCCGGTGGAAAAGAGCCGGGTGACCGCGCGCTTGTTCGCCTTGAGCACCCGATCGAGCCGGCCGCGGTAGTTGTCCACCCGGCGCGAGAGACGGGCGTCGTGGAGGTTCACCACCTCCGCGATGGGAACGGCTTTCAGGGTCGCGCGGCGCTTCGACATTTCGCCCGCGCGCATAGCACAGCCCACCCAGAGCCCAAGGCTGCTACGGGGTGCTTCATGCCAGCCTCGCTGCAGGTCGTTGAAGTCGCTGAGGGCGTTCGCTCGCTGACCATCTCTCACCCTGAAAAGAAGAACGCGCTCGACGCTGATTTTCTCGATGCCCTCGAGCATGTGCTCACCAAAGAGGTGGGCGTGCGTGCGTGGTTGTTGCGGGCGCAAGGCAGCGTGTTCTCGTCGGGCTACGACCTCACCGCGCTCAAGGGGTTTCCGGAAGGCCGCCCGTTGCCCGAGGTGCGCATGGGCGAGGTGTTCGACCGGCTCGCGCGACATCCGGCTCCGAGCGTCGCGTTGGTGACGGGGCCGGCGGTCGGGGCCGGGTGTGAGCTCGCGGCCGCGTGCGATTTTCGGGTGGGGAATGTTTCGGCGCGGTTCTCGATGCCGCCGGCAAAGTTGGGCGTGGTGTACGCGCTCAAGGGGCTGCAGCGGGTGGCGTCGCGGGTGGGCGAGCAGGCGGCGCGGCGCATGTTCTTGACGGCGCGGCCCGTGGGGGCGGAGGAGGCGGCGCGGCTGGGTTTGCTCGATGTGTTGTCGGACAGCGCGGAGGCCGAGGCGATCCGGTTGTGTACGGAGATCGCGGCGCTCGCTCCGTTGGCGGTGCAGGGCATGAAGCGCGGGTTTGAGTTGTTTCGCGAGGCGAGGGAACAGGACCTGGCGGCGTATGAAACGCTGCGGCGGGTCTCGTTCAACAGTGATGATGCTCGGGAGGGTAAAGAGGCGCTGCTGGCTCGGCGGCCTCCGAAGTTCACAGGGGCGTGACTGACCCTCTCCCCCTCGGGGAGAGGGAGCCTCCTGCTTCAGGTCTTGTGCTTCGTTTGTCAGCTCAGACGTCGGCGAACAGCTCGCTCATGCGCACGCGGAGCGCCGTGGCGATCCGGTAGAGCGAGGAGATCGACGCCGATGATTCGGCTCGTTCGATCTGCGAGAGCAACGAGACCGACAGGCCCGTACGGCGCGCCAGCTGCTTGAGCGTCAGGTTCTGGCGCGTGCGGCCTTCACGAATGAAGCGGCCGATGGTGCGGTGCAGCTCGGCCTCGGGATCCCTCGTGATGCCCTTCTTCTCGAGCACCCGCTTCACCGTCTCGATGAAGTTGACCGGGTCGATGGGCTTCTTCACGTAGTCGCTGGCGGAGAGCTTGAGGCTCGCCACAGCGGTCTCCACGGTGGGGAAGCCGGTGGCCACGATGACGGCCACGTCGTCGTCGAGCTCGCGGATCTGCTCCAGGACCTCGGTGCCCGACAGCTTGGGCATCATCATGTCGAGGATGACCAGGTGGAAGTTCCCCTCCTTGAGGGTCGCGACCACCTTCGTCGGATCCAGCAGGGCTGTGACGAGGTAGCCCTCCTTGATCAAGAGGGCCTTGAAAAGTTCAGCGTTATCGGACTCGTCGTCCACGACAAGGATTCGGATCTGTTGAGAGCCGCGCACGGAGGGGTCCTGGGGTGGAGAGGAGTTACTGGCTTTTCGCCGCGTCGAGGATGGCTTTCACCTTCGGCACGTACTCGTCGTCAGGGGGCGCGACCTGGAGGAAGCGCTCGTAGTTCTTGCGCGCCTTTTCCATGTCGTTGGCGCTGCCGTCACGGCCAGCGATGAACGCGTAGACGCTGCCCAACTGGCGGTAGCACGGGTGGTAGGTGGGCGCGGCCTTGATGCAGCGCTCGAGGAGCATCGCCGCCTTCTCGAAGTTGCGCGCCTTCTTCTCGTCGGCCGCTTCCTTGGAGAGCGACTCGGCTTCGGCCGTCTTCGCGTTGGGCACCTTGGGCGGCTCGACCTTCACCACCGGGTCGACCCTGGTGGGGGGATCGACCTTCACCACCGGAGGATCCACCTTGGTGGGCGGGTCGACCTTCGCGGCCACCTTGTCGGCCACCAGCTTGGCGCGGCGCGACTCGAGCTCGTCGTACTTCGCGCGGAGCAGCTTGGTGCCAGAGGCCGAGTCGAGCTGCGTCTTGGCCTTCTCCAGCGAACCTGCGTCGAGCAGCTTTCCGGCCTGCTCCAGGGCGTTGCGCGCGGGCTTCTCGCTCTCGAGCTGCGTGAGGAACGTCTTCGCTTCGGGGATGAGCGTGCCTTCGACGGTCGCTTCTTTGGCCAGCGCTTCGGCCTTGTTCCAGTCGAGCTCGGTGGCGCCCTGGCGGGCATCGGCCAGCTTGGCGAGCGCTTCCATCTTGAGCGCCTCGAGGTCGGGCTTCACCTCGGGAAGGTTCGGGTTCTTCACCGCGATGGGGTCCTTCACCACCGGCTTGTCCCTGGGCGGGACGGTGACGGGCTCCTGGCTGCTCTTCCACACCATGTAGCCGCCACCACCGATGATGACGACCAGCAGGGCGACGGCGATGGCGATGAGCGGGGTCTTCGAAGCGACGGCGGTATCGGCTTCCGCGGTGACGCTCGAAGAGGTGCTGGGCGGAATGTTCACCTGCTCGCCGGGGCCCACGAACTTCAGCTTCACGTGGCCCAGCTCGATGACGTCGCCCGGGCGCAAGGTGACCTGCGCGTACGACTCGCCGTTGACCATCAGGCCGTTGGCAGACTGCATGTCGACCACGCGCCACTCACCCGTCTCTTCCCGCACCACTTTGCAGTGGGTGCGAGAGAGCGAACGGTGATCGAGCGCGATGTCGTTGTCGTCGGTGCGCCCGATCTTCATCTCGGTGCGGTTGCAGACGAACTCGCGGCCGGCGAAGTCGGTGTTGAGCACCACCAGGCGCGGTGCTTCGGTCGAGTCGATCTCGGCCACCGCGCGTTTGCGGTTGCCTTCGATCTGATCGATGCGAATGACGGCGGTCGACTGGTGCTTGGGGATCGAAGGGGGCGTATCGCCGCCGACCTCACCTTCTTCGGCGTCGCGAACGTCTTCGTCGGCTGCTTCCTGGGGTGACTCGATCGCGGGCAGCGCCGGCATGGTGGCGCCGGGATCGGGGAGTTTTCGAGTGGCCGCCACCTCGAGGGGCACGGTGGGAGCCGTGGCCTGCTTCCCTTCTTCCGCCTGGAGGGCCAGATCGTAGTCGCCGATCTGAATCAGATCGCCGTCAGCGACCTGCACCTGTCCGGAGATCCGGTCACCGTTGATCCTGATCCCGTTGTAGCTCCCGAGATCTTCGATCAACACGTGACCGTTGTTCCGCATCAGTCGCGCATGGCGACGTGACACGTTCCGCTCCGTCAAGCGGATGGTGTTCCCCTCCTGACGACCAATGGTGATCTCGTCCCTCACAAAGGGGACGACGGTCTTCCGGCCTTCGTCGTCTTCGATGATCAGCTTCAACACGCCGGACCTTTCTACCATCACTGTATGGAACCGCACACCAATCATGGCGGCCGAAACCCGAACGTTTCCACATCGTTCTGGAGATCGACAGCCTGATCATGCCAGGGGCCTTCGACTACAGTTCCATCGGACGAATGGCCGGCCCTGTCACATTGCGAACCGACGCGGGCGACGAAGACCTCGATCTGGCCGAGTTCGAGGCCCGTCTTCAGCAGGGAGAAGTCTCCCCACAGAGCCTCGTGCGCCTGCCGGCGGTGACCGGAGACCACTTCGTTCCGGCCTGTGAACTGGAGCTCTACCAGCGGCTCCACCAGCCCCGCCGGGCCTACTTTCGACGGGCTTTTTCGGTCAGCCGCTTCCCCTGGCTCACTTCGGGGCTGATCCTCATCAATGTGGCCGTCTTCCTGGCCACGGCTGAGAACGGCGAATTGGGCCTCGACGCGATGGTGCGCAGCGGGGCGAAGGTGGGGCCGCTCATCTTCGACCTGGGCGAGGTGTGGCGCCTCTTCACCGCCAACTTCCTCCATCACGACGCCCTGCACATCGGGCTGAACATGTTCGTGCTCTTCAACGTGGGCGGGGTGCTCGAGAACACGTACCGCACGCTCGATTACCTCTGGCTGCTGGTCTTCACCGGCATCGCCACCATGACCACCTCACTCTTCCTCAACGACGCCATCACCGTGGGCGCGTCGGGCATGGTGTTCGGTTGTCTGGGCGGGGTGCTGGCGTTCGGGCTCAAGTACCGCAGCCTGCTTCCTCCCTCCTACCGGAGCCTGCTGGGCGACGCGGCCATTCCCACGGTGCTGGGGCTGCTGCTGATCGGCATCACCTCGCAGGGCGTGGACAACTGGGCGCACGTGGGTGGCCTGCTCGCCGGGATCGCCACGGGCGCGTTGATGCGGCCCCGGCTGCTGGCCGATGCGCGGCCGCTCTGGTGGGAGCCCGCGGTACGAGCCGCGCCTTCACTCGCGGTGTTGACCGTCATCTTCCTGGGTGAACCGCTCTTCTTCGGGCAGTTCCTCCCGCGGGTGCGGGTGGAGCGCTCGGAGGCCTTCGGGCTCACCATGCCGGTGCCTTCAGGCTGGGTGAGCGGGGCGGATCCACTCGGCTCCATCGCCTGGTTCAACGGCCTGTCGAGTGCGGGCCGGGCGAGTTTTGCCGCGGAGGCCGTGGAGATGCCGGAGGGCGCCGACGTGCACGAGGCCGCGCGGCGGTTCGTGGAGGAGCGCCTCAATCCCCGCGATCTCGGCGACGAGGTGCTCTCGGTGCACGCGGAGCCGGCCGAAGCGTGGCGGGTGGCCGACCGCGATGGCCTGCGGGTGCGGGTGACGATCAAGGAGACCGGTGGGGTGCGCAGGTTGATGGTGTTCTTCGTGCCGCGCGGAACGCTCGTCTATCAACTGGTGGCGGAGTGGCCGCAGGGTTTCCCCCGCTATGCGCAGGTGGCGGAGTGGATGGTGGCGGGTCTTCGTTTCACCGAACCGCGCGCGCTGCGATTGGTGCGCGGTGAAGCACTGCTCTTTCCCAACTCGCCCGACGCGTTGGCCCGGCTGGGTCTGGCGCTGCTGGAGCAGGGGGAAGGTCCGGCGGCGGCGGAAGCGCTGCAGGCCGCGGTGCGCGGTGCACCGGCGATCGTGCCGTACCGGGTGGCGCTGGCCCGCGCGTTCCTGGTCTCCGGTGAGGTCGACCATGCGTGTGAAGCGAGTCAGGCCGCGTTGACCTACAGCCCGGATGACGCGCAGGCGCTCGAGGCCGATGCCCGGTGTGAATTGGCCCGAGGGCACCCGCGTCGTGCGCTCGAGCGGTTGGGGCAGGCGAGGGTGGCGGCGCCGGAGGATGAGCGGCTCAAGGATGCAGAGACGAAGTTGCGCGCCACGTTGCCGGAGTTCAGATAGGCCTTCACGCACCATGCGAGTCACGTTGATGATCGTGTCGTTGGTCGCCTCCGCCGCGTTCGCGGAAGAGACGGCCGCCGAGATCTCGAAGAAGTCGCGAGAGCGCGGCGCCCTCAATCTGGTGGGGCTGACCGCCGAGATGAAGCTCGTGTCCATCGCGGCCGATGGGAAGTCGAAGGAGCAGGTGCTCACTTCGACCTCCAAGACCATCAACGGCAAGAGCCACGCGCTCGCCCGGTTCTCCGCGCCCGCAGGTGTCTCGGGTGTGGCGGTGCTCACCATCGCCGGCGAGCAGGGCCAGGGCGACGACGTCTCGCTCTATCTCCCCAAGCTCAAGCGCGTTCGGAAGGTGGCGAAGAGCGATCGCGGCAAGGCGTTCATGGACACCGATTTCTCCTACGCGGACATCGGCTCGAACGGCACGCGCGACGAAGACACGAAGCGCCTGGAAGATTCGAAGATCGAAGGGCGCGATTGTTTCGTGCTCGAGGGCAAAGGTGACGACTCGTCTCCTTACGGCCAGGTGAAGATGTTCGTCGACAAGCAGACCTGGGTGCCCATGCAGGTCGAGTACTCCGACAAGTCGGGCAAGCCGCTCAAGCGCTACCGCACGCTCAAGCTCAAGCAGTTCAAGGAGCGGGTGCTGGCCGCGGAGTCGGTGATGGAGAACCTCCAGTCGGGCACGAAGACCCAGATGACCGTTCTCAAGCTGGAGGACTCGACGCTGGGTGACGAGGCCTTCACCGATCGCGCGCTCGAGCGCGGCTGAAGCGTTGAAGCGCGTCGCGTTCGTCGTGGCGGTGTTCGCCCTTCCTGCGTTCGCACAGGAAGACGGCGGCGGAGCCATGGGCATCGAGACCTTCGAAGAGGTCGATGCGGGCACTCCGGTGGTTGCTCCGCTGGAGACCTTCAAGAGCGAGCCCGCGGCCCCCACGGTGCGCGTCTACGGGTGGACCTCTGCATACACCTCGCTCGATACCCGCTTCGATTCACCTCGCGGCGCGGCGTTGGCGGAGAACGTGTGGGAAGGTCGGCTGCGCGCGGTGCTGGGCGTCGACGTGAAGTTGAACGAGCACGTGCGGCTGGTGCTGGAAGGCCGCGCGCAGGTGCGGGGCGCCACGCAGCGTGACTTCGATCGCGCGAAGGGCTTCTTCGAGCCGATGCTCGGCGACGCGTTCGTCGATCTCTACACCTCGAAGGTCGACCTTCGTGTGGGCAACCAGCGCATTCCGCTCGGGGCCAACGCGGCGCTCGCTCCGGCCGACGCGCTCAACCCCAGGGATCTGCGGGAGAGCAGTGGAGACCTGGAAGACGCGCTGCTCCCCGTCTTCGCGATTCGTGCCCAAGGCGAGCTGGGAAAGCTGTCGTGGCTCGCGGCGTACGTGCCGTTCTTCCAGCCGCACCGGCTGTTCGTCTTCGGGCAGGACGAAGGGGTGTTGCAGCCCGCGTTCGGTCAATCGCTCGACAACCGGCGCATCGACCCGTCGGTGGAGGACTTTCTTCAGGACCGCGTGCTGGAGACGCAGCGGCCGCCTCCGTTCGCGGGTGACCTCGCGCTGCGCGTGACGGCCGAGGGGCGCGTGAAGGTGGGCGCGAGCTGGGTGTGGATGAACGAGAAGCTCTCCCGGGTCACGGTGGATCCCGAGCTGGCCCGGGTGTTGGCGGCGCAGGCTGCGGGGCGCACGCCCGACCAGGCGGGCGCGGTGTCGGTGCTCAATCGTTTTCAGGCGGGCGAGACGCTGTACCGCGGCTTCTACGGCAGGCAGCACCTCTTCTCTGCAGAGGCGTCAGCGCTGCTGGGGCCAGGTCAGCTCGACGTCGACTTCACCTATTCGCCGCGGCAGACCTTCTACGACGCCGACTTCTCCCCGGTGGACAAGGCGTCGGTCACGCTGGTGGCCAGCTACAGCCAGGCGTCGGATTCTCCGTTGCTGTATTCGATCAGTTACCTGGGCATGGCGCTGCCTGACATCGGGGCGCGCGAGCAGTTGATCATTCTCGAGCCGGCCACCTCGGTGGGCGCGGCGCACACCGCGTTCTTCCATCTGTTCATCGGGGTGCTCGGCTACACCTTCTGGGACAAGCGCTTCGAGGTCTCGTTTCGCGGAACGTTCGAGCCGGTGCAGCAAAGCTTCTCACTCGCGCCGCGGGTGACGTACCAGGGCATCGAGGGGCTCAAGCTCTTCGTGGCGGCTGAGTTCTACGAGGGCAAGCCGTGGAGTCCGTTCGGCTACTTCGATCGCAACGATCGAGTTCTCCTCGGCGCCCGGTACGAACTCTTTTAAGGCTCAGCCACGACCCCCGCATCCGGCAACACGACCGCGTTTCTCTTGAGCCACTCCACCAGCGGCACGCGGCGTGAACCACTGAGCTTCGGCATCAAGCTCGAAATCAGCTCCGCCGACGGGCCGCGCTCTTCCGGCCGGGCCAGCCACGTCGCCTCCGCCATCAACACCTGCGCCTCCAGCAACAGCCGCGCGTTCTGGGCCTCCGTAAAACGCTGCTGAGCACTCGTCGCCAGCGGAATGGCCTCGCCCGGTTTCCCCACGCGCAGGAGCGCCTGAGCCAGCAACAGCTCGGTCTTCCCCGCCGGCTGGCCGCCCACCTTCGACCTGAGCTCGAGCGAACGTTGAAGCGGCGCGATCGCCAGCTCCGCATGCCCCTGCGCGAGCTCGAGCCGGCCCTGACAGTCAGCCAGATCCGCCGCGTCGATGGTCTCGTCGCCCGCTGCCAACCGCCGCTGCACTTCAGCCAGCGCCTTGCGCGCATCGGCCCACCCGCCCAGCTGTGTCCACGCGGCGACCTGCTCGAGCAGCGCGGTGGAGATCTCTCTTTCCCCCGCAGCGCCCCGCGCCTTGGCGAGGGCCAGGTGCCGGGTGGCCGTCTGCAGCGCCTCGCCCCCGTATTCGCCGGCGAGAAACAGGTCAGCCTCGAGCTCCAGCACCGCCATCATCTCCGCCGAATCCGCGCCGCTCATCAGCGTGCGCGTCTCCTTCACCTCGGCGAGCAGCACCTGGGCCGCCTCCAGCTCGCCCACCGAGATGAGCAACCGCACCAACGCCTGCGCGCTGTGCAGCGACTCGGGGTGATTGATGCCCAGCGCCTTGCGGCGAATCTGCAGCGCGCGTTCGAAGGCAGCGCGGGCCTCAAGGGCCTTGCCCATGCGCCTGAGCGCGACGGCGAGGTTGTGAGAGGCGAACGCGACGTTGGGGTGCTCCGAGCCTTCCAGCTTCTCGTGCAGCCGCAGGCTCTGGTCGTACCGCGTGACGGCTTCTTCGTAGCGGCCGAGGTGCGTCAGCACGATGCCCAGGTTGTTGAGCGTGGAGGCCACGTCGGGGTGTTCGTTGCCCAGGTGTTCCTGCTGCAGGTTGAGCACGCGCTCGAAGTCGGCCAGCGCCGGCTTGAAACGTTTGCGGCGAATGTCGACGAAGCCATCGTTGCGGCCCAGCTCGACCTGCACTTCCCAATCACCCGGCACCCGGGCCGCCGCGGCGGAAGCGAGCCGGCTCCACGCATCGGCATCGGCGTCAGACTCGTCGTAACCCTCGCTCGCATAGAGCCGGGAGAGCCCACGCGCCGCCAGCCCTGCTTCTCCCGACTTGAGCGCCTGCTCGGTGGCCACCAGGTTGGCCTGCCGCGCCAGCCGGTTCTCGCCCCGCTTGAGCTCCAGGCGCGCCAGTAAGAGGTACGCCTCGGCCTGCGTGGAAGGAGGCGCGGCCGGAGAAAGCCCGGTCTTCAGCTTCTCGGCGCCCGCGGCGTACTTGCCGGCCGCGAACAACGCGCGCGCCTCGGCCATTTTTGCGTGCAGCAGCTGATCTGCCGCCTGCTCCTTCTCGTCGGCCGCGAAGTGCCGGCGCATGCCCGCGCTGGTGGTGCACGAAGCCGCACTCTCCAGGCCGCGAGCAGCGGTCGGCGCGTTGTTCACCACGTCGTGATCGGGCGCCTCGAACAGGGCCACCAACGCCTCGAGGCGTTGCACGCGTTCGTCGAGACAGGCCGTCTTGAGCTCGGTGGCTTCAGGCGAGTCGACCTTGCGAAGGCGGGCGGCTTCACAGACCTCACGCGAGGTGACCACCCATTCGGCGGCCCAGGTGTCGAGCGCCCGCTCTGAGCTCGCCCACGCTTCTTCCGCGTACGACAGCCCGGTCGCCTTGAAGCCTTCACGCAGCTTCGTTTTCCGGGGCGCGTCCCAGACCCCGGTGAGCCGGCGCTCGGTGCCGCCGCAGACGAGCAGGCGTTGGCGAGTCCACACGCCGTAGCCGATGCCGAAGATCGAGAAGAGTACCAGGCCGGTGACGAAGAGCGTGCGGCGCGGGTTCCGTCGGGCGCGGGGCTTGAGCGCCTTGATGAGCGCGTCCATCTCGGGCCAGCGCTCAGCGGGGTTCGCCTTCAGTCCCCTTCGCAGCACGTCCTGCACCCAGTCGGGCACCTGCGTATCGGAGGGCACGGGCGTGAGCCGGCCGGCGGCGATCTCCTGGGCGTGCTGCTTGAGCGTGGCGCCCGAGAAGGGGCGGTTGCCGAACAGGCCCTCCCACAAGGCCACGCAGAAGCTGAATTGATCTGAGCGCGCGTCGGTGGGCAGACCTGCGATCTGCTCCGGGGCCATGTAGCCGGGCGTGCCCATGACCGCGCCATCACGGGTGAGCGGCACGTTGAGCGAGCTGTCACCCACGTTCTCCGGCACCTCCAGCTCAGGCGGTGCGGCTGCGGGCGTCGAGGTCGATTGCCGCGCGAGGCCGAAGTCGACCACCCGGGGCCGGGCATCGGCGCCCAGCAATACGTTGTCGGGCTTGAAGTCGCGATGCACCAGGCCCGCGCGATGGGCCGCCGAGAGCCCTTCGGCCGCGCCGCGGAAGATGCGAACGATCTCGTCCCACGGGTGGTGGCCTCGCAGCCAATCGGCGAGCGTCTCGCCTTCCACGTATTCCATGGCGACGAAGACGCGATCGCCGAACAGCCCCACGTCGTGCACCGCGATGACGTTGGGGTGTTGCAGCCGGGCCATGGCCTGCGCTTCCCGCAGCAGCCGGGCTTTGCCTTCTTCGGCCGAGAGCGCACCACCGCGCAGCAGCTTGAGGGCCACCTTGCGATCGAGCTGGGGGTCGTACGCGCCGAACACCTCGCCCATGCCGCCGGCGCCCAGCTTCTCCAGCATCACGTAGCGGCCCAGCGTGGCGCCGCGCTGGAGCACCAGGCCGCTGCCGTGGGTCGCCAACGAATGACCTTCGGCCCGGGTGGGCACGCCGTCTTTCGAGCCGACCGCGGTCTTGGAGAAGGCCGCCGACGAGATGCTGTTCTGCTTCAGCCGGCACGCTTCACACTCGGCAAGGTGGCGCTCGACCTCGGCGGCCGCCTCTCCTTCCATCTGCCCCAGCGTGAACGCGAGGAGCGCTTCGTCTACGACGTGGGGCATGGCCGAAGTCAGAACGCTAACACCGGCGCGCTGATTTCAAGGTTGATGCTAAGGCGCCAAAAGAACATGGAGCGCTGGCTCTCACCCCGGGTTGGTTTCGCGCTCGTAGCGGGCCTCTATCTGCTGTCTTTTCCGTACCACCCGGGCTTGCGCTCCCCCAATGAGCTGTGCCGCCTGTGGCAGTCGCGCGCCTTCGTCGACTTCGGCACCCTGCACATCAACGGCGTGCTGCAGCAGCGCGGCATGGTGGGCGACCTCTCCTGCACCGCGGTGGTGAACGAGAACGGCGCTGCGCGCCTCGCGCCCTGCGTGGGCCCCGATGCCCCCCGGAGCGGGGTGACCGCGCGGTGGTATTACCCGTCGAAGGCGCCGTTGGTGTCGGTGCTGGGCGCGCCCGTCTACTGGGTGCTCACGAAGTTCCAGGGCCCGGTCTCCGAGGTCTCACAGGTGCTCTGGGGCCGGCTCTTCGTGACCATCATCCCCGCGCTGTTCCTGCTCGTGCTGCTGCGGCGATTTCTGGCGGCGTCCGTCGAGGCGGGCACGGCCGATCTCTTCACCCTCGTCTATGCGCTGGGCACGATGGCCTTCAGCTACGCGGAGTCGTTCATGAGCCACCAGCTCACCGCGGTGCTGCTCTTCTCTTCGTTCTACTGCGCGTGGAAGGTGGAGCGGGGCGAGTGGAGGGTGTGGGGCTACGCGCTGGCGGGCCTCGCAGCGGGCGCGGCGGTGACGGCCGAATACACCGGCGCGCTGGGCGTGCTCTGTGTCGCGGCGTACACGGTGGCTGCGCGTTGGAAGAAGTGGGGCGCGCTGGGTCAGGCGGTGGGCCTGGTGATCCTCGGCGCAGCGCCCTTGCTCGGAGCCCTGCTCTGGTACCACGCGGCGGTGTTCGGCGGCCCCTTCGTCTCCGGCTACAAGTTCCTCAACGACGCGGCCTACATGGGCTGGCACCAGGGCGGTTTTCTCGGCATTCGGGTGCCGGATCTGCGCGCGTTGGGGCTCTCGTTCTTCTCGCCGTTGCGGGGCTTGTTCGCCCTCTCGCCGTTCTTGTTCGCCGGCTTCTTCGGAGCGAAGGCCGCCCGCGCCAAAGACCAACCGTTCTTCGTGTTGCTGGTGGTGCTGCTGATCACCCACGCGTACTTCACCTCGTCGTTCACCTACGACTCGTGGGGGTGGACGGTGGGGCCCCGGCATCTGACCGGCATTCTCCCGTTCCTGATCCTCCCGGTCGCCCTGGCCTTCGAGCGGTGGCGCGTTTCGGCCCCGTTGCAGGCTTCGATTCTGGCGGGGCTCAGCGTGTCTTCCGTGCTGGCGACGGGCCTGGTGGCCTTCATCAACTACGTGCCCGATGACGTCAGCTCGTCGGTGTGGGGCCTCGCCGTGCCGATGTTGGCCGAGGGGTTCTGGCCGGTCTCCTGGCTCGCCGCGTGGATTCCCAACCCTGCTTCGGGCGCGCTCCTGGTCGGTCTGTTGGTGGCGTTGGTGGTGTGGCTCTCGATTCGTTTCCGCGCGCTGGGCGCAACGCCGTTGCTGCTGGGCCTGGTGATGGTGCTGCACTTCGGGGCCCTGCGCGTGCTGCCCCTGCTCAGCGGCGACGCTCAGGCGGATGCGAGGGATCAGGGGGCGAAGCGACTCCTCGAGTCTGTCTGGCTGGCGCCCAATGGTGTGCCGGTACCCTTCAGCGGCATGTGAGATCAGTGCTAGGCCTTCACCCCGTGGGCGACCCTGAGCCATTCGGCGCGCTGGTTGACAGTCTGCCTGCCGTGGCCTTCGAATGTGCGCCCAGCGGTGACGTGCGCGCGATCTCCTCGTTTTGGACGGATCTGACCGGCCAACCGGTGGCTGAAGCGCTTGGCGCGGGGTGGATGAAGCACCTCGAGGGCGAGGGCATCTCGCGGGCCTTCAGTGAAGTGGCCTCGGGGGTGCGAGCCGGGGGAACCGTGCGCTTCGTGGTGCGCTGCCGCGATCGCGACGGTGAGTGGTGCTGGTTGCGCGCGGTGATGCGCGCGCGCCTGGAGGCCGGAGGGGTGGTGGGCGTGTCGGGCTTTGCCACCGTGGTCCACCCTGCCGAGGTGACTGACGAAGAAGGCCGGGTGCGTCTGGAAGAGGCGGAGAGCCTCGCTGCGCGCGCTGACGCCCTGCTCGCCGCCTCACCCGATCTCCTGTTCCAGTTGACGCCCGCCGGCGTGTTCGTGGGGTATCGCGCAGCTGATCCCTCGAGGCTCTTCATCAAGCCCGAGCAGTTCATGGGCAGGAAAATAGAAGAGGTGCTGCCGCCTCAGGTCGCAGCACCTTCTCGGGAAGCGCTGCAACGGGCGGTCGCCACCGGGCTCCCTCAGACCTTCGTCTACGAGCTCGAGACGGACGGCAAGCGCAGCTTCGAGGCGCGCGTGTTGCCCATGAAAACGGGCGACTTGCTCTTCTCGATTCGCGACGTCACCGACGCCAAACGCAACGAAGAAGAGCTGGTGGCGGCCCGCGAAGAGGCGCTCGAGCGCAGCCGGCTCAAGACCCAGTTCCTCGCGAACGTCAGTCACGAGATCCGCACGCCGCTCAACGGCATCCTGGGGGTGACGCAGCTGCTCAAGCAGCACTCGTTGCCGCCTGAGTTCAGCGAGTACGTCGACGTGTTGCAGGGCGCCGGAGAGTCGTTGCTGGCCATCGTCGACGACGTGCTCGATCTCTCGAAGATCGAAGCCAACAGGCTCGAGCTCGAGCCGCGCGTCTTCGATCTCGAGCGCGTGGTGAGCGAGACGGCCCGCAGCTTCCTGGCGGTGGCGCAGCGCAAACGCGTCGAGCTGCTGGTGCACGTCGCGCCTGAAGCGAAGGGCCCTGTTCGCGGAGACCCCACCCGCATGCGGCAGATCATCAACAACCTGGTGGGCAACGCGGTGAAGTTCACCGACACGGGCTCGGTGCGGGTGACGGTGGTTCGCGTCGAAGACGACCGGGTGCGCATCACGGTGACAGATTCAGGGCCGGGCATCGCGCCTGAACACCACGCGCGCATCTTCGAGGCCTTCGAGCAGGCCGACGTCGGGGTGCAGCGGCGGTTCGGCGGCACCGGCCTGGGGCTGGCCATCACCCGGCGCATCGCGCGCCTGATGGGGGGTGACGTGACGTTGACCAGCGCGCTCAAGCAGGGCGCGACCTTCGAGCTCGAGGTGCCGCTCCCGTCGGTGGTGATCTCGCACGCGCCGCCGCAGGTCTCGCGGGTGACGCCCGCGCCCCGGCCGATGCGGGTGTTGCTGGCCGAAGACGATCCGGTGAACGCCTCGATGACCGCGGCGCTGCTGCGCAAGCTGGGTCACTCCGTGCAGGTGGTGAGCAACGGCCAGGACTGCGTGGAAGTGGCGGGGCAGGGGCAGACCGATCTCGTGTTGATGGACGTGCACATGCCGGTGCTCGATGGGCTCAAGGCCACCGGGGTCATCCGCGAGCAGGAGAAAGGCAGCACCCGGCATCTGCCCATCGTCGCGTTGACCGCGAACGCCATGAAGGGCGACGACATCATGTGCCTGTCGGCGGGAATGGATGCCTATCTCCCCAAGCCGGTGACGGTGGCGGCGCTCAAGGACCTGCTCATGTGGTTCGGGCAAGAGCGCTGAAGAAACGCGCGCGTTGCCTCGAGAGGGCAACCATGCGACGTACCGCAGCCTTCAAGCATTGCCTGACCTTACGTCAACGGAGGTACCCCCTTGTCCACCCAGGTGGCGACGAACGAACCGGCGACTCTCACCGAGGCCATTCTCGGCAAAGAGCTGATCACCGCGCCCATTTTTTCGAAGGTGCGCGCGTGGCCTTCGGAGCTCAGGGCGGCCCTGGTGTCCGTGCTGATGGCCTCGGCGGTGCTGCTGCCGTACCTCGGCGCGGTCGGCCTGTGGGATCCGTGGGAGGTCCACTACGGCGAGGTCGCGCGCGAGATGATTCAGCGCAACGACTACGTGCACCCGTTCTGGGAAAACGCGTGGTTCTTCAGCAAGCCTGCGTTCACCATGTGGATGCAGGCGCTCGGGCTCCAGGCCGCCGATGCGGGCTCGATGCTGGCGCTCGTGCTCGCCGTGCTGTTGGGCGGGCTGGGCTTCGCCGCGTACACCGGCAAGCTCAAGGGCGCCTCAGCCACCAAGGAGTTCTGGGGCGTGCTCGGCCTCACCTTCGGCCTCTTCTTCCTGGTGCTGTTCCTCTGGTCGAAGGCGGTCACGCTGCCCTGGCTCACCTCGACGGTGTCCGCCGGGCCCGGCGCGTTGCCGATCTACACCGAGTGGGGTTTCCGGCTCCCGTTCACGAGTTTTTCGATTTTGGCCATCGGCCTGCTCACCTACGCGCTGAGCATCGCGGTGAACCCGCGCGCGGCGCTGGCGACGGCGGTGGTGCTGGTGACCATGCCGCTCTACTTCCTGCTCTCGCGGCAGGCCGTCACCGACACCCCCATCATCAGCGCCACCATCTGCGGCGTGGCGTGCGCGATGGTCGGGCTGTTCGACAAGACGACCAGGTTCCGCAGCGAGTGGTGGTACGGCGCGTACGTCTTCTTCGCCATCGCCACCCTGGCCAAGGGCCTGCTGGGTTTCGGCGTGCCGATGGTGGTGTTCATCGCCTACGTCGCGCTGCGCGAGATGACCTGGAAGTCGATCGGCGCGCACTTCAAGTGGATGGGAAACCACCTGCTGATGCCGATGCTCGCGGGTGTGGGCGCGGCAGTCGTGGTGGGCGGCCTCGCCTACCTGCTGGGCAAACGCTGGAACACCACCTTCATGGCGGTGCCGGTGATCGACAACGTGTCGCTCATCAGCGCGCCGAGCTGGCTGTTCATCATGTGGGGCTCGCTGGCGTTCTGGGTGGTGACCACGATCATGCTGGGCCTCGCCAAGAAGGCCACCGCCGAGCGGCCGCCTCCGATCTTCTCGATGGCGTACGACATGCGGCTGGGCACGGGCATCCTGCTGTTCCTGGCCGTGTGCCTGCCCTGGTACTACGAGATGTTCACGTTCTGGCGGCTCGACGACGAGTCGAAGATCTTCTGGTTTCGCTTCATCATTCACGATCACTTCGCGCGACTGGGCAGCGGCGTTCACACCACCACGCCGGGCGGCGACTTCACCTACTTCATCCTCCAGGGCGGCTACGCGATGTTCCCCTGGGTGGCGATCATTCCGGGCGCGCTGGCGACCGCGGGCCGCCTCAAGATTCGCGGCCTGACCACCGCTGACGGCGTGGGCGTGGTGGCGGTGCTCTGGTTCGTGGTGACCTGGGCGCTCATCGGCAGCTCGGCCACCAAGTTCCACCACTACACGGCGCCGATGTTGCCCCCGCTGGCGATCCTGATGGGGTTGTTCATCGACAAGCTCTGGGAAGAGGGCATCGACGCGCATGGCCTGGTGCTGCTGTTCGGCGTGCCGATCTTCATGCTGGTCGGCAAAGACCTCGCTTCGACCCCGAAGCACTTCACCGATCTGTTCGTCTACAACTACGACCGCCCGTACCCCGCGTTCCTCACCGAGACGCCGGTGCTCGGCAGCAACAACATCAAGCAGCTGATGGGCCTGGGCATGGGGCTGGCGGGCGCGGTGATCGGCTTGTTCGCCCTGTTGCGTTCACGCGCGATGATGTTCACCGCGGGCCTCGCTTCGGTGATGGTCTTCGCGCTCTGGTTCAACTGGAGCCACTGGGTGCAGCTGAGCCACCACTGGACGCAGCGCGATCAGTTCTGGCGCTACTACACGCAGCGCCGGCCCGGAGAGCCCATCGCCTCGTTCCTGATGAACTGGCGCGGCGAGACCTTCTATTCGCGGAACACGGTCAAGCAGATCAAAGACAACCCGCAGGTCGGCATGAAGAACTACTCCGACCAGCCGGGCCGCGAGTGGAGCCTCGTCGAACACGCGCGCCTGGGCATGCTCAAGAGCGCGGTGGGCGACAAGACGGTCACGCTGGTCGACAAGGATCTGAACAACAAGTTCGTCCTGGTGATCATCGAGTGAAGCGTCAGCGGCACGCGTTGTGCTGAGCGGTTACGACCAGCGCCGGGTTCCCCCCGGGCTGGTCGAGCGCTGCGTGACATTTCGTCACGTCCTGCCCGATGCAAAGGACGTGGAGTCGAAATGAGCATCGCCGTCGAGGGGCTCGAGAAGCGCTTCGGAGATCGGGTCGCCGTCACGGGACTGACCTTCGAAGTGAAGCCGGGTGAAGTGTTCGGTCTGCTCGGGCCCAACGGCGCGGGCAAGACCACCACCGTCCGCATGCTGACCGGCCTGCTGTCGCCCTCGAGCGGCCGGGGCACGGTGTGCGGCATCGAGCTGGGGCCCGCTTCCGACGGCACCGCGCTGCGCAAGAAGGTGGGCCTGCTCACCGAGCAGCCCGGCCTCTACGAACGCCTCACCGCGCGGGAGAACCTCACCTTCTTCATGCGGCTGCATGAGGTCGACGAGGCCTCCACCTGGAAGCGCACCAGGGGCTACCTCGAACGCTTCGGGCTCGAGGGCCGTGAAGACGAGCCGGTGGGCGGCTTCAGCAAGGGCATGCGGCAGAAGCTCGCGATCGTACGCACGTTGGTGCACGACCCTGAGGTCATCTTCCTCGACGAGCCGACCTCAGGCCTCGATCCCCAATCGGCGCGCACCGTGCGTGACGCGGTGGCGGAGCTCGCGGCAGAGGGGCGCACGCTGGTGCTGTGCAGTCACAACCTCGCCGAGGTGGAGCGCCTGTGCACCCGGGTGGCGGTGGTGAAGTCGCACCTGCGCACGGTGGCCGCGCTGACCGAGCTGCGCCGTGAAGGTCTCGCGCTCGAGGTGACGGTGGAAGGCGAGGCGTCGCTGCTCCTGCCGGCGCTGGCCACGTTGCCCTTCGCGCCTACCGCTCACCACGAAGGCAACAAGCTCAAGGTGATGCTGGCCGATGAAGCGCATGCCCCCGACGTGGTGGCGGCGTTGGTGAAGGGTGGGGCGCGCATTCACTCGGTGGCGCGCGCCGCGCGGCCGCTCGAAGAGGCGTACCTGGAGCTCGTTCGTGAGGAGGACGAAACGTGAGTGGTTTCTCGTTCAACCGCGTGAAGGCCGTGCTTTGGAAGGACCTGCTCGAGCTGCGAAAGAACAAAGGCATGATCTGGTCGCTGCTCGCGTTGCCGACGGTGATCGTGCTGGTGCCGCTGGGCATCGTGCGCACCTACGTGCGGAACCCGAGCGACCCGAACTTTCGGGCCATCGCGCTCTATTACGACTTCACCGTCGACACCGACAGCGCGGCGCGCTTCCTGGTCGACAAGGTGCTGGCGGATTGGTTCGTGCTGTACCTGATGATGCCGGTGTTCGTGCCGATCCTCATCTCGTCGCACGCCGTGGCGGGTGAGAAGGAGAAGCGCACGCTCGAGCCGCTGTTGAGCTCTCCGGTGACCCCGCTCGAGCTGGTGATCGGCAAGAGCCTCGCCTCGCTCATTCCTTCGGTCTCGGTGTGCCTGCTGGCGTTCGTCTGCCTGTGCATCGGCGTCGATCTCGTCGCGTGGCCGTTGGCGCACAGCTTCATCTTGCCCAACGCGATGTGGACGTTCGGGGTGCTCATCATCGCGCCGCTCTTCGCGTTCTTCGGCAATGGCGTGGCGGTGTTGATCAGCGCGCGGGTGGGTGACAGCCGGTTGGCGCAGCAGCTGTCGGGCTTGTTCGTGTTGCCGTTGGTGGGGCTGGCGGCGGGCCAGTTCGGCGGCGTGCTGAAGGCGGGCCCGGAGTACTACGCGCTGATCGGCGGCATCGTGCTGGTGCTCGACATCGGCATTCTCTTCAGCGCCAGGCGGTTGTTCGATCGCGAGCGGCTGATGTCGCGCTGGGGCTGACCACCGTTCGCGTCGAGCGCAGTCGAGATGCCACCCTCGCTACGCCGTCGCCTGAATGAAGACCTCAGCGCGTTCCACCGGGCTCCACCACGGGCCCACTTCGACCTTCGAGCTGGCAAACCCGCACTCGCTGAGCATGCGGTACCACTGCATCACCGAGAAGATGCGCACCTCTTCGAGGCCGAAGACCGCGTTCTCCACCAGATCGATCGCCGCCCAGCCGAACAGGTGATCCTTGCGCGGATCGACGAGGCCGAGCACGCCACCGGGCCGCAGCACACGGCGCATCTCGCGCAGCGCGGGGATGTGATTGGGGTAGTGATGAAACGAGTTCGTGCAGACGATCTTGTCGAAGCTGCCATCGGCGAAGGGCAGCCGGCCGGCATCACCGCGGAGCAGCCTCCCTGAAAGAGCAGGCACCTTCGCCGCCGCCTGAAGCATGCCCTCCGAGTAGTCGAGCCCGATCGCCAACCCGCCGGTCTCTGAAATACGCGTGGCGCCGTCACCCGGGCCACAGCCCAGATCGAGCACCCGCTCGCCGGGGAGGATCTTCAGCCGCTCGATGGCGATGCGCTGAATGCGCCGCAGCTCGAGGCCGAAGGGACCCGTTCGGTAGAACTTCGACCAGACGTCGAAGAAGCGGCCGTGCTTGTGCAGTTCGTCGCTCACGTTCAGGACGCTCCCTCGTGCGCCTTCAGGAATCAGTTCATGGATCAACGGGTTGGCTTCTGCAATCGTGGCCCCCGTCGGCCGTTATGGAGCTCGGCGTGCACGTTTACCCGCAGTCCCCCTGGGAGAAGCGAAAACAATGGGAATCTTCGACTCGCTGAAGTCCGAAGCGCAGCGCAACTTCATCGCTCGCGCGGACGATGCCAAGAACCAGATCGTCTACAAGTATCCGGAGCGCAACATCCGGATCATGACGCAGTTGACGGTGCAGGCCGATGAGGTCGCGCTCTTCGTCAAAGACGGCGTGGTGGCAGGCAAGCTGGGCCCGGGGCGCCACAACCTCGACACCAACAACATCCCCTTCCTCTCCTCGCTGCTGGAGAAGGTCACGGGCGGCAACCTCTTCGTGGCCGAGGTGTACTTCGTCACCACGCGTGAGTTCCCGCAGGTGAAGTTCGGCGGCCCCATCGGCGACACGCGCGACCCGGAGACGGGCCTGGCCATCGGCACCATGGTGTACGGCGACTTCTCCATGCAGGTGACCAACCCCGAGCAGCTGCTCGTGGGAATGGTCGGCCTGCGCAAGGCCGACAACGAAGAGTTCATCGGCTGGTTCAAGAGCCAGGTGCTCAAGGTCACCCGCGATCGCATCGCCGAGCTGCTGGTGAAGAAGAAGTGGCCGCTGCTCGACGTGACGTCGGGTGCCTACACCGAAGAGATCGAGACCGAGGTGATGGCGGGCCTGGGCACCCACACCAACACGTACGGCGTGGCGATCATCCGCTTCGGCAACTTCACCATCAGCATCAAGCCTGAGGACGAGGCGACGCTGAAGAAGCTCTCGAAAGACGTGGCCTACTCGCGCCTCGCCGGTGGCTTCCAGCAGTACGCGCAGGGGCAGGCGATGCTGGGCGCCGCGGAAGGCATGTCGAAGGGCGGCGGCGAAGGCGGCGGCGGCTCGGGTCAGGCGCTCGGCGGCATGGGCATGGGCATGGGCTTCGGGATGGCCCAGATGTTCATGAACCAGAACCAGGCGCAGAACACCCAGGCCCAGAACCAGCAGGCCCAGGCGCAGGCGGCCGCGACGAACTCGGCTCCGGCGCGCTCCGTGATGGATCGCCTCAAGGAGCTCTCGGAGCTGAAGAACGCCGGGCTCATCTCGGAAGATGAGTTCGCCGGCAAGAAGGCCGACCTGATGAAGCAGCTCTAAGGAGCTGTCGCGGAGAGGGGTGTGAGCGGCTTGAGCCACCACCCCTCCCCGAGCTTGGCCCGCCACGACTCGGCGCCCAACAGCGCCTCGAGCGCAGTGGCCGACCTCAAGAAGTCATCCGTCTCGATGCGCCAGCGTGCGCCTTCAGCGACGGCCAGCTTGAGGCCCATCGCGCGGCTCATGATGCTCACGTACTTCGCGCGTGCGGCCGCCTCGTCAGCGAGCGTCTGCGTCTGGAGCTTCGCGAGCACCACGCCCGCCGCCCGCCGCAGCAGGAACAGGCGATGCGCCTTGGCAGCGGCGATCACCTGCGGCCGGTTGTTCACCTCGTTCGCCAGCAGCCACGCGTCTTCGGTCACCAACGAGGCGAACAGCTCACTGCCGCGCAGCGCCTCTTGGGGATTTCCCAGGCGGTCGAGGGCGAACGAGCCCGAGCGTTCGCCATGGAGGCTCAAGGCGGCGCCGAGCTCGCCCAGCACCGACTCCTGATCGCGCAGGCCCCCCACGGGTTTCACGCTGACGCGCACGTCGTTGGGGCCCGGCGCCACCGTGAGCGGTAGCGGGTTTTTCTTCGCGGCCTCCGCGAGATCGAGGGTGAGGCCCGGCTTGCCGTAGACCCCGAGCGTGCCCAGCGTCTGCACGGCGCGCGCAGCCACCTTGCCCCTGGGAAACTCGGCGTCGACCACGTCGGGCGCCTTGAGCAGGCGGGGGAGCTCACCCCGGGTCAACGCGCTCACCGGCAACTTCACCGTCGCGTCACTGAGGGCCTGCAGCGTGGAGGCCCACTCAGCGTCGGTGCGGGTGAGCACCTCTTCGGCCGACTTCTGCAGCGCGTCGAGATCGAGCCCGCGGGTATCGGCCGCGAAGTCGAGCGGGGCGGGGAGCTCGAGGGCGGTGAGCACCTCTTTGACCTTCTCGTCGCGCCGCAGAATGGCCGCCTCGATGCGCAGCGCGGCCGCGTGAGAACCGTTCCACAAGGCACGGCGTTTGACCGCGCTCTTCTCGTTCAGCAGCAGCTTGTTCAGATCGCGCCAGGGGAGTTCCTTGCCGTCGACGGTGAAGGTGGTGCTGGCCTCGAGGTTGGCGAGCGCCTCTGACTCAGCTGCGACGCCCCGGGCGAGCAGCTCGCCGCCCAGCCACCGCTCGAGGTTGCCGAACTTCCGGGCATCTGCCGGCCGCAGCTCACGCGCGCGGCGCAACGTGGCGAGCGACTGCTTCGAGAAGAGCGCCTCGTGGCCCTGGGTGAGCGCAGGCAAATCGAGCGGCGCGCCCGTGGTCCAGTGGCGCCAGAGCGCATCGTCGATGGAGCGCACCACCTGGGCGGCTTCTTTCTCCAGCGCGTCGGCCCTGGTGCCGAGGAGATCGGCTTCAGTCACCCCGGCATCGGGCAGGGCGGCAGAGACGTCGGCGCTGGGTGCGTTCTTCGGGCACCCGGCGAGGACCAGCAGCAGTCCGAAAATGCGCAGCGAATTCATCGTGCAGACCTTAACCCCCCAGCTGCGTTCGCCCATTTCCTTCAATCGGGGAGTCGTGGGAAGAGCCTCGGCCATGCCTCGTTGGTACTTCGAAGATCTCACGCCCGGCTTCGTGTTGGAGGCCGACGGCCCCACCCTCACGCAGGCCGAAATCATCGACTTCGCGAAGAAGTTCGACCCGCAGCACTTCCACACCGACCCCGAGGCTGCGAAAGACTCGAACTTCGGGGCGCTCTGCGCGAGCGGGTGGCACACGGCCTCGGTGTGCATGCGGATCATCTGCGACGCCTACCTGCTCGACGCGGCGAGTCTGGGCAGTCCGGGCATCGACGAGCTGCGGTGGACCAGACCGGTCTTCGTCAACGACACGTTGAAGTTGAAGATGACGGTGATCGAGCAGCGGCCCTCGCGCAGCAAGCCCGAGCAGGGTTCGGTGCTCTCGAAGTGGGAGCTGTTCAATCAGAACGGCGAGCCGGTGATGCACATGACGGGCTGGGGCATGTTCAAGAAGCGGGGCGCCTGAATGGCCTCCGAAGCCCAGTGGCGAGCGGCGCGGGCGCGCGTGCAGCTGTACGCGGCTCTTCGCGCCTGGTTCGGTGCAGCGGGGTACCTCGAGGTGGAGACGCCGACGCTGGTGCCCACGCCGGGGCTCGAGCCGCACATCGATCCATTCGAGGCGCCGTTCATTCCGCAGACGGGCGTGGGGGCGCGGCGGTCGTTGTGGCTCCACACCAGCCCTGAGTACGCGATGAAGCGCCTGCTCGCGGATGGAAGTCCGCCGCTGTTTCAGATCTGCAAGACGTACCGGAACGGGGAAGTCTCAGGCACGCACAACCCCGAGTTCACGATGCTGGAGTTCTACCGGCCGCACGCCGATTACCACGCGATCATGGACGACCTGGAGCAAGCGCTCTCCTCTCTGGAACTCCCTCTCCCGTCGGGAGAGGGTCGGGGTGAGGGCCAAATCTTCTCATCCCGCCCGTACGAGCGCCTCACCGTGCGAGACGCCGTGTTGCGCCACACGGGAATCGATCTCTTCGCTCACCCCGACGGCGCCTCATTGAAACGAGCCGCCAAAGAGATCGGAGTCCACACCGGAGACTCGACCGACTTCGACGACGTCTTCTTCCACATCTTCCTCGAGCGGGTGGAGCGCCAGCTGGGCCACGGCCGGCCCACCTTCCTCATCGAGTACCCCGCGTCGATGGCCTCGCTCTCCAGGCTCAAGCCGGGTGATCCACGAGTCGCCGAACGCGTCGAGCTGTACGCAAACGGCGTCGAGCTGGCGAACGGCTTCTCGGAGCTCATCGATCCCATCGAGCAACGAAAGCGGCTGATGGAAGAGCAAGCGCTGCGCCGTTCACTGGGCCGGCGGGTGTTCGACCTCGATGAAAAATTCCTCGAAGCGCTGCCCAAGATGCCGCCTTCGGGGGGCATCGCAGTCGGTCTCGACCGCGTGTTGATGTTGCTGTTGGGCGCGTCGGAGATCGCCGACGTGTTGCTCTTCCCCGCGCGCGATTTCGTCTAACTCGCGGTGCAGCCTTCGCGGTTGCCGGTTATTCCCAGCGCATGATTCGCGCCGCATTTCTCGGAGCCCAGTTCGTAGGTCAGTTGAGCCGCGGCAAGTTGGAACACGTCGAAGTGGTGTGGGCAGGTGCCTCACCACAGCTCTTCGCGACCGAAGTTCGTGCACTCAAGCCGACCATCGTGGTGTTGGACCTCGCCGAGTTTGCCGACGGCTCCGACGAACAGGTACGGGCCTTGATTGCCGGCTGCGGCGCGGAGTTGTCGATCGTCACTTACTCCTTCGCGCGCCGGCAGCTCATTCGCAGTCTGCAGAGCCAGCAGGTGCGGGTGTTGCCGTCACCCATCACCCTCGACGTGCTGCAGGCGCACTTCGCTCCCTTCATCATCCGAAACGTCCTCGAATCGGCCCGCAGAGAGGTGTCTTCCATGGAGCAGTCGCCGAATCCCCCGAAGTACACGCGTGAACAGCTGGGCACCTTGATGGAGGTCACCAGCGCCGTTCAGTGCGAGTGCCCCAACCACGTGGCGCAGTTGGTTGACAGGCTGCAGGCGTTCGAGCGCTACTCGAAAGACTGTGAGAACCGCGACGACGCGGATCGCGCGGTTCACACAGCGCTCTACAAGTCGAGCGCGCTGGCCCGCGTGGAGATGGAGAAGGCCCTGACCATGTTGATCGCGCACGAGAAGATTCAGCTCTGAGGTGATCAGAGCCGCACGCCCATCGCCAGCGTGACTCTCGGGGCTCCGATGAAGGCACCGAGCAACGAGAGCTCGATGCCCACGCCTCCCACGTCGACGGCGCCACCGATACGAAGCACCGGAACCGGCGTCACGCCCCAGTACCTTTCGCCGTCGAGGCGGGCGCTCGCGATCTCCAACGAGAGAAGGAGATCGAGCCAGCCCGCGAGTTGCTCGTCGCCCAGCGCCAGCCCCACGAAAGGGGAGACGCCGATGAAGAGGATCGTGGCGACCGACGACGTGCTGAACGCGTTGGGCACCAGGGGCGCGCTGCGCAGCACCTCGAGATCACCTCGGGGATCCTCGAGCGCGTCGACCGCGAGCTGGCCCCCGAGGCGCAGCCGTTCGATCCGCCCGACGAGGTCCACGCTCGCGCCCAGTGCGGCTCCGCCTCCGTTCAGCGTGACGTGCTCGCGCGCCTGACTGACTTGCAGGCCCTCGACCCAATGGCCCGACACCGTGCCGTTGAGGCTCAGGCGCAGCTCTTCAGCATGGGCGAGTGAAGACCAGCACACCAGCAAGGTCAGCCAGGAACGCATGGCGCCAGCGACGGAGGCCGGCGCTCCAGAATTCGAACGACCCCCGATCATCCCGCTCCACCGGGTGATTTTCTTCGAAGGAACAGGCACCTTTCGCATCGAGCGCAGTCGAGATGCCACCTCTGCGCCGCGCGGCAAGTGACCCCTCGACTGGGCTCGGGGTGACCGGTGCGCGGTTCGTTGGACTGCTCTCGGGAGGAACGGTTTGGCCTCACTTCGTGTAGCGTTTGGCCGTGCCATCGAAACCCCACGAGCTGCTTCGCAGCGCCTTCTCTGGAGCGGCCGCCGTCGGCATCACCGGCGCGATGTCCTCCGTCGTTTCCGCGCTCAGCTTCCTCGACGAGCGTGCCCCTGACCGCGCCATCTTCGTGTGGGCCGACTCCATCTTGAAGGCGTCGGGCGTGCGCACCGAGTGCCGGGGCCTGGAGAACCTGCCGCCCGGCAACTTCGTGCTCTGCGTCAATCACCAGTCGAACTTCGACGCGCTGGTGCTGTTCAGGCACATCCGCCGGCACATGCGCTACGTCGCGAAGGCGCAGCTTTTGAAGGTGCCCGTCTTCGGGCCGGCGCTTCGCCGTGCAGGCAACATCTTCGTGGATCGCACGGGCGGTGCTGGCGACCGCGAGAAGCTGATGGATGCCGCCGCCGCCGTCAGAGACCGGGTGAGCGTGGTGTTCTTCGCCGAAGGCACGCGCAGCGACGACGGCATCTTGCGGCCGTTCAAGAAGGGCGCAGCGGCCATGGCCATCGAAGCAGGCGTTCCGCTGATTCCCGCGGCGCTCGCCGGCACGCACCGCATTCTCGAGAAGGGCTCGGTGATCATCCGCCCCCGGCCGTCGGCACTGCTCATTGGCGAGCCGATCCCCACCAAGGGCCTCACGGCCGACGACCGCGAAGCGTTGACGCAGAAGGCGCACGCCGTGGTCGCCGCGCTCCTCGAACAGGGCAATCAGCTGGTCACCGAGATGGAGCGATGACGGCGAAGAAGTCGGCCCGCGAAGAGCTGCAGGAGATCGCGAAGGCGCTCCAGCTCTCGGTGGAGTTTCCACCCGAGGTGCTCGCCGAGACGGAGGCTTGGCTGAAAGAGCCGCACATCGACGATCCACTCCTCGTCGATCGCACGGCGATGCCGTTCGTCACCATCGACAACGCGTACTCGAAGGATCTCGACCAGGCGATCTTCGTGGAGAAGGAAGGCGACGGGTATCGCGTCGCCTACGCCATCGCCGACGCCTCGTTCTATGTGCGGCCGGGCAGCGCGCTGTTCGCCGAGGCCATGAAGCGGGGCGCGAGCTACTACTTCCCCGGCTTCTCCATTCCCATGTTGCCGCGGCCGCTCTCGGAGGGGCTGGTCTCGCTCAACGCAGACGGCGCCCGCCGGGCGATCATCTTCTTCCACCACCTCGACGCGAAGGGTGAGCTCAAGGAAACGCGTCTCGAACGTGCCCGGGTGAAGAGCCGCGCGAAGCTCTCTTTCAACGACGTGCAGCGCCTGGTCGACGATTCGAAGACGAGCCCTCTCGGCGGCCGCGACTTCGAGCCGAGCATGCTGCTGCTGCGTGAAGTCGGCCGCCGCCGCATGGAGCTCGCCGCCAAACGCGGGCTGGTGCGCTACCGGCGCGAAGAAGTCTCCGTGCAGCTCGACGGTGAAGGCCTCGCGTTCTCCGTGATGGAGCTGGTGCGCGACGAGGTCGAGCTGTGGAACGAGCAGATCTCACTCATGTGCAACGCCGAAGGCGGGCGGCTGCTGCGCGAGTGTGAGAACCCGGCCATCGAGCCCATCTACCGCGTGCAGGCGGGCCCGGAGCCCGAGCGGCTGGCGTCGCTGGCCACGCTCACCGCGCACGTCGCCAAACGCCACGAGCTGCCCGAGTCGCCCTGGGTGTGGAAGCCCGAAGTCACGCCGCTCTCGAAGTACCTGGAACAGCTGCCCCACGCGAAGCCGGGCACGAAAGAAGACCGCCTCGTCGCGGCGCTCACCCGCCAGTCGGTGATGGTGAACCTGCGCTCCGAGTACTCCACCGAGCCTGGCAAGCACGTGGGCGTCGGCGCCGAGCCCTACGCGCGTTTCTCCGCGCCGATGCGCGAGATGGTGGGCGTGTTCCTGCACAAGGAAGCGGTCGAGTTGATGACCGGAATCCACCCCACGGCCGAAGTCGACGAGGTGCTGCGCGCCGAAGTGGTGAAGGTGGCAAACCGCTCGCGCGGCATGCAGCGCAAGGTGCAGGACCTGTCGAACGAGGTGGTGATGAACCGCCTCTTCACCCCTGAGCTCACCAAGCCGAAGGCCTCGCGCACGCGATTCACCGGCACCGTGATGGGGCTGACCTCGAACAAGGTGCACTTGCGGTTCGACGTGCCGCCGCTCGACGTGAAGCTCTACTTGTTCGACATCGCGCCCTCCTTCAAGGGCGCGTGGCTCGAGCCCGCGGAAGAAGGCGCCATTCTGCGTGCGAAGAACACCACCGCCGCGCTGATGGTGCTGGGTCAGCCGTTGACCGTGATGCTCAGCAAGCGTGATGAGAAATCGCGTCGCTGGGTGTTCGAGCCGGTAGCCGTCTGATCCGCCGACGAGCTCCTCGCGCGCGGCCATACCGGAAGTTCGTTTTTACACGCTCAACCGAAGCTCGGCCTCGCGCATGCTTGTCGGCGAGCTGCTGAACGCAGCGTTGAACAGGTCCGCTCCCCGTGGAGGATCTCGGGCTCAGTGATTTCGTTTACAAAGCGAAGTTTGTCTCGGTGGACTCGTGGTGCTTCTTCTCGAGGGGCACGCTGGGTTCAGGGACAGGTGCCGGCTCCAGCAGACATCTGCTCGCGCGCGGAGCCTTCAGGGCGCGATGAGGAAGCCCGAGCGCTTCATCAGCTCTTGCGAATCGCTCTTGCCGAGGAATTCGACGAACTGTCTCGCCGCTTCGCCTTGTCCTCCGCGGCTGCAGCGCACGAGCGACTGTTCGATCGGCGTGTACAGCGCGTCGTCGATCAACAAGGTCACGCCGTCCTTCCGGCCGACCACGTTGGAGTACGCGACCAAGGCGACCTCGGCGTTGCCGGTCTGCGCGAGTTGCAACGCCTGGCGCACGTTCTCTGCGAACACCACGCGTGACTCGAGCTGCTTCCACAGCCCTGCCTTCTCGAGCGCCTCTTTCGCGGCCCTTCCGTACGGCGCGTGCTCGGGGTTCGCCAGGGCGATGCGCTTGTTCGACGCATCCGCGATCGACTGGAGCGAGGGCAGGGGACCCGAGAGGCTCCAGGCTGCGAGCCGCCCGCGCGCGTAACGCTGGGCCGAGGCTCCGTCACACGCGCCTGCCTTCACCGTCACGTCGACGAAGCTGACGTTGGCGGCGGCGAACACGTCGAAGGGCGCGCCTTCGGCGATCTGCTTCGCGAGCAGTCCCGACGAGCCGAACGAGAAGACCACCTTCGTCTTCGTCTCCGCTTCGAAGCGGGCGCCCAGCTCGGTGAAGGCTTCGGTGAGATCGGACGCCGCGGCGACCCGGAGCGGTTGCGGGGTGGCACTGCGGCAACCGCAGACGACCAACAACACGAACAGGAATCTCATGGCGGTGGTGACTTCCATCGTTGGTGGATCCACACCCACTGCTCCGGGTGCTCGCGGATCTGCGCTTCGATGCCCTGCGTGAGTTCGGAGGTGAGCGCCATCACCGCGGCCTCACCTTCGAGGGCCGGCAGCGCGAGCGCCTTCATGGTGATGCGGTACTTCAGCGGGCCGACGCGCGTGCAGAAGCCGAGCATGGGCACGGCGCCGGTGCGGATGGCGAGGTCAGCGGCCGCACGCGGCGTCTTCGCGGGTTTTCCGAAGAACGGCACCCAGACCGACTGCACCTTGGTGTCCTGGTCGATCAGGATCCCCAGGATGGCGTTGCCCTTGAGCGCGCGCAGCATCTCCTTCGCAGCGCCTTGCCGGCCGCGCCAGATGACGCGCAACTTGCCCGACGCCCGGAAGCGCTCGAGGAGGTGGGTGGTGCGTTCATCGCTGAGCTCTTTGCCGATCACCGCGGCCGGGTAGTTCTCCAGCGCGACGTAGCGGGCCAGCAGCTCCCAGTTGCCCACGTGGCCGGTGACGAACACCACGCCCTTGCCGCGCGCGAGCGCAGAGTCCATCGCCGCGCGCGCTTCGGGCATCCACTCCACCAGCGCGTGCCGGCGTGCGTCGAACTGGCGGATGCAGACCATCTCCATCACCGAACGGCCCAGGTGACGGAACGACTCGCGCGCGAGCTCGCGGTGTTCTGCTTCGGTTTTCTCAGGATACGCGGTGGTGATGGAGGCCAGCGCCTTGCGCCGCTGCGAGCCCACCAGGGTGAAGACCATCAGCCCCAGCCGTTCCCCCAGCCATGACGCCGCACGCAGCGGAATCAGCTGCACCGGCAGCAGGAACGCTCGAATGAACAGATAGCGCACGAAGCGCTTCATTCGTTTGAAGAGGGGCGGCGAGGGAGTCACTCGCGAGGGGTCATAAACCAGATGGGGTGGAGCTCGTGCACGGGCACGAGCAGCACGGTGTTCTGGAGCACGTCCATGCCGACCCAGCCCTGGACTTCAGTCTCCGCAGCGCGGGTGAGCACGTCGATGGGTCCGAACTCCGATTCGCCGACGCGCAGGTGGAGACCGGCCACTTTGCCTTCGATGATCAGCGCGGGGTCGAACAGCGCGGTGGCGTAGCTGGAGCGCTCCTGACCGGAGGCGAGGCTGGTGGCGACCTCCCGGCCATCTCCCACGCGGGTCTTCACGTGCAGCCCACCACCGAAGGGGGCAGTGCGGGGCAGGGCCTCGACCTGGCCTTTGGGTGAACGTTCATCGAGCCAGCGCAGCCAGGCGTTGGCTTTGCCCTCGAGCGCCATGAGGCGTTTGCGCGGGAAGTCGATCGCGATGGCGCCTTTGCCGAGCAGCCGTTGGGGGCACAGCGTGCCGCCGATGTTCACTTCGCGGTGCGCGGGCACGGTCTCGACCAGGCGCCACTTCGCGGTGGTCGCGCTGGTTCCGAGTTGGAGAACGAGTTCGGCCACGCGGTGGCCTTCGAAGTCGGTCGGTTCGACTTCGAGGGCCTTGATGAACCAGGCCTCGAGCGTGGTTTCGGGTGCGCTCGTGTCGACGATCAGGAGCGTTGGTTTGCCGCCGATGGTGGCTTCGACCACCGGCACGCCCGCCTGGAACGTGATCGGCACTTCCCAGGTGGCGCTGGGCGGCGGGGCGGCCGGGGTGACGGTCCTGCAGGCGCAGAGGAGGAGGAGCGTCAGCAGCGTCAGCAGCGACAGCGGGCGGCACATGGCGGGCTTGTATATCGGATTCGGCCCTCACCCCGACCCTCTCCCGAAGGGAGAGGGAGATCTACAGGCCGTCGAGCAGGCCCATTCGCTCCTTGAGGCGGAGCACCCGGCGGCAACTTTCGTCGAGCTGCTTCTTCGCGGGCGGTTCCTTCTCGGCGAGCTCGGTGAGGATGCCGATGTAGTCGATGCCCTTGTTCCAATCGGGCGGCGCGGTGGTCAGCAGCAGATCGTTCCCCGCGAGAAAGGATTGCTTGAGCACGTCTTCACTGGTTCCCCCGATCGCGTCGGCCAGCAGTGCGATGGAGATGTCGTCGGTGATCGCCAGCCAATCCTGCTCGTGCACGCGCGCCACCAGCTTGCGGCTCAAGATCGCCGGCTTGTCGTCGACCGCCGCGTAGACCACGTTCGCCAGCATCACCCCACCGAGCGCCTCTTTCGCGCGCACGAACACGCCGGCTTCCGCGAAGACGCGTTCTTGCGGCCAGTCACTGGTCACCAGCGCGTGATCGCTGTCGCCATCGGTGTCGCCGTACCCGGGGAAGTGTTTGCCGATCGGCACCACACCCGCCTCGAGCAGTCCGCGCGAGTAGGCCATCGCCTTCTGCACCACGATCTCCGGGTCACCGCTGAAGCTGCGGCCATTGCGCTCCATGTGACCTGAAGGCGCGACGTCGAGCACCGGCGCCAGGTTGAGGTTGAGCCCCACCGCTTTCATCGCCTCGCCCACGCGCCGGCCCCAACGTTTCACCTCGGCGTCGTCCATCAAGGCGAGCTCACGGGCCGAGGGCATGTTGCGCAGCGCCTTCACGCTCTTCATGCGGTTGGAGGGCCCGCCTTCCATGTCGACCGAGACGAACAGCGGAATCTTTGCGCGCACGCGGGCGGCGTCGATCTTCTCCTTCGCCCTGGGGATGTTCTTGAGCGCGTTGCCGACGAAGAGCAGGCCGCCGACCTCCACCGGGCCGACGCGATCGATCTGCGGGTAGGCGAGGATCAGCTGGCCCGCGCGTTCACGAACCGAGAGCGAGGTGAGCACGCGCTCGACCCGCTCCTCGTTCACCTTGCGGCTCAGCGGCTGGGTGTTGAGGCGCTGGGGGGGAATCCCCGCGTCCACGATGTCGCCCACGAAGGGGAGCGAAGTACCTGCATCAGCTGTGAGGAGGACGGCAACGACGAGCGGCAGCACCTGGCCAACCTAGCAGTGGGCATTCGTCTGAACGAACTCACCAATCAGGGAGCGCGATGAGCTTTTCCCCGATGCGCACGGAAAGCGTGCCGTCGGTCTCTTCGAGGTGCTCGGCGAACTGGAACTGGGCCTCTCGGGAAAAGCGGGCCAACGCTTTGCCCTCTTTGACCTTCGCCACCAGCACGCCTTCGTCGTCCTTGGACAGGGTGGCCAGGTCCAACCACTCGGCCGTGCGATCCGACAGGCGAATGGAGAACCGCTCGCCTTCCGCTTCATCCACCGCGACGACCATGAAGCCGCACTGCTCCACAGTCACGAAGCACCAGTCGTTGCCGAAGTGCAGTTGGTAGCGCCCGTCATCCATCACCCGCAGGCCGCGATTGAACGCCTCGATGATGTTCGGGTGCTCGACCGGCTCGTCGTCGTGCCACCAGCGGCCGCGGCGATCGATGCGCAGCCCGCTGTCTTCGCGCGTGTGCCAGCGAGGGGTCACCATCACCAGCCTCGAACCAACTCGGTGTACCCGCGGAAGCCGACCGCGCCCCAGAAGTTCACCACGAGGGACACCAGCGCGAGCGTCATGGGGAGCGGCTTCTTCCAGCTCCACCCGGCGAGCGGGATCAGCATCAGCAGGTACGGCGTGTAGTCGAGGCTGAAGCGGAACCCGAACTGCGCGTAGCCGGTGTTCTGGTACGCGAGGCCCGGGATCATGCAGGCGAGCAGGGTGAGCAGCACCGGAGCGGCCAACCGCGGCGCCTCTTTCGAGCTGACCCACTGCCACGCGCTCCAGGCGATGAAGGCGATCACCAGCGCGAGCAACAACCACAACGCGACCGGTCGCCAGCCGATCGGCGGTTCACCCGCGGGCGGGGGCAGCGGGGCGAACAGGGCCGAGGCGATGAGCAGGCCCACCATCGCGCCGAGCACCTGCAGCGCCCGCTTCTGCTGCGTGGCGGGTACGAAGCACAGCACCAGCAACGGCAAGGTGAGGAACAGCGACATGCCCCACGCGTCGTAGCCGAGGATCACCGGGTTTTTGCCGAGGAAGGGCAACTTCAAGAACGCCGCGTCGAGGTTGCGCGTCAGGTAGTGCGGGCTGAAGAGCCCGAAGGTGTCGATGTCGCGGTTGACGCGGTTGTTGAAGAGGAACTTGTGGCCAAACTCGGTGAGGCTGCCGAAGCGCGCGAAGTTGTAGCCGGCGGCGAGCAGACCCAGAGGCGCTGCGCCCATCACGAAGCGGCCCAGCGTCTTCAACTTCGGGCCGGGCGCCTTGAAGAACGCGCGCACCTGCGCGAGCCGGCTCCCGCGTTCGGGCGCGAGCACCTCGATGAGGAAGAACAACCCGGTGAAGAACAGCGGCGTGCGGGTGAGCACCGCCATCGACCAGAAGAGGCCGGCCAGCACGGGCTTCCGCGCGCCGACTGCGTTGCGCAGGTAGAGGGCGGTGAGCGCGATGCCCATCACCTCGGCCGAGAACCAGACCTCGCCGCGGATCGCTGCGTAGAAGAACAGGGTACCGAAGCCGAGCAACAACGCGGTGAGCGCGTCGTCCATCGCGCTGGTGGGCGTGCCTTCGACTTCTTTGAGCACGCGCAGCAGGGTGAAGAAGAGCGCGATGGCCAGCGCTCCGATGATGACGCCGAAGCTGGTGTCGTTGAGCTGGTACCCGTTGACCGCGACGAACGGCACCATCACCACCGCGGGGAACCAGGGGAACGACGAGTACCAACGATCGGTCGAGAGCGGCTGGCCTTCGCAGCGCACCTTTTTTCCTCCGAGGTCGCGCACGCACGCCCAGTCCTCCAGGTTCGGGAGCACCTCGGGATCGATGTCGGAGCGCCCCTCGAGGAACGCCTTGCTCTGGTACACGAAGTGCGGCGCGGCGCTCTGGCGCCAGAAACGCTGCGCGCTGAACGCGGCGAGCACGAAGAACGCGACGGCGAACAACGTCACTTCGGTGCGGTACGCGGAGAACCACAGCCGCAACACGCTGTTTCCAGCGGGAACGTTGGCAGGTGCGGCGAGCTGCTGACTCATGACGACTCCCCTTCGAGACGCTTTCTCAACAGATCGAGGGCGGTGGTGCTGGCGAAGCTGCGCACGCGCTCCCGATCTCCGTGGAAACGGTGCTTCACGACCTTCACGCCGTCGGGCCCCGCGATCCCGATGTAGACGGTGCCCACGGGGTTCTCAGCGTCACCACCCGACGGCCCTGCCCAGCCGGTGGTGCTCAAAGACCACTGCACGCCGGTGTGCTCGCGCACGTTCTTCGCCATCGCTTCGGCGCACTCAGACGAGACGGCGCCGAACTGGGCGATGAGCCCCTCAGGCACGCCGAGCCACTGGGTCTTCGCTTCGTCCAGATAAGTGGCCGCGCCGCCGTAGAACGACTTGCTCGCGCCGGGTGAAGCGGTCAGTTGCTCCGCGATCATTCCGCCGGTGCAGCTCTCGGCGAGCGCGAGAAATTCTTTGCGCGCTTCGAGGCGGGCCAGCACCACGCCGGGCAACGTCTCTGCGTCGCGGCCGAAGCAGGTCGGCCCCAACACGGCACGCGCTTCGTTCACCACCTGCTCGAGCAGCGCGCTCGTTTCGGCTTCGGTCGCGCCGGTGGCCAGCAGCTTCAAGTGATTCTCAGGCGGGTGCGTGCGGAAACCGAACAGCACCTTCGGGTACTTCACGGCGAGCGGCGCCACGCGTTCATCGAGGTGCGACTCGGGAAGCCCGGTGGTCTTGAGCAGCGCCAGCTTGCGCACTTCGGGCGAGCCCTTGAGCGCGGCGATCCGGGGCACCACGTGCAGGCCGACCAGGTGGCGGTATTCGCGCGGCACGCCGGGCACGAAGAAGACGAGGCAGCCCCCGTTCATCCCGAGCGGAGTCGAGAGGGCACCTGCCGGAAATCGCTGGATGAACATCGGCGCGCTGCCTTCTTGATTGAGCACCACCTCCGCGCCCTGCGGCACCTGGGCCTGCCGGCGGTTGTTTTCGGAGAGCACGATGCCGCGCGCCTTGAACCGCTCTTCGATGTGCCGCAGCGCTGTGTCGCTCTGCACCAGCGGCACACCCGCCGCGGCGGCCGCGCATTCGGCGGTGAGATCATCGGAGGTCGGGCCGAGCCCACCGGAGACCAGCACCACGTCAGCGCGGGAGACCGCCTGCTGCAGGGCCTCGATGATGTCCGCTCGATCGTCGCCCACCACCACCCCGCGGCGTACGGTCAGGCCGGTGCGGTCGAGCAGCGCCTCCTGAAAGAAGCGGCTGTTCGTATCGCTGGTCAGCCCGGTGAGGAGCTCGTCCCCGGTACAGATCGTCTCGATGCGCACGGCTGCGGGGTGTAGCCCACCCGGCAAGGCACGTCAGAGCACTTCTTCATCCTCCACGCCGTCTTCGTCGTCCTTGTCTTCGTCTTCATCGATGACGTCGGCGATCGAGTCGGCGGCGGCGTGCTTCTCCATCAGGTACTTGCGCAACATCAGGGTGGATTCGACCAGCCCCGAGAGCAGGTAGAGCCCGAAGTAGGTGACCAGCACCCAGGCCGGGTGCGACATCACGCCGACGACCACGCCGGTGACGATGATGGTGAGCAGGGTGATCGCGCTCCTGGGGCTCGGCTTGACGTCTTTGAAGGTGCGGTAGCGCACCGTGGAGACCATCAGCAGCGCGAGGAACACCACGATGCCCAGCACCGGCCAGCGCGCTTCGCTGGGCAGCACGCCACCGCGGGCGTTCTCGAAGGCGATGATCATGGCGATCACCCCGCACGCCGCGAACGGAATGGGCATGCCCACGAAGAAGTTGCCGCCGCCGCCGTGGGGCGACTTGATGGCCAGCACGTTGAAACGGGCCAGGCGCAGCGCACCACACGCCGCGAAGAGGAACGAAGCGAGCACGCCCACGATGCCCAGGCCCGAGAGCGCCCACTTCCACACCAGCAACGCGGGCGCGGCGCCGAAGGACACCACGTCGGCCAGCGAGTCGAGCTCCTGGCCGAAGAGGCTCTGCGTCTTGGTCAGGCGCGCCACGCGGCCATCGAAGGCATCGAAGAACATGCCGAAGAAGATCGCGATCGCCGCCTGGTACAGCTGGGTCGGCCCCGCTTCGCCCGTACACAGCGTCATCGCGTAGAAGCCGCAGAAGATCGACGAGACCGTGAAGAGGTTGGGCAACACGAACATCAGGTCACGCAGCTTCATGGAGCGCGGCACCATACCAGCCTGTGTGCGGCGCGGCGGGGGTCGATCGACGTTCCCCGGGGGCGGCACTTCTTCGCGCTCGACGTCGCCCCGGTCTCGTGATGCGCCCTCGGCCATGGCGGGTTGAACCGGCTGGGGGAGCGGGCATTCCAGCTGCGCAGGTTCCTGCGCTGTGCCTCCGTGCATCCCGAGCGAAGACGAGGGGGTTCTTGCCCGGGCTTCCGGGTCTTTCCTATTTCGGCTTCGCAGGCACCCGCACGCACTGGCTGGGCAGTTGCTGAATCGTCGACTCGAGCCGCCCCACGGTCACCTGCGCCCCCTGCCTGCACTCCGCGTACACCGGCATCTCGTTGCCCCCCGCCACCGAGAGCGAATCGAGCTGCACGCGGGCCTTGTCCGGCACCACCACCGCGGCTCCCCGGCCGCCGCGCACCAGCAGATCGCCGATGGTGACCGACGCCCCCAGCTCCACGAAGAGCGCCGAGGCCCGCGCGCGTTCTACGCTCAGGCGGGGCAGCCGAACCGTGGAGTAGGTGCTGGCGAACAACGCGCTGCCGTCGACATCCACCACGGTGATGGGCCCGGTGGCGGTGACCTCCGCCTCGGCCCTGACGTGGAGCGCATCGCCGAGCACTCCGTCACGGTCGGCAGCCACCCTGGAGATGGTGATGCCCGAGAGCGCCAGCGCGCCGTGCTTCACGAAGATGCCCAGGTCCTGCGCGGAAGAGATCTCCACGTCGGTGAGCCCCGCGTTCGAACCCTGCAGAGAAACGGCGCCGCCCGCACCACATGTGTCGAGCGAGGAACGCGACAGGCTCAGCTTCACGTTGATGCCGCTGATGCAGCCTTCGAACGCGCCGCGGGCCTTCACCCCGCTGAGCTTCGCGTCGACGCCGCGAGAGAGCTGCACCGAAAATTCGTGCCCGATGAGCTCAGCGCCCTGGAGGCTCACCGCACCGCCAGCGAAGAACAGCGCGGGGCCACTGCCGAGCGTCGAGCGCAGCTTCTCCAGGGTGCACTTCGCGTCGATCGCGTGCAGCAAGGTCTTCGGGCCTTCCGCGGCCACGTCGTTCAGCTCGAGCGTGCCGCCTTCGGTGGCGACCGCCCGGCGAAAGCCGCCCAGGAACTTCGTCTGCCGCAGCCTGAGCGTGGCGCCGCGCTCGACCGAGATGCCCTCGATGCCTTCCACGCTCGCTTCGAGGGTGGCCTGAGACATCGTCAACGCGCCGTGCACCACCACCGCCTGCTTCCGCTGGCCGCTGAAGTGAACGCGCGTCAGCGTCATGTTCGGCCCCGCTTCCACCCCGACGGCGCCGCCCTGCACGGAGAGCCGCTCGAGCGTCGCGCCGGTACCGCTCACCACCGTCTCGCCCGCTTCACCGGTGAGCACCACCTCGCCTGAACCTTCGAAGCGGGTGCCTTCTCCCAGCACGAACGGGCCCGGGTAGAGACCGGTGCGCAGATGCACGGTGGCGCCCGGCGCCACGGGCCGCGGCACCGTCTTGAACGGATGCGCGGAAGAGCCATCACCACCGGCTGGGGAAAAGGCGTCGACCCAGACCTCGGGCCGGTGTACTTCTGGCGCGGGGAGGGGGGCGGGGGCGCGGACACAGCCGGTCACCAGCAGCAGAACGACCACGCCCAGATCGGAAACACGCGTTCTCCGATCACGCTGGAGCCGATTTCCCGGCACGAATCGCGGCTTTGGCAGCGCCTGCTGATCGGCGCCCTGATCTCTCAGATCAGACATCGCGATGGGCAGAAATCTGTATGTATTACATTGACTTGCCGCACTTCGCTGCGCTATTTCCTGCCGCCTTCGCGGAGTGGACGCCGCGATCGGGAGGGAGCACACATGACCAAGGCAGAGCTCGTTGAGGCAGTTGCTGAGCAGACCCGGTTGACCAAGAAGTCGGCCGCGGAGCTCATCGATGTCGTTTTCGACAACATCGGCGGCGCCGTGAAGAAGGACAGCCGCTTCAGCTACCCGGGCTTCGGGACGTGGACCATCCGCACCCGCAAGGCCCGCAAGATCCGCAACCCGCAGACCAACGAGATCATGAAGCTGAAGGCCACCAAGACCATCGGCTTCCGCCCCGCCAAGGAACTCAAGAACACGCTCTGAGCGTCGTTTCGGTTCTGTTTCCCTGAAGGCCTCGTGCTCCGGCACGGGGCCTTTTGCGTTGCGGGAGACCATCAGCCGCCCAGGAGCGCCGGGTCTCCCTTGCCGTCGGAGCCGTAGCGGCGCACCACCTCGGCCAGGGTGAGCCCGCGCGCCTTCGCGAGCACCTCGACCATCGGGCCGGCCTCCAGAAAGAGCAGCCCGTCGGCGGTGAACAACGAGACGAACACCGCGCCGCTGGCGGGCACCTTCACCCCGCGGCAATCGAGGAAGTAGACGAGCTTCGGCAGCGCCCTGGTGGTGAGGAACTCGTCGGGCGCGAGCGCGGGCAGGGCGATCTCGTAGCTGACCGCGTCCTGGCTCTCGGAACGTGCGATGCGCACCTCTTCAATCGCCTCATTGGCGGCCAGGGGCGAGGCGCGGTGAAAAGCGAGCTGCTGGAGTTGTTCGAGGATCGGGCTCATGGCCGCTCCGAGATGAGTGCGGGGCCGGTGGCCGGCAACTGGAGGAAGACTTCAGGATCGAGCGCGTCGCCATCGCGGCGCAGCTCGAAGTGCACGTGGGGCCCGGTGGTGAGGCCGGTTTGTCCGGCGAGCCCGATGAGCTGGCCCTTCTTCACCACCGTACCCGGGCGCACCAGCAACGTGTCGAGGTGGCTGTAGCGGGTGGCCCAGTGCGCGTCGTGTTGCACTTCGATCTGTTTGCCGTGCGCGCCGTTCCACGCGGAGAACACCACGGTGCCCACCTCGGCTGCATGCACGGGCTGCGCGAGCGGCGCTTCGAGATCGATGCCGGCGTGGAACCTCGTCTCGCCTGCGATGGGGTGAATGCGCGAGCCGTACGGCGACGAGACGATCAGCGGCGAGACCGGCCAGCGAAAACGTTTGGGGTCGACCTGCCGGGTGCGGGTGGTGAGCGCGGTGATGCGGCGAGACAAGGCGCGCAAAATGCGCGGCACTCGTTCTGCGAGCGCGAGCGGCACGTCTCCGAAGGTGCGCGCGTCGGTCTGGAACTCGGTCTCCAACTGCAGCCGGGCGCGCATGGCTTCCTGCGTCCACTGCGCGTCGGACTTCTGGGCGACGAAGTGTTCGGTGTCATCGAGCAGCACGCTCCACGCCTCGGCCTGGCCAACGGGCATCGGCGCGCCCACGGTGGCGGCGAGCCGGGTCTTCCGGGCTGACTCCAGGAAGCGCGCGAAAGAAGTTTCCAGGCCGGTGTTCTCCGGGGTGGCCGTGCGGGTGACCTCGTCGAAGCTGATGCGCGGCGGAGGCGGCGTGATCGCGCACCCGGTCAGCAAGAGGGAAAACAGGAGCCCGCGCAGCACGTTCGGAGGGTACCACGGGCTTCTTGTTTGCCTGCGCTGACGGCTCCGGGGTTGTAAGGGGGCGGGATGCCAGCGTTGGGGATCATCAAGGGTAAGGAGCCGGCGCCGCAGAAGCGCGCTCGTGCGGTGGAGATCATCGAGCGGCTCGATCACGCCATGCCCGAGGCGAAGATCGAGCTCGATTACCGAAGCCCGTTGGAGCTCGTGGTGGCCGTCGCGCTGTCGGCGCAGACCACCGACAAACGGGTGAACCTCGTCACGCCCGCGTTGTTCCAGCGGTTCCCCACCGCGGCCGACTACGCGAAGGCAGCGCCGGCGGAGGTCGAGGGGTTCTTGAAGACCGTCGGGCTCTTTCGAAACAAGACGAAGAACCTGATCAAGCTGGGGCAGGTGTTGGTGGAGAAGCATGGCGGCGAAGTGCCGACCTCACGAGCGGCGTTGGCCGAGCTGCCGGGCGTGGGCAACAAGACTGCGGGGGTGGTGACCATTCACCTCGGGGCGGAGACGGCGTTCCCGGTGGATACGCACATTCTCCGGCTCTCCAGGCGTTTGGGGCTGACCAGCAAGACGGATCCCGATGACGTCGAGGCCGACTTACGGAAGGTGTTGCCCGAGCCGCTCTGGTTCAAGGCGCATCAGCTGATCATCTGGCACGGGCGGCGGTGTTGTGACGCGCTCCGGCCGGAGTGCCATCGTTGTGTGGTGGCTGATTTGTGCCCGAAGAAGGGCGTGAAGCTGAAGAAGAAGTAGGCCCTCTCCCAGTTACCGAAGCTCGGCCTGAGACTTCCGAGCCGACTTGCTGCTGGTCGCCTCTTCTTCCCGGTCCTCATCCATCGATGCCTGGATCTTCTTCATGCGCTTGCGAATGATCTCCCGCTTCAGCGCGCTGATGTGGTCGACGAACATCACGCCCTTCAAGTGATCGCATTCGTGCTGAATGGCGATCGCCAGCAGGCCATCGGCCGTAATCGTCTGCTCTTTGCCGTCTTCGTCGAGGTAGCGGGCCGTGACGATCGCCGCGCGCTCCACGTCTTCAGCTTCGCCGGGCACCGAGAGGCAGCCCTCTTTGTAGAGGCACTTGCCCTCGAGCGTGAGGATCTCAGGGTTCACCATCGCCACGGGCTTCGACGTCGGCTGCCGGGGCGTCGTGTCGAGCACGATGATGTTCTTGAGCACACCAATTTGCGGAGCAGCCAGGCCGACGCCGTCTGCCGCATACATCGACTCGAACATGTCCTTGATGAGCGTGCGAACGCTGTCGTCGACCTTCGCGACAGGATGCGCCTTCTGCTTCAGGACCGGGTTCGGCCACACCAGAATCTCGTGAACCATGACGCCCTTTCTCTAACGCCTCACGCTCCCGAGCGCAAACCGTGCAGCGGTCGGTAACCACCTTCTTTCAGCGGTTTGGAGGCGCTGAGACCGGCTCAGTCGAGCAGGTGGCGGGCGTACTCGACGCGGCGGCGGTCGTCTTCCAGGGCGCGGGCCGCCTCTTCCAGCAGGTTGGCCACCACCTGGGCGCGCTGCTGGATGGATGGATCAGGGTGACCCGAGAAGCGCAGGGGGTCGAACTCCTGGGTCAGGCGCTGGAAAGCGCGGCGTACGTCTTCGGTGCCGGCGGCGCGCGAGAGCCCCAGAATGGTGAAGTAGTCCGCGTCCTGCACCTCGTCGTACTTCGCCTCGAGACGGTGGAGATCGAGCTGACCTGAGCCGGGCTCGGTCTTCTTCTTCTGCCCGGGGCGCACCTCGATGATGCCCAGCAGTTGGGCCACCAGCAGCGCGCGGAACGCGAGGTCGGGCTTCAGACCCGAGGCGAGCGAGAGATCTTCGATGGTCGCTTCACCGTCGACCCAGGTGAGCATCTTGCGTTCGCGTTCGGAGAACCCCAGCGCGCGCAGATCGAGCTCGGAGTCGGTGGCCACGGGCACGGCTTCACCACCGCCCAGGCGCTCCAACATGATGTCGGGCGCGACGGCGCGGCGCAGCGACTCGGCCAGCATCGGCAGGGTGGGGCGGGGCACGGTGGCCAGCAACACCTCAGGCCTGGGCACCTCTTCCACCACCCGGTACAGCGTCTTCTCTTCGGTGAAGGCGTCGAGGGCGACCTGCTCGGTGTACCGCTGCACCAGCGGCACCGACTCGATGTCGCGAATGAAGCCGCGCGCCTTGAGGGCCTCCAGCTGTTCACGTGGCGTGGCGCCCTTGAGCATGCGCAGCTCGGAGTCCTGCCGGGCGTCGATGAGCCCGTCGCGCCGGGCGCGGGAGATGAGCCCTTCTTGCTCGAGCGAAGACTCGGCGGCGATGATCTGCCCGCGCTTGAACCAGAGGTTGCGGGTACCTCCGCTGACGCCCAGCTCCAGCCGCGCTTCTGCGTTGCCGATCACCAGCTGGCAGACCACGCGCGCGAGCCCTTCGAGTTCGACCGAGCCGTGACGGGCCACGCCCACCGAACGTTTGCCGGGCAGGGCGAGTGACATCACCTCGCGGGCCTCGAGCGACTTCACCTTCTCGCTGGCCATCACCGCTGTGGCTTCCATCGACTCTGCGCGGGTGCGGGTGGAGTCGAGCGCGCGTTTCGCGTCTTCCAGCTCGGCTTCCAGGCCCGTGCGGCGGTGCGTCTCTTCTTCCAGCTCGGCGGCCAGTTTTTCGGCGAGCGCCTGCTGAGGCTCGAGCGTGGCGATGCGGGCGCGCAGGGTGTCGCGTTCTTTCGCGGTGTCTTCCAGCAAGCCCGAGGCGCTGGTCACGTCGGCCTGCAGCGCCTCCAGCCGGCTGGTCGCTTCGGTCAGCTGGGCATGCAGCGTGTCGCGCGCGTCTTCGATGGCCAGCATCTCGGTCTGCGCGTCGTCGCGGGCCTGGCGCGCTTCGGCGAGGTGCTGCTCGGTGAGCTTGAGCTGAGCGCCACTCTCCTGCAGCTGCGCGTTGCTCGCTTGGAGTTGCGCGTTGTTCTCTTCCAGCTGCATGCGCGCGAGCTCGGCGTCATCGGCCAGCGGTCCGGCGGCCTCGACCTTCTGGGTGAGCTCCGCGATGAGCGCGTCACGCTCGGCGAGCTGGGTCTCCAGGATCTGGCGCTTCTGGTGTTCTTCAGCGGCGGTGCTGGCCACCATCTGCAGCCCGGAGACCTCGGCCTCCAGCGCGGCGATGCGCGCGTGCGCCTCTTCCAGCTTCTCTTCGAGCGCGGCGCGCTTGTTGGCCTCCGCGCGCGCGGTGGCCACCTGGGCCGAGGTGTCTTCCAGTTCTGCTGCGAGGGCGGCCCGCTGCTCTTTTTCTTCCTCGAGCGCGCGCTCGGCGTCGGCCAGCTTTCGGGCCTCGGTCTTCAAGAGCGCTTCGCTCACCTGCCGCGTCGCTTCGACGTCGGCCTTGATGGTCTCGAGCTCGTTCTCGTGCCGCACGCGGGTCAGCTCGCGTTCGTTGGCGGAGTCGGCCTTGAGGCGATCGAGCTCGTCGCGCAGGGTGAAGAGCTGCTCTTCGGAGCTGCTTCGCGCTTCGCGTTCCGTGCGCGCCGCTTCTTCGGCCTGCTCAGCGCGGCGGCTGTTGCTGGCGGCTTCTTCACGCAGCGCCTTCGCGTCGGTCTCTTCAGCGCGCTGCCGGGCCTCGCTCTTGGCGCGCCCATCGAGCACCATCTGCTCGGCGCGGGAGAGCACCTCGGTGGCGCGAGAAGGCGGCGGCACCGGCTCTTCCGACATGCCCTCGAACGACTCGTCGCCTTCGGGCTGCGAGCTGGGCATCTCCATCGGCGGAGGCGGCTCGGCTGCGGGTTTGACGGTGACCGCCCGGGCTTCGCGCGACTGGCGGCGACGGTGGGCTTCGGCGCGCACTTCGTCTTCGAGGCGGGTGAGCTCTTCGTCGTCGTCTTGCGGCTGGGGGAGAGAGGACTCGACCGACTGCATGGCCGAGGCTTCGACGTCGGCGGCGAGATCTCCGAAGAGCTTCTCTTCGAGCGCGTCGGGCAGGTTGGGCGGGGTGGGATCAGCCACGATCGCCTGCGGCTCCGGCATGTCTTCCTGCGGAGCGTCTTGATCGACTTCGTGGGGGCTGGTGGCGCGCCAGTCGTCGGCTGGCTGGTTCGACGGCTCGACGGGCATCGGCGGCGTCTCGGCGGGCGCGGTCTCCAGCACCGACCAGGAGCCGGCCTCGTCGGTGGTGCGCACGTTCTCGTCGAGCGCGGTGGCAAAGAAGTCCGGGTCGAGCGGGAGCGGGATCACCGGCCAGGCGAACCCGGGAATGGTCTCGCCCAGCAACAGCACGCGCAGCAACTGGGCGTCGGGGTGGATTTGCAGTTCTTCGAGCAGCACGCCGCCGCGATCGCTCTCCACCGAGGGCTGCAGAATGATCAGCCCGGGCAGCAGATGCCCGAAGGCGATCACCGCATCGGCCGCGCTGGTCGCCAGCACACACTCGTACCCCTCGCGGGCCAGCACGCGCTTGACCGAGGCGATCACCGAGAGATCGTCAGCGACGAGGAGAATGGGAGGCGCGGCCATTGCGGGTGCCACACGTTCCTACAGGGCCGCCACGAGGTCCAATTCCTGTCCCCCCTCTCCCCCGAAGGGAGAGGGAGACTTAGAGCATTGCGGCCGGATCGACGTCGATCACCACTCGCACCGCCGACGGCAGGTCCTGCATCGCCAGTTCGATCGCGTCGAGCGTGCGGAACATCGCCGTATGCGTCGGCGCCTTCAGGATCAGCTGCCAGCGCGTCTTGCCCTTGATTCGTGCGATCGGCGCCGCGGCCGGCCCCAGCATGCGCACGCCTTGTGACGCCGGCGGCAGGTTCTTCTCGGCCACCTTCGCCAACTGCTTCGCCACGCGAATCGTGAGATCCGCCGACTCACTGTCGATGCGGATCGCCACCATGCGCGTGGTGGGCGGCCAGGCCAGTTGCTGCCGCCGCTTCAACTCTTCCGCCGAGAAGCGCGCGTAGTCGTTCTGCAACATGCGCTCGATGGGCGCCGCCTCGGGGTTGTAGCTCTGCACCAACACGCGGCCTGGATCCTTCCCGCGACCCGCGCGCCCCGCGACCTGGGTGAGCAGGTGAAACGTGCGCTCTCCCGCTCGGAAGTCCGGCAGCGTGAGCGCCGAGTCGGCCATCACCACGCACACCAACGTCACGCCGGGAAAGTCGTGGCCCTTCGCCACCATCTGCGTGCCCACCAGGATGTCGAGCTCACGCCGCGCGAACGACGCGAGCATCTCGGTCAGTTTCTCCGCCGAAGACGCCGCGTCGCGATCGAGCCTCGCGATGCGCGCGGTGGGAAACGCATCAGCCACCTCCGCCTCGATGCGCTCGGTGCCCACGCCCAGCTCGAGCATCGGCCCCGAACACTCCGGACAGGAGCGCGGCACCGATCTCGCCTTGCCGCAGTAGTGACACTGCAGCTGCCGCGCCGACAGGTGGTGCGTCATGCACACGTCGCAGTCTTCGCACCGGATCGACTGCCCGCACACCTCACACACGATGAAGGTCGAGTGCCCGCGCCGGTTCAGAAACAGAATCACCTGCTGCTTCTTGTCGAGCGTCTCGCCGATCGCGGTGCGCAGCGTGGGCGAGAGCATCGGGGGCTCGGTGCCCTTGTTCTCCGCCGACTTCGGCCGCTCGATGCGCAGGTCCACCAACTGCAACGTGGGCATCGGGCGATCGTCGACGCGCTTGGTCAGGTTCACCAGGCCGTAGCGGCCTTTGCGTGCGTTCTCCCAGGTCTCCAGCGAAGGCGTCGCGCTGCCCAGCAGCACCATCGCGCCCGCCTGCTTCGCGCGCACCACCGCGAGATCGCGCGCCTGGTACCGCAGCTTCTCTTCCTGCTTGAACGAAGGGTCGTGCTCCTCGTCGACGACCACGATGCCCAGGTTGGGCACGGGCGCCCAGATCGCGCTGCGCACGCCGACCGCCAGCTTCACGGTGCCTGCGCGCAGCTCCTGCCAATGGCGCAGCCGTTCACGATCTTTGAGCGCCGAGTGGAGCAGCGCCACGTTCTGACCGAAGCGGCTGCGAAACCGGCCGACCAGCTGCGGCGTGAGCGCGATCTCCGGCACCAGGATGAGCGCGCCTTTGCCCAGCTCGAGGCAGCGCTCCACCAGGCGCAGGTAGACCTCGGTCTTGCCACTGCCCGTCACCCCGTGGAGCAGAAAGGGCGCGAAGCCCCCCGCGTCGAGTGACTTCGAGAGCGTGGCGACCGCGATCTCCTGCTCGGGGGTCAACGCGGCCGGCCGTGACTGCTGAAGGCCTTCACGAACGCCGTGCACCACCCGCTCTTCTTCGAGCTGCACGAAGCCGCGCGCGGCGAGCTTCTTGAGGTTCTCCTTGGCTCCCGGAATCGCGTGGGCGATTTCTTCGACGGGCGCGCGTCCACCGACGGCCAGCAGGTAACTGAGCGTCGCGTGCTGCGCGGGGGCTCTCGTGAGTGGATCGAGCGTGGCGGCCGAGAGCGCTCGCGCGAAGACGATCACGTCGGCCTTGGCGGTCTTGCCCTCATCGGCCTTGGTCAGGCCCGGAGGCAGGGCAGCGCGCAGGGCTTCACCCAGCGGGTAGCGGTAGTGGTGCGCGGCGAACCGCACCAACTCGACGATGTCGGGCGGGAAGGCGGGCTCGAGATCGAGGATGCGTTCGATCGGGCGGAGCTTCTTCACCACGTCGGGCGGCGGCCGGGGCGCGGGCGCGAGGTAGAAACCCAGCGTGATCGACCGCCCAAAGGGCACCCGGATTCGTTGACCAGGTTTGAGCTGCGCGGCCATCTCGGGAGGGACTGAGTACGTGTACTCGCCTCGCACGGGCCGGCCGACGGCGACCCAGGCGTACGCCTTCTCTCCCTCGGGCGTGAGGGAGAGCTGAGCTTCAAGCTGGGACACTCAGAACTTCACTGCGTTGAGGTCGGCCTTCGCGTTGGCGTTGAGCACCATCACCCGCAGCTGCGGCTCGTTGCCTTTGTAGATCTCCAGCACGCGCGGCCAGATTTCGCCGGTCGCCTGCGAGCTGTAATCGGAGAAGCGCACGTCCCACGCGGTGCCCGAGGCGTCGTTGAACTTCACGCGCGAGGGGAGGAAACGCTCCTTGTAGATCCACACCTGCGACTGCCCCTCGGCCTTTTGCCCGATGAGGTAGCTCACGGTGCCGTTGAAGCGGGCCAACGAGACGGTCTTCAAGTCGACCTTCATCGAGCTGAGGTACTTCGTCACCGCTTCCCGCGTCGCGCCGTCTTCCGACGACTTGAGGGAAAGCAACGCACACGCCTGCTCCAGACCCACCAGCAGCGCCTGCACGTCGCCGCCTTCGGTGCGGCTCTTGCCGCTGGTCGAGGCCGCGGCGAGCACCTTGGTGGATTCGGGGGAGGAGAGCTCCAACCTGCAACGCCCCGGGAATCGCACGGCCAACGAGGCGTTGAGCATCAACTCCCCGCTGTTCCAGGTGATCCCCATCAGCGCTGAAACGTCTTTGGCCAGCACCGGCGAGACCGCCGCCACGCCTTCGGCCTTGAGGTTCACGACCGTCAACCCATCGCGCTCATTGGAGAAGCGCTTCAGCACGCCGTGCGACGGCATGATGTACGCCACGATCAACGCGAGAACGGCGGCCTTCATCGGCTCACCCTGGTGCACCCTTGTTGGAACTGGCCAGTCATGACGCGCGGCACATTACTCAGAGGCATGCCCAAGCCGTAGTAGAGGTTTCCCCCACGGTGAGAAGAAACTTCGTCCTCCTGCTGTCTCTCGCGTCGTCGCTGGCCGCGGCTCAACAAGTCTCGGCCGTCAACGGGCCCGATCTGCGCGACCTGCAGAGTTCACGCAACATGGCGATGGGCGGGGCGTACGAGGCGCTGGGCTACGGCGCTGAGACCATCGGTGGCAATCCCGCCGGGCTCACGCTCTACAAGCGCTACCAGATGGAAGCGACCGGCTCGTGGGACGTGCCGCAGGGCTATGGCTTCGGGTCGATCGCGCTGGCCGACTCCACCAACCCGCTGGCGATGGGCATCTCGTATCACTTCGCCACCTTCACCAAGGGCATGCCCGACGGTACGCAGGGCCGCGCGTTCGCCCACCTCACCACGGTGTCGCTCGGGTACGCCTTCGGCGATCTGATTCACCTCGGCCTCACCACCCGGCATCACGTGCTGGTCGGTGCGTCGAACTCGAACTCGATCAGCCTCAACGGCGGCATCATCGCCCGGCCCGCGCAGTGGCTCACCCTGGGGTTCTCGGGCCACAACCTGATTCACGTCTGGAACCCCGACATCACCCGCTACTTCGTGGCGTCCATCGGCTTTCAGATCCTCGGGCAGCTCACGCCGGCGTTCGACCTGCGCATGGACTTCAACCAGAAGGATCCCCGGCTCGCGTACCACGGCGGCATCGAGTGGCTGATCGCCCAGACCTTCCCTATTCGCGTCGGGTACCAGTTCGACGGCATCGCCAACCACCAGTACCTCTCGGCCGGCATCGGCTGGTTCTCGGAAGGCAGCGGCATCGACTTCGCGTACCGCCATGAGCTCGGCGGCGCGCAGGGCCAGCTGCTCTCGTTGACCTTGAAGCTGCAGCTCTAAGGCAGCAGGAGCCGCGCATCGCGCAGCACTTCATCGACCGAACCGGGCTCGGTGAAGCGATACACCCCGCGCACCTGCAGCTTCGAGTCGACCAACGCGAAGTAACTACCGTGCACCACGGTGTTCAGATCTTTGCCGTCGCCTGGATCCATCGGCTGCAGCATGCCCTGACGGATCACCTTCTCGAGCTCAGGCCGTTCACCGCGCACGAAATGCCAGCGGTCGAAGTCGGCCTTGAACTTCTGCCCATACGCCGCGAGCACCTCGGGCGTGTCGTTCTCGGGATCGACGGTGAAGCTGACCAGGCCCAGCGCGGGCAGCTCGGTCTTGCTGCGATCCTGCAGGGTGCCCATCTTCGCAGTGAACTTGGGGCACACGTTAGGGCAGCGGGTGAAGATGAAGTTCGCCACCCAGACCTTGCCGGTGAGCGCTTCAGAATTGAACGGCGCGCCCGACTGGTCGACGAACGCGAAGGCGGGCACCGTGGAGAGCACCGGCAGCTCGACCTTGAGCGAAGGCCGCGCCGCGGTGGCCCGCCAGGCGATGAGCCCGATGAGCACCACGCCCAGCAAAGAGACCCACAGCGCCGGCCGCTTGAGCAGCGGGGCCTTGAGCTTCTGCGGCGGGATGGGCCCGGTCGTCGGAGAAGCGATGCTCACTTACTTCGACTCTCGCTTGATCAACGAGCCGAGGATCTTGTCCATCCACATGTGGCTGATGCCGAAGTTCTTGTCGGGATCGCCGAAGTGGTGCGCCAGGTGGTGCGCGCGCAGCTTCTTGCCCCACTCGGTGATCGGCTCGCGGTGGTGCGTCGACCAGTGGAGAAAGTCGTACCAGAGGTAACCCGCCACGATGCCCGCCCAGTAGGGGATGGTCACGTCGGGGCGCTGCAGCAGCGACAGGCCCAGCGCGATCAAGGTCGCCAGCCCGATGCTGACGGTGAGCGGCATCACCAGCCGGGTGTCGTCGTCAGGGTACGTGTGGTGGAAACCGTGGGCGGTGGGGCCGGGCCAGGTGTGGAAGATCTTCTTGTGAATCCAGTACTCGAGCAGCTGCCAGGTGAGGAACCCCAGCGGGAGCACCACCACGGTCTCCAGCGGCGTGGTGAGGCCCTGGTAGAGCGAGTAGCCCAGCAGCGCGGTGGCCACGGGGATCCAGAAGACGAAGGGCGTGCGCGGGTGCACCTTGGAGAAGAATTCGAGGAAGTCGCTCTCGAACATCCGGCCGCGCGTATTCCTGACGTATTGCCGCAAGTCCATGGCCGAGGGCTCTAACCGAGCACCGCACAGCAAGGCAACTGGGCGGTCAGGTGAAGAAGTGCCGCCGGCTTATGGAGGCGACGACACCACCGGCGCACCCGGCGACGGGGCGGGCACCCTGGCGAAGGTGCGGCGGGCCGCGAAGAGCGCCAGCACCAGCAGCCCGCTGCCCGCGAAGAAAGCCGCGCCAGGAATCTTCACCGGCGCTTTGTCGCTGATGAAGAAGCCGAACAGGTTGGTCGCGATGAGCGGCCCCAGCACGCTGGTGATGCTCGTCACGCTGGCCAGCCCGCCCTGGAGCATGCCTTGCTCGTTGGGCGGTACCGACTTCGACATCAGCCCCTGCGCGGCCGGGCCGGCGATGCCGCCGAGCGAACCGAAGACCAGGAAGACGTAGAGCATCCACCCCGCGGAGGCGAGGCCGTAGAGCGCGAAGGCGATGCTCGAGACGATGATGCCCGTGGTGAGCGCCTTTCGTTCACCCAGCTTCGGGATGATCCGTCGCACCAGCCCGCCCTGAACGATCGCGGCCGCCAGCCCCACCACGGCCAGCGAGATGCCGGTGTCTTTGATGTCCCAATGGAAGCGGTACTCGGTGAAGAGCACCCAGGTGCTCTCGAGGCTGCGCTGCGCCACGCCCACCAGGAACAACGTCAACGCGAGGCCGAGAACCACCGGGTACTTCGTCAACGCGCTCAAGGTGCCGATGGGGTTCGCGCGGGCCCACGAGAAGGCGCGGCGGTTCTCGAGCTTCAACGACTCGGGCAAGACGAACAGGCCGTACATCGCGTTGGTGAACGAGAGCAAGGCGGCGACCACGAAGGGGAACCGGATGCCGGGCAACACCGTGTAGCCGGTGAGCTCTGAGATGAAGTGCGGCAGGGGCATGGCGACGTCGCCCAGCAGCGCCGAGAGCAGCGGCCCCGCGATGAAACCCAGGCCGAAGGCCATGCCGATGAGGCCGAAGTTCTGCGCGCGTTTTTCGGGGGGGCTCACGTCGGCGATGTACGCCGCCGCGGTGCCGATCGACGCGCCACACAGGCCCGACACCACCCGCCCCAGGAAGAACCACGCCAACGAAGGCGCGAAGGCCAGCAAGACGTAGTCGAAACCGGTGCCGAACAAGGAGACCAGCAACACCGGCCGCCGGCCGAACCGATCCGACAGGCTGCCCATGATGGGGGAGAAGATGAACTGCATCAGCGCGTAGGCCGACGCGAGCGCGCCCACGTAGAAGGCGCCGCGCCCGGGATCGTTGCCGACGAAGCTCTCCACCAGCCGCGGGAGGATGGGGATGATCAGCCCCAGCCCGAGGATGTCGATGAAGAGCGTGACGACGATGAACCCCAGCCCTGCTTTGCGTGACGCCATCGGATGATGAGCCCTACTTCAACTGCGACTTGAACGTCTCGACGACTTACGGACAGCTCAGCCCCTCGGCAGGGCCGTCGGGCGCTTGAATGACCGTGCTGGCACGCGCGAGGGCCTGCTGCCGGTCGACCGAGACCAGTCTGAAGGTACTCAGTTGCCGGGTGAGCGGTCGCAGCTGCGCGTAGCACTGCCGCGCGACCGGCGGGCCCGAAGGGTACGACGTGTCGAACAGCTGGCAGGAAGCGGCGAACTCGACGTTGGAGGGTTCGCCCCAGAACGCCACCAGAGCGTCTGCGAAGGCGTCGTAAGCGATGGCGTCGCCGCGTCGCCAGGTCGGGTGCGGGAATTGGTTCACGCTCACCCAGTGAAAGTCGCGTTCAAGTGGCCCGACCGCGTCGACCGCGATGTTCCAGCGTCGGAGCAGCTCCTCATCTGCGCCGGCGCAGAGCCCGGCGGCACTTCCCATCGAGGTGGGCTCGACGGCCTCGCGATCGGCATCGCTCGAGCCATCGGCGTCGACCAGCAGCTCGCTGCGGCCACAGGCCACGAGGGTGAGGACCATGAAAAGCATCGGGCCGTATGTCTTCATGGGGGGCGTCGTGTGCAATCTGGCGGCCGTCAACCTGCTCCGTGAATTCGTGCCACTGGCAACGTGCGGTGTGAAGCCCGTTGCACACGTAGGACGCGGTTGCCCCTATTTCACCTGCCACTTGAACGTCTCGACGACCGTCATGTCGCCGGTCGGAAAGTGCACCGTCTGGTTTCGCTGGAGCGGCAGCCCATTCGCATCGGCGATGCACAACGAGGCTTCGCCCCTGTTCTGCCCGTCGACCTGAACGACGTACTCCACCCGTCGGCAGACCTCGCCGTTGATGCTCTCGGCGGCGCCGTCTTTCATCTCCAGCGTCTTGACCCAGTCGGGGAACCCACCGCCGGTCTTCTCGAGGTTCTGATCCATCGAGACCAACGCCAGGTTGTGCAGCAGGCCCATGCGCGAGATGCCCAGCGCGACCGCTTCGCGCAGCCTGGCGGCGGGCGGGTCGCGGTGTGAGGAGACCGAAGGGCCCTTGGTGCTGGTGCGCAGGATGCCGGTGGGATCGCGGCTGTCGACCTCGAGCTGCACGGGGTCAGACTTGAAGTTGCCTTCAGCCACCAGGTGCAGCGCGTTGCCTTCGACGAACTCGATGGTGCCGGTCATGTGCGCGGCGTTCTCGCCCTTGGAGTCGATCTCGAAGGTGCCGGTGAGGTGCCTGCCGTCGAGCAACGCGCGTTCGGTCAATTCGAACCGTTGCGTGGCGGTGGCAGAGGAAGGCACGGGGCGCGGGCCAGAAGCGCAGCCAGCGAGGAGGGCGAGCAGGGCGAATTTCTTCATGAGGGCGTGATGACCATGGCAGTCGTGAGGGTCTTGAGCAGACGTTCCGCTTCCATCGCGGTCGGACCTTTGGGGTCGAGATCGCGGCACCGCTCCAGCGCGGTGCGGGCGGCAGGGTGATCGCCTTTGAGCTTGAGGGCAATGCCCAGGTTGAGGTGCACCGCAGGATTCTCGTCGTCCATGTCTTGCGCCTCGCGGAAGGCGGCCAGCGCCTCGTCGAGATCGCCCGAGAGCAGCGCTTCTTTGCCCTTCGCAAGTCGCTTCTCGGAGTCGTTGACCAGCTCGACGTCGATCAACGTACGGCCGGCCAGGGTGAAGACGAGCGCGCGCAAGATACCCGCCCAGTAAAACGTGGCGCCTTCGACGGCGACCACTGCAGCCAGGGGGATGTCGGGCAGCAGCTGCTTGCCGCGAAACTTGAAGCGCACCTTGGTGTAGCGGCCCTTCTTGGCCAGGGTGACGACCTGGTCTTTCAGCTTGTTGAGCGAGGCCTCGATCTTCCGCGGATCGATCTCGAAAGGGAGGGTGGGCGAGGTGCTCTCCTCCACGATTCGGCCCACTTTGGGCTTCGGCTTGACCTCGGTCACCGGGGTTTTGACCACCTTGACTGCTGATTTCGACTTCCTGGGCCCTCTGGCCTTCTTCGTCGCCATGAAAAGCACGGTAGCATCCACCACAGCCATGGCTGCTGCTTCGATGTACACAGAGTCGCTGCGGGCGTTTCTCAAGCCCGTGCTCCCCTACCTCGACGACGAGGCCGTCTCCGAGATCATGATCAATGGTCCGACGGACATCTGGATCGAAAAGAAGGGCAAGTTGACCAAGGTCGACGCCTTCTTCTCGGAAGAAGGGCTGCTCGGCGCCGCGCGCAACATGGCGCAGTTCGTCGGCCGCATGCTCACCGACGAGCGGCCCCGCCTCGACGCCCGCCTCCCCGATGGCAGCCGCATTCACGTGGTGCTCCCGCCCATCGCGCGCAAGGGCACCACCATCGCCATTCGGAAGTTCTTCAAGGACAAGCTCACCCCGCAGAGCCTGGTGAACTTCGGGTCGATCACCACGCCGATGGTGCGGCTGATCGAAGCGGCGGTCATGGTGAAGCTGAACATGCTGGTGTCCGGCGGTACGGGCTCGGGCAAGACCACGCTGCTCAACATTCTCTCCAGCCTCATCCCCGACGAAGAGCGCATCCTCACCATCGAAGACTCGGCCGAGCTTCAGCTGCAGCAGAGCCACCTGGTGCCGTTCGAATCGCGCCCGCCCGACAAGTTCGGCAAGGGCGAGGTGACCATGGGGCACTTGCTCATGTCGGCCCTGCGTCTTCGCCCCGATCGCATCGTGGTCGGCGAAGTGCGCGGTGGTGAAGCGTTCGACTTGATGCAGGCGATGAACACCGGCCACGGCGGTTCGATGGCCACGGTGCACGCGAACACGCCCACCGACTCGCTGCGCCGCCTCGAGTCTCTGTGCCTGATGTCGGGCGTCGAGCTGCCCATGGTCGCGGTGCGCGCGCAGGTGGCCTCGGCGATCAACTTCGTCGTGTGTTGTGAACGTTTGCAGGACGGTAGCCGCAAGACGATCGCGGTCTCCGAGGTGCAGCCGCTCAACGAGAAGGGCGACTACCGCACGCAGGATCTCTGGTTGTTCATTCCCGTCACCAAGGACGAAGACGGGCGCATCCTCGGGTACCACGCGCCGACGGGCGTGCTGCCGTCGTTCCTCGCCAAGGCGCGCGCGTACGGCTTCGAGGATCTCACCGATGAGTTCTTCGACCCGCGCACGTACGGGTTGCCCCCGCCGCCGTTGATTCACGGCCTGGGTGAGAGCGTGACCACGCACTGGGCGCCTTCGCTGAAGTACCGCGAGAAGCACCTGCCTGATCCCGACTCCGTTCACGAGGAGGCCAAGGCGTTCGAGGCGAAGCTCAAGAGCGAAGCGAAGGCGAAGAACGAGAAGAAGGTTCAGGTGCAGGTGCCCGCGGGGCCTACGCCTCAGGCGCGCACGGCCCAGGCGCCTTCGCGGCCGGTGCGCACTGCGGTCAATCCTGCCAATCGTGACGACGCCACGCCTCCACCCACGCGCAACCCGTTGTTGGCGCGCAAGCCGGCGCCCGAGTCGGCGCGAGAGACGGGGGATGAAGAGGCCCAGGCGCCTTCCGAAGAGAACAGCGTCGAGGTGAGCGACTCGGTGATGGACGTCGACGGCAACTCGACGGCGATCAAGCCGAACCCGCTGAATGCGGGACGACCGGCCAGTGGTGGGCGCCCGCCCGTGAAGCCGCCTCCGCCCCGCCGCTGACGGGCTATGAGGCGGTCGCATGGAAGAAGAAATTGCCCGCATGGCCGCTGAGGCCGTCGCCATCGCCGCCGCGATGAAGCTGTCGCTCGACTACTCCGAGAAGAGCATTCCGCGGGTGGAGTCCGCGCTCGCGGCGGTCGCCGAACACTTCGACAGCCTCGACGACGCCGGGAAGGCGCTCACCGCGCAGCGCTTCGGCTGCTACCTGCTCGTGGTCGGTCAGCGCACCTACGGCGGTCGTTACCAGTGGAACGAGGAGCGCAATCAGCCCGTGCTGGTGGTCGGCGAGCCGAACTACCGCGTGGCGATCATCACCTGGGACAAGGTGACCGAGCGGCTCGAGGGTGACCAGACCGACGACATCACCTTCTTCTGGGCGGGCTTCGCCATGCGCGCGAAGGCGAAGACCGCGGGCAGCGATTTCCTCTTCGTCTAATTGATCCCCTCTCCCTTCGGGCCCTTCGGGAGAGGGTCAGGGTGAGGGCGGCGAATCAGTTCACGGAACCGTGAGTGAACCCATGAAGCCGAACTCGAAGCTGAGCCCGGCATTGCTGCCGGCGCCGCCGTCGCCGCTGTTCTGATCGCAATAGGTCCAGCTGACACCCTGGTTGAGGCTGAACCGATACACGTACCGGTAGCTGCCTGCGCTCGGAGCGATGAACGACGCCTGGTACTCGTCGTTGTTTCCTGACTGCACGTTGAAGGTCGCGTTGGTCCAGGTCCAGCCCGCTTCGTATTGCGGGTTCGAAGTGGGTAAACCCCAGCCCAGCTGAGCGCGGACGTTGGGATTGCCTCCCGCGGCCTCGGTGACGCCGACCTCGAAGAGCTGTCCAAAGACGAGTGGAGTCGCCGCGCCCGCGGCAACGCTCAAGGTGAGCGGGAACTGGATGGTGCAGTAGTCGGCCTCGAGCGCGGCGTTCGACTCATTCTGCGCCGTACAGGCGCAAGCCACCGCCGCTGATGCGCTGTTGCGTGCAGAGGGAGTGGCCGTGGCGAAGTCTGCCCCGTTGTTGTTCACGTCAGCGCAGCCACTTTGTGCGCGCACAGCGGCGGTGCTCGAGGTCAGAGCGGGCACTGCCGCGACACCTTCGAAGCAGTTGGCCGTTCCGTAGCCCACGAAGTCGAGCACGGTCGGCCCCAGGGGGCAGGCGCCGCTCAGCGTGACGGTGTTGCTGTTGACGAGCGCGAGTTTGCCGTTCGCGCCCGCGATGTCCGTAGCCGCAGTGAGATCCGGCGTGGGCAACGACGCGCCCACGGCTCCGCCGCTGAACAGTTGAATCAAGTAGTACCCCCCCGGCTGAATCGAGCCGGTGAGGTTCAGCTTCGTCCAGGTGGTGCCGGCGGTGCTGGCGTACTGAAGCGACATGGCTGCCAGGCTGACGGCGGTCGTGCCGCGGTTGTGCAACTCGACGAAGTCATTCTTGTAGGTCGCGCCGGTAAGTCCGCCTCCGCCGTTGAACTGGCTGATGACCACCGATCCGCTGCACGTGTTGGGGCTCGTCGTGGTGAACCCCGTCGGCTGGGTGAACTGCGCCGCCAACGCCGTGCCGCTCGCACCCTGCGCCGCCGTGGTGACCCGAATCCTATAGCTCCGGTTCACCAGCAGACCCGGCGCCGCGGTCAACGTCGCGACGGTGTTGCCCCCCGACATCGTGGGCGCAGCCGACGAGAAGGCGATGCAGCTGGCGAAGTTGTCCTGGGAGACCTGAATCGAGCCACTGCACGCACCCGCCGCCGTCTGGCCGGTGAGCGTCGCGGCATTCATTGCGGTGCTGAACGTCACCACGATCGTCGGGCCCGCGGTCGGCGTGCTGCCATCAGCAGGCGTGGTGCTTGCCACCTGGGGCGGGCTGATGCACGCGCCGGCGCCGTCGCACACCGAGCCACCGTTCTGACTGCACGCCGTGCCTGCCGCAGCGGGCGGGTTCGACGGCACACCTGCGTTGCACACGTCGAAGGTGCACTGATTCCCATCGATCGGGGCATCGGTATTGTCATTTGCAGCGGCGACGTTGCCGACCCCGTCGCACTGGTTCACCTTGCAGTCGCCCGCGTTCTGCGACGAGACGGCAGTTCCCGCCGCCGTGAAGTTGGAGCCACACGAATTGCCGTTGCACGTGCGCGCCCGGCACTCGGTGTCCTGGCCCGGGCATTCGCTGGGCGAGTTGCACTCCACGCACTGGCCGGCCGAGCACATCGTGCCGCCACCCTGATTACACGCTGTGCCGTTTGCCCTGGCCGGGTGCGAAGGGACGCTGCCGCTGCAGACGTCATCGGTGCACTGGTTGCCGTCATCGGGCGGGACATCGGCGCTCGAGGTCACCGAGACGATGCTGCCCGCGCCGTCGCACTCGTTGGTCTTGCAGTCGCCCGCAGTCTGCGAGCTGACCGGCGTACCTGCAGAGGTGTTGCTGAAGCCGCACGATCCGCCATTGCAGGTCCGCGTCTGACACTCGGTATCGCTGCCGGCGCACTGGGCGGGGGCATTGCACTCGGAGCACGCGCCGGAGCCGTTGCAGTACGCGCCACCGTTCTGGTTGCACGCCGTGTTCACCGGCTGGCTGGGGAAGTTGGGCACGCCCGCGCTGCAGGCCTGCGCCGTGCACTGGTTTCCATCATCCGCAGGAACGTCGGAGTTCGCGTTCACCGCGACGATGCCGCCCGCGCCGTCGCACTCGTTCTGCTTGCAGTCGCCCGCGGTCTGAGTCGTGACCGGCGTACCCGCGGCAGTGAACGAGAAGCCACACGAATTGCCAGCGCAGCTCCGCACGCTGCACTCGGTGTCGGTGCCCGGGCACTGCGCGGGGGCGTTGCACCCGACGCAGGTGCTCGCGCTGCTGCAGTAGCTGCCGCCGTTCTGATTGCATGCGGTGTTGGCCGCAGCAGGCGGGAAGCTGGGCACGCCCGCGGTGCAGACCTGGTTGGTGCACTGATTCCCGTCATCGGCGGGGAGATCGCCGTCGTCGTTCGTCGACACCACGTTGCCTGCGCCGTCACACTGGTTGCGCTTGCAGTCGTTCGTGGTCTGTGAGGCCGTGGTCGTGCCCGCCGCGGTGTTGTTCACGCCGCAGGTGTTCGCGGTGCAGGTGCGCACCTGACACTCGGTGTCGGTGCCGGCGCATTGCGTGCCCACGTTGCAGCTGACGCAGGTGCCAGCGCCGTTGCAGAAGCTGCCACCGCCCGGACCACACGCGGTGTTGATGGCGGTGGGCGGAAAGCTGGGTACACCCGCGTTGCAAGTCTGCGCGGTGCAGAGGTTGCCGTCGTCGGCGGGCAGATCCGAGTTCAACGCGACCGAGACGATCCCACCCGCGCCGTTGCAGCGGTTCTGCTGGCAGTCACCCGCCGTCTGACTCGCCGTCACCACGGTGTTGGCCGCGAAGGCGACGCCGCAGACGTTGTTGGTGCAGGTGCGCGTCTGGCACTCCGTGTCGCTGCCGGGGCACTGGCTGGCCGCCGTACACGCCACGCAGTTGCCGCCCGCGCTGCAGAAGGCGCCGCCGTTCTGGGTACACACCGTGTTCACCGGCACCGTGGGGAAGCTCGCCACGCCAGCGGTGCAGACCTGCGAGGTGCACTGGTTGCCGTCATCGAGGGGCAAGTCGGTGTTGTCGTTCTGGTTCACCACGTTGCCGCTGCCGTCGCAGACGTTCTTCTTGCAGTCGTTGGCCGCCTGCGCCGCGACCGCGGTGTTCGCCGCGGTGAAGGTGACGCCGCAGACGTTGGCCACGCACGTGCGCGCCGTGCACTCGGTGTCGCTGCCGGGGCAATCGCTGGGCGCGTTGCATCCGACGCACTGGCCGCCGCTGCACACGCCCGCGGTGCCGCAGGCGGTACCGGCGGTGACGTTGGTGAAGGTGGGCGCGCCCGCAGCGCAGCTGTCGGTGGTGCAGCTGTTGTTGTCGTTGGGGAGATCGGTGTCGTCGTTCGCGGGCGTGATCGCGCCCGCTCCGTCGCAGACGTTCTTCTTGCAGTCGTTCGCGGTCTGCGAGGCGACCGGCGTGTTCTGCGCGGCGTAGCCGAAGCCGCAGACGCCGGCCGTGCAGGTGCGCTGCTGGCATTCGGTGTCGCTGCCGGGGCAGTCGGTGAAGGAGACGCAGGTCACGCAGGCGCCGGCACCGTCACACAACGCGCCGTTGTTCTCGGTGCACGCCGTGCGCGCGGTGACGGGCGGGTTCGACGGCACACCGGCGGTGCACACGTCGTTGGTGCAGCTGGTGACGTCGACGAGCAGGTCGGCGTCGTCGTTCGCGACCGCGGGGGCGCCGTTGCCGTCGCACTGGTTCACCTTGCAGTCGCCGGCGATCTGCATCGCGAGCGCCGTACCGGCCGCGACGTTGTTCACGCCGCAGGTGCCGGCCACGCAGGTGCGGGTCTGGCATTCGGTGGAAGCGCCGCAATCGGCAGCCGCGATGCAGGTCACGCAGCTGCCGAGGCCATCACACTTGAGCAGGCCGGCGGTGCCGCAGGCCGACTCGGCGGCGCGGGGCGGGTGCGAAGGCACGCCGGCGGTGCAGAGGTCGTCGGTGCAGTCCTGCGCGTCGTTGGGAACGTCCGTGTCATCGTTCACCACGACGGCGCTTCCGGTGCCGTCGCACTGGGTGGCCTTGCAGTCGCCAGCCGTCGCAACGCCGGTGGCCGTACCGCTGGCGACGTTCGCCGTGCCGCAGACCTTGTTCACGCAGGTGTTTTCCACGCAGGGGCCCGGAGCGGCGCCGCAATCAGAGGCGGTCGCGCACGGCGTGCCCATCGGTTCCGGAGTGCAGCCAAGGCCGCTGAAGGTGAATGCGGTGAACATCACGACGACGGCGGCATGGGTACGAAACATGCGCCCTGATTCGCTTGCTCTCTGGGGTGGCGCAAGTGGGTCAATGCTGACTGATTTTCAACGCAGTGCGCCGAGCTTGAGACGCACTTCTTCCAACTCCGCGTGGGGATCGGAGTCCCAGGTGATGCCGCTGCCGACGCCGTAGCGCCAGGCGGATCCAATGCGCTCGGCGGTGCGGATCAGCAGCGCCACGCGCGCGCTGGAATTTTCCTCCAGACCGAGTGCTCCGCAGTAGGCGCCGCGGGCGGTCGGCTCCAGGGCCGCGATGTGTTGCAGCGCGGCTTCTCTCGGCGCGCCCGTCACCGAGCCCCCCGGGTGCACGGCGGCGAGGACTTGCTCGAGCGTGGTTTGCGCTGGCAGTTCACCTTCCACGTCGGCCACCGCCTGCACCACGTAGGGCAGCTCGATCATTCGCCGGTCGTTGACCACGTGCACCGAGTTCGGCTCGCAGAGGCGGTGCAGATCGTCGCGCAGGAGATCGGTGATCATCGCCAGCTCGGCGCGATCTTTTTCACTGCGCTCCAACCAGAGGCGCTCAGAAGGCGGGGCGGTGCCCTTCATCGGCTCGACGTGGATCAACCGATCATTCGTTTCGACGAGCAGCTCGGGGCTGGCGGAGACCAACTCCAGCTGCGGCGACTTCACCCAGGCGGCGAAACGGGGCACGGCCTTGCGGCAGAAGGCGCTGAGGAGGTGGGCTCCGCTTTCGCAGGTCAGGGTCGCTCGCAGCGTGAGGTTCACCTGGTAGACGTCGCCGGCCGCGATGTGCTCGCGGATCTTCGTCACGCCTTCGAGGAAACCTGTTTCGTCGAGGTCGACTTTCAAGGGCGTGAACGGGACGTCGAAGATCAGATCGACTGCACGCGCTCGGCCGGTGAGGCGCTGGGGCTTGCCTTCGGCGGTCGCGTACCAGAGGGCGGTTTGCTGATCAGGGGACTCTTCGAAGAGTGTCCAGTGTCCGTGCTTGGAGAAGCCCGGGGCGAGGAGGGCGAAGGTGTCCTGGGTTTGAAGGCTCGAGAGTTTGAGGGGTGATGGTGCAGGTGTTGGCCCCTCACCCAGACCCTCACCCCCCTGGCGCAGGGAGAGGGGATCTCGGTTGAAGAAGGCGGCGATGAGTTCGCGGCCCCTGGGCGTTCCGAAGGAATCAGCGTGGAACTGGATGCCGGCCATCGGCAACGACTCGTGCTCCACCGCCATCACCGTTCCATCGCTCAAACGGGCGACCACCTTCAGGGGGGCGGTGACGTCCGTGAGCGAGAGCGAGTGGTAGCGCATCACCTCGAAGTCACCGGCCGGGAAGCTGCGGCTTTCGGTGAAGTGGGCGGTGGCTCGTTTGCCGTGCGACGGCGTGGAGCGGACGAGCGTGCTCCCGAACGCCAGCCCCAGTGCCTGATGCCCCAGACACACGCCGAGAAACGGCAAGCGGCGCCTCGCCACCTCGCCCACCAGCTCGACCAATCCGGCCCTGATCGGGTCCGTCGGGCCCGGGCCCATCACCACCACGTCGGCGCGATCCAGCGCGCTGAGGGCCTGCGACGCGCTGATCAGCTCAATCTCAGATCGTGAGAAAGGCAGCGCATCCACGACGTTCCACGAGAAAGAATCGTGGTTTTCGATGAAGAGCACACGGGCCACGTGGGGCTTGTAACCCCGGCGACGCGAAAACCCGAGTAGCGGGTTTGCCCACACGTCATGCCATCGGCTACAGGGTCCGTCTCCCCGGGGATCCTGATGACTCGCAGTCTGATCGTGTTGGCCGCACTCGCGCTCAGCGCATGCGGTGGAAAAGAAGAGCCACTGACTCCGGTGGTCGACGCGGGTTACCTGCTGCCCACCAGCGTGTGTCTCGACAACGACGGTGACGGCTTCTCCGGCACGGGCGACTGCACGGGTGAGGCGTTGATCGACTGCAACGATCGCGAGCCCAGCGCCTTCCCCGGCGCGCTCGAGCTGTGCAACGGCATCGATGACAGCTGCAACGGTCTGATCGACGAAGGCCTGCCGGTGGTCGCGTACTACAGCGATGAAGACGGCGATGGCGTCGGCGCGGTGAAGACCGGCGAAGGCTGCAAGAGCCCTCCGACCGGCAGCGTCACGCAGTCAGGTGACTGCAACGATCGAGACGCCACCATCCGCCCCGGGCAGGCCGAGACCTGCAACGGCATCGATGACGACTGTGACGGCACGCGCGACAACGGGCTTCCGTTTCAAGACTTCTACGTCGACGCAGACGGCGACGGCTTCGGCGCTTCGACCTCGACGCCGGTGAACTCGTGTCAGACCGCCGTGATGGGCCGGGTGAGCAACCCCGGTGATTGCAACGACGCGAACCCCACCATCAAGCCGGGCGCGGTCGAGCTCTGCAACAAGATCGACGACAACTGCGATGGCCAGATGGACAACGGGATCGCCTTCGTCAGCTACTACCCCGACGTCGACGGTGACGGCTTCGGTGACGCTTCCGCGCAGTCCGAGAGCAGCTGCGCGCCGATGCCCGGCAAGGTCGACAACAACAGCGATTGCAACGACGCGATCGCCACGGTGAAGCCGGGTGCTCCCGAGACGTGCAACGGGGCCGATGACGACTGCGACACCCAGACCGACGAAGGCCTCACCTTCATCTCCTACTACGTCGATGGTGATGGCGACGGCTTCGGGGCCGCGGGCTCCACGGCGCAGTCTTCGTGCATGCCGGTGCCGGGCAAGGTCACGAATGCGAACGACTGCAACGACACCTCGGCGATGGTGAAGCCGGGCGCGACCGAGACGTGCAACGGCGTCGACGACGACTGCGCGGGCGGCATCGACAACGGGCTGACCTTCGTCTCGTACTTCACCGATGCTGACGGAGATGGGTTCGGCGCCTCGACCGCGTCAGCGCAGTCTGCGTGCGCGCCCGTCGCCGGCAAGGTGACCAACAACCAGGACTGCAACGACGCCAACCCGTCGGTGAAGCCGATGGCCCCCGAGAGCTGCAACGCGGTCGACGACGACTGCGACGGGCAGGTCGATGAAGGACTCACCTTCGTCGACTACTACCCCGATGCAGACGGCGACACCTTCGGCTCTGCCATCGCCGCCGCGCAGAGCAGCTGCACGCCCATCGCCGGCCGGGTGACCAACCGCACCGACTGCAACGACGCGAACGCCGCCGTCGCCCCCGGCCGCCCGGAGATCTGCAATCAGCTCGACGACAACTGCGTGGGCGGCATCGACGAAGGCCTGCCGACGCAGAACTATTACGTCGACGCCGACCTGGACGGCCGCGGCCGCCAGGGTTCGACGCCGCTCGCCTCGTGCGGCCCGGTCAGCGGGCGGGTCACCTCGAACGACGACTGCAACGACTCGAACGCCTCGGTGTTCCCGGGCGCGGCCGAGATGTGCAACGGCATCGACGACAACTGCGACAACCTCATCGACAACGGCGTCGCCACGCAGAACTACTACGTCGACGGCGACTCCGACGGCTTCGGCGCGACGGGCTCGGTGGCCGTGGCTTCCTGCAGCGCGGTGGCGGGGCGGGTGACCAACAGCCTCGACTGCAACGACATGAACTCGGCCATCAAGCCGACGGCCACCGAGATCTGCAACCAGATCGACGACGACTGCGACCTGGCGATCGACGAAGGCCTCACGGTGCTCTCGTACTATCCAGACCTCGACTCCGATGGTTTTGGGGCCAGCGGCGCGGTGGCGCAGACCTCGTGCGCGGCGGTCAGCGGCAAGGTGACCAACAACACCGACTGCAACGACGGCAACGTGAACATTCGCCCGGGCGCCACCGAGATCTGCAACGGCATCGACGACAACTGCGTCAACGGCATCGACGAAGGGCTGCCCACGCAGAGCTACTACGTCGATGCTGACAGCGACGGTTTCGGGGCCGCTGGCTCGACGCCGGTGGTGTCGTGCGGCGCGCAGGCGGGCCGGGTGACCAACAACACCGACTGCAACGACGCCAACTCGTCCATCAAGCCGACCGCGACTGAGCTGTGCAACGGCGTCGACGACAACTGCGCGGGCGGGGTGGACGAAGGCAACCCCGGCGGTGGCGGGGCGTGCAGCACCGGCCAGTCGGGCATCTGCGCGACGGGCACGTTGCGGTGCCAGTCGGCCACGATCTCCTGTGTGCGCAACGTCGCCGCGCCGGGCACCGAGAGCTGCAACGGTCTCGACGACGATTGCGACGGCATCACCGACGAGGGCTACGCCGGGTTGGGCACCACCTGCTCTGCCGGCGTGGGCGCGTGCGCGCGTTCGGGCACCCAGGTGTGCAACGCGGGCGGCACCGGCGTGGTGTGCAACGCCACCGCGGGCAACCCCACCGCGGCGGCCTGTGACGGTTCAGACAACGACTGCGACGGCATCGTCGATGAGCCGGTGCTCAGCAGCACCACCAACGTCAGCACCACCGCCTTCCAGGATGTCGAAGTGCGCCCCTTCTTCTATGGCACGTGCGGCGGCGGGGTGACCGGTACGGGCACCGACCCGCTGTACGCCGGCGCGCTCCTGATGGGCGGGAGCACCACGGGCATCACCCTGCAGCGGCTCGACACCGCGGGCCTCCCGAACGGGGGGAGCACCTCAATCACCTCGCTCAGCTACACCGACGTCGACTTCGCGCAGGTGGGCGATGGCTGGCTGGTGGCGGGCATCTGGGCGAACAACAACGCCGAGATCGACCTCTACCTGACCGACATCAACGGCGCGCAGCGGGCGCTCAAGTACACCCAGTTCGTCGGCACGGGCGCGCCCCTCCTCGACTCGTTGCGCGTGGTGCGGGGCAACGGCCGCCGGGTCACCTTGCTGTGGAGAGAGAACGGCGTGGGCATCAAGATGGCCCAGGTCGAAGGCTGCAACACCACCGGCACCACCTGGGAGATCCGCCCCCCGGGCTGCGGTACCGGGCCGCTCACCTCGATGACCATCGCCGCGTCGACCACCGCCGTGCCGGGCCTCGCGGCTGACTCGGCGCACGTCGACTGGGATGTTCAGACCTGCGTGCCCGTGGCCACCCAGCGGCGCATCGCCGTCTCGTACCTCACCACCGCGACCAGCCTGAACTTCTTCCGGGTCAACGAGAACGGCACCACCAAGGACACGGAGATCGTCGCCCGCACCGAGACCGCGCCGCGGGTGGTGGGCGAGCCCGACCTCACGTACTTCAAGGACTCGTCGGGCGCGGATCAGTACTTCCTCGCCTACGTGATGCGCGATTCGGGAGCGAGCACGCCGCAGGCCGACCTGCAGTACTGGCTCACCAACGATCCGTTCTACAACTTCGCGTACTTCGAGTTCGCCACGCAGAACGGGGTGAACTCGATCTCCCGGCCGCGGACGAGCGCGACGGCCACCGGCATCTGGATGTCGGCGGTGCGCTACGTGGCCGATGCGTCGACGTTCAAGAAGCAGGTAATGACGCGCACGACCAACCTGCTCGGCGTGCGCACCCCGGCGGGTTCGGCCGTGGAGCTCTCGGCGACCTCGGGTGCGTGCGCAGCAGACCCCGCGTGCCGGCCGGGCGACAAGAGCGCGTTCACCAACTGGGCGCCGTTCTCGAAGCTGTACTACGCGGGCAGCGGGTCGACGCCTGCGGGCACGTTCTCGAGCACGTTGACCTGCAACTAACTGTGTCTCCCTCTCCCTTCGGGAGAGGCTTGGGGTGAGGGCTTCGTGAGGTTGTTAGTCGTCGACAAGTTCGCTGCTGAAGCGCGCGCGCTGCGTGATCACTTCGACGCCCGTTTCGCAGATCCGCGCCGAGCCACCACGGACCGCTTCGTCTGGGATCTCTGGAACGTGCCCGGCCAGTACACCGCGCTGCGAACCCCGGCCTGGCAGTACTTCCCCCCAAAAACCTACGACGCCTTTCACCAGCGCCTGGTGTGGTGGGGCCGGCGCACGCTGGGCTGTCACGACGTCTCCCCGCCCTGGCTCAGCTGCTACGTGAACGGGTGCGAGCAGCGGCTGCACGGCGATCTCCCGCACGGTCCGGTGGCCTTCGTCTTCTCGCTGACCAACTGGGCCACCCGGAACTTCCGCGGCGGCGAGACGCTGGTGCTGCGCGACGAGGTGCTCGACTTCTGGCGCGGCTTCGTGAGCGCCCGCGCGGTGGAAGAGCCCGAGGTGCTCGACGAGGTGCCGGCAAAGTTCAACCGGCTGGTCGCGTTCGATCCCCGGCTGCCCCACGGCGTACGGCGGGTCGACGGCTCGATGGACCCCACCGAAGGCCGGCTGGTGATCCACGGCTGGTTCGTGCAGCCCCGCCCGTTCATCGAGGGGCCGCTGCCTGAAAAGGCGCTCTCGTTCGCGATCGAAGCGGTCACCGCCGCCATCTCCCCGGAGCTCGAGGCGGGGCTCCCGTTGGCCGGGCTGCTCTCATTGGGGTTTCAGGTGACCGCGGCGGGTCAGGTCACGGGCCTCAAGACCCTGGCCGACACCACGCGCACCGTTCCAGAGGCGGCGGCGGGTCGGCGGCGACTCCTTTCGCTTGCTCGTAAGGCCCTGGAAAAACACGCCTTCCCCAAACGCTCGCTGCCCAGCCGGGTGACGTTGCCGCTGCTTTTCGAGCGCTGAATCCCCCGCCTCTGAAAGCTTGCGATCGCACGGAACGGTCTGTTACACGCGACCGCGTCTTCACTCCGCGCTTGGGTCAGGCGAGGTTCAGACGGCAGCAAAAATACTCACACGTGCCACGCCGGCCACGGTGCTCCTGACATGGGGTCAGGGGTCGATGCCGGAGGCTTCTTCTTCAACGAAGAGCCAGGAGTGGAAACGGGCACGTGGCGGATCACAACCAAAGCCACACGTAAGGACAGCAGTCATGAGCGAGAACGAGCAGCAGCAGCAGATGGCCCCCGCCGGCGGCATCACGATGCGCCAGATGCTGGAGGCCGGGGTGCACTTCGGTCACCAGACCAAGCGCTGGAACCCCAAGATGAAGCCGTACATCTTCGGCGCCCGCAACGGCATCTACATCATCGACCTTCAGAAGACCGTCGTGCTCGCCCGTGCGGCGCTGCGCTTCGTCTCCGACGTCACCGCGCGCGGTGGGTCGGTGCTCTTCGTCGGCACCAAGAAGCAGGCGCAGGACGTGGTTCGTGAAGAGGCCTCGCGTTCGGCCCAGTACCACGTGACCAACCGTTGGCTGGGCGGCACGCTCACCAACTTCAAGACCATCAAGCAGGGCATCGACCGCCTCAAGTCGATCGAGACCATGTCGGAAGACGGCACGTACGCGCGCCTCCCGAAGAAGGAAGTCGCGGGCCTCGAGCGTGAGCGCGAGAAGCTCGAGAAGAACCTGGGCGGCATCAAGAACACCAGCCGTCTCCCCGGCGCGGTGTTCGTGATCGACCCCAAGAAGGAAGCGCTCGCCGTGCACGAGGCCAACCGCCTCGGCATTCCGGTGATTGGCCTCGTCGACACCAACTGCGATCCCGAAGGCATCGACTACGTGATTCCCGGCAACGACGACGCGATCCGTTCGATCAAGCTCTTCACGGGCAAGATTGCCGACGCCGCCATCGAAGGCGCCGCTCGTTACCGCGCTTCTGGCGCCGCTGATCGCGACGCGCAGGAAGAGCGCCGCCGCAGCGAAGGCCGCTCGGGTGCGGGTGATGACTCCCGCCGCCGCGCGCCCCGCCGTGAAGGCCGTGGCCCCGTCGTCGAGCACAAGGGCGGAACCTCGCTCGAGCCCGTCGAAGCCGCCACCGAGGGCGAGGCTGTTGCTGCCGCCGCCACCGAGGCGCCTGCCGCTGCCGCCACCGAGGCGAAGGCCGAGTAAGCACGACGACCGGCTACCCGTTTCAAAGGGAGCGTCGGCTCGTCCATCAGGGCGAACCGGCGCTTTCTTCGTTTTCGAACCAACCCCTTTTTTCCAACTGAAGTTTTGAGGAGCACGACATGGCTGAGATCAGCGCTGCGATGGTGAAGGAACTCCGCGAGAAGACCGGCGCGGGCATGATGGATTGCAAGAAGGCGCTGACCGAGTCTGCGGGCGACTTCGTGAAGGCCGAGGAGTGGCTGCGCAAGAAGGGCGTCGCCTCTGCCGCCAAGAAGGGTGGCCGCGTGGCCGCCGAAGGTCTGGTCGGTCTGCAGGTCTCTGACGACGGCCAGCTGGGGGCGATCGTCGAGGTCAACTCCGAGACCGACTTCGTGGCGCGCAACGCCGACTTCGTCGCGCTCACCGCGAGCCTGGTCAAGCACGTCTCGCAGCACAACGCGGCCGACGTGGACGCGCTGCTCGCGCAGCCCCACGAGAGCGGCAAGTCGGTGAAGGAAGTGATCACCGAGAAGATCGCCACCATCGGCGAGAACCTCACCCTGCGCCGCTTCGCCCGCTTCCAGGTCGACGGCAGCGGCGTGGTGGGCAGCTACCTGCACTCCAACAACCGCATCGCCGCGCTCGTCGAGGTGCTGGGCAGCAACAGCCCTGACGCGAAGGCGCTGGCCACCGAGCTGGCCATGCAGTCGGCCGCGATGAAGCCTGCCTTCGTCACCCGCGACCAGGTTCCGGCCGAGCTGCTGGAGACCGAGAAGGCCTCGTACAAGTACGAGCTGGCCAACAGCTGGAAGATCACCATCAAGGACGGCCCGGCGCGCACCGGCGTGCTCCGCTCGGAAGACGCGGAGAAGCTGATGGTCGAGATCTCCGGCAAGCTCGAGAAGGTGCCGCTCACGCAGATCATCAAGCGCGAGCAGGTCACCAAGCCCGAAGCGATGTGGGACAAGATCATCGCGGGCAAGCTCGAGAAGTACTTCGAGAACAACTGCCTCGTCGATCAGGTCTGGGTGAAGGACGACAACCAGAAGATCAAGGACGTCATCGCGGCGGCGGGCAAGAAGCTCGGCACCACCCTCACCGTGGGCCGGGTCTCGCGCATCGAAGTGGGCGAGGGCATCGAGAAGGTGAAGGGCGACCTGGCCGCTGACGTGGCCGCGACGCTGGGCACCGGCAAGGCCTAAGCGTTTCAGATTTGAAGCATCTGGAGGTGGGTCGGTTAATTCCGGCCTGCCTCTTGGCTTTTTGGTAAGCCGTCTTCCGTCATGGGCACCCCAGCGAAGAACACGGGCGGCTACAAGCGGATCCTCCTGAAGCTGTCGGGCGAGGCGCTGATGGGGGACCAGACGTATGGCATTCACCCCCTCACGCTCTCCCGCATCGCCGAAGAGGTGATGGAGCTGCGTGCGGCCGGAGTGGAGGTCGCCATCGTCATCGGCGGCGGCAACATCTTCCGCGGCGTGCAAGGCGCCACCACCGGCATGGATCGCGCGAGCGCCGACTACATGGGCATGCTCGCCACCTGCATCAACTGCCTCGCGCTGCAGGACGCGCTCGAGAAGCTCAACGGCAGCACCCGGGTGCTCTCGGCCATCAAGATGGAGCAGATCGCCGAGCCCTACATTCGAAGGCGCGCCGTGCGGCACCTGGAGAAGGGCCGCATCGTGATCTTCGCGGCGGGTACGGGTAACCCGTACTTCACCACCGACACGGCGGCCTCGCTGCGCGCGATGGAGATCAACGCCGAGGTCATCTTGAAGGCGACCAAGGTCGATGGCGTCTACGACTCCGACCCGAAGAAGAACAAAGACGCGCGCCGCTACCGCACGGTCACGTACATGGACGTGCTCAAGAAGCAGCTCAACGTGATGGACTCGACGGCCATCTCGCTGTGCATGGACAACAAGCTCCCCATCGTGGTGTTCGACATGACGGCGCGCGGCAACATCGGGCGTGCGGTGCTCCACCCCGGCGACCTCGGTACATTGGTCGGCGCGGACGAGACGGTGATGGCCTGAAGTTTTTCTTTCGATTCAACCTGGAGGACTCACATGGCGGCCCATGACGATGCAGTGAAAGAGCTGACCGAGCAGATCAAACGCTCGATCGAAGCGCTCAAGCAGTCGATGACCAAGATCCGCACCGGCCGCGCGAACGCCGCGATGCTCGATGGCGTGCGCGTCAGCTACTACGGCACCCCGACCCCGCTGCCGCAGTGCGCCGCGGTGGCCGTGCCCGAGCCCCGGCTCATCACGGTCAAGCCGTGGGACAAGGGCATCTTGAAGGACATCGAGAAGGCGCTCCTCGAGGCCAACCTGGGGCTCACGCCGCAGAACGACGGCGAGATCATCCGCCTGCCGATTCCTCCGCTGACCGAGCAGCGCCGCAAGGAGATCGCCAAGCAGGTGAAGGCGACCGGCGAAGAGCACAAGGTGGCCATTCGCAACGATCGCCGCGACGCCAACGAGAAGCTCAAGGTGCTGCTGAAGGACAAGGTCATCACCGAAGACGACAGCAAGCGCTCGACCGAGAAGGTTCAGAAAGAGACCGACGCGGGCATCACCCAGGTCGACGACGTGGTGGCCAAGAAGGAAAAGGAAGTGCTCGAGGTATGAGTTGAGCCTTCCACGTATCTTGATCGCTGAACCCAGCCTGCCCATCGCCAACGCGTTGAGGAAGTTCCTCGATGGGTGGGCCGAGGTGCAGGTGGTCACGTACGTGGATGAAGCCGTGCAACTGGTCAGAGCGCGGGCGCCGGAGGTGTTGATCGCCGCGGTGTCCGACGCTTTCGACGGTGAGATCCTCGCGCCGCAGGTGCGCAAGCAGGCGCCGGAGACGGCGATCATCCTGACCTACCCGCCTTCTGAAGTGGAGCGAGCGCCTGAGCGTGCACGCCAGGCCGGGGTCGAGGGCTTCATGGTGGGCCCGCTCAAGCAGCATCACGTGCTGGCGATGGTGCAGGCGGTGACGCGGCTCAACGGTCTGGCGGCGCAGCTGCGCGGGCTGCAAGCGAAGTTCGCCGAACTCAAGAGCGTGCCGGCCAAACCCGGCGTGCGCATCAAGGTCTCGCCGGTCGGGCTGAACGCGCCCGACGAGGCCTTCTTCAAGAAGTACATGCTGCTCGAGGTCAAACGCAGCAAGCGCTACCAGTACCCGGTGGCCCTGATGCTGGTCTCCCTCGACAAGCTGGGCGAGTCACTGGGCGAGAGCGCGCCCGAGTTTCAGCGCGCGGCGATTCGGTCTGAGGCGCTGGAAGGTCTGTCGGTGCTGCTGCGCGACATCGACGTGGCCATGCCGTTCGCCGAAGACAAGTACCTGCTGTTTCTCCCGCACACGCCGCTCAAGGGCTGCACGGTGGTGGCGGGGCGCGTGGTGGAGCGTCTGAGAAAGCTCGACTCGTTTCAGAACGGCACCGTCTCGGTGGGCGTGGCCAGCTTCGATCCATCGGTCAATCCGAAGGAGCAGGTGAGCTTCGGAGGCCTGGTGCGCGAGGCGACCGAAGCGCTCAAGAAGGCGCAGGCCGCGGGAGGCAACCGCTTCTCGGCGCCTGAGCTGCCTGCGCCTCCGAAGAAGAAGAAAGACCGCATCTCGATGGGTTGACGGTTAGTCGAGTGGGCCATGGCTTCACTCTTTCGCTACGTCGCGCTGGGCGATTCGTCGGGCGTCGGCGTGGGTTCGGGCAACGACGGCGGGTATCCCGAGCGGCTCTACAGGAGGCTCAAGGCGCACGGCGTCCCGGCCGGCATCCTCAATCTCGCGCAGAGCGGCGCGCAGTCACGCGACGTCTTGCGGCTCCACGTGCAGCGCGCCGCGGAGAAGCAGCCTGCGCTCGTCACGGTGGGCATCGGCGCCAACGATCTGTGGCGCCTCGTGTCGGCTGAGGAGTTCAGCGACAACCTTCAAGCCATCGCCGAGGTCCTGCAGCGCAGCGGCGCGCGGGTGGTGGTGAGCAACCTGGTCGATCTCGGCCGGGCGCCGGCGGCGAAGATGGCGCAGTCGTGGCTGGGCATCACGCCGCAGATGATCACCGAGCGGGTGCTGCTCTTCAACGCGCGCATCGCGAAGCTCGGCGAGCGGCCTGGCTTCGAGGTGGTCGACCTCTTCGGCCCCTCACACGCAGAGCTGAGCGGCCCCACCGGCTACTTCAGCGGTGACGGCTTTCATCCCTCGGCGCACGGCTACGATCGATGGGCCGAGCTGGCCTGGCCGGCAGTGCAGCGAGCCTCTGGTCTCCCTCTCCCTGCGCCAGCGGGGAGAGGGTCGGGGTGAGGGGCCCGACTTCGAACTCCGAGAGCCCCTCACCCGGCCTGCGGCCGACCTCTCCCCGCGTCGCAGGGAGAGGTTTTTTCACAGCACCTTGCCGGGATTGAGCAACCCCTTCGGATCCAACGCGGCCTTCAAGTGCCGCATCAGATCGATCTCCATCGGGCTGCGCGTGTACTCGAGCCATTCCTTCTTCAGCAGGCCGATGCCGTGCTCCGCGCTGACGCTGCCCTTGTGGCTGCGCACCAGCCCGAACATGTCGCGATCGACGTCATGCGTGCGGGCGAAGAAGTCCTCCTTCGACATCTCCTCCGGCTTCATGATGTTCACGTGCAGGTTGCCGTCGCCGATGTGACCGAACAAGCACAGCTCCCAATCTGGATACCGCGAAGCGAGCAGCGTCTCGAGCTCACCGCAGAACACCGACAGCTTCGCCACCGGCAACGCGATGTCGTTCTTGTGAGGCAGGCCGGTGGCCGAGAGTGACTCACTGATGCCTTCCCGCAGAGCCCACAGCGCCTTCTGCTGACCCACGTCGGCCGCGAGCGTGCCGTCGAGCACCAGGCCCCGCTCGAACAACGACGCCAGCCAGCCATCGAGCGCGCCCGGCTTCGCGTCTTCCACTTCGAGCAGCACGCAGTGTGACGGCAGCTTCTCGAACGGAGGCCGCAGGCCCCTGTGTTTTTCCAGCCGCCGGCTGCACGCCTCGGTGAAGAACTCGTAGGCCATCATCGTGAAGGGCCCCCTGCGGGCCTCTTCGAAGAGCTTCAGCACGCCCTGCAGCGAGTCGAGCGCGAACAAGAACACGTCGACCTTGCCGGGCTGCCGGGTGAGCTTGAGCGTCGCTTCGGTGATGACCCCGAGGATGCCTTCGCTGCCGATGAAGAGCTGGCGCAGATCGACGCCGGTGTTGTTCTTCTCGAGCGCGCCGTTGAGCTCCATGCGTTCGCCCGCCATGGTCACCACGGTCAGGCCGAGCACCCACTGTCGGGTGAGCCCGTAGCGGATGACGCGCACGCCGCCTGCGTTGGTGGCGATGTTGCCGCCCACCTGGCTGGAGCCTTTGGAGGCGAAGTCGACCGGCCAGAACAGCCCATGCTCCGCGCACGCGTGGTGCACCGCTTCGGTGATGGCGCCGGCCTCGACGTGCACGGTCAGCGCGAGGGGGTCGACCGCGTGAATGGCCCGCATGCGCTCCAGGGAAAGAACGATCTCACCTTTGGCAGCGACGGCTCCACCGGCAAGCCCCGTGCGTCCACCGGAGGGCACCACGGGCAGCCCGTGGTCCGAAGCGAGCTTCAAGAAGCGGGAGACCTCGTCGGTCGTTCGCGGTCGCACCAACAAGGAAGGGGCGGGGGAGAAGACCTTCGTCCAATCCTTGCCGTAGGTGGCCAGCTCGGTCGGGTCCTTCGAGGAAAAATCCGCCGGAAATTCACGGGCGAGGGCGTCGAGGAAGGCCTGCATGGGGCTGTTGTACACCGACCCAGCCAAAGTGCTGCACGCGACGGGCAGGGCGTGGTGTCTTCACCGGCATGAACGCTGATCAGCGGGCCTCTTCCGCCTCGACGCTGGTGCTCGGGGGCCTCGCCGCCAACCTGGGCCTGACCTTCCTCTCGCTGGTCATCGGCAAGCTGGTGCCCGGCAGCTACGAAGGCCCCTGGCCGATGATCGAGGAGCTGTTGTGGCTGGGCGCGGTGGGCACGCTGGCGGTGGGGTTGTTTCAGCTCTCCGCGGTGGTGATGGACGGTCTGCTGTTGCGTGCGGCCGCGGGCGCCTTGCTGGTGCAGGCGGTGGTGGACCTGGCCATGACCCTGGCCAAAGACAAGATCGGCGGCCCGATCGTCTACGACGGCTCGATGCTGCTCTCCCTGGTGACCCGGGGGCTGCTGATCGTCGCGCTGGTGCAGGCGACCTTGAAGACGCACGCGTGGGTCTTGCCGTTACTGGGCACCGTCGCCGTGCTCACCCTGGCTCGCACGGGAATGACCATCGCGTTTCAGCACCAGCTGCTGAGCTACGAGATCTACCGGAACCCGATGTTCTCCGTCGCGATGCCCCTGGCCAGCTTGTTCAACGCGGGGGCATTCGTGGTGGCGGCGATCGCGCTCAAGGGCGCGGCGGTGGGCTCGCCGAACAACACGCCGGCGCTGGTGGCGGCGGCGGGGCTGCGACCTGCGGAGCCTGAGCCGGTTGCTCCCGCCGCGGATTTTCTGGTCGGCGGCATTCTGCTGGCAGTCGGCGTGGGCGTAACGGCGATCTCGCTTTCGACGGCGTCGAACGGCGGGAGATATGTGGTGGCGACCGGTGCGATCGGCGTGGGGCTTGGGAGAATTATTCGCGGGTTTGTTCGGTTGGCGAAGAGCCAGGCGTGATTTGCCCCTCACCCTCACCCTGACCCTCTCCCGAACGAAGGGAGAGGGAGACAGTGATCAGAAGCGGAAGAGGATCAGGCCCTCGGGCGCGGGCGGCTTCTTGGCTTTCACGTCGGGCTCGCCGTACGCATCGACGGGAAACAGGCTCGCTTCACGCGGCAGGAACGATGGCCGGGGCACTGCGGTGCCGGCATCTCTGATCACATCGGCGCGTTCCACCTCCTGCACCAGCGCTGCGAGGCTCGGGTCGAGCTCCTTGAATCGGTAGCCCGTCTGCATCGACGCTCGCAGCGCCTCCTTGGCAGCGTCTTTGCGGCCTTTCTTCGCCTCGACCAGCGCGAGATCGTACGAAGCGCGGCCGCGAGTTCGCCACTCACCGGGCGCGGTCGACACATCGAGGGCCCGCTGGAAATACGCCTGCGCAGGTTCGATCTCCGACTGCAGCCAGTGCGCCCAGCCCAGCCGCAGCAGGTGTTCACCACGCGGAGGCGTGTTGCGGGAGAGCGGCTCGAGGATCTCTTCGGCCTCCGCCGGCTTGCTCGCGTCGATCAACCGGCTGCCGAGTTCCAAGCGCGCTTCGGGGCTGGTGGGCGAGAGCGCGAAGCCCTTCTTCGCCGCGAGCACCGCTTCGTCGTGCCGGTTCTGCCGGGCCAGCGACTTGCTCAACCGGCCCCACGCCCAGGCTGATTTCGGAGCGAGCTCCACGTACGCCCTGAAGGTCTTCTCGGCCTCCGCCCACGCGCCGATCGCAAACTGCGTGTCGCCCAGGTAGCTGCGCGCCATCAGCTCGCCGGGGTGCTTCTTCACCACCTCGGAGAGGAAGGCGATGCCCGCTTCGTTCGACTGGTAGCGGGTCAACAACCAGAAGCGCGCCAGGGTGTAGATCTCGAGCATGTCGTCGGTCTCGCCGAGCGAGGCGAGTGACTTCGCAGCGGCCGCGTCACCACCGATGATCGCCAGCGCGAGCGCTCCGCTGGCCTGGGCAAAACGCAGCGTGGGGTCGAGCTCGACGGCGCGCTTGCATGCGGTGGAAGCGCGCTCGAGCTCGGCCTGGTCGACCAGCGACGGCGTGTCGACGCTCAGCGGCTGCCGCATCACCACCGGGTAGCAGGCGCCGAGTTGCTTGAGCGCCTCATCGCTGGAGGAAGCGGGCTGGGCGCCGGTCTTCTTCGGAAACGCGATGCCAGGGAGCAACGCCTTCGCGAGCACCGGAGCACCGGCCTCGAGCGCCGCGCTCCACCCCTTCGGCAACTTCGCCGTGAACGGCTTCTGCTTCTTTCCGTCGACCATCACGCCCGCGAGCACCAGCCCGTCACCGGAGGTCTCCAACGAGAACGACACGGCCACATCGGCGCCCAGCGCCTGCCGGAGCGCGTTGGCGTTCTTCGGATCAGCCAGGTCGCCGGAGAACCCTTCTTCGGTGATGGCGCGCAGCGTCTGCTTGAGGTGCACCTCGTTGACCTTGTTCGTCTCCTCCACCAGCTCCGACGCGCGCGCTTCCAGCAGCAGCGCCAGCTGGGCCAGCTCCGCATCCTTGGAAGACGGGGGAAGGAAGGCGACGACAGGGGGGGCGGCGAAGGAAGCAGCGGCTCCACACAGCACGGCCAGCAGGACGGATCGCATGACGCAGAACCATGTCACAGCCGCTCGGGTGTACGGTTTGAGAATGATGACCTTCGAGTACACGGTGACGGCCGAGTTCGACCATGCCGCGGTGGCCGCGGAGTGGGCTGCGTGGCTGCGTGACGGTCACCTCCAGGAGGTGCTCGACGGGGGCGCGCGCGAGGCGGTGTTGGTGCAGTTGGCGCCGCTTCGGTTCCAGGCCCGCTACGCGTTCGCAGATGCGGCGGCCTTCGCGAAGTACGAGCAGGAGAGCGCGCCGAAGCTCAGGGCCGAGGGCCTCGCGAAGTTTCCCCCGTCACGAGGGGTGAGCATGAGCCGTTCGACCGGCGAGGTACACGCCCGTTTGAGCAGATGAGGTTATGAAGTCGGTGCCCCATGCACATCAGCGTCTTCGACTTGTTCAAGATTGGCATCGGTCCCTCGAGTTCTCACACCGTGGGCCCGATGAACGCGGCGCGCCGTTTTGCGTTCGGCCTGCGTGATGGGGGCCTGCTCGCGCGGGTGACCGGCGTGAGGGCCGAGCTGTTCGGCTCGCTCGGTTTCACCGGCAAAGGCCACGGCAGCGATCTCGCCGTGATGCTGGGCCTCGAAGGCAATGAGCCACGCACCGTCGACATCGACGCGGCGCCGAAGCGGGTGGAGAAGATCATCGTGTGCGGCAAGTTGTCGCTGCTGGGCGAGAAGGAGATCACCTTTCGCCCCGCCGACTCGCTCACCTTTCACCGCCGCGAGAAGCTGCCGCTGCACAGCAATGGCATGCGCTTCTCCGCCTTCGCGGGCGACGAACTCATCTTTCAGCGCGTGTACTACTCGGTGGGTGGCGGCTTCGTGGTCGATGACAAGGGCACGCCGCAGAACGACGGGGTGACGCAGGCGGCCTCCGACATTCCGTACCCGTTCTCGAGCGGCGACACCTTGCTCAGCCAGTGCAACCTGCACGGGCTGTCGATCTCCACCCTGATGCTGGAGAACGAGAAGGCGCAGCGGCCGCTCGCTGACGTGCGCTCGGGTCTGTTGGAGATCGCCGCCGCGATGGATGCCTGCGTGAAGCGCGGGTGCGAGCGCGAAGGCATTCTTCCCGGCGGCCTCAAGGTGAAACGCCGTGCGGCCACGCTCTCCCGGCGGCTCAAGGCCGAAGCGCACGGCAACGCGGATCCCCTGGTGATCATCGACTGGGTGAACCTCTGGGCGCTGGCGGTCAACGAAGAGAACGCCGCGGGTGGCCGCGTGGTCACCGCCCCGACCAACGGTGCGGCCGGCATCATCCCCGCGGTGCTGCAGTACTACCGGCGCTTCGTGCCCAACGCCGATGAAGAAGGCGTGCAGCGGTTCCTGCTCACCGCCGGGGCGATCGGCGCGCTGTACAAAAAGAACGCGTCGATCTCCGGCGCTGAAGTCGGCTGCCAGGGTGAAGTGGGCGTGGCCTGCTCGATGGCGGCCGGTGCGTTGACCGAGGTGATGGGTGGAACTCCGGAGCAGGTGGAGAACGCCGCGGAGATCGGCATGGAGCACAACCTCGGCCTGACCTGCGACCCCATCGGCGGCCTGGTGCAGGTGCCCTGCATCGAGCGCAACGCGATGGGCAGCGTGAAGGCCATCAACGCCGCGCGCCTGGCGCTCTCCGGTGACGGGAAGCACAAGGTCTCACTCGACAAGGTGATCGCCACCATGGTCTCCACCGGCGCGGACATGTCGGTGAAGTACAAAGAGACGGCCCGGGGCGGGTTGGCGGTCAACATCGTCGAGTGTTGAGTCTCGAATGGGTGACGCGGTGCGGCTGGGGCCCGCCTGTACCGGTGTACTGGGGCCTTGGTCTGTCTGGAGGCGCGTAGTAGCTGCCGACCCAAGGAGTTCCAGTCCATGGACATTCGCATCACGAAGACGACCACGCCGAAAGTGAAGCCGCCGGAAGCCGAGCTGGGCTTCGGGAAGTTCTTCTCGGATCACCTCTTCGCCATGGATTACTCGCCCGAGACGGGCTGGTCCGATGCGCGCATTCAGCCGTACGCCCCGTTCCAGATCGACCCGGCGGCAGGGGTCTTTCACTACGGCCAGGCGATGTTCGAGGGCTCGAAGGCCTTCCGCGGTGACGACGGCCACATTCGCCTGTTCCGCGCCGAGCAGCACGCCCGCCGCATGGCGATCGGTGCGCCCCGCCTGTGCATGCCCACCCCCACCGAAGCGCAGATGCACGAGGCGGTGAAGGCGCTGGTGAAGGTGGATGCCGACTGGGTGCCGAAGTCGGAGGGCACCTCGCTCTACCTGCGCCCCACGCTCATCGCGACCGAGGGTTTCCTCGGGGTGCGGCCGGCCACGAAGTACCTCTACTTCGTGATCGCTTCGCCCGCGGGCAACTACTTCGGCGGCAAGGGCCTCAAGGCCGTGCGCATCTGGGTCGAGACCCACGACGTGCGCGCGCCCCGCGGTGGCCTGGGGGCGACCAAGGCCGGCGCGAACTACGCGGCCTCGCTGCTGTCGGCGATGAAGGCGAAGAAGGAAGGGTTCGACCAGGTGCTCTGGCTCGACGGCAAGGATCACGAGTTCGTCGAGGAGGTCGGCACGATGAACGTGTGCTTCATCATCGGCAATTCGCTGGTGACTCCGCCGCTGACCGACTCGATCCTCGCGGGTGTGACGCGCGACTCGGTGCTGGTGTTGGCGAAGGAGCAGGGCCTCACCGTGGAAGAGCGGCCGATCTCGATCAAGGAGATCAAGGCGGCGCACCAGAGCGGCACCTTGAAGGAAGTCTTCGGCACGGGCACCGCGGCGGTGATCAGCCCGGTCGGTGAGCTCGCGTTCGCAGGCGAGAAGCTGAGCATCAACGGCGGCAAGCCTGGGCCCGTCGCCGAGAAGCTGTACGCCGAGGTCGGCGCGATTCAGCGCGGCACCAAGCCCGACACGTACGGCTGGTTGCAGACCATCGACTGATGTTCTCCCTCTCCATGCGAAGCGGGGAGAGGGCCGGGGTGAGGGGCGCGGCTCTGGTGCTCGTCATGAGCACCGCTGGCCTGGCCTGCAGCGGGCCAGGCGCTCTGGACGCGATGCGACTTGCAGATCGTATTGGGTGGGCGTGCTTTCTCGTCTCAGTGGTGGTGACCGGAGCAGCCATCATCAAGGGCTTGCCGTTCCGATCGTCGCTCGCCTGGGTCGCAGCACTGGTCGGCGTGGTCGTGCTGCTCGGGCACCCAGCGGTTTGGGTGAGCGCGTACATCGGCGATTGCGGGAGCACGAGACAAACACTCGCGCCAATCGCCACCGTGCTGCACGCATTGGCGGTGGGCTTCGTGATTTCTCGGAAGCCGTGAGGCCCTCACCCTGACCCTCTCCCAGAGGGCCCAGAGGGAGAGGGAAAGAGTTGGTTTTACTTCCTCACTTCCTCACTTCAGTCACCAGCGCATCGACCGACTTCTTCGCGTCGCCGAACAGCATGCGCGTGCCGTCGAGATAGAAGAGCGGGTTCTCCACGCCGGCGTAGCCCGCCGCCATGCCGCGCTTGAACACCACGGTCAGCTTCGCCTTCCACACCTCGAGCACCGGCATGCCGTAGATGCTCGACGTGGGATCATCGAGCGCACCTGGATTGACGATGTCGTTCGCGCCGATCACCAGCACCACGTCGGTGTTGGGCAGATCCGGGTTGATGTGCTCCATCTCGAGCACGGTGTCGTACGGCACGCCCGCTTCGGCGAGCAGCACGTTCATGTGACCGGGCAGACGGCCGGCCACCGGGTGAATGGCAAACCGCACGTTCACGCCCTTCTCCCGCAGCACGGTGGTGAGCTCTTTCACAGTGGCCTGCGCGCGGGAGACCGCCATGCCGTAGCCCGGCACGATCACCACGCTGCGCGCCTCGAGCAACCGCCGGCCCACTTCATCGGCCTTCATCTCGCGCACTTCACCGGTGGGCAGCGCGGCGGGAGCACCGGGCTTGGCTTCACCCGTACCGAAGCCGCCGAACACCACGTTCAGGATCGAGCGGTTCATCGCCCGGCACATGATGATGGAGAGGATGGTGCCCGACGCACCGACCAGCGCGCCGGTGACGATGAGCAGATCGTTGCTGAGCATGAAGCCCGCCGCGGCAGCCGCCCAGCCCGAGTAGCTGTTGAGCAACGAGACCACCACCGGCATGTCCGCGCCGCCGATGGCCATCACCAGGTGCACGCCGAGCAACGAGGCCAGCACCGTCATGATGCACAGCACCAGCAACCCGTCGGTACCGGGCGCCTGAATGAAGGGCACCGCGAGGCCGATGATCGCCATCGCCACGATCGCGTTGAGCGCGTGGCGGCCGGGCAGCAGCAACGGCTTGCCCGACAAGGTGCCCTTGAGCTTGGCCCACGCCACGATGCTGCCGGTCAGCGTGATCGCGCCCACCGCGATGCCCACCCAGATCTCGATCTGGTGAACGGTGTGGCGTAGCGAGTCAGCCGCGGGTGCAGCGGGGTGCAGGTACGACGAGAAGCCCACCAGCACCGCGGCCAGGCCCACGAAGCTGTGCAGCACGGCGACCAGCTCGGGCATGCCGGTCATCTCGACCTTGCGCGCCAGGCTCCCGCCGATGATGCCGCCCACCACCGCCGAGCCCACCATCAGCCCCAGCCCCTGAACGCGCGAGGCGAGATCGCCCGACATCACCCAGGCGACCGAGGTCACCGCGATGGCCAGCAACATGCCCAGCACGCCGAAGATGTTGCCTTGGGAGGCGGTCTCCTGCTTCGAGAGCCCACCCAACGAGCGGATGAACAACACGCCCGCCGTCAGATACGCCACGACCAGAAAGCCGCTCATCGACCGTGCCCCCCGCCCGAAGCGGATTTCGAAGAAGGCGCACCCTGCTGGAACATCTTGAGCATGCGCTGCGTGACGAGGAAGCCGCCGGAGATGTTGATCGCCGCGAAGAGCACCGCCAGCGCGCCGAGAATCGAGGCGACGTCGAAGCCGCCGCCGACCTGCAGCATGCCGCCGATGATGATGATGCCCGAGATGGCGTTGGTGACGCTCATCAGCGGGGTGTGCAGCGCAGGTGAGACCGACCAGACCACCTGCCAGCCCACGAAGCAGGCGAGCACGAAGACGGTGGAGTGCTGCAGGAACTCAGAAGGCGCGAAGCGGCTGAGCGTGAAGAGCAGGCCCATCACCAGCAGGCCACCCACCGTGCTGCCCCACGCGCGGCGGGTCGGCGAGGTGAGCTGCAGCTGCGCAGGCTTGGCCGTCGAAGGCGGCGGTTTCGGCGCGGGCGCGGGCTCCTTCACCGGCGCAGGCGGGAGCACCTCGCCCTGGTGGAGAACCAGCGAAGGCCGCACCACGTCGTTCTCGAGATCGATGGTGATGGTGTCGGCTTTCCCGAACTCGCCCAGCAGGTGCCACAGGTTCATCGAGAAGAAGCGGCTGGCGGTGGCGGCCATGCGGCTGGTGAGATCGGTGAAGCCGATGATCTGCACGCCGTTGTGCAGCGCGACTTCACCGGGCCGGGTCAGCTCGCAGTTGCCGCCTTGTTCAGCGGCCATGTCCACGATCACCGAGCCGGGCTTGAGGCACTCGACCACGTCACGCGGCACCAGGATGGGCGCCCTGGTACCGGGCACCAGCGCGGTGGTGACGATCACGTCGCACTCTTTGGCCTGGTTGCGGAACAGCTCCATCTCGGCCGCGATGAACTCGGGCGACATCGTCTTGGCGTAGCCACCCTGGCCTTCGCCGCTTTCTTTCAGCTTCACCTCGAGAAAACGGGCACCCAGGCTCTCGACCTGTTCGCGGGCCGCGGCACGGGTGTCGAAGGCGCGCACGTCGGCGCCCAGGGCGCGGGCTGCTCCGATGGCGGCGAGGCCGGCCACGCCGGCGCCGATGATCAACACCTTCGCCGGGGGCGATGCACCGGCCGCCGTGATTTGCGGGCTGAAGAAGCCCTGGTAGTGGGTGGCCGCTTCGATCACCGCGCGGTAGCCGGAGAGATTCGCCATCGACGACAGCACGTCCATCTTCTGGGCGCGGGTGATGCGGGGCACTTTCTCCAGCGCCAGGGCCGAGACCTTGCGGGCCTTGAGCGCGTCGAGCAGGCCGGGGTTGCGATCGGCCTGCATGATCGAGATGACCAACGCGCCTTCTTTGATGCGCGCGCACTCGTCGACCGAAGGCGGGCGCACCTTGAAGATCACGTCTGCATCGAAGGGCGCGTCGGTCAGCTCGGCGCCCGCGGTGACGTAGAGCTCGTCGGCGATGCCCGAGGCGAGGCCGGCGCCGCGCTCGACTCGCACGGCGAGGCCCCGCTCTCGGATCTTCTTGATGGATTCAGGTGTGGCCGCCACCCGCTTCTCGCCGGGCAGCGTTTCCTTCGGAACTCCGATGATGATCGTCACAGGCGGGCAATATGGACCTCCTCACCCTGCGCCTCAACGAAATGCGCGAGTCGGCCCCAGCAGACGGATTGCCCCTCAGAAGAGGAGGTCGAGCCCGACCCTCACGATGCCAAAGGGCATCACCTTCGGCACGAGCTGGAGCGCCAGGAGCGTGGCGCCGTGCACCCCGACCGCCGCGAGCGGGCCCTTGAACTGGTTCGAGAGAAAGCTGGTGAAGGCCGCGTAGCCCGCGAACCACGCCCAGAACAGCACGACGGGCAGCAGCGCCGGCAGAAACAGCGTCTTCAAGCTGAACAACACTCCGAGGACGACCCAGATGGCGAGGACAGCGAGGTGGGCGGCGTTCTTCATGGCGGTCATGTGCGGCTCCTGTTCGGCGGGTGTGAACATCAAACGCCCCGGCGTCGAAAAGGGTGAGGAACAAGAAAAGAACTCATTGATAAGCTGGCGGATGTGATGAACCTCCAACGGCTCGAGGGCTTTTATTGGGTGGCGAAGACGCAGGGCTACGCCCGGGCGGCGCGCGCCTTTCCGTACCCCATCACCCAACCCGGGGTTCACCAGCAGGTGCGCCGGCTCGAAGAGGAGCTGGGGGTCAAGCTGTTCGAGCGGGTGGGGAAAGATCGGGTGGTGCTCACGCCGCGCGGGCAGGTGTTGTTCGACGCGGTGGTGGGCTTCTTCGAGCAGCTGCCGGTGATCGAAGCGCGGGTGCGGGGCGGGGTGATCGGCGGCACGTTGAAGATGCACGCGGCAGGTCACCTGCTGCGCCACCTGGTGCCCGAGTGGTTGCGGCGGCTGCAGCTCAAGCGGCCCGACATCACGGTGGCCCTCACCGACGTGCAAACGGCCGATCTGTCACTGCTTCGTTCGGGAGAGACCGACGTGCTCATCGACTGGTTGCCGGAGATCCCCGCGGACATCTCCACCAAGGAGATCGGCCGCACCGAGGGGTGGATCGTCGCGCCTTCGCACGGGCCGTTCGCGCAGAAGGGCAAGCTGCACCTGGGCAGCCTCGCGAAGGTGCCGTTCATCGCGTACCACAGCGATCGCACGCTCAAGGGCCTGCAGCTCGAGGCGCTGCGGCAACACGAGGTGACGCCGCGGGAAGGTTTTGCCGCTGACTCCTCCGACACCATTCTGGGCTTCGTCGCCGCGGGGCTGGGGTTCTCCCTGGTGCCCTGGTTGACCGCCGCGGGGCCGAAGGTGGCGGGCGTGGTGGCGCAGAAGCTCGAGCGGCCGGCGGCCTCCTTCCCCATCTACGCGGCGTGGCGAAAGGGCAGTGGGCTGCACCCGTTGGTGGAAGCCGCGCTCGAGGTCGCGCCGTCGCGGTGAGTCTTGATAAGAGTCCGGCAGGAGCTCGCGCCTCTTGCGCTGAGCTCACCCAGGGGGAATGCATGAACCGGATGGCGTGGGTGGTGTTGGTGGCGGCGGGCGGGGTGGGGTGTGCGACGTCGAAGGGGGCCATGTCGCTGGCCGAGGAGAACTTCCCTCGCCGCGCTGAGCTGCAGCAGGTGGCGCTGCGAGTGCCGAAGCTCGACACCGCGAAACACGACGCCGTGGCGGTCGACAGCTGGACGCTTCAAGGGCCGTTCCCCGCCGAGGTGGTGTTGACCCCGGTGAAGCCAGCCACGCCCTGGGAGCTGGAGCTCGCTGCGTCCGTCCCCTCGCTGGGCAACGCGCTCACGGCTGATCAGCAGTGCATCGCCCGCGAGGTCGCCCGCTTCATGCTCGTGCACAAGGGCAACCCGGGCAATTCGCTGCAGGCGTTCATCGATCGTCGCTGCGGCACCACCGCGGTGCATGTTCGTGTGAGCAGCCTGAGCGGAGAAGTGCCCGAGCAGGTGTCTGAGGCAGAGTGGCTCGCGCAGTGGAAGGCCGGGCTCGTTCAGCGGGCGAAGGCGCTCAACACCTCGGCTGAGGTCACGCAGGGGCGGGTCTCGGGGTACGTGCAGTTGGTCGATGACCTGCAGAACTTTCAGTTTCCTCCCGAGGTGCTCACGCGGCCCGACGTCGACGTGTTCGTCAACGTGAGCGTCTACCGCGGCGAGGACTGGGCACACTCGCGGTACGTGGTCTGCTTCGTGATCGCCGACGGCAGGGCCGTGCAGACCGCCGCACGTTGACTGAAGGCGGTGGGGCGGCGAGAACACGCCCCATGAATGACGCCGTTCGCCGCCAGAAGGATCGTGCGACCCAGCTGCTCACCAAGGGCAAGCTGCAGCCCGCGCTCGAGGAGTTCCGTCGCATCGCCGCTGCCGTACCCGGAGAGCTGGGGGCCAGGCAGAAGATCGCCGAGATCCTCGTTCGGCTGGGCGAGGTGAGCGCCGCGGTGACGGAGTACGCCGAGGTGGTGCGGCGGTATGCCGAGCAAGGCCAGTTCTTCAAGGCGACCGCGTTGTGCCGGGTGATTCTCACGCTCGACCCGCGGCACGTGGCCACCCAGCAGCGGCTCGCCGAGCTGTACGCGTCACGGCGGGCGTCGTCGCCCAGCACGCTTCAGGCGGCTGCGCCTTTGGAGACCGCTTCGATTCCCCGCGTGCACGCCGCACCCGCCCAGGTGGAAGAAGAAGTGTTCGCGATCGACATCGAGCTGGAGGATCTCGCGTTCGAGGCCGAAGCCCCACCGCCGCCGCGTGATTCGTTGCCGAGCATTCCGCTGTTCTCTTCGTTGAGCGCCGCTGAGGTCCTCGCGGTGCTCAACGGCGCGATGGAGGCGCGGGCCTTCAGCGCCGGTGAGACGATCGTCACCGAAGGCGAGCCGGGCGATGCGATGTACGCGATCGCGCAAGGCTCGGTGGTGGTGCTGCGGCAGGCGCAGCAGGTGGCCACCATGCAGGAGGGTGACTTCTTCGGCGAGATGGCGCTGCTCTCGGGCGCGCCGCGGCTGGCGACGGTGATGGCCCAGACCGACGTGGTGACCCTCGCGTTTCCGCGTGACGCGATGGGTAGGCTCATCGCGAAACACCCGGGCGTGAAGACCGCGCTGGAGCAGTTCTACCGCGAGCGGCTGCTGGCCAACCTGATGCGGGCGAACGCCTTGCTGCAGCCGCTGAGCGAGGCGCAACGGGTCGCGCTCGCCGCGGCGTTTCAGTCGTGCACCTTCGAGCCGAAGGAGATCATTCTCGAAGAGGGCGGCACGGGCGTGGCGGTGTTCCTGTTGCTGCGCGGGCGTTGCGCGGTGTTCCATCGTGACCCGGCGCTCGGTGCGTATCCCGACCTGGTGGAAGGCGACGCGATGGGGGAGATCTCGGTGGCCGCGCAGTTGCCCATCTCTGCGACGGTGATGGCAAAGGAGCCGGTGGTGGCGTTGCGCGTTCCGGCCGAAGCGTTCCGGGAGATCGTGCTGGGAAATCCCGACACGCGGAAGCATGTCTTGTTGCTCGCCAGTCAGCGGCTCACCAGAACCGCAAAACAGGGCCTGCTCGCGCAAACAGGTGATCAGCGCGTGTAGCTCTGGTCTCCCTCGCCCTGCGAAGCGGGGAGAGGGTCGGGGTGAGGGGCCGTCGAAGCTCCGGAGTCGGGCCCTTACCCGGCCTCCGGCCGACCTCTCCCCCTCGCGCCCCTCGCGCAGGGCGAGGTCTCAGAACTCGGCAGCCTCAGAGCACACGTGCTTCACGATCGCCCGAAGCTGCGCATCTCGGCTCGCCCCACCCGCCTTCACCGACACACTGCCGAGCAGCTTCTTGTCGGCGTTGCGCATGCCGATCATGTCGAGCTTGAGCCCCTGGGGCAGCACCTCGAGGGTCGGCCGCAGAACGATCGCCGTGCGTGCATCTTTGCGGTCGGTCACCGTTGCGCCGCGACGGAGCAGTTCTGCGCGCAGCTGCCGATCGCACTTCTCGATGAGCGCACGATCTTCGGCCGAGAGCTCGTGGGTCGTTCCCCAGTTCACCACGTAGGTCCTTCGGGGGCTGGCGGCGGCGAACGTGCCGCTGAGCAGAAGCGCACAAAGAGTCAGGCGGGTGCGCATGGTGGATCCCCTCGGAGCGGCTGTGGCGCCCAGTCACTTCGACCGGGCTTGCAAGCCACTCTGTGCAGGAAGGGGACCAGCGCTCAGCACGCTCGACAGGAGCGCGCGAGACTTGCGTCAAGAGCGACGATTGCTGCGTCGCGATGGCATCAGAGTGATGGAGCTGAACTCACTCCTCCATCACCACGAGGATCTGCCCGGCGGTGACCTGATCGCCTTCGCGCACCAGCACCTTCTTCACCACGCCGTCGGCGGGGCTGCGCGTCGTCTGCTCCATTTTCATCGCTTCGAGCACCAGCAGGGTCTGACCGCTCTTCACGGTCTCCCCGTCTTTCACCAGCACCTTGACCACCTTGCCGGGCATGGGGGCCATGAAGCCGCCCTTCACGGCGGCATCGGCGGGCGCCGGAAATCGCTCCTTCTCCACCAACACTTCGCTGCCCAGCCGCGAGTGAACGAAGAGCTTTCCGTCGGCGGCCACCACGCGCACGTGTTGGCGCAGGCCTTCCGGTGACTCGAGCGTGAGCGCAGGCGCGTCCCAGGCGATGACCTTCCACGGCGCGCCGTTCACCTGAAATCGGCCCTCGCCCAGCGCGCGGTATTCCACCCGCGAACCCGAGACGTACTCGGCGAACTGATCGGAGAAGCGGTTGTTGCGAAAGCCGGTGAGCACCCCGGGCAGGAACGGGTCGGCCGCGCGGCGAGCGAGGTGCTGCGCCAACGTGGCGGCGATCGCGCACAACATGCTGCGCTCCGCATCGACCGGTTCCCTCAGCGCGTCCTGCAGCTTCTCCTCGATGAACGCGGTGTGCAGCTTGCCCGCCACGTAGTCGGGGTGACGCAGCAGCCGGGTGAGAAACCCGCGGTTGGTGGTGACGCCCTGCACCGAGAGACCCTGCAGCGCGCGCACCATGCGCGAGGCCGAGTCGTGCCGATCTTCGCCCCAGGCGATCAACTTCGCGGCCATGGGGTCGTAGTGCATCGAGACCTCGCCGCCGGTCTCCACGCCCGAGTCGACCAGCAGGCCACCCACCGGATGCACGTGGAAGTCGTGCACCGGGCCCACGCTGGGAAGAAACCCGTTCGCGGGATCCTCCGCGTAGAGCCGCACCTGCACGGCGTGACCCTTCTGCTTCAGGTCTTCCTGCTTGAAGGGCAACTTCTCACCCCGCGCGATGCGGAGCTGGAGCTCGACCAGATCGACGCCCACCACCAGCTCCGTCACGCGGTGCTCGACCTGCAGGCGCGTATTCATCTCGGAGAAGTAGAAGCGGCCATCGGAGTCCATGATGAACTCGACGGTGCCCGCGTTGCTGTAGCCGATGGCCTTGGCCACCTCGACCGCCGCCGCGCCCATCTTCGCGCGCGACTCGGCGTTGAGCGCCATCGACGGCGTCTCTTCCACCACCTTCTGGTGCCGACGCTGAATGCTGCACTCGCGCTCGAAGAGGTGCACCACGTTGCCGTGCTCGTCACCCAGCAGCTGGATCTCGAGGTGCCGCGGTCGCTCGAGGTACTTCTCGATGATCAGCGTGGGATCACCGAAGGCGTTCTGCGCCTCGCGCCGACCTGATTCGATCGCGTCTTGGAGCTCACCGGGAGCCCGCGCGATCTTCATGCCCTTGCCGCCACCGCCAGCCGACGGTTTGAAGATCACCGGCAGGCCCAGCTCGAGCGCCTTTTTCTCCAGCGTGGCCGTCGATTGATCGCCGCCGTCGAAGCCAGGCACCAGGGGCACGCCCCGCGCACCCACCAACGCCTTGGCCTCGCGCTTGAGGCCCATCGCGCGAATGGCCGCGGGTTTCGGGCCCACGAAGGTGAGCCCCGCGTCGATCACCGCCTGCGCGAAGTCGGGGTTCTCCGAAAGAAAGCCGTAGCCGGGGTGCAGGCAGTCGGCCCCCGTCAGCTTCGCGGCGCGCAGGATCGCGGCCTGGTTCAGGTACGACTCGGAAGAAGGCGCGGGGCCCAGGCGCACTGCTTCATCTGCGAAGCGCACGTGCGGCGTATTCGCGTCGGCGTCCGAATAGACGGCGACGGTGGCGAGGCCCATCGATCGGGCCGTGCGCATCACCCGCAGGGCGATCTCCCCACGGTTGGCGACCAGCAGCTTCGAGAGGGTTTTCATGGGTGTCCGGATCAATGGCGGAAGACGCCCCAGCTGGTGGTGCCCTCGACGATGCGTGAATACGCAGCCGAGAGTGAGAGCGCGAGCACCGTACGGGTGTCACGCGGGTCGATGATGCCGTCGTCCCACAAGCGCGCGGTCGCATAGAGCGCGCTCGACTGCTGATCGATGGCGTACTCGACCATCTGCTTCATGCCGCTGAGCGTCTCTTCGTCGACGGCCTCGCCGCGTTTGATCATCGCGTTGCGCTGAATGATGTCGAGCACGCCGGCCGCCTGCTTGCCGCCCATCACGGCGATCTTGTGACAGGGCCAGGTGAAGACGAAGCGCGGCTCGTATGCCCGGCCCGACATGGCGTAGTTCCCCGCGCCGTAGCTGGCGCCCATCATGATGGTGATGGCCGGCACCGTGCTGTTCGACACCGCGTTGATCAGCTTCGCGCCATTCTTGATGATGCCGCCCTCTTCGTACGAACGGCCCACCATGAAGCCGGTGATGTTCTGCAGGAAGAGGATGGGAATGTTCGACTGGTTGCACAGCGCGATGAACTGCGCGCCCTTGTTGGCCGACTCGGAGAACAAGATGCCGTGGTTCGCGAGGATGCCCACCGGAAAGCCGTGAAGGTGGGCCCAGCCGGTGACCAGGGTGTTGCCGTACAGCGGCTTGAACTCGGAGAAGCGGCTGCCATCGACCAGCCGCGCGATCACCTCACGTGGATCGTACGGAATGCGCGAGTCGGGCGAGACGATGCCCAGGATCTCTTCGGGGTCGTACTTCGGCGGCTCCACCACGCGGGGCAGGGGGACGGCGGGTTTTCTCCAGTCGAGGTGCGCCACCACTTCACGCGCCAGGCGAATCGCGTCGCGTTCATCTTCAGCGAGGTAGTCGGAGACGCCCGAGATGCGGCTGTGCATCTCGGCGCCGCCCAACGACTCTTCGTCGGTCTCTTCACCGGTGGCCATCTTCACCAGCGGAGGCCCGCCCAGGTACACCGTGGCCGCCTTCTTCACGAAGATGGCGTAGTCGCTCATGCCCGGCACGTACGCGCCGCCGGCCGTCGACGAGCCGCACACCACGTTGATGGTGGGCAGCTTGAGCTCACTGCGCCGGGTGAGATCGCGAAACGCCGCGCCGCCCGGCACGAAGATCTTGTCCTGGTTGGGGAGATCGGCGCCGCCCGACTCCGTGAAGGAAATGGAGGGCAACCGGTTGGCCCGGCCGATCTCTCCGAGGCGCATCGACTTCACCACCGAGAGCTCGCTCATCGCGCCGCCCTTCACCGTCGACTCGTTGCCCGACACCAGGCACTCCACGCCCGACACCCGGCCAATGCCTCCGATGACGGATGCGCCCGGGGCGTGACCGTCGACGCCGTGGCCCGCGAGCGGGCACAGCTCGAGGAAAGGCGAGTCGCGATCCAGCAGCAGCTCGATGCGCTCGCGGGGCAGCAGCTTGCCGCGCGACTTGTGGCGCTCGGTGTAGCGGGCCCCACCGCCTTCGCGTGATTTGGCCAGCGCTTCCAGCACCGGCTCCATCAGCTTCAAGTTCTGCTCACGGTTGCTCTCGAACGTCGGGCCGCGCACTTCGAGGTGCGACGACAGCACCGGGTACGGCTGCTCGTTGACGCGCATGGGCGGCACCATTCGGAATCAGGCCGCACGCGTCAACGGGAAATTGACTCAGGAATCAAGCATCGGGCCGTCTGGTGACTGGTCTTCCGCGTTCGGCTGACCCCACAATGCGGCGCTGTGAGGGCGCGGACGGACATGGTGAAGCTGCTGTTGGTGGATGACGCGGTGTTTGCGCGGGACTTTCTGCTCGCGATCCTGGCGGAGGTCGACTCGCGCATCGAGCTGACCTGGCGCTCCGACTACGCCACGGGGCTCGACGGCTTGGTGCACGGCGGCTTCGACGTGTGCCTGCTCGACTATCAACTGGCTGATCGCAGCGGCCTCGATCTGCTGCGCGAAGCGAAGGCGCGCGGCGTGCGCTTGCCGATCATCATGCTCACCGGCCACGGGAGCAAAGAGCTCGATCACGAAGCGATGCACGCGGGCGCGGCCGACTACCTGGTGAAGGGCGACTTCACCGCGCAGTCGCTCGAGCGCGTGGTTCGCTACCTGCTCGAGCGCACCCGGGCCGACGAGGCGCGGCGCGACTCCGAAGAGCGCTACGCGCTGGCGATGGAAGGCAGCAACGACGGCCTGTGGGACTGGCGGGTGGGTGAGGCGCAGGTGCACTTCTCCTCGAGGTGGAAGCGCATTCTGGGCTTCGAGCCCGACGAGCTGCCCGACCTCATCGAGAGCTGGTGGGAGCGGGTTCACGCAGACGATCGGTTTCGCCTGCGGCAAGACTTCGACGGGCATCTGCGCGGCTCCACCACCCCGCACTTCGAGAACGAGCACCGGCTGCGCCACCAGGACGGCACCTGGCGGCACGTGCTGGTGCGCGGCAAGGCGGTGCGTGACGAACAGGGCCAGGCCACCCGCATGGCGGGTTCGCTCACCGACGTGACGATGGCGCGCAGCCGCGACCCCCTCACCGGGCTCGCCAACCGGGTGCTCTATCTCGATCGGCTTGAGCACGCGTTTCACCGCGCCGCGCGCGATCCCACGTATCGCTTCGCGCTGCTGTTCATCGATCTCGACAGGTTCAAGAACATCAACGACAGCCTGGGTCACGACGCGGGTGACGAGCTGCTGGTGGCCATCGCGCGAAGGCTCGAAGGCTGCGTGCGCCTGGTGGACACCGTCGCGCGCCTGGGTGGCGACGAGTTCGTCATTTTGCTCGACGAGAGCCGCGAGCCCGACGGCGCCACCCGGGTGGCCAACCGCATCATCGAAGAGCTGGGCCGTGCCTTCCTGGTCGCCTCGCGCGAGCTCTTCACCGGCGCCAGCATCGGCATCGCGCTGTTTGACTCGCACTACAAGACGCCGGGCGAGCTGCTGCGCGACGCAGACACCGCGATGTACCGGGCGAAGGCCGATGGCCGCGGCCGCTTCGTCATCTTCGACGCGGCGATGCACGCCCGCGCCCTGCACGTGCTCTCGGTGGAGTCAGGCCTGCGCCGCGCGCTCGAGTCGAAAGAGCTCGAGGTCTTCTACCAACCGGTGATCGCGATGGGCTCGGGTCAGCCGCTGGGCTTCGAAGCGCTGGTGCGCTGGCGTCACCCGGAGCGTGGCCTGGTCTCGCCCGCTGACTTCATTCCCGTCGCGGAAGACTCGAGCTTGATCGTGTTGCTCGATTTGCACGTGCTGCGAACGGCGGCCGCGCAGCTGAAGGCCTGGCGTGACGAGTTCAAGCTCGACCTGCACATCTCGGTGAACGCGTCGCGTCGGCACTTCTCGCGCAACGAGTACGCCTCTGACGTGCAGCAAGCGCTCGATGGCGCGGGCTTGCAGGCCAGCGCCCTGCGGCTCGAGGTGACCGAGAGCGTGACGATGGATCTTCCCAGCCTCGCACGTGCCCAGCTGCAGCAGCTGCACGCGCTGGGAGTGCAGCTCTACGTCGACGACTTCGGCGTGGGGTATTCGTCGTTGTCGATGCTGCACACCTATCCGTTCAGCGGTCTCAAGCTCGATCGCAGCTTCGTCGCGGGCCTCGATGGGGCGTCGGCGTCGACGGAGATCGTGCGCGCGATTCTTGCGATCGCCCAGGCCCTGCGGCTCGACGTGGTGGCCGAAGGCGTCGAGACGCTCGGTCAGCATGAGGCGTTGATGGCGCTTGGTTGCACGCGCGCCCAGGGGTTCCGTTACGCGAGGCCGATGCCGGCAGCCGACGCAGCGCAGTGGCTCGCTTCGAAGCGCTGAGCGCTGCAAACGCCGTGCGTCGCGTGCGGATTTTGCGGAGCCGCGCGCCCCGGTCCTCTTCTTGCTGCCGGTCAGGCTCATAGGAGCCCCACCATGCGCATGTACCGCCTCGGAGCGTTTTTCGTTTCGCTGCTTCTCATTCCAACCACCGCTTTCGCGTTCGTCGTCGAGTTCAGCCGTGTTCGCGGCAACACCAACTGGGTCGAGACGGACGCGAGGCCGGTGGACAACGACGGCGCCATCAGCAGCGTCGACGCGCGCATCAACGGTGGCACCTGGCAGAACCTGCCACGCACGACGTGGGGTTCGTACGCGCGAAACATGCCGGCCTCGACGGGGAGCACCGTGGAGTTTCGGGCCCGAAGCGCCTCGGGGGCCGTCTCCCTGTCGGGCGGCTACCGCTGGTCTTCGAGCCCGACGCTGATTTCGCCCAACGCCTTCGCCGCCACCTTCGCGCCGACCGCCGGCAGCTTGAGCTTCATCGGAACGCGGGTCAGCGCGAACAAGCCGATCATCCGCGTCGAGGCGCGCCTCAACGCCGGGTCCTGGTTCGTTCTGCCTCAGACGGGCACCAGCTCGTGGGGGCAGTCGCGCACCGTGGCCAGCGGAACGATCGTCGAGTTTCGCGCCACGGCGAACACCAATGAGGTCGTGGTCTCTGCGCGCTACAGCTGGCAGGCGGGCTCGACCGGTGGCGGCTTCGTCGCCACGTTCTCCAACGTGCACGGCAACGCCTGGTGGCTCGAGACGGCGATCAGCGCCAACCAGGCCGTGGCGGGCGCCGACGTGCGCATCAACAGCGGGCTGTGGCGCGTCATGACCCGGCAAGCGGGGGGAACGTGGGCCGCCTCGTATCAAGTGGGCCGCGGCGCGATCGTCGAGTTCCGGGCTCGCACGTCGACGGGCGCGCTGGCGATGTCCTCTGGGTATCTGTGGCCCGATGCCACACGGTTGGGCGCACCGGGCGATCGGTGCTCGGCGGGGTGCGCGAGTGGCCGGTTGTGCTGCCAGGTCTCACCGCTGAACAACGTCGCCGACTCGAGCAAACGCTTCGCGTGTCTGTCCCCGGTCAACAGCCGATGCCCCGCTCCCGACTTGGAGGTCGACGCTGACAATCTGACCAACTGGTACGTCGAGACGCGCACCTTCGGCACGGCGTCGTGCGCGGTCTCTGAAGGCTGCGTGAATGTCTCAGGCGTGCGCCGGTTGCTTCGCTTCCCCACGCTCACCGAGAACACCGGCACGCGTGACCTGGTGCTCGGTGACCCCTCGGTCTCACCGAACCTCTTCGAGTACGGCGAATGCCACGGGCACTATCACTTCGAAGGCTACGCCACGTATCGGCTGGTGCGCGGCGACGGCAGCGTGGTCGGCACCGGGCGAAAGCAGTCGTTCTGCCTGGGTGACAACCTGCGCTTTTCGGGGCCGCACTACGATCCGCAGTACCACTGCAACTACCAGGGCATCACCGCGGGCTGGGGCGACGAGTACATCGCGGCGCTCGATTGCCAGTGGATCGACGTGACCAACGTGGCGCCGGGCTCGTACTTCCTCGAGGTCATCGTCAACCCGACCCGGGACTTGTTCGAGAGCAACTTCACGAACAACACGGCGCGGGTGCCGGTGACGCTCCGGTAGAAAATGGGTCGGGAAATGGCCGGAAACTGCCAACCTCTTTGACAGCTGAGGTGGCAAACGCAGCGGGGGAGGGGTCCGATAACCCCTTCATGCGACCCATCGCCGGCTTCTCCAGTGCGCTCCCCCAGTTCAACCTCGTCGGCGGCCCGAAGCACAAGCCTGCGGCCAAGCGCGAGAAGCTGACGATCGCCACGGTCAACGACGACTTCACCGACGACAAGAGCCGGCTGAAGCGCCTCAACAAGGTCACCGACGTGATGCTGGTGCAGGAGGCCAAGGGCACCCACATCCGCAAGGTGATGAAGGGCACGGACAGCGGCGTTCACCAGGATCGTTCATCCGAAGATCGCGCCGGCTCGGCCGTGGTGTGGGATCGCAAAGACGCCCGCTCCACCGACCGCGGGTTGAAGCTCGCGTCGACCAAGGGCTCGGGCGTGCTCAACCGCTGGGTCACCTGGGTCGACCTCAAGGTGGGCGACAAGAAGGTGCGCATGGTCTCGGTGCACCGCCCGCCGGGGTACGCGAGCAAGCTGTGGCCGCAGTTCGATCGCAACCTGCGCGCCTTCATCAAGCAGACCCGCCACGCGAAGATGCCCCTGGTGATCGGCATGGACGCGAACACTGAGAGCTACGGCCGCTTCGCGCGCGCCGCCGGCATGAAGTGGCACGCGCCCAAGGGCCCCACCGCGCACGGCAAGGTGATCGACGGCTTCCTCGCTTCGCCCGGCATCAAGTTCCAGAACCTGCGCCGGCTCGACAAGGGCCCCAGCGATCACACGCCGGTCGTGGCCGACATCGTGCTGCCCCGCTGATCAGCTTCAGCTCTCAGCTCTGAAGGCACTGACCCATTCGAGACTCTTGTCCCACAGGGCCTTCGCTGCCGCCGGGTCGTCCGCCAACACGTTGCAGGGGCGCTCTTCACCGTCCTGGCCGTAGTAGCGGCCGTTGTGCTCGGCGAGCTCGGGCGCGGTTGCGCAATGCAGGCTCGCGGTCGCGCCTCGAGCGGGCGTGCGCATGAACCACATCGCGATGGTGCGCAGCGGCCAGGCGGTGGTGCGCCAGATGTCAGAGGCGATCACCCCCGGATGCAGCGCGTAGCTGTGCACACCCTGGTTGCCCCAGCGCCGCGCGAGCTCCTTGCTGAAGAGCACGTTGGCCAGCTTGCTCGCCTGGTACTCGGGCCAGCCGGTGGCCGAGCGCGTCGGCTGTTGCACGGTCGAGAGCTCGAGCGGCGTGTGGGTGCGCTCATGGGCACGGCTGGCCACCACCACCACGCGCGAAGGAGCGGCGAGCGAACGTTGAAGCTCGAGCGTGAGCAGGAAGTGGCCGAGGTGATTGACGCCGAAGGTGGTCTCGAAGCCCTGCTTCGTCACGCCCTTCACGCGCGCGAGCCCGGCGTTGAGAATCAGCACGTCGAGCTTCACGTTCTTCGCGTTGAAGGCCGCAGCGCAGCGTTGCACCGACGCGAGATCGTCGAGCGCCAATTCGAGGAAGTGCAGGTTTGAGTTGCCTGTCTCCTTCGTGATCGCCTCCATCACGGGGCGCGTCTTCTCTTCACTGCGGCAGGCGAAGAAGACGGTGGCGCCGCGACGCGCGAGTTCCTTCGCGGTCTCAGCGCCGATGCCGGTGTTGGCGCCCGTGATGAGCACGTTTTTTTGGAAGGGAGCCGTCATGGGATCCTGCCATCCACCAGATGTAAAAACCGCCCGCCCAGCCGCTCGGCTTCTTCTCGAGCGTGCGTGACCAACAACGTCACCAACTGCTCCGCTTCGACCAACTCTCTGAGCTCACGGACCAGCTCATCCCTCAGCCCGGAGTCGAGCGAAGAGAACGGCTCATCGAGCAGCAACACGCGAGGCGCGCGCGCCAACGCACGGGCCAGCGCGACACGTTGCGCCTCGCCGCCTGACAGCGTCGAAGGTTTGCGCTGCGCCGCGCCCTGCAGCCGAAGGCGCTCCATCCACCGCGACACGTCGTGCGGAGTCCGCGCGCCGAACGCCACGTTCTGCTCCACCGTGAGATGCGGAAACAGCGCGGACGACTGGAACACGTAGCCGACCTCGCGCCGCTCCGGAGGCAGCGAATACCGCTCATCGCTCCACACCGTCTGATTGAGACGAACGAAACCCGCGTCGAGGGTCATCAGCCCGGAGATCGCCCGCAGGGTCGAAGTCTTGCCGCTCCCCGACGGCCCGAACAACGTGGTGACGCCGACGCCGGCCTCCAGCGAGAGATCGAGCGTGAAGGTGCCGAACTGAGCGAGCAGCTTCGCCTGCAGCACGTCACCGCGCATGAGGTCGCCTCCCCAGCCACTGCACCGACGCGATCAACACCACCGCGAGCACGGTCAACGCGACGGCGAGCGAACGTGCATCGGCTTCACGACCGGCGAGCACGGCGTCATAGAGCGCGAGGGCGGCGGTCTGGGTCTCACCGGGAATGTTGCCGGCGATCATCAAGGTCACTCCGAAGTCACCACACGCGCGGGCAAAACCCAGCAGCAGCCCCGCGGCCACGCCCCGCGACGCGAGCGGAAGCGCGACGCGGCTGAGCGCGCCGAGCCGCGACGCGCCGAGTGTGCGGGCGGCGTCGAGCAGGGTGGGGTCGACCGCGTCGATGGCCGCGCGCGCGCTCTGCAGCACCAACGGCAACGCGGTGATGGTGGCGGCGATCACCGCGCCGGTGCGGGTGAAGACGAAGGAGCTGCCGGTGAGCCACTCCCACGCAGCACCCAGCGCACTGCGCCTTCCCAGCAGGGTGAGCAGGTAATACCCGAGCACGGTGGGGGGCAGCACCAGCGGAGCGGTGAGCACCGCGTCGACCACGCCTGCGATCCTCTTTCCATGCGTCAGGGCGATCAACGCCAGCGCCGAAGTGCCCGCGAGCAACGTCGCCAGCACCGCGATCTGCAGCGACAGCGCGAGCGGCTCGAGCAACACGGCGGTCAGGAGGTGAACAGCCATGCCCAGGCGATGAACACGGCCTGCAGCGGGAGCCGCGCCCACAACGCCCACGTCGGCATGGGCTTCTTGCCCAGCGGGATGCGGTTGATGGCCATGTTCACGTTCGCCGGGAACACCGCGATGAAGAGCGCGACCAACCCCCACGCGGCGAGGTGCTGGGTGGCGGGGATCAGCAGGCCGACCCCGCCCATGATCTCGAAGACGCCCGAGATGGCCACCAGCGCTGCAGGGGCCGGCAGCCACTTCGGCACGATCTTCACGAAGCCGCGCGGTGAGACGAAGTGCATCACGCCCGCGAAGGTCATGATGCCGGCGAGCAACCACTTCAGAATGATCAGGATCATCGGCGGGTGTCTCGCGGCGCTTCGAGCGCGAAGAAGGGGAGGTTGGCGCGACGGGCGGCATAGAGGCCGCCACCGACTTCGCGGAAGTGCGGCAGGAGGCGCTTGCGATACCAGGCGGCGGGCCGCAGCTCGACGCGCAGATCGGTGCGGTGCGCGTCGATGGCGTCCTTCATGTCGTCTTGGGTGATCGCCTCGAGATACAGAAACCCACCGCACATCGCGGCCAGGTTCTCGATCGCCGCAGAGGCGCCCGTCGCATCGGTGATGTACGGCAGCACGCCCTGGCAGATCACCAGCTCGAACTGCTTTTCCAGGCGAAAGGTCGAGATGTCGGCCTGCTGATGGCCGTACTTGCGGCAGATCTCCCGGTCGAGCTCGGTGGAGATCACCGTCGTGCCCTTGCGGTTCTTCTTGAGCCACTGGCCCCACCAACCCAGGCCCGCGCCGACGTCGAGCACGTCGATCAGGTCGACCCCGAACCACTCGATGAGACCCACCACGCCCGAGATCAAATGGGCGTGGCGCTTCTGGTCGTACACCCGCGTCGAGGGATCTTTGTAGAAGCGGCGGTAGTAGGCCTCGTCGAACTGCAGCGTCACGGCGTGCCGGCGTCCACGGCGGCTTCGACCGGGGCAGGAGGCGCAGCAGCAGCAGCAACGTCGGCGGCCTGTTTGGCGGCCGCTTCTTCGGAGACCTTCTTCATGCTGGCCAGACCCTTCTCGAAGTCGGGGCCGACCATCTTGTCCATGTCGATGAACAGGCTCATCGCCTTGCTCACGAAGTTGTTGGTGCCGCTCATGGTCCAGGTGACCGTGGTGCCTTCGCCCGTCTTCGCGAAGTCGAAGTCGGTGCGGTTGTTGGCGGCGAAGGGCGCGGTGAAGTTGAGGTCGAGGCCCAGGTGCTCGGCGGGCTTCGCGTCGGTGATCTTCATGTTGCCTTCACCGACGTCTTTGTTGCCCACCCAGGCGTAGCCAGCGCCGACGCCTGAAGGCACTTCGTTGAAGGTGCGCTTCATCGTGGGGTCCATCTGGTCCCACGGACTCCAGGCGTTCCACGACTTGAAGTCGTCGACCTGGTCGTAGACCACCTCGGCAGGCGCGTTGATCAGCAGCGAGCGTTTGATCTCGAAGGTGCCCGGCCGGGTGGCGACCACGACGAGGAAGATGACGATCAACACGGCGACGGCGCCGAGGATTTTCTTGGCCATGGGGCCGGTTCGTAGCGCAAGGCGCGCCAGTAGAAAGCGCAAACAGCTACGGTGCCGCGCATGAAATCAGCCCCCCGGCCCCTGGTGCTTTCGTACTCCGGCTGCTCGACCTGCAAGAAGGCGCTGAAGTGGCTCGCCTCGAAGGGGGTCGACGCCCAGGTACGCGCGATCGTCGAGGAGCCGCCCACCAGGGCCGAGCTGGAGCAGTGGATCCCCAAGAGCGGCAAACCGGTGAAGAAGTGGCTCAATACCTCGGGTCTCAGCTACCGCGCCCTGGGCAAGGAGAAGCTCGATGCGGCCAGCGAGACCGAGGTGAAGAAGCTGCTCGCGGCCGACGGCAAGCTGGTGAAGCGGCCCGTGCTGGTGGCGGGCTCCACCGTGCTGGTGGGCTTCAAGGAAGACGAGTGGGCAGCTGCGTTCCGTTGAGCTCGGCCTCGAAGTGCGGCGATGACGCGGCGAGCTGCGCCACGTAGCCGCGCACCTGCGCCTGGGCATCAGCGCTGAACTCCCGCAGCGACTTGATGTGCTCTTCCGGCACGAAGCGAAACGACACGCTGATCCTGCGCAAGCGGAAGTCATCCAACACGGTGGGCATCACCGGGCTGTCGCCGTGCCGCACGCGCACCACGCGATGGTAGAGCGAGTCTTTGTAGTGAGGCCCGCTCAGGATCACGACCGAACGATTGGCGAGCCACACCGAGAGCTCCGGAGTCTCGGGCTTCGCGCCATCGACGAACTCGAACAGCGCAGGCTGGCCCAGCGAGAACATCACCACGGGCCCCGGCTCTCCATCGCGGTGCATCTTGAGGCGGGCCAGGTCGACCGGCTGCACGCGGCCCTTCGCGTCTCTGGTCAGCTCGCTGCCGTAGTAGTTGATGAGGCAGGTGTTGGGCTGTTGGCCGCGCTCTTCTGCGGTCTGGTGTTCGGCGAGCTTCGGGGCGAGCCGCTCGAGAATGCTCACCAACCCGGGGGCCATCGGCTCAGCACGCAGGCACTTCTCCTCCAGGTGATTCGGAGCGGAGTAGTAGCCCAGGCACGCGAACTGCCACGCGCCCAGCCAGTACACGGGCCGGGTCAACCGGCGCGAGCCCTGGCCTTCCCGGGTGGCGCGATCGCCCACGTAGCGCGACTCCCAGAGCGGCTTGAGCGAGCCGAAGTACTGCAGGAGCGCCTCGCTCTCGGCCTCGGTGATGAAACGCGGCAGATACGAGAAGCCCGGGTTCTCGATCGGCTCTGTGCCTCGGAGGGGTTCCACGGCCATGCGGTGCACCTACTCCATCAGCAGCGAGACAGTCGCGGCCTTCCCTGACACAAACGCGGCATGCACGGGAAGGTCGCCATCGTCACGGGGGCAAACACGGGTCTGGGGTTCGAGACGGCTCGCGGCCTGCTCGAAAAGGGTGCCACGGTCGTTCTCGGCTGCCGTGATCTCGAGAAGGGCGAGAAGGCACGCGCGGAGCTCGTCGCGAGCACGGGCAATCAGGCCGCAACCGTGATGCTGGTCGATTTGGCCAACCTCGCGCGGCTGCGAAACTTCGCTGCGAAGTTCGAGGCCCAGTTTCAGCGGCTCGATCTGCTCGTTCACAACGCCGGGGTCTGGCCGCGCACCCGCCGCAAGACGGTGGATGGTTTCGAGCTGACCCTGGGCGTCAATCACCTGGGGCCGTTCTTCCTCACGCACCTGCTGCGCCCGATGCTCGAGCGCAGTGCGCCTTCGCGCGTGGTGGTGGTGACCTCGTCGTTGCACATCAGCGCCGCGATCGACTTCGAGGATCTGCAGTTCAAGGTGCGCAAACACCAGGGCGGCATCGCGTACGGCCAGTCGAAGCTGTGCAACGTGATGTTCACCCACGCGCTGGCGCGCCGCCTCGAAGGCAAGGGTGTCACGGTCAACTCGGTGCACCCGGGTGTGGTGGCGACCGAGCTCACGAGAGAAGCGCCCGCACGTGCAGCCCCGGTGCGCGGGCTGCTCACGCCTCGAGAAGGTGCGGTCGGCTCGCTCCACCTGGCGACCTCGCCCGAGCTCGACGGCGTCAGTGGCCGCTACTTCGAAGGTACGGTGGAGAAGACGCCTTCGAACTTCAGCCAGGATGTCGAGGCGCAAGAGCGCCTTTGGGCGATGTCGCTGGCGCTGCTCAAGCTCTAAGTGTCCCCCTCTCCCTTCAGGCCCTTCAGGAGAGGGTTGGGGTGAGGGCCGAGCAGCCTGTGTCGCTGCATCGAAGCCCCCGCCATGCGCCTGGGCTCCTTCAGCCGGCGAGCCCTGAAGAGCAAATTGTGCGGAGTCACCGTGGGAGCGACGAACGGAACCACCGTCGTCTCCCAGCCGGCAGCTTCGAGCCGCAGCGTGCGTTCACCGTCGACGAAGGCGTGAAGGAAACGTTTCTGCACCTCGGAGTGGCCGGGCATTCCCAGCTCGTCAGCGCGTTGTTTCGCGGTCGCCCACGAAGGAATCGTCGCGCCGTAACAACACGGCACCAGCAGCAGCCACTTCGCCTCGCACGCCAGCGCAGCGTCGATGACCGCGTCTGAAGCAGGCCCGCACGCGTGGAGCGCAGTGACGATCGCCGGGCTCCTCGGCCAGAACGAAGGCTCCGCCACGTCGCCGTGATGCAGCTCGATCTTCGCAGCGCGGGTGAGCTTGCGCATCGCGTGCCTCACATCAGCCAGGCGCTTCTCTTCGCGCTCGATGACCACCAGGTTCTCGAACCCCAGCAACTCGACGGCCAGCAGGCCCAGGTACGACTTGCCGGCGGCGACGTCGACCAGCGTTCCTTCGCGGCCGAGCCGCGCGAGCTCATTGAGCAACGCCGCGACCTCGACCGCCTTCTTCAAATCTTCCCGGCGCAGTGACGTGCCTGAGGCGTCGATGAACATCGACTGCAGTTTTGCTTCGACGTCGGCGGGCGTGACCACGAACCGTCATGTACCCCAAAACGGATTGCCCAAATCCGCCCTTGCAGGGCCAATTCGGGCAATCCGTTTTTCGGCTCAGCGGGTTCGGCCGTCTTTTCTCGTCACGTTCAGCACGGCCATCTTGGTCGAGTGGTTGAACGGCGCCGGATCCACCGGCAGCGCGCCCTGCTTCGTGCCGGGGTAGCCCACGAACTCTTCCGGCACGTCGATGCGCTCGCCGAACGCCAGGTACCCACCGGTGCACACTGCGTCCATCGCCTTCATGAAGTCGGCGCCCGAGACGAAGACGCCGTTGTTGATGGCGACGAGGAAGCCACCGTGCGCGACCAGGGGCCGCACCTTGTTGAGCAGCCGCACCATGTCCTGCTCGAGATCGACGCGGCCCTTCTCGGTGACGGAGAAGAACGGCGGGTCGACGAAGATGCAGTCGAAGAGCGGCTCCTTCTTCAGGCGGCCGATGACGTCGAAGAAGTCACCGGGCCAGAAGTCTTTGCGTGCCACGGGGAAACGATTGAGCGCGTAGCTGTCTTTGGCGACGGTGAGGAACGCGTTGTTGAGATCGTTGTGCAGCACGCTCTCCGCGCCACCGGCCATCGCCGCCACGCCGAGGCTGCCGGTGTACGCGAAGGCGTTGAGCACCCGCTTGCCCTTCAAGGTGCGTTTCGCCCACGCCCGCAGCGGGGCAGTGTCGAGGTAGAAGCTCGCGTCGCGGTTGAGGGTGAGCCGGGTGGTGTACCAGACGCCGTCTTCCTGGACCTTGCGGGTCAACCCCACGCCGGTGCCGAAGAGCAGCGTGCCGTTGCGTTCATCCTGGTTGGCCGACTCGCGGCGCTTCCACAACGCGGCGGTGATCCACGGCATCGCCACGCGGGCGTGTTCGATGAGGGCGATCATTCCGGCGCGATCCCCCGCGGCGCTGGTCGCATCGTGCAGCACCAGCGTGGTGCCGTAGAGATCCACCGCGACGCGCGGGAAACCCTCGGTGTAGCCGTTGAACAGGCGCAACGCGCTGGTGTGGGGCTCGCTCAGCCGGGGAAGGCGGTGGGCGAGCGCACTGGAGAAACGGGCGACCAGGTCAGACATGCCGCGCACATGGCGGACGGAACGACGAGCGTCAAGGAAGCGTGACGTCGAGCCGGCCGGTGTGGGCGGTCAGCCGTGACTGGAGCTGCCCTCTGGGGTCGATGAAGAGCGACCCACCCTGGCCATGGATGAGAGGGGAACCTGGGCCCCAGTTGGCGTTGAGTACGGCGAGCCCGTGCTGTTGTGCAAGCGGCTGGAGCAGGCCCGGGCGCGCGTCGCCTTCGTCGTCGACCCAGGCGCTGGCGAAGAGCAGCAGGTCGGCCGCGGTCAGTTCGGGCGCCGCGTCTTCAGCGAGGAAGTGCACGTCGAAGCAGATGGCGGCGGTGAGCTTCTTGCCGCGCCAGGTGAAGACGTCGCTCGATGCAGGCCCGGGCGTGGCCCACTTCTCGGGGAACCACGGGTGCCGCTTTCGGTAGTGAAGGGCGGTGGTGCCGTCGGGGGCGACCGCGATGAGCGCGTTGAAGAGCCCATCGGGGGTGCGCTCGACCAGGGGCCCGACGATGAGTGCATCGAAGCGGCGGGCCAGGTGCGCGAGGGCGGTGCGAGTCGGGCCATCGAGGGGCTCGGCGAAGGCGGTGAGGTCGAAGTCGCCTTCGGGTGAGACGTAGCCGGTGAGCGCGGCCTCGGGGAGCAGGATGAGGTCGGTGCGCGGGCCTGACTCGAGCAACGCTTCGGCGAAGGCGAGCTGTTCGGGCGCAGCCTTGAAGCGTGCTGGGAGCTGGAGGGCCGTCAGCTGCATGCGATCAAGCGTAGGAGAAATTCCGTTGAGACAAATCGGCCATATGCCCGGCCAGACGTCACAACCGTTTTCACGGTTTCCTGAGGAACAGCGCTCCCGCTCGGGACCGACGGTCGCGATGCCACTACTCGACGACGCAGAGGTGCTTTCCTCTTCGCTGGTTGCGCTGTCGAAGGAGCACCTCGGCCACGAGCACCCTGACCCTCTCCCAGAGGGCCCAGAGGGAGAGGGGAATTCCTCACTTGGAAAAGTGGTACTGACGACACCGCATGTCGACCTCCCCTGTCGCCTCCTGGCTCGAGCTCTCCGCACGTGCCTACGCCACCAACGTCGCGACCTTCCGCGCGGTGACCGCACCGAGCCGCATCGGCGCGGTGCTCAAGGGCAACGCCTACGGCCATGGCCTGCTGGAGACGCTGTCGCTCGCCCACGGTGAGATCGATGTTTTCTACGTCATCACCCCCGCCGAGGCGCTCGCCATTCGCGCGTGGGAACACCAGAACAAGCGCGCGCACGCCGAGGTGCTGGTCATCGGTGCGGTCAACGCAGAGGACTGCGTCGAGCTCGCGCGGCAGCACGTCAGCGTGGTCGCAGCGGCGCGCGGGTTTTCAGACACGGTCAACGCGCTGCGGACGGCCGGCGTGCAGCTCGAAGTGCACGTGCACCTCGACACCGGCCTCGGCCGCGAAGGCTTCACCGCCGCCGGACTCCGAGCGGGTGAAGCCGATTTCTTCGCCCTCGCGCAAGACGTCATCACCGTCAAAGGCGTGCTCAGCCACTTCGCCAACACCGAAGACGTGACCGAGCAGGACTACGCGCGCACCCAGCTGGCCAACTTCGAGGCTGGCATCCGCGTGCTTCAAACGCGCGCCGGCGTGAGCGGGGACGTGCAGCGTCACTTCGCTGCGAGCGCCGCTGCGTTGGTGTTGCCTCCGTCACGGCTCGACGTGGTCCGGGTCGGCATCTCGATGTACGGACTGTGGCCTTCTGCCGAGACCCGGCTGTCCGCGCGCGTGGTGCTGGGCTCGTTGCCCGCGCTCGAGCCCGTGCTCTCGTGGAAGGTGCCCAGCCAGGTGGTGAAGTGGCTGCCCGCGGGCAGCTACGTCGGCTACGGCTGCACCTATCGCTGCGCGGCAGACACGCGGGTGGCGGTGCTCCCCGTGGGCTACTGGGACGGCTACCCGCGGCTCGCTTCAGGCAAGGCGCACGTGCTGGTGCACGGCAAACGCTGCCCGGTGATCGGCCGCGTGATGATGAACCACCTGATCGTCGACGTGACCCACGCGACGAAAGACGATCAGCCGGTGATCGCCACGCTGCTGGGCCGCGACGGGGAAGAGCACGTGTCGGTCGAGACCATCAGCACCTGGGCTCAGACCATCCACTACGAGACCCTGACGAGACTGGGGCCGCACCTGCGCAGGGTGGTGGTACAAGACTCGCCCTGATGCTGCTCGCGCTCGTCCTGTCCATTCTCCCTGATGCACCACGCACCATCGTGCTGCTTCCTGAGTCGGGTGCGATGTCTGCCGTGGTGTCGGCGGCGCCCGCGACCGCGACGCCCTCGAGCCTCATCGACGCCCGCAAGATGGCGGAGCAGCTCCGCTACGAAGAGGCCGTCGTCGAGTACCAGCGCTACCTCGCCACGCCCGAGAGGCCCATCGCCGAGCGCGCCAACGCGTTGCTCGAGCTGGGGTTCATTCACCTGGTGCTCGGCGATCAGCTGAACGCCGAGAGCCGCGCGCTCGAAGCGCTGGAGCTGGAGCCGAAGCTGTCGGTGCCTTCGACCGCGCCGACCAAGCAGGTCGACTTCGTGGTGAAGATGCGCCGGCTCTACATGGCGCGCGCGCGGCTCGAGCTTCAGCAGCGCGATGACTCTGATCCGCCGTACGTGGTGAAGGTGAAGGTGGTGGATCCCGAGAAGAAGGTGACCCGGGTGTTGCTGCGTCACGCGCTCACCTCGACCGGCCCGTACTACTCGTCTGAGATGGAGTGCGTGGATGAGCTGTGCACCGGCGCGATTCCTCCGCCCAAAGACGTCTCGAGCTTCACCGCCTGGTACTTCGTCGAGGCGCTCGATCCGACGCAGGTGACCGCGGCGAAGGTAGCCAGCTCGGAGTCGCCGTTGCAGCTGTCGGTGGTGGATCAGAAGCCCTGGTACACGAGCCCGGTGGTGTGGGGCGTGACGGGTGCTGCGCTGGTGGGCATTGCCACGGTGGTGTTCCTGCTGGCGCCTCAGCCGCCTCGCTGAAGACTCAACTGACGCAATGCCCTCACCCCGACCCTCTCCCAGAGGGCCCAGAGGGAGAGGGAGTTCCTTGCCAGGCCGCGATTGCAGCGGCTTGGACGTCTTTGAGGGGGACCCTGGCGATCGCGGCCAGTGCCCGGCAGTCTTCGAACTCAGGCGTCGCATTCAGCACCGCGTCGCCTCGCAGGCCCAGCTTCACGCGCACCGGGCCCCACTTCGTCTGCACCGTCTCATGCCGCCGCTCGAGCACCGTACGGCTGACGTCGTGCTCCCGAACACCCAGCGTGGTGGTCTCGGTGATCAACGTCTCGATCAGCGCCGAGCGATATTCACCATCGGTCAACACCCCCACCAGATGCCCCGGCCGGCCCTTCTTCATCACCACCGGCGCGATCCACGCATCCAGCGCGCCCCTCGCCATCAACAGCTCGATCACCGCGCCCAGCACCTGCGGCGAGCAGTCATCGAGGTTGCACTCCAACACGGTGAGCCCGGTCGACGACTGCGCCGCGCGGCCCAGCGACATCCGCAAGATGTTCGCGCGGTCCTTGAAGTCCTTCGTGCCCACGCCGTAGCCGATGCGTTCGACGATCATCATCGGGGGCGGCGCCACCGTGGCGAACGCCTTGATCAACGCCGCGCCCGTCGGAGTGGTCAGCTCGCCCAGCCCCTCGAACCGCACCGGCACGTCTTTCAAGAGCGCCAGGGTGGCAGGTACGGGCACCGGCACCACGCCGTGCGCGATGCGAATGGTCCCGCTGCCGAGCGGCGGCGGTGACGAATACACCTTCGGGTTGCCCAGCAGCTCCAGCGCGACCGCGGCCCCACAGATGTCGACGATCGAATCGACCGCGCCGACCTCGTGGAAGTGAATCAGGTCGAGCGTGGTGCCGTGAATCTGCGCTTCGACTTCACCAATCAACCGGAAGACCTGCAGCGCCCGCGCCTTGGCCGTCGCGCTCAACTGCGAGCGGCCGATGAGCGCGTCGATGTCTTTCCAGCTGCGATGCACGTGGCCGTCTTCAGGCTCGGTCACCACCACGTCGACGTGCGTGCCGACGATGGCGTGGCGCTCGGCCTTCTTCACCTCGAGACGCCAACCGGGCACCTCGAGTGTCGACAGCTGCGCCTCGAGTTCACTCTGGGAGACGCCGGCATCGAGCGCGGCCGCGAGGAACATGTCCCCCGCGATACCGCCGACGGGCTCCAACCAGAGGACCCGGTCGCTCACCTCAGTACGCCTTCGCGAAGACGATGCGGCCCGTCGAAGGATTGCCGGTGAGCACACACTTGCCCGGCTCCTGTTTGAGATCGAACGGCCGGTTGCGCGTGGTGACGCCGAACTCGTCTTTGATGCGCTTCTCGGTCTCGGGCGTGCCATCCCAGTGCATCAGGAGGAAGCCGTCGTCGGCCTTCGCCTTGAGCTCTTCCACCGTGTTCACCTCGAAGGTGTGCGTGTCGCGGAAGGTCTTCGCCTTGTTGAACAGATCCTTCTGCATCACCTCGAGCAGCTCGCCCACCCGCGCGACCACCGCGTCGAGACCGAGCGTCTCTTTCTCAGCGACGTCGCGCCGCTTGAGCATCGCCTGGTTCTTCTCGAGATCCTTCGGGCCGAGATCGACGCGCACGCAGGCGCCGCGCAGCTCGTACTCCGCGTACTTGAAGCCCGGGCCCTTGGTCTCATCGTCATCGACCAGCACCCGAATGCCGGCCTTCTTCAGGTCGGCCGCGAGCGCCTGTGCCTTCGCGCGCACCGCGCCACGCTCTTCCGGCGTCTTGCCGATGATCACGATCACGCACTGCATGGGCGCGAGCTTCGGCGGCACGATCAGGCCCTGATCATCGGAGTGCGTCATGATCAACGCGCCGATCAACCGCGTCGAGACGCCCCACGAGGTCTGCCAGACGTACTCCTTCTGGCCTTCCTTCGACTGGTACATCGTGTCGAACATCTTCGCGAAGTTCTGCCCCAGCATGTGCGAGGTGCCGGCCTGCAGGGCCTTCTTGTCCTGCATCATCGCTTCGATGGAGTACGTGTTCACCGCGCCCGGGAACTTCTCGCTCTCGGTCTTCTGGCCCTTGATCACCGGCATCGCCATGTAGTCCTCGGCGAAGCGCTCGTAGACGTCGAGCATGCGCAGCGTCTCTTCAGTCGCCTCGGCCTCGGTGGCGTGGCACGTGTGGCCTTCCTGCCAGAGGAACTCGGTGGTGCGCAGGAAGAGGCGCGGGCGCATCTCCCAGCGGATCACGTTGGCCCACTGGTTGATCAGAATCGGGAGATCCCGGTAGCTCTGCACCCAGTTGGTGAACGAGCGGTTGATGATGGTCTCCGACGTCGGGCGAATGACGTAGCGCTCACCCTCGGGCAGCGCCTTGCCGCCGGCGTGCGTCACCACCGCGACCTGCGGCGCGAAGTCGGCCACGTGCTTCTTTTCTTTGGCCAGGTACGACTCGGGGATGAGCACCGGGAAGTACGCGTTCTGGTGGCCGGTGTCCTTGAACATGCCGTCCAACACCTTCTGCATGTTTTCCCAGATGGCGTAGCCGTTGGGGCGGATCACCATCGAGCCACGCACGTCGGAGTTGTCAGCGAGCTTCGCCCGCTTGACCAGGTCGTTGTACCAACCGGAGAAGTCCTCGGCGCGCAGCGGCAGCGAGAGGTTGTCGTTCTTCTTCTTCGGGGCGTTCTGCGGGTTCTTCTGCGCGTCAGACATGCAAGGGCACCTAGAGCACTGGGGACCCAAACTCAACGGGAGAGGGCTGGCGCACCGACGCAAGATCGGCCAAGTCCTCAGGCATGCTCCAGAACAAGGTCGCTGTGATCACAGGCGCCAGCTCGGGCCTCGGTCGTGCCATCGCCCTCCGCTACGCGCAGGAGGGGGCTTCGCTCATCCTGGCGGACCTCAATGAAGAGGGCGGTGAGCACACCCTCTCGCTCCTCCCCGAGGCCTCGAAAGCCAGGGCAAAGTTCCTTCGCACCGACGTCACGAAAGAAGCGGAGGTCGAAGCGGCGGTGGCCCTGGCGGTCTCCTCGTTTGGGCACCTCGACATCATGATGGCCAACGCCGGCATCGGCGCGCCGGGCTTCCTCTCCCAGCTCAGCCAGGCCGACTTCGAGAAGGTCATCGCGGTCAACCTCACCGGCGTCTTCCTCTGCGCCAAACACGCCTTCCGCGCGATGCAGGTCAAGGGCGGGGCGATCCTCACCATGGCGTCCGTCGCCGGTCTGCAGGGCACCATGAAGTTGGGCGGCTACGGCCCCTCCAAGGCGGCGGTGGTGCAGCTCACCCAGACGCTGGCCCTCGAAGGCGCCCGCTTCAACATTCGCGCGAACGCGCTCGCCCCGGTGTGGACCGAGTCGCCCATGGTCGATGGCTTCGTCAAAGGGCTGCGCGCCGGTCACGAGGCCGGCGTCAAACGCCTGACCGCCGACATTCCGCTCGGCCGATTGGGCAAGCCCGAAGAGGTGGCTGCTGCGGCCGCTTTCCTCGCCTCTGACCAGGCCAGCTTCATCACCGGCATCGTGCTCCCCATCGATGGCGGTCACCTCGCAGGCAGGATCCCCGTTCTATGAACCTCTTCGATCTCAAAGACAAAGTGGCCATCGTCACCGGCGCCAGCCGCGGTATCGGTGAAGCCATCGCCGTGCGCCTCGCTGAACACGGAGCGGCCGTGGTGCTGGTCGCCCGCAAGCCCGACGCGCTGCACGCGGTGGTCGCCCGCATCACCGCCAACGGAGGCCGCGCGCTCGGCCTGCCCGCGCACACCGGCAAGATGGAAGACGTGAAGGCCGTGGTGGCCAAGACCATCGAACACTTCGGCAAGGTCGACGTGCTGGTGAACAACGCCGCGGCGAACCCCTACTTCGGCCCCATGCTGCAGATCGAAGACCCCGCGTGGGACAAGACCTTCGAGGTCAACGTGAAGGGCTACTTCGCCATGATGCGGGAAGTCGCCAATCACCTGGTCGCGCGCAACGCACCCGGTTCGCTCATCAACGTGGCCAGCATCGCGGGCCTGCGCTCAGCGCCGTTTCAGGGCGTGTACGGCATGACCAAGGCGGCGGTCATCTCGATGACCCAGACGCTCGCGCAAGAGCTCGGCGGCTCGAACATTCGCGTCAACGCCATCGCGCCGGGCCTGGTCGACACGAAGTTCGCTTCGGCGATCGTGGGTGACGAAGACATGCGCAAGCACGTGGTCGAACGCACCGCGCTCAACCGCCACGCACAGCCCGACGAGATCGCCGGCGCCGCGGTGTTCCTGGCGTCGCAGGCGTCGTCGTACGTCACCGGGCAGGTGCTGGTGGTGGATGGCGGAACGATCACCACGACGTGAACCTCGCCCGCGTCGCGCTGGTCGTCGTGGCGCTCTGCGGCGCCGGAACGCTCGGGGTCATCTCGGCCCTGGGCAGGGTCGCGATTATCTACGTCGACATGAAGGTTTCGGGTCCGCAGCCGGCGCTGTTCCTGTTCTCGCTGCGTCCCGTTTCGAGCGCCATCGTGATCATGACGGCGCTGTTCGCGCTGGTCGCGTACCGAATGCGGTGCTCGGTCCTCATCCTGTCGGGCCTGATTGTTCTTCAGGTCTCGATCGGCGCGGCGTACGGGCTGGCCGTCTTGCAAGCGGCGCTGCCACTGAGCCGCTGAGCCCACTCGTTTCGGATGCGCCATCAAATGGTGAAGTCGAAGAACCCCCGTTAGCCACGGTGCAGCCACCTTCCTTCTGGGAGGCGGAGTGAAGGGATCACGATGGAATCGGTCGAGCCGAACGAAGTGCTGGAAGTCTCGCCTCTCTGGATGGTGAGTCAGGCACCCACGCTCAACGAGCTCGTGATGGCTCTCAAGCGGGCGCGCATCGAGCTGGAGACGGGCACGTTCGGCGGCCGCCTCGTCTTCTCGAGGGTGCAGCTCGCTCAGGCGCGCGCCGAGTTCGGCGCCATGATTCGCCGAGGCGAGAAAGATTTGCACGCGTTGGCCGGCCTGCTCGCGCAAGAGTTGCTGGGCACCTACGCCCTGCGAAGCTCGGCCATCGGTGAGATCGAACGCACCCGCGAGCGTTTCACCCTGACCATCGACGTGTCGGAACAAGAGGTGGCCGGTTCGACCGACCTCGATCTCGGCACCCGCATCCTGGCGCGCCTGGCCATCGCCGATCACCGCGGGTGGATGCGCGCCGTCCTCGTCTCGAACGTCGTGGAGTATGAGCCCGCCGGTCCCACCGCGCTCAACGTCTACCGCATCCTCACGCGCATCAAGGCGGAGGAGGAGATCTGGAACAAGGTGGTCGACGAACTCTTCGATCTCGACCGCATCGTCTTGAAGGACAAGCAGCTGCGTCACCTCGGCCGGTACGTCAAAGACGTGTTCGGCATCAAGATCGTGGTGGGCGTCGATGACGACGCGCGCCGCCTGCAGGCCCACCTCGCTTCGTTGTCGTTTTCAGAGGAGCGCCTGAGCGACCGCGGTCTGCCCGGCAACGAGAAACACGCCCGGCTCGAGGTGGTGGAGACCAAGGACTACCTCGAGCGGCCTTCTCGTAAACAGTCGGGCTGGTCGGCCCTCAAGTCGGTGGTGCGGTGGGCCGATCGCACCTTCGAGATCCAGGTGCAGCCGCTCTCGAACTTCCTGCACGAGCGCGAGAAGCTGACGCGCGAGAGCCACGCCAGCTTCAAGAGCACCCGTGAACGTGTTCGCGACGAGGTGGCTGAACGGTTGCCGCTCTTCGGGTTCTACCGGGCGCTCTTGCGCTGGTTGTTCCTCGACCCTTCGTCAGATGCCCCGCATCAAGAAGGAGTCGAAGTCATCCTCGTCGACTAGCGGCGAGACCGCGGTCAGCGGAGTCATGATCATGATCATCTGGATCAGCTCCTCGTCGGTGGTGGTCTCGGCGTAGGCCTCGTTGAGCGCCCACTCGATGGGCGCCTTGAGGTCGTCCATCTCTTCGCCTCGCAGCAGCAGGATCGCCGCGGCGTGCGCGACGGCCGCGTGCCAACGATCGGTGGGCACACACCGCGTCGTGTGCCGGCTCACGAAGCCATCGGCGATGAGCCGCTGCAAGACGCGGTCGTCAGGGTGTCTGCTGGTCAGTTCCATGAACGTCTCCGTGCGAGCAGGTGGGACCTCGCAGTCCGACGAGAACGACCGGGCCGTCTGAACTCAACCTTGAGTGCTGACCTCGCCCCGGCCGTTTGGCCCGGCCTGTTCGTCGTGCAACGTGACCGCGGTCAGCGGCGTCATCACCGCCACCATCTCCACCAGCTCGTCGTCGCTGGCCGAGCCCGCGTAGTTTTCCGACAGGGCCCACGCGACGGGCACCCGCAGATCCACCAGATCTTCGCCGCGTGACAGCAGCTGCGTCGCAGCGCGGGCCACCGCGGCGTGCCAGCGGTGCGTGGGCTCGCCGTGCCCGTTCACGAAGTCATCGGCGGTCAACCGATTGAGCGCCTCAGACACGGGCCTGATCCTTCGGCTTGCTCTTCGCTTCAGGGGCCTTCTGCGCTTGCTGCGCCTTGATGTTGCTGACGATCTGCAACGTCTCGGTCTTGAACTCCTCGTACTCGATGCCGATCGAGTTGAGGAAGGTGCTCGCCGCCATCGTGTGCGCGCCCATCATGCAGGCTTCGGCGATCTCGTCTTCGGTCGCGCCGTTGAGCCGGGCGGCTTCGATGTGGAACAGCTGGCAGTACTTGCAGCGCGTCGCGCCCGAGACGGCCAGGCCGATCAGCTCTTTGTACTTGTTGGGAATCTTCGTCTCGCCCAGCTGCAAGTCGCGCATCTGGGTCCAGAAGCCCTGGATCGCGCTCTCGGGCATCAAGTGCACCCACTGGGGCACGAGGCCGAACGTCTCTGTTATTTCCTGCTCTACCTGCGTTCTCTTGTTGGTCGTTGCCATGACTCGTCTCCACGCGAGCCCCGGCCATGCGACGAAGACACCACTGCTGATCATCTCGCGACCTGCGGGCCCGCACCCCGACGAGAACGACGGGGCGGGGCGAACTCAACTGGCCGAGCGGCCCCTCACCCCGGGGGGCGAGGGAGAGGCTCAGCCCGTTCGGGCCGCCGGCTGCTGGATGTCGGGCAACATCGCGGCGTCGAGCACGCGCAGCTCCTTGCCGTCGAAACCCCGGAACGCCACGGTGCGGGCGCCCCGAATCTGGGCCAGCTCGTAGAGCGCGTTGTACGCGTCGAACACCGCGGGCCGCGACTTGAGCTTCTGCAACGCGCGGCCGACGGCCAACGGGTACTGAGACTTCGCTTCGCCCACCAGAGAAGCCACCCGGCGGGAGGTCTCGGCCTCGAGCTGGGCCACGTCGAGGCGGCCCTGCTCCATCAGCACCGCGCGCGCACGCTCGAGGCGGGCGGCGACCGTGCCGAACACCTGGCGGGAGACCTCAGGCAGCAACGCCACGTGACGCACGAAGACCTGATCGACCTTCACGCCCCACCGTTCGGTCTCCGACGAGACGTCGCGCTGGAGCTTGGCGCCCAGGTCCTTCCGGTCATCCAGGATCTCCTGGAAGTCGCGGCTGCCCAGAATCGTCATCGCCGCGTGCAGCACCAGGTTCTGCGTCGCCTTGTCCCAGTCCTCCACGGCGAAGAGCGCCTTCTCGGGGTCGACGATGCGCAGCTCGAGCCAGAGGTCGGCCACCACCGTGGTGCCGCGGGCGTCGTTGAGCCGCAGATCGTGAATGACGCGGAAGTCGCGCGCCATTGAGACCTGCTGCACCTTCACCCACGGCAGCCACTTCGTCGGGTACAGCACCAGACCCGGCTTGTCGTACTTCGCCACCAGCTTGCCGAAGCGGGTCACCAGCGCGACGTGTTCGTCTTCCACGCCGATGTAGATTCCACGCCACGCGATCGAGAGCAGGGTGAGCGCAACCACGCCCGCCGCCCCGCCCAGGGACAACCACATCCAGTCGTTACCGGTCATCGGCCACCTCCCAGCTGCTTCTGATCATCTTTGACGTAGACGGTGCGCGACTCCGAGAGCACTTCAGCGCGGCGGCGTGACAGGTAAGCGTCGAGCACGCCCGACTTGTCCAGCTCCGAGAGGTGCCGGCCCAGCTCGGTGATCTCTTCTTCCACGGCGGCCGCGCGGGTCTGGGCGATCGCCACGCCCTGCTCGGCAGACATCACCCGCTGCGCACACTCGCTCTGGCTGCGAAAACGCATCGACTCGGCTTCAGCGCGCGCGCTCATCACCGCGTTGAGTGCGTCGGCCAGTTCATCAGGCGGGTGGAGGTCGGTGATGTCGACGGCCTCGAAGTTCACCCCGTAGTCCTGCAGTTCCTTGCGGGCGAAGTCGGCGATGCGATCGTTGAGCAGCTTGCGATCGCGGCGCACCAGGGCGAACGAGCCGCCCAGATCGTCACCCAGGGTCTTCAGGTCGGCCTTCATCACCGGCCCCTTCACGTTGGCGATCTCGTTGCGCAGCAGGCTCGAGAAGAGGCCCGCCACGTGCTCCTTCCGGTGGTGCAGCCCGAAGAGGTACTTGGCGATGCCGTCGCGCTGCGGCGCGTAGCGGAGCATCGACTGCAGGCGAATCACCGTGCCGTCGTTGAGCATCATGGGCTCGGCGCCCGCTTCACCACCCAGGGTGATCAGCTGCTCGCGCAACGAGACGACCTTCACCTCTTCGAAGGCCCACTTGAAGTGGAGCCCCGGCCCATGCAGCAACAGCTTGCCGTCGGGCCCATGGCGCGCGGCGCCGAAGCGGATCACCACCGCCACCTGGCCTTCTTCCACGCGGAAGAAACAATCTTTGGCGACCCACCAGAAGAACAACACAAACCCAACCAGTAACCCTGTGAGAAACATGAAGTGCTCCTTTAGAAACGATCGTTGGAGGGGCGAGCCCAGCGCTCGTCCCAGGAAGAGGGGTCACCCGCGTTGCTGTTGAGCTTCGGGGCAGGGTGACCGGCATCGAGCAGACGGCGGTACGCGGCGGCCAGCCCGCGGTTCACGTCGACCACGTCTTCGTTGAAGTGGTGCTGCGCATCGCTGGCCGGTGCGAGCGCGTCGGCCTTGTCCTGGGTGTCGATGATCGCGCCGTGCGGCACGAAGCGGCCGTCAGGCACTTCGACACCCACCACGATCGACCCGATGCCCACGAAGCAGTTCCGCCCGACCACCGAGTCGTGCACCACGGCCTTGAAGCCGATGAAGGTGTCGTCGCCCACGTAGCAGGGGCCGTGCACCAGCGCGTCGTGCGCCACCGAGACGTTGCGCCCGATGAAGACGGCCCACTTCTCGCCTGCGACCTCGACGTGCCGCTGCTTGAGCGCGTGAATCACCACGCCGTCTTGCAGGTTGGTGTTGGGCCCGATGAAGAAGGGTGTGCCTTCGTCGGCGCGCACCGAGCTGCCCGCGGCGATGTGCACGTTCTCGCCGAGCACCACCTGGCCGATCACCGCCGCCTGGTGATGCACGAACGAGGTGCTGGGGATGACGGGGTTGCTGCGCACGTGCGCCATCCACTCGGCAGCGCTGCCGGTGACGTCGCGCTGCACCTGGCGGGCGAGCGCGTGCTCTTTGTGCAGCACCGCACGCACGCCGTTGGCTAGCACCGGCTTCTCGGCGGCCTGCTTGCGATCCTTGCGGTGGATGACGAAGTAGTTGAACGCGTGAATGAGCAGGCCACCAGCCAGGCCCGCCATCAGGTGACCCGAGATGGTGCCGGCCGCGGTGACCAGGAAGGCGATCGCTTCGACCTTCTCGTGGCGGAACAGCTCGATGAGCAGCCCGACGTCGATGAGCCGCATGCCGATGACGCAGAGCAGGCCGGCCAGCGCGGCCAGCGGCACCTTGGCGATCAAGCCCGACATGAGGAGCACGGCCGCTCCGAGGAAGACGGCGTGGAGAATGCTCGCCACCTTGGTGCGCGCGCCGCTCTGCACGTTGACGCCGCTGCGCACCACCACGCCCGAGACGGGCATGCCGGAGAAGAAGCCCACGGTGAGGTTGGCCAGGCCCTGGCCGAAGAGCTCGAGGCTGGGCTGCGCCGGCCGGATGATGTTGTCGCCTTGCATGCGATCGACCGCGCGGGAGGCGAGCAGCGACTCGGCCGACGCGAGGAAGGCCAGCGGCAACGCGGCGAGGAACAGCTCACCGAACCGGCCGTCAGCGATGGTGGGGAAGGAGAACGGAGGGAAGGTGCTGGGCACCTCGCCCACCCGCGTCACGTCCCACCCCACGTAGTTGGCGATGAAGGTGACCACGCCCACGCCCACGATCGCGGCGGGGAAGCGTTTGAAGCGGGCGGTGCCCACCACCAGCAGCGCGACGAACAGGCCGCACACCACCGCGAGCCACTCGACCTCCTTGAGCCAGTCGGGGCGGTGGATCATCGCGGCGAGCTCGGAGACCCGGTAGTCGAAGCCCAGCAGCTCGGGGATCTGTTGATCGAGCAGCTTGATGCCCACGCCCGTGGTGAAGCCGGCCAGCACGCTCTCGGGCACCCTGGCCATCAGGTGACCTGCGCGCGTGAAGGCGAGGATCAACTGAAAGCCGCCCACGATGAGCGCGGTCATCGCCACACCTTCGGGCCCGAACCCCAGCGCGATGCCCATCACGATGGACGAGAGCGCGGCCGCGGGGCCGGTCACCTGGAGCGGTGCACCCCCGATGAAGGCGGCGATGAAGCCGCCGATCGCCCCGGCCACCAGACCCGCGGCGGGAGGCAGACCGCTCGCCACGGCCAGCGCGAGATTCAAGGGCAAGGCGACCGCGGCCACCGTCAGGCCCGCGAGCACGTCTTGCGGCAGGCTCTGCTGCTTGTGGATGTCGGTGAGGGTGCCCTTGTACGAGCTCCACATCTCCGCCCAGTCCCGGGTGAGCGGTTCAGTCCAGGAGTGGATGAGCGGTTTGGTGCCCCGGCTGACCCGGCGGGCTTTGCCACCGGGCGGTGCTTTCGTGGGATGGGCTGCTGCAGGAGAGGTCATTGAGGGTCCTTGCGCGCGCGCCGGGAACAGCCGGAGCCGAACAGTGAGAGGTGAAGGGCGCAGAGGCCTGGGGGCCGCGCGCGGTCGGTACTTCGCCGAGGAGATGGGGTCGTGCGTCAGGCGATCGGAGGCCGGTGCAACCGCTCGGTCCACAGGAACGAGCTGAACCAGCCCGTCGTGTCGCGCGACACTTCACGGGCATGACCGCCGATGGGGAGCGTGAACTCGGTGTGCTCGACCTCGACGTCGTCTTCCACGAACGCGCCCATGCGGGTGGCGGCGGCACCCGGAGACGCTGCGCTGGCAGCCTTCATGGTGTCGGCGTCAGGTGCGCAGGGCAGCGGCTGGCCGATGGGCATCAGCAGCATCGCCACCACCACCAGCGTGAGAGTTGCACCCTGTCGGGAAAAGCCGTCCATTGGCCGGGGCAGATAACCCCGAAGCCTGACGCGGTGCAATGAGCTAGGGGCGAATCCCAGTCCCTACGCCTAGATAGACGACACCATCCCGGCCCGTTCCTTCGAGTTCCACGACCAAAGTGTCGGCACTTACAGACACTCCCGTGGGGGCGGTGAGCTCGATCGCGTCGGGGGGAACGGTGCCAAAGGTGAGGGGCGGGGTGAGCCCACCGGGGGCGGCGAGGGCCCATTTGGGCAGCCCGGCGGCGTCGAACACGGTGACCCGGGCGGCGGCCCGGGGCGGCAACCAGGTGATGGCCGAGCCGACGAAGGTGGCGGTGACCTCGATGCGATCTTCACCGCGCTGGAGCTTGAGCGTGAGGGGCTCATTGGGGCACGAGACGAACCGCTGGCCGCCGCGGCGTTGCTGGTCTCCGCTGGCGGTCGAGCTGCTCACCCGGGCGCCGAAATAGACGGAGCTCAGCAGGGGCACGTTGAGGGTGAACGAGCCATCGGCGCCGGAAGGGGCGGCGAGGCTGCAGCGGGTGCCGTTCTTCCCGCAGAAGGCCGACACCGCGTTGCCGGCGACGGAATCATCGAAGCCCACCACCTCGGCGTTGGGCACCGGGTTTCCCTGCAGGTCGATCACCCGGCCGGAGAAACGGCAGAGCGCGGAGAGCTGGAGCGCGTCGGCCAGCACGGGGAGCTCACCCAGCTGTTTGCATCCACCGCTGCCACATTGCCCGGCCGTGGTCGGGCGGGGAAACGTTCCGAGCGCATACGGCAGGCCTGCGTACTGGCCCGCGCCTTTGAGCAAGGCGTCACTGAGCGCAGCGCTGGCGCAGAACGTTCCTGCTTCGTCCGTGGAGACCGGCTCGGTGCCCGGTAAAGAGATCGAGGCACCCCGCGCGGGTTTTCCTTCGGCCAGCAACGTTCCACTCACGCAGCCTTCAGCAGCGCGCACGCCCAGCACGGCCACGAAACGATCGGTGGTGAAGGGCAGCTGCGCGACCGCACCACCGGCGTATTCCGCGCGCTGAAGCAGCGGCAGGGCGCTCTCGGGGATGGGCAGGCCCGACTCGGAGTGCAGCGGCACGGGAGGCAGGCGCGCCCACTGGCCCAGGCGTGGATCGAAGGTGGCGGCCGCGACCTCGAGGAAGCCGGTGCCGGGCGTGGCGTCGCTCAATCGGCTCCATGAAGAGAGCGGCACGCGCAAGGCGAGGCTGCCCGTGGTTCCTCCGCTGAGCTTCACGAAGGCCATCGAGAGCACGTGAGGCCGCTCGGCATCGACGTCGACCTGCACCGGGTTCTCCAGCTCGAGGTCGAAGCTGGCCACGGTGCCCGCGGCGCCTTGCGGTGGTTCGGTCCACTGCAGATCGATCGCGGGCGCGGAGCAGTTGGCGTCGACGCACTCCAGGGTGTCGAGCGGCTCGAGCGAGAACGAGGTGGTGAGCTCGGTGAAGGGCCCGACGGTGAAGGCCTTGGCGAAGGGCGCGAAGTTCGCAGCTTCGGTGATCAACACGACACGCGTGCCTTGCGTGACGGTGACGGCGAGCCGGTAGCCGCCCGCAGAAGATGTCGTGTTGCTGGCGAGCTCTTCACCCGTGGCTGCGCGGCGCAAGGTGAGCGTCGCATCAGGCAACGCCTCACCTCGCTGCGAATACCCGCCCGCGTAGACGGTGCCGGTGAGCACCAGCTGCGCCGACTCGGGCTTGCGCAGACTCGGAGGACACGCCGTGAGCGCGAGCAGGAAGATCACAGAACACCGCATGACGTCGCGACCTAGCACCTCCCTCTCCCCGAGAGGGAGAGGGTCGGGGAGAGGGCATTGGCCTTCGAGAATGAGTACGAAGCGCTCCATGAACCCGAGACGCATTCTTCCCGTGCTGTGTCTGTTGGCTTCGTTCACCGCATCTGCACAAGACGCCGGCATCCCGCTCATCTCGCGAGAGCTGCTCTTCGGAAACCCCGAACGAATTCGCCCCGGTCTGTCGCCCAACGGTGAGCAGCTCGCGTGGATCGCGCCCGACGAGAAGAACGTGATGCAGGTCTGGGTGCGCCCGCTCGCCGCGAAAGATGGCGCCGTCACGGTGACCGCCGACAAGAAGCGCGGCATTCGCACGTACTCGTGGAGCGAAGACTCGAAGTCGATCCTCTACGCGCAGGACGCCGACGGCGACGAGAACTTCCACGTCTTCCAGGTCGACCTCGCGTCGAAGAACGTGCGCGATCTCACCCCGTGGCAGGGCGTGCGCGCCGCGGTTCTGGCCACCTCGCCGAAGCAGCCCAACGTCATCCTGGTGACGGCCAACGTGCGCAACCGCAAGTCGATGGACGTGTACCGGGTGTCGCTCGACACGGGCGCGGCGGTGCTGGACACCGAGAACCCGGGCGACGTGAACGGCTGGGGGGTCGACGCTGCGTTCCAGGTGCGCGCCGCGAACGCCACCACCCAAGAAGGCGGCACCGAAATTCGGGTGCGCGACTCGGTGAAGGCGCCGTGGAAGCCGCTCATCACCGTGGGGCTCGAGGAGATCCTCTCCTTCGTCGACTTCACCGAAGACGGCCGGTCGATCATCATCGAGAGCTCCATCAACGCCGACACCGCGCGGCTGCTGGAGAAGAGCCTCAAGTCGGGCGCCGAGCGCGTGCTGGCCGCCAGCGAGAAGAGCGACGTGAACGGCACGCTCGACTACCCCAGCCGCCACGGGGTGCGCGGCGCGGCGTTCGACGTCGATGGGCGCATGAGCTGGGTGCCAGTCGAGCCGTCGGTGAAGGGCGATCTCGAGGCGTTGAAGGCCGGGCTGACCGGCGACTTCTCGGTCAGCAGCATGGACGCAGCCGACACCAAGTGGATCGTCTCCGAGACCCGCGATCTCGGCCCGCTGCGCTATTGGCTGTACGAGCGCAAGGCGAAGAAGCTCGAGATCCTCTTCTCGGCGCAGCCGAAGCTCGAAGGCCTGCCGCTGGCCGCGATGAAGCCGATGATCATCACCGCGCGCGACGGGCTCAACCTGCCCGCGTACCTCACGCTGCCGCCCGGCAAGGCACCGAAGGGGTTGCCGCTGGTGCTGCTGGTGCACGGTGGGCCGTGGGGCCGCGACACCTGGGGCCAGGCGTCCAGCGCGCAGTGGCTGGCGAACCGGGGCTACGCGGTGCTGCAGGTGAACTTCCGGGCCTCGACCGGCTACGGGAAGAAGTTCCTCAACGCAGGCAACCGGCAGTGGGGCCTCGCGATGCACGACGACCTGATCGACTCGGTCAACTGGGCGGTGAAGGAGGGCGTGGCCGACCCGAAGAAGGTGGCCATCATGGGTGGCAGCTACGGCGGTTACGCCACCCTCGCGGGTCTGGCCTTCACGCCTGACACCTTCGCCTGCGGCGTCGACATCGTGGGGCCGTCGAACATCTTCACGCTGCTCAACAGCATCCCGCCGTACTGGGCCGCCTATCGCCGCCAGCTCGTCTCGCGCATGGGTGACCCCGACAACGCGCAGGACAAGGAGTTGCTCACCCGCGCCTCGCCGCTGTTCTCGGCAGACAAGATCAAGGTTCCTTTGCTGATTGGCCAGGGCGCGAACGACCCGCGCGTGAAGCCGGCCGAGTCGGAGCAGATCGTCGCGGCCATGGAGAAGAACGGGCTGCCGGTGACCTACGTGCTCTACCCCGACGAAGGGCACGGCTTTCAGCGCCCCGACAACCGCATCGACTTCTTCGCGCGCGCGGAAGGGTTCCTCGCGAAGTGCCTGGGTGGGCGTTTCGAGCCGTTGCCCAAAGACGGCAAGGTGCCCGGGTCGACCGCGCAGGTGAAGGTGGTCGCGGCGAAGAAGCCGTGAGAGCCTCGCAGCCATGATCCTTCGAGCGCTGCTGGTCTTCGCGGTGGTCACCGGTTTTCTCACTGCGTGCGGCTCACCGAAGCCGCTCACGGAGAAGGAGATCTGCGGCGAGCAGGGGTGTGATGCCTGCGTCGGTCCCGCGTGTACGGCGACCGACGGCGGCACTCCGTAAACGCACGTGCTCGTCGCGCCTCTCTCCACCAAGCACCTCGGTGAGCTCCAGCTGGCCACCGAGCGTGCGCTGCAGCAGTGGGCGAAGGGCGTCTTCGCCCCGACGGAGATCGTGTCGGCGATGGAGCGCATCTTGATCTTTCTGCGGCACAACGGCGGCGCGGCGCGGCAGGCAAGGCAGGTCGCTTCACTCGCCTTCATCATCGGAGAGCAGATCGTGCAGCTCGGCGGCTGGAGGTGGATGAGCGTGAGTGACGACGGCTCCGTGAACCCGGCCATCGTTTCTCCTGATGGCGCGCGTGCGTGCCTGGTGGTCGACGTGATGACCGTCCTGGTCGCAGGGGAGACGAAGGCGTCGTTGGGGGCGTTGGTGAAGGCATGCGTCGAGAACGAACATCACGCGCTGGTGGTGCTGGTGTGAGCCCGCTCGAGACCGCGATTCTGCAGCGCCTCACGCAGCTGCCGAAGACGGCACGCATGTGGGGCAGCCCCGAAGAGCTGGAGTGTGTCGCGCTGCACTTCACGCACGTGTTGTGGTGCAGCCGTTCACCGGAGTGGACCTTCGAGCAGACCTTCGAGCGGTGGAGGTCGCTGGGGGGGCCCTTCGCCGACGACCCCGATGAACACGCGAACATGCGCTCGAAGATGTGGGGCGAAGAGGAGACCCGTTCCCGCACCCAGGTGGTGGAGGGGTTCCTGGTGGTGTGGACCGGGCTCAAGCGGAACCCGGAGCGTGAGGCGGCCTTCGGCCCGTGGATAGAGCGTCTGCTCGATTTTCCCGAGCGGGCGGGTTCACCGGATCGCCTCAACATGGTGCTGTTTGCGCTGATGGGCTTCGTCGCGGCAGACCCCCAGCAGTACGTGGCGGCGCTCAGCCTCGAGCGTCATCGGATTGGTGGGCATGAGCTGCGCGCGTTGCCCGTGGTCGCACCGCCTGGCCCCACCGAAGCGGCGCTCACGTACACGCGGAATTTTCAGAGCTGGACGCGGGTGACCGAAGGCATCGCCACGGTGCTCAAGAGTCTTTCGCTGAACTCTTCGAGGTGACGCTGAGCGGAGAGGGAGACAACTATCGGCCGTGGCCGGGGCCGACGATCTTCTCGAGGTACGCCTCGAAGTCGAACTGCGGTGAGTTCTCTCGATCGTGGCAGGTCACGCACGCCTTCGCGTCCGCGGCTCGCACGATGTTGGTCTTCATCGGCTGCTTCACGTGCGCATCACCCGGCCCGTGACATGACTCGCAGCCCACTTCTTCGCGGCCGGCGGTCTGATCGATGCGGCACACGCCCTGCGGCAACTTCCAGCCGGTGACGTGACAACCCACGCAGTCGAGGTGGTGCTGCTTGCCGACCTCCACCAGCGCCTTGTACGCGAGCGGGTGTTTGGTGGTCTTGAACACCGCTTCCGCCTCCGCATGGCAGGTCACGCAGGTGGCCGTGCCCACGACGCCGCGCAGCTCAGGCGTCGCAGGCGGGCACGAGACGCCGTTGGTCTTCGCCCACGCCAGGTTGATCTGCCCGACGTCGACGTCGTACTGCTTCTCCACCGCCTGCACCGCGGGATCCCGGGCGTAGTTCGACTCGAGGGGAATGAAGCGCGCGGTGACAGTCGCTTTGCCTTCCGGAATGGGCAGCGGCGTCTCGGCCAACAACGCGCGGCGGCTGATGATCTCCTCCAGCTTCGCCTTCCGCAGGCCCTTGAGCTCGTCTTTGAGCATCGGCTCGTTGACCTGGGCGCGCAGCAGCTCGATGCGTTGATCGAGCGCGGACAGCTCACGGTCTCGTTCGCCATCGCCCCGCAGCCACTCGACCCGACCGCCCTCTTTGAACGACACGTCGACGCGCAGCAGCGAGCGGCCCTTGCTCTGCACCTGCACCACCTTCGTCACGCCGCCCGCCATCCGGCTCTCTTCCGCGGCGAACTCGTGCTTCGAGCGCGAGGCGATGAAGAGATCGACCTGCGACGCATCGATCGATTCGCGCAGCAGCTCGGTGAACGGCAACGGCACCATGGCCACCACGAAACGCGCGCCTGCTTTCCGGGCCTCATCAGCGAGGCTCCGCGCTGCAGCGGCCGTCGGCGCAGAGATGAGGCCCACGCCATCGAGCACCTTGAACGAGCCGCTGGCCAGCTCAGGCAAGTTCAGGTTCTGCCGGAACGCTGCCCCCCGCGCGTCATCGAGCGGCCCGGTCGCGCGCAGGTCGAGACCCATCGCCTTCCACGACTGCGCCAGGGCTCTCGCCTTGCGCTCCTGCTGGGGCACTGCGTCTTCAGGCAGCTGGAGCGAACCGAACAGGCCGTCACCGGTGTCGATCAGGTGCACCGGGTCGCCGGCCTTGCGCGCCTCGGCCACCTGGAACGCCGCGCGCGAGATGCCGCCGCGCATGTTCTCGCTGCAGCCGCAGGGGCCTAAGTAGCCGCGCACCTCGGCGGTGAAGAACAGCGTCACTTTGTGCGGAACGGCGCTGCCACTCGGCGCGGGTTTCGCGGTCGTACAGCCCGCGAGCACCAGCAGAACCGCTAGCAGTTCACCAGATGATGCTCTCGACCAGCTCGTCGACCTTCTCACCAAGGGCCTCCAGGCCATGCGACTTCGAGAGGTAACCGTCGGCGCCGACCTGGCCTGCCAACTTTTCCAGCTCCTCGTCGCCCAGCGAGCTGAAGAGCACGATGGGAATGTCCTGGGTGTTGTACTCGTTCTTCAGGGTTCGGCAGATGTCCGCGCCCGTCGCCTCGGGCATGTGGATGTCCGTGAGGATCAGGTGCGGATGGAATTCGCTGAGCAGCCTTTCGAACTCCATCAACGTGGACGCTCCGCGGACGTCGTAGCCACGTTCTTCGAGTACGGCTTTCTCCATCTGCAGCGTGATCTCGCTGTCGTCGATGAGGAGGATTCGGCGCTTTTCCACGCGAGTGCTGATAGTAGGGTGCGCCCGATTTTCCAAGAGGTCTTCCGATGCGACTTGCCGTTCTTTCGTTGTCCCTGATCGCCGCGTTGGCCTCGACCCCTGCTTTGGCTGACTTGAAGGTCGGGTACGTCGACCTCCAGCGCGCTCTCCAGGAGGTCTCCGAGGGGCAGGCCGCCAAGTTCAAGCTCAAGAGCGAGATCGACAAGCGAAAGGCCGAATTCGAGACCGAGCAGAAGAAGCTGCGGGAAGACGGCATGGTTCTTGACCGGCAGGCCTCGGCGATGAGCGAAGAGGTGCGCATCGAGAAGATGAAGCAGCTCCAGGGCCGGCTGATGCAGATCTCCGAGAAGGGCCAGAAGCTCCAGGTCGAGTTCGTGGAGAAGGAGCGCACCGAGCTCAAGAAGATCTTCGACAAGATGGACCCCATCGTCGCCGCGATCGCCAAACGCGAGGGGCTGGCCATGGTGTTCGAGAAGACCGACTCGGGGCTGGTGTTCGCCGAGTCGAACCTCGACGTCACCAACGAGCTGGTGCGCACCTACAACGAGAAGTTTCCGGTGAAGGGCGTGAAGACCCAGGCCGTACCTGCGACCGCGCCGAAGGACGCGCCCACGAAGTGACGACGGCCGCGCAGCTCGCAGCGTTGGTGGGCGGCACCGTGGAAGGCGACGGCGCGGTGCAGGTCACCGGCGTGGCGGGGCTGGATCAGGCGCAGGCCGGGCAGCTCTCTTTCTTCGGCAACCAGAAGTACAAGAAGGCGCTCGCCGCGACGAAGGCGTCGGTGGTGCTGGTGGCCCCAGGTGCGCCGCCCCGGGGTGAGAAGACGTACGTGGTGGTGCAGAACCCCCACCTCGCGTTTGCCCGGGTGGCGCAGACGTTCTCGCCCGCCAAGCAGCATGCGCCCGGCATCTCGGTGAAGGCCACCGTGCACCCCAGCGCGAAGGTCGACGCCACTGCGACCGTGATGGACTTCGTGTCCATCGGAGCGGGAACCGTGGTCGGCCCCCGCGTGGTGCTCTTCCCCGGCGTGTACCTGGGCGAACAGGTCAGCATCGGGGAAGGCACGGTGCTCTCGGCCAACGTCTGCGTGCTCGATCGCTGCACCATCGGCGCGCGCTGCCTGCTGCACCCCAACGCGGTGATCGGCGCTGACGGCTTCGGCTTCGCGCTCGACATGTCGGTGCCCGAGCACGTGAAGATTCCCCAGGCGGGCATCGTGCGCGTGGAAGACGACGTGGAGATCGGCGCCTGCTCGTGCGTCGACCGCGCGACGACGGGCGAGACGGTGGTGGGCCAGGGCTCGAAGATCGACAACCTGGTGCAGGTGGGCCACAACTCGACGGTGGGCCGGCTCTCGATTCTCTGCGCGCAGGTCGGGCTCGCGGGCACGACCGAGCTGGGCATGGGCGTGGTGCTCGCGGGGCAGGTCGGCGTGGCGGGTCACCTTCGCATCGGAGACATGGCGAAGGTCGGCGCGCAGGGGGGCGTGATCTCCGACGTCGGCGATGGCGCGCAGGTGATGGGCTCACCCTCGATGCCCAGCCGCCCGTACATGCGCTCGAGCGCGCTTTTTCAGAAACTACCGGAGCTCCAACAGGAGCTGCGTGACCTCAAGAAACGTCTCGACGCGCTCGAGAAGGGAAAGACCTCACCATGATGGACGTGAAAGAGATTCAGAAGCTGCTCGCGCACCGCTACCCGTTCCTGCTGGTGGATCGCGTGCTGGAGATCGAAATCGGCAAGAAGCTGGTCGGCTTCAAGAACGTGACCATCAACGAGGAGTTCTTCCAGGGACACTTCCCCGGCCACCCGGTGATGCCGGGCGTGTTGATCCTCGAGGCGTTGGCGCAGGCCTGCGCGTTGCTGGCGTACAAGAGCTCGGGCCTCAACCCGGAGGACCTCGTCATCTACTTGATGGCGATCGACAACGCGAAGTTCCGCAAGCCCGTGGTGCCCGGCGATCGGCTCACGCTCACCGCCGAAGTGGTGCGGGTCAAGGGCGTCATCTGGAAGCAGCGGGGTGTGGCCACGGTCGACGGCGCGGTGGTGGCCGAGGCCGACTTCCTGGCGACGGCGGTGAAGAAAGGGCAGGCCGCCCTGTGAGCATCCACCCCACGGCCATCGTCGCTCCGGGCGCTGTCATTCACGAGACGGCGGAGATCGGCCCGTACGCGATCATCGGCGCGCAGGTGCGCATCGGCGCAGGCACCAGCATCGGCGCGCACACCGTCGTCGATGGCGACACCATCATCGGCGAGCGCAACCGCATCTTTCATCTCGCCTCGATCGGCGCGCCTCCGCAGGATCTCAAATACGCGGGCGAGAACACCAAGCTGGTGGTCGGCGACGACAACCAGATTCGCGAGTTCACCACCCTGCACACCGGCACCATCGGGGGCGGGGGCCTCACCCGCATCGGCAGCAAGAACCTCTTCATGGCGTACTCGCACGTGGCGCACGACTGCATCGTGGGCAACGGCTGCGTGCTGGCCAACGCCGCCACCCTGGCGGGGCACGTCGAGGTAGGCGACCACTGCACGCTGGGTGGGTTGTCAGCGGTGCACCAGTTCAGCCGCATCGGGAAGCACGCCTTCCTCGCCGGCGGCACGATGGCCGTGATGGACGTGCCCCCGTACTGCATCGCGCAGGGGGATCGCGCTGAGCTGGCCGGGCCGAACTCGGTGGGGCTCAAGCGGCATGGGTACACCGACGAGCAGCAGACGCGCATCAAAGACGCGTACCGGGTGCTCTTCCGCTCGAAGATGGGGCTCAACGAGGCGCTCTCTCAACTGCAGGCCGAGATGGGCCAGCACCCCGAGATCGCGGTGCTCCTCGAGTTCATCACCAACAGCAAGCGCGGCATCACCCGCTGAAGTCACGCTGAACTCACACGCTGAACTCACACGCTCTCCCTCCCCGAGGGGGAGAGGGTTGGGGAGAGGGCTTGACCACTTCCGCAATCGGACTCATCGCCGGCAACGGCCGCCTCCCTTTCCTCTTCGCCGAAGCCGCGAAGGCGCAAGGCCTCGCCGTACATGCCGTCGCGTTCGAAGGAGAAGCCGACGACTCGCTGCGGCCCTTCGTGAACTCGCTGCACTTCGTGAAGGTGGGCCAGGCCGACGGCATCGTCGGTGCCTTCAAGAAACAAGGCGTGACCAAAGCCGTCATGGCCGGAGGCATCGGCCGCATCCGTTCGCTGACTCAGGCGCGACCCGACTTCGGCATGCTCAAGATCGCCGCGGGCCTGCGCAGCCTGCGCGACGACGAACTGCTCCGCGCGGTCGCGCGCTACTTCGAGAGCAAAGGCGTGCAGATCGTCGCGCCCACCGACTACGTGAAGTCGGTGCTGGCGCGCGAAGGCCACCTCGCCGGGCCCGTGCTCACCTCGCGTCAACGCCAGGACGTCGAGCTCGGCCGCGAAGTCGCCGCCACCCTGGGCCGCGCGGACGTCGGGCAGACGGTGGTGGTGAAAGAAGGCGTGGTGCTCGCAGTCGAGGCCGTGGAAGGCACCGACGAGTGCATCCGCCGCGCAGGCAAGTTCGGCGGGCCGGGTGGGGTGGTGGTCAAGCGCTGCAAGCCCACTCAAGATCTCCGCTTCGATCTCCCCGCGGCAGGGCCGGTCACGCTCGAGGTGATGCGCGAAGCAGGCGCGACCGTGTTGGCCGTCGAGGCAGGCAAGACCGTGCTGCTCGACTCGACGTTGCTGTTCGCCGGCGCCGCGAAGCTCGGCTTCAGCGTGCTGGGCTTCTGAGGATTCTTTGATGACGACTGCCGCCAAGAAGCCCCTCCTCCAGCGGCTCATCCCGATCGGCACGCCCGGCTATCACGTGTTCCTCGCGTCGATCGCCATCCTCATCCTCGGGCCGCTCGGTGGAGTCACCGCCGCGTACATGAACTACGCCCTGGGCTTCTTCGTCGGCGGTCAGGTGCTCGCCGGAATCCTCGGCTCGACCGTGACGTACTTCTACGGGCCCGAGGGCAAACACGGCGCCAACTACATGCAGACCATGGCGGCGTCGGTCAGCTCCATGGCCGCGATGGGCGTGCTGATTCAGGCGATGGTGTGGCTGGGCATGCCGCTGCCGCCGACGTGGCTGCTCATCACCTACTTCCTGTGCATCGGCATGTTCGGTGTCGGCGTGGGCATGCTCTACACGCCGATCCTCGTCGACAAGTTGCAGCTGACGTACCCGTCGGGTCTGGCGGTGGCCAACATCCTCCGCGCGCTCACCGACGTGCGCCTGCTGCGACGCAGCGTGGGCACCCTGGGCGGCGGCATCTTCAGCGGCATCGTGCTCTCGGTGATCGTCTCGAAGGTCAACGCGTGGGTCGAGACGCTCAAAGACAAACCCGGCACGCTGATGACCTGGGCGGCCAGCTTCTCCGCGGTCACCTTCGGCGGCGGCATGATCGTCGGCGCGCGCATCGCGGTCTCCGCCATCCTGGTCGGCGGCATCGGGTTGTTGATGTCGCCCTGGCTGGTGCGCAACGGGTACCTCGGGCCCGACGATCCCTTCCGGAAGATCGGCTTCATCTTCGCGCTGGGCACCATCCTCGGCGCGGCCATCGTCGATCTCTCGCTGCTCGCGCGCGACGCGATGAAGAAGGTGCGCGCGGCGAAGGCCGAAGCGGTGCCCACCACCGGACCCAAAGCCAACGTGGGCCGGCTGCTGTTGTGGGTCGCCTTCTGGGCCGTCGCGCTGGCGATCGTGGCCACGCAGATGCTGAACGTGCCGGTGGGCTGGGTGGTGCTGGCCATCGTGCTCGCGTTCGTCTTCCAGATGATCAACGGCATCTCGCAGGGCATCACCGATCAGAACCCGATCAGCTCGGCGTTCGTGGTGACGGTGCTCTTGATGGGCCTGCTTGGTTTGCGCGATCCGCTGATCGGTTTGCTGGGTGGTTCAATCCTCCTGGTCTCCTGCACGGTCGGCGTCGACATGCAGCAAGACCGCTCGACCGGCTGGCGGCTGGGCTCCGATCGCTCGGTGCAATTTCGCTATCAGATGTTGGGCATCGTCTTCGGTGCGGTGGTGGCCGTGGTGATGACCCGGGTGTTCCTCGAGGGGTTCCCGGTGCTCAACAAGAACCTCTTCGACATGCCTGAGCTGCGGCACACCGAAGCGCGCGGTTGGCAGAGCGCGATGACCTACAAGTTCGTCGGCGTGCTCAACACGCTCAACAAGGATCAGAGCAAGACGCTGGGCGTGATGGGCCTGGGCGTGATCGCCGGCTTCGTGATCGAGGTCTTGCGCAAGGTCATCTTCAAGAACCCGAAGTACCTCGCGTGGAAGAAGAAGAGCGCGGCGAACAACGCGGTCGACTTCACGCTCGACGCGCTGATCCTCGCCTCGCCGTACGCCTCGAGCTTCGGTGGTTTCGTCGACTTCGAATCGTCGATCTGGTGGGGCATCGGGGGCATCGTCGCCACGTTGCTGGCCTCGAGACGGGCCCCAGCGCCGGTGGCGAAAGACGGCGAGATTCTCCCCGAAGACATGAGCGCGACGAGCCTGGTGGGCGGTGGGCTCATCGCGGGCGAGAGCCTCTTTGCGCTCTGGCTGGGCATCTCGGGGTTGGTCAGCCGCGGCGCGCTGGGCAAGATCTTCGGCGGCTGAATCGCCTGGGCGAAAGGAGTGGGGCACCCTGGCGCCCCACTTTCCGGTCACCTGCGCAGCCTAGATTTCGGCAGAGCTCAGCACGATGGTCGGCTGAGCCTCGACATCGCAACGAATGCTGGTCGGCCGGTTCTCCTCGAGCACGGTGACCTTCGCTTGCACGCGAGCGGTGCAGCGACGGCGGTTCTTGATGGCGTCCTTGATGGCCTTGAGCCCCTCACCCTGAATGGTGATGGTCGCGGGCAGGTTGCCGATCTGGTCACGGTTCAAGACCTGCTCGCCGTTGACCCAGAACTCGACGTCGCGAATGCGCGTCTCGACCTGAAAGCGGTCGCCGGTCTCGTCGTAGAAGTCGAGTTTCTGCAGCTCGATCTCCACCCGGTTCGCGTACTTGAACGCGCCCTTGAACTCCTTGATCGAGTCGTAGTCCTTCTCGTTGAGCACTTCGACTTCCTGGTCGAACACGAACTGGCAACCGCCCGTCACACGCGACGAGGTGACCACGTATTCCGTGGCGCCATCGTCACCGACGATGGTGTCTCCACAGGTGAAGTTGCTGCTGTTGATGTTCGCGGTGAACGAACGGCTGATGGGCCGCACGCCCTCCTTCTTGGAGATCCGCACTTCGATAGGCCCGCATGCAGCCAACCCGACCAGCGTCAGCAGGCACGATCCAACTTTGATGAGGCGACTCATGGTGTGTCCTTTCGTTTGAGGTACCGAAAGGGTGAGGGCTGCAATCAGCACACCACGAGCGCCAGCGTTACGAGTGAAGCCCCCATTTTGGTGCGGCTTTAGGCACAATGGCGGCATGGCGCCCGTGAAGTCGCAGCCTTCGACTCCCTTCGCCAGCCGCGAACTCAATGGCGAGGTGTTGCTCGAAGAACTGGGCGATCTGCGGAACGCCCAGGTACCCCAGAAGCTGCTCAGTGATCTGGTGGTGGGCCTGCGCGATCTGGAGGGAGTTCGCGTTTCGGAAGCAGCGATGCGACTCAAACAGCTCGCGGCAAATCGGTTCTCCGCCACGCCCTCCCTGGCCTCGTTGCTGGTGCGCTGGGCGGCCAAGCTGAAAGTGGAGGCCGACGTGCCCCTGCTGATCTCTCACTTCGAGCGTTTGGCGATCACCGCGGCCATCGTCGCCTCCGTGCGCCGCGCGTCAGACTCGCTGAAGGGTGGGGGCCGCTGATGGCGTTCCCGGTGTCCGAAGAAGCGACTGATCAGCTGGCACAGTGGCCGCAACGCGCCCGGGCGCTGTTCGCGGAGCTGCTCGATGACGCGGGCAGCGATCTGCAGCGCGAGTTCATTCAACGCGCGGTGGCCGCCGCCCACACTCCGGCCGAGGTGCACGCCTTCGCCGACGAGCTGCGCGGCATGAGTGATGAAGAAGCGTACGAAGCCTGCACGCTCAACGAGTCGGCGCCCGAGGACTACACGGTCACGCAGTTGCTCCGAGCCGAGGCTGACCCGCTCTTCGCGTTCGAGTTGATGGGCGGGCGCATCGAGCCGAACGAAGATCAGCACAGCAGCTCGGGTTTCATTCCCCCGCGCCGCGCCCTGGACACCATCGAGCTGGAGGCCGTCGCTCCGTTGGATGCAGTGGCCGCTGCCGTCTCGAAGAAGAAGTCGTCTGATTCGTTCGAGGCCGATTCTCCCGGCACGAGGGTGAAGAAGCTCGATTGGAACGACCTGCCCAGCAACCGGCCTGCGCCCCAGAAGAAAGATGCGGGGCCTTCTTCCAGCAACGGCACGCGCTTCCTGGAGAGCCTGCTCGCCGAAGCGACGCGAGGTTTGGCCATCTCGTGGAAGGAGCAAGACGTCGACGTGCCGGGTGGGCTCACCATGGCCGACGCGCTCGCTTCAGCGGCCGGTGCGCTCAGCCGCGGCATTCCGGTGCCGTGCGCGGTGGGGCCTGCTCCGGGTGATCACCGCCGCTTCATCGTGTTGATGCAGCTCAACACCTCGGGCAAGAACCGCGCGTGGCAGCTCTACGATCCGTTCTCTTCCGAGCTGTTGTGGGCCAACGAAGGCGACCTGTTGGCGAAAGCCGAGCTCCCTTTTGCCAACAAGCTCAATCGCCGGTTGACGCGCATCGTCTTGCCGCAGAGCCTGCGATCGACCTTCTGAAGGAGTCCTCATGAAGCAGGTGTTCCTCCTCACTGCGCTCTTGCCCGCGCTCGCCTTCGCCGACTCGGTGAACGTCTCGCTCACCAACAAGGCGCTCAAGGGCAAGGGCACGCCCGCGGTGCACATCGAGATCCTCGAGCCGATCGCCGGTTTTCGGCTGGTGCTGGCGAAAGACGGCGGCAAGCCACAGGAGTGGAAAGGCGGCGGCAGACCCGGTGTCACCCGCACCATCGAGCTCTCCCAGGCAGAGGGCACCACCAAGTGGGCGGGCGAGCTGATCATCAACCTGCCCAACGGCACCACCGGCAACATGCCGCTGGAGTTCGAGACCGAGCTGGTCGGGCCGCTCACCCTGACGATGGACAAGGACAAGGACGTCGACATTCCGGGGCGCAAGCTGCGCTTCACGCTCAACCAGCCGATCGCCAGGGTGCACCTCAAGGTCTTGATGGACACCGGCTCGACCATCGTCGACGACGACATCGCCTTCGACGGCGAGCCCGCCGGCACGAAGCTCGAGGTGACCTGGCCTGAAGCGAAGGGCCAGGTGTTGAAGGTCGACCTGCGCGCGTACGCAAAGTCTGGCGTCTACAACGGCGTCGAGCTCACGCCGTGGCGCATCGACATTCCCCACGAAGAGGTGAACTTCGCGTCGGGAAAGTGGGACGTTTCGCCCGAAGAGGCGGCAAAGCTGGAGAGCAGCCTCACGCTCATTCTCGCGGCGATCGACAAGTTCGGCTCGTTGGCTGAGATCAAGCTCTTCATCGCGGGCCATACCGACACGGTGGGGGCGAATGCCTCGAATCGCACGCTCTCGCTCAACCGGGCACGCAGCATTGGCGCGTGGTTCCGCAAGAAAGGTGTGCGGATCCCCGTGCGCTACGAGGGGTTTGGCGAAGAGGCGTTGCTGGTTTCGACCAACGACGAAACGGCAGAGGCGAAGAACCGGCGCGCCGAATACATCATCGCCATCGACGACCCGACCACGAAGAGCGTGCCGTTCCAGCCGAACTGGCAACGTCTCTAGTCGAAGCGCTCCCCTCCCTTTGGGAGAGGGCCTAGTCAGCAGAGAACGAGACCGAAGTGGTCTGGTTCGCCTGCACGGTGACCTTCTCCTTCACCTTTCGTTTCGGGTGCTCCAAGAAGATCTCGTACGTGCCGACAGGCGCGGGCAGCTTCTGCACGCCAGTCACCTCGAACTTCTTTCCCTGGATGATCACCGTGGCGTACGGCACCGCCTTTACGGACAACCAGCTCATCTTGCGAGCGAGCGGCAAAGGCTTCTTCGGAGGCTCCGGCTCAGTCGCCGCCACGACGGTCCCCGCATCAATCTCCACGCTGGGCGGCGGGGTCTCCACCTTCTCCACCTTCGGCTCGACAGGCGGATCGGCCTCCGGAGGCTCGGTCACCGCGACCACCACCGGCGCCTCGACCCTGGGCGTCGCCTCCGGCAGCTCCTCCGGCCGGGTGCTCACGTAGCCGACCAGACTCGCCAACCCGATCACCAACACTGCCAGCACGGCGATCAACGGCGCATTCGACTTCGTGGGAACCGGCTCCAGCACCGGCTCCGACTGAGGCCGCGCTTCCCCCGGCGACGTCGCCTGCTCCGTCTTGCTCGCGCTGATCTCGATCGCCAGCGACGGCCGCAACACCACGCTCGGCTCGACCGGCAGCGGCTCGAACTTCCGGCTGGGTCGCTTGAGCGCCGGCATCTCCTCCGTACCGCGCGAGGGGGGCGCCGCGGCCTTGAACTCCTCGGTGCTCGCCCCCGGCGCGTCGTCATCATCCATCACCCCGCGGCGGCCGGGCGTGGTCTTCCGGCTGCGCGCTGCGGGCACGGGCACCGGCGTGGCCGTGACGGTCCCGGGCTTCGCGCGTGCCGCCGTCTTGCCCTCACCGAAGTCATCGTCGCCGTGCGGATCTGCGGGGGCCTGATCGGCGGGCGCGTCGTGCTCGTCACGAAACAGCTGCTGGAGAAACAGCGCGACCGAGCTGTCATCTACCGACCGTGCGTTGCGCAGCACGTAGTTCGCCAGCGCTTTCTCCATCTCGAAGCCGGTCTGAAACCGCTCCTCGGGCGCGCGGGCGAGCGCCTTCATCACCACGTCAGACAGCTCGACCGGCACGTCGGGGTTGAGGCGGGCGGGGGGGGCGATGAGGCTGTCCTGCACCGCGCGCAGCACCGCGAGATCCGAGTCGCCCGCGAAGAGACGGCCGCCGGTCAACATCTCCCAGAGCACGATGCCCAGCGCGAAGAGATCGGTGCGCGCGTCGACCTTCTCGCCGCGCGCTTGCTCGGGCGCCATGTACGCGAACTTGCCCTTGAGCATGCCGGGCGCGGTCTGGGTGGTGGTGGCCTTGGCGATGCCGAAGTCGGTCAGCTTCACCGCGCCGTCGAACGAGAGCAGCACGTTGTGCGGGGTGACGTCGCGATGCACCACGCCGATGCGCTGGCCGTTCTCGGTGAGCGCGTGCGCGTACTGAAGCCCGCGGGCGACCTGCGCGCCGATCTCTGCCACCAGCGTGGGAGGGAAGGGCACGCCTTGATCGCGGCAGCGCTTGCGCAGATCCCACAACGAGGCGCCGCGCACGTATTCCATCGCCAGGTAGAACGACTCGCCGTGTTTTCCGAAGTCGAAGATCTGCACCACGTTCGCGTGGTTGAGCCGCGAGACGAGCCGCGCTTCGGCGATGAACATCTGCACGAACTGCGAATCGCGCGCGAGGAAGCTGCGCACCACCTTGATGACGACGTCCTTGGAGAAACCCTCCGGGCCGGTGGCGCTCGCCAGAAAGATCTCGGCCATGCCGCCTTCGGCGAGCTTCCGCTTGATGACATAGCGGCCGACTTCTGTTCCTGGAGCCAACATTCCCCTGCGCCGCCTCCGCTGCTAGACGGGCCGAACTCTAGTCTCGGGAGCCCGGGGGTCCAAACGATGCGATCAGCGTGCGTGGTGTGGGTGGTCATGGTGTCGGCGACGGCGACGGCCTGGGCGCAGAGCGGGCGCAAGACGGTCATCGTGGCGGGCGGCGACTGTGCAGACCCCACCTTGATCAGCGGCGCCAAGGACTTCCGCGACGCGGCCAGCAGCCTGCTGGGCGGTCAGCTGATGGAGCCCGAAGCCGTGCTCGACATCGTTCGCCCCCGGCCCACCCGCAGCATGCAGGACATGGAGCGCCAGGTGGAGTCGGCCAAGGCCCTCTTCTACGGCGGCCAGCCCGAACGCGCGTTGGAGTTGGTGGAGCGCTCCCTGGTCGAGCTGGAGCGGGCTTCCCCCGAGGCCAAACCCTGGGCGGTGACCCAGGCCGCGCTGGTGCTGACCGCCCTGGTGCAGAAGAACCTCGACCACCCGAAGGAGATGAACGACGCCTTTCGCCGGATCGTCCGGCTGGATCCCACCTTCAAGCTCGACCCCGATGCCCACCCGCCGTCGGCCATCGCTGCGCTCGACGCGGTGAAGAAGGAGCTCAACCGCAACCGCAAGGCGACCCTGCAGGTGCGCGTCGATGCCGGGCCCGCCGCCACCGTCTACGTCGACGGGCTGGCCATGGGCGCGACCCCTCTCAAGCTCGAGCTGCCGCCGGGCACCTACCGGGTCTCACTCGGCGCCCCGGGCATGTTGTCCTTCCCGCACCGGGTCGAGCTGCCGCGCGACACCAAGCTCAACGTCGACCTCGGCTTCGAAGGCAGCCTGGGCGTGCAGGCCCCGTTGTGCCTGAGCGGCACCGATGACGGCGCGGCGATGAAGCTGGCGTCGCTGGTGGCCGCGGAGAACGTGATCATCTTGCGCAACACGGGCAAGCGGGTCGACCCGCCGTTCATCAACGGGGCGCTGTTCGATCTCGCCACCGGCAAGCAGGAGCGGGGCGGCGCGGTCACGCCGGACCGCCTGCCCAGGCTGGCCACCTTCCTCATCACCGGCAAAGAGCAGCTGGGCATCGAGCGCAACGCCCCGGTGGCGGAGAAGAAGGTGCCGGTCGCCGATCCGGTGAAGCTCGAGCCGCTGCCGCCACCTCCTCCTCTTGCGGTCGATGCGCGTCAGCCCACGTTCGATGCCGCTTCGGGCATGAGCACCGGCCGGGTGACTTCGTTCGTGCTGCTGGGCGTGGGGGCTGTCGCCATCCTCACCTCGGCGCTGGTGTACGCGGCGGAGGAAGAACTCCGGGGGCGTTACATCTCCGTGATCGACGTGAAAGGCGGAGGCAAACTGCCTGGCTCGGACTTCCCCGATCTCTACGCGGAGACCATCTTGAAGATGGGAGCCGTCGACAACAACCGGGTGCTCACCGGCACCTTGATCGGTGTGGGCGTGGGCGCGGTAGTCGCCGGTGGCGTGGGGTTGCTGCTCTTTCCCAACAGCCCGGCCCAGGTGTCGATCAGCCCGACACCCAGCGGCGGGGCGATGAGCGTCAGCGGGCGCTTCTAGAAACCTTCAGCTCGCTTCGGCTCGAGGCGCTGCTGCGGTCTTCGGGACGATGTTGTGCTTGGTGAGCTCGGCGCCCAGGCGGCCGGTGGCCATCAGGGCCCACATGCGCCAGTCGGCGACGAACGACCACGCAGGGTACGTGAAGGTGGCGGGCCGGTTCTTCTCGACGAAGAAGTGGCTGACCCACGCGAAGAGGTAGCCCGAGAACAGCGCGCTCAGCACGTAGTAGGGCGCGAGGTACACCACGGCCATCACCAGGTTGAGCGCGGCGATGGTGGTGCCCACGAAGTGGATCCAGCGGGTGGCGGGCAACGAGTGCTCACCCAGATAGAAGGGCCAGAAGGCCTCGAAGGTCGTCAGCGTCTTCTTCATTTGGCGAAGATCTTTCGGAAGAGGGCCACGATGCCCTGGTCGTTGGTCGCTTTGAGCTCGTCGACCTTGACGGTCTCTCGCTCACCCGGGCCCTTGGGCGCCAGCTGTTGTTTGTCCTTCAGCTGCTGCTTGCGATTGGGGTCGAGCGACATTGCGCTGAACTCGTCTTCCCCCTCGTACGACACCTGCGCACGCGGGCGTGCACCAGGCAGTGATGGGGAGGAGCCCGAAGGCAGTTTGCCAGCCATAGACCCGACAATATGGAGTGATCTGGCCGCTCGGGCAATCCCCCGGAGCAAGCAAGTCCCCCAAAAGATTGACCGAGTGAAAGCGCCATGGGAGCTTCGCGAGCGATGTCGGGACCTTCTGCGATGAAGAGGCTGCGGTGGGTTCTCGCCCTTGCGGCCCTGTGTGCGTCGGCTTGCGGGCCGGTGCAATCGACGTCCTACCTGATGGACACCGAGACGATGCTCGAGGCCGCGCGCACGGCGCAGGCCGACAAGCTCGCGCCCTACGAGTGGACCGCAGCGAACCTCTACTTCGCCAAGTCGAAGGAAGAGGTGGGGTACTCCGACTTCGAGCAGGCGGTCGACTACGGCAAGAAGGCCGTCGACTTCGCCACCCGCGCGCGTGACACCGCCTTGAAGGTGGGCCGCCGCAACGAGCCGTCTCCGACTGATCCGCCGGTGGTGCCGACGCCATGACGTACCGTTCGCTGGGGCTGGTGCTGGTGTGGAGCTTGATGGGTTGCCACAGCGGCCCGCAGATTCGTGCGTCGGGCGACGTGATCAAGACCGACATCGAGCGCGCGCGCCGTTCGAACGCGCTGCGCTGCGCCCCCCGGGAGCTCGCTTCCGCCGAGGCCAACCTCGACTTTGCGTTGGGTGAGCTCGACGAAGGCAACTCGCAGCGCGCCTACGAGCACATCGTCGAAGCCGAGCTGATGGCGAAGAAGGCCGTGGCGCTGAGCCGGGACTGCGCGCCGCGGCAGGTGGTGGTGAAGGAAGCCCCGCCGCTGGTGGTGAAGATCGAAGAGACCGACAAAGACGGCGACACGGTGCTCGACAAGGACGACCAGTGTCCTTCGTTGCCCGGCCCGGTCTCGAACAAGGGGTGCCCCATCGAGGCCCCGAAAGATCGCGACGGCGACGGCATTCTCGACCCGTCTGACAAGTGCATCGATCAGCCGGAAGACATGGACGCCTTCCAGGACGAAGACGGCTGCCCCGAGCCCGACAACGACAACGACGGCATCCTCGACACGTCGGACAAGTGCCCCAACGAAGCGGGCCCGATGCAGAACATGGGCTGCCCGATCCTCGACAAGGACGGCGACGGGCTCAACGACGACAAGGACAAGTGCCCGAACGAGCCTGAAGACAAGGACGGCTTCCAGGACGACGACGGCTGCCCCGATCTCGACAACGACTCCGACGGCGTGCCCGATGATCGTGATGACTGCCCGATGGATCCCGGCCCGGTCGACAACAAGGGCTGCCCGCGCAAGTACTCGTTGGTGGCGGTGACCAAGGACCGCATCGAGATCAAGAAGCAGATCAAGTTCGCCACCGGCAGCGCGAAGATCGTGGGCGCCGAGAGCGAGAAGATCCTCGATGAAGTGGCGCTGGCCCTGAAGGACAACGCGCAGATCAAGAAGGTGCGCGTCGAGGGTCACACCGACTCGGTCGGCGATGATTCGAAGAACTTGAAGCTGTCTCAGAACCGGGCGAACTCGGTGATGTCGGCGCTGATCAAGCGCGGCGTCGACCCGGCGCGCATGGAAGCGGTCGGGTTCGGCGAGACCAAGCCCATCGCGTCGAACTCGACGAGCGCGGGGAAGGCTGAGAACCGCCGCACCGAGTTCAACATCGCCGATCAGTGATCCCCTCTCCCTTCGGGAGAGGGTCAGGGTCAGGGCGGTGGGCAAGAGGTGGCGCTGGTAAGGCCCCTCACCCCAACCCTCTCTCCGCTGTCGCAGGGAGAGGGAGCAGCTTCACTCGCGAAGACGATCGTTCGGAGCAACCTGTGAAGCCGCGATCTCGGCGATCGGCTCCATCGTCCGGCCGCCGATCAACGCCTCGGCTTCCTTCACGCTGGCCTGCACCGCATCGACGCCGTTCAGCAAATCATCGAGCTGTTCCGTCAGCTGATCCGGCGACGTCATGGTGAGCGCCTGGTCGCGCAGCAGCCGCACCGAGTTCTCGATCAAGTTCATCTGCCCGCGCGCCCGCGCGAGGAAGGTCTCGATCTCCTTGATGGTCTCGAGCCGCTTCTCCAGCACCCGCGCGTTCTTCGAGGCGAGATCCCGCACCGCCTCGTCCGTCATCTTCTCCTGCAGGTTCTTCTGCGCCGCGATCTGCCGCTGCAGGTCTCGCACGTCGACGGCCTGCAGGTAGGTCTCTGCCCGACGGCACGCCGACGCCAGGCGCACGAACGAAGCGTGCAGCTGCGAGAGCTTCTCCAACTCCGTCGCCAGCAAGATCGCCTGGAACGAAGGGTTGTTCTGCATGTCGCGCTCGATCTCGCGGCGCAGCTCATCGAGGGCCTTGGCGCGTTGCCACTCGCGCTCCGAAAGCTCGGCCATCAGCTTGTCGACCCGGGCGCGGTCTTCTTTCTCGCGCTGCTGGCGATCGCTCTCGCGTACCGCCCGCTGGAACGGCTTCAGATCCGGCCCCAGCACCAACCAGATCGCCTCGATGCCCAGCGCGCCGACGCCGATGAGCCAGTCACCGGTGAGCGCCGCCGCGGTGGCAGCGCCGCCCAGCAACGCCAGGTTGTAGACGTTGAGGAACGCGGCCTTCAGATAGTTGGGACTGCCGCCGCCCTCAGCCATGGCGATTAGAGCCCCACCCGGATGTTGCCGTGCACGTTCGAAGAGTGGAGCAGGTCGAGCACATGGTTCTCGATCTTCTTGAACTCAGCGCTCTGCTTCACGGCCGCCTCGCGGGTGGCGAAGTACGGCACCTCGATGCGGTGCAGCACGCGCGCGGGCCGGTGCGAGAGCACGAAGATGACGTCGGCCAGGTAGACCGCCTCAGACACGTCGTGGGTGACGAAGAGCACCGTGTTGTCCTGCGTGCGCAGCACGTCGAGGATCAATGACTGCATGCCCCAGCGGGTCTGCGGGTCGAGCGCGCCGAACGGTTCATCCATCAAGATGAGGCGGGGCTTGTTGGCCACCGTGCGCGCGATGGCCACGCGCTGCTTCATGCCGCCCGACAGCTGCTTGGGCAGGGAGTCGGCGAAGTCCTTCAGGCCGACCTGCTCGACGATGGCCAGCGCCTGTTTCTTCCGCTCGTCTGCGGGAAGGCCCTGCAGCTCGAGGCCGTACTCCACGTTCTTGCGCACCGTTCGCCACGCGAAGCTGGTGTAGCTCTGGAACACCATGCCGCGATCGCGGCCGGTGCCATCGACGGGTTTGCCATCGACCAGCACCTGGCCGGAGTCGGGTTTGTAGAGGCCAGCGACCGCCTTGAGGATGGTGCTCTTCCCGCAGCCGGAGGGGCCGAGGAAGACCGCCAGCTCGCCGATGCCGGGCTTGTTGGCCACGGTGAGGCTGACGTCTTCAACCGCCTGCACCGTGCGGCCGGCGCGGTCGGTGTACGACATGTACAGATCTTTGAGCTCGAGCTTGGGCGTGGTGCTGGCGCCCAACAGGCCCTGCGGAGGCGGCGCGGCGGGCGTCTCAGACATCGGCTTCTCTCCAGGGAAACAGCAGCCGGTTCACCAGGCGGATGAGCACGTCGGTGATGATGCCGATGATCCCCACCACCAGGATGCCGGCGAAGCTCCACTCGGGCTTGTTGTGCTGGCCGGCGAGCTGAAGGATGTAGCCGATGCCGCTCTGCGCGTTCACGATCTCCGCGAGGATGATGTACGTCCACGCGATCGCGTTCATCACGCGGAAGCCGTCGAAGATCTGCGGCAACGCCGCGGGGATCAACACGGTGCGGATCACCTGGGCCTTGGTCGCGCCCAGCGTGAACGCGGTCTGAATCAGCTCTTCGGGCACCGCGCGAATGGCGTCGACCACCGCGGGCAGCAGGAACACCACCGTGCCCAGGAAGAGGAACGCCACCTTCTGCGCTTCGTCGATGCCGAACCAGAGGATCAGCAGCGGGATGAAGGCGGTGATGGGCAGGTAGCGCATCGGCGCGATGATCGGGTCGAAGATGCGGTTGACGATCTCGAAGCTGCCCATCGCGATGCCCAACGGCAACGCCACGGCCAACGAGAGCCCGAAGGCCTTCACGATGCGAATCGCGCTGACGCCGACGGCCTGCAGCAGGTCCTTCTCGAAGATCAAATAGAAGAGGCTGCGAATCACCTGATCCGGTGCGGGCAGGAAGAAGTGAGGCACCAGCGGCACCGTCTCGCCGCCGCGCTCGACCTGGATGTAGCTGAGCGCGCACCACGCGAGCACCAAAATGCTGATGCTGACCATCGACGCGATGCGGCCGGCGCCGGCGGGAATGGCGCTGCGCAGGGCCCAGACCGACGGCACGGCCCTCGCGCGCGCGGGGGCTTTGGTCGGAACCGTCACGGCTGGCGTTGCGGGCGACCCCGCGTCACTGGGCATTGAGAACGACCTTGATGTCGGTGCGCCGGTTCAGCGCGCGCCCATCTTCGGTCTCGTTCGGCGCCATCGGCTTGGCGCTGCCCTGACCGACGGTCACGAAGCGCTTCTCCTCGAGGTTGAAGTTCTTCACCAGGTACGCCTTCACGGCCTGGGCGCGCTTGGCAGACAGCGTCTTGTTCGCCGTCTCGTTGCCGCGGCTGTCGGTGTTGCCCTCGACCTGCAGGTACGTGTTGCCGAACGCGAGCATCGTGTCGCCCAGCGAGTCGAGCGTGAAGTAGCTGCCCGGCATGATCTCGTCGGAGCCGGTGGTGAAGTGAATCGAGAGGCTCTTGTTGACGATCGCGCGATCGCTGACCTTGGGCTTGTCCTTGAACGCGAAGGTCTCTTCGACCTTCTGGCTCGCGTAGTCCTTGGCGAGCGCGGCGACGAACCGCGAGTCCTTGAAGTCGGGCGCGTCGACCACGGTGTTCACCACGCCCTTCTTGCGCCAGATGATGAACGCGCCATTGAAGAGCGAGTCGAAGTACGACTTCGGGCCCGAGAGGCCGAAGAAGAGCGCGTTGTCGGCGTACGACGTGAGCTTGAGGCCCGAGAGCATGCCCGACACGTCGTCGGTGGTGAGCTTGAGCGCGTCGGCGATCAGCTGGTTGGTGCTCTGGGGGTCTTCCTTCATCACGCTGATGGCGTCGAACCAGCCCGACACGAAGGCCTGCACGGTGCCGGGCGACTCGTCGATGAGCTGCTGACGGGCGACCAGGGTGTCGGCGATCACGTTGGTGGCCGAGGTGGTGGAGACCAGCACGTGCGCTTCGTTCTCGCGCGCGGTGACGGCGCCGGAAAGATCAGGCTCCCAGGTGACGGCGGCGTCGACCTTGCCGGCCTTGAACATGGCGGCGGCCTGCGGGGCTTCGGCGGTGAAGACGATGTTCTTCTCGATCTCGGCGCGATCCTGCTGCGAGAGACCCGACTGCGAGAGCAGGAACAGCAGGAGCCAGTGCGAGGGCGTGAACTTGGTGCTGGCGATGCGCTTGCCCTTCAGATCTTCGACCGACTTGATGGTCTTGAGCGAGACGATGCCGTCACCACCGCGGCTCCAGTCTTCCTGGATGATGGAGCGCGCCTTGAGGCCCTTCTCCTTGAGCTCGCTGCCTTCGCGGGCGAACGAGTCGACGGTGTCCCACATGATGTCGATGTCGCCCTTGATGAAGGCGGCCAGCTTGGCGCTGGGGTCCTCCAGGAGGATGAACTCGACGTCGAGGCCGTACTTCTTCTTGTAGAGCGAGCTGGCGCCGCCGGGCTTCATGCCGCCGTTGGCGACGATGCCGGGCGCGTGACCTGCCCAGGTGTTGATGCCCACCTTCAAGGGGCGGTTGAGCATCTGGGTGCCGGGCGTGGCGCCGCCGACGACCTTGAGGCCACCTTCGCGGGGCGCGTCGCTGATGCCGTTGTTGAGGCTGGCGAAGTCGTCCTTGGTGACCTCAGCGCCATCGGGCTTCTTGCCGGTGTCGTCTTTCTTCGACGCACCCGCCCAGGCGCGCAGCTCATCGCCGTACTTCCTGAACGCCACGAAGCCGAGCACGCCGACAGCCACCAAAACGATGAACAACTTTCCGAACGGAGTCAGTTTCATGAAGGCCCCTCAGTACTGATGAAGAAATAGAAATTACGGTTTGGCAGCAGGCGCTGCCGGAGCGTTGAAGAACTCGAGCACCCGGTGCACCTGGCCCTTGCGGCCTTCGGCTGCAGCGGTGAGCGAGGCGAGCTGATCGGTACGCTTGGTGATGTCGGCCTTGAGCGAGATGACCTTGTCCTCGAGCTGCGCGATCTGCGTCTGCGCGTCGGTGATGCCCTTGACGGTCTGCTGCTCGTTGAGCCGCACCCAGGTGTCGAGCGCCTTGAGCTGTTGCTGCGCGGCACCGACGATCTTGGCGATGTCGAAGCCGAAGGCCTTCAACGAGGCCTCGACGATCTGGCGCTTCACGTCGATGGGTGTCGATTCAGGCAACCCCTTGAGCAGCTCTTCGGCCTTCCGCACCCGGTCGAGATCGCTGGCGTCGAGGCCGGTGGTCTTGAAGACCGCGTCGAAGTCGACGGTGGCGGCGGTCACCGGGCCGCTGGGCGCGGGCATGGCGGGGCGGGGGGCAGGGGCTGCGGCCGGGCCGGGTGAGACGACAGACCCCTTCTTCGGCGCAGACTGGCCTGCCAGCTCGGCGACCAGCTCCGCGGGTGTCTTCTCCTTGTCGGAGCGCTCGACCGCCTCGGTACCCTCTTCGGGGGTGCCATCTTTCGACTCGACGAACAGGCCGAGGAACTTCGACCCCAGTCCTTTTTCTTCGGGCATGTGCACCTCCTTAGCAGACACAAATTCCGCATCAGCGCGAAATATGGTGAGGTTTTGGGCATGTCCAAGTTCGAGGTGCACATCCCCGCCACCGACGGGAACGGGTTCAACGTCACGTTGAAAGTGGGCGCTGACAACTGGATGTCCGCGCTCAAGGCCGGGCTCCAGAAGCTCGGGGAGCAGGGGACCATCAGTCAGAACGTGATGGTCGACATTCAGGAGGACAACTCGATCCACGTGACCGAGGCCGCGTCGGGTCGGGTGTTCCGGATCCGCGAGTTGACCGAAGAGGAAGCGGCCAAGGCGCAGGTCAAACGGCCCTCCCAGATTCGCCCGGCCCCCGCACGCGCCGAGACGAAGACCGAGCCCAGCCTCGCCGCGGTGAAGCGGCCCGAGGACAAGACGCAGCCGCTGCCTCCGGCGCCTGCCTCACGCGGGGCGAGCGCGAATGACGTGACCGCCAAGGGCGGCGACGCGCTCAAGCTGCCTGCCGACGACATGAGCAAGACGTTGCCGGGCGGTGTGCTCTCGGCGATCCCCGCGTCGGTGCCCAACGCCGTTCCCCGCAACGCCACGCCGGCGCCGCGTCAGAACAAGCCGTCGGCGCGCCTCGAGCTCAAGGACGTCGAAGAGCTGGTGCAGCCGATTCGCCCGAGCACCGGGAGCATCGGCCGGGTCAAGTCGAGCCCGAACCTCGCCAAGTCGCAGCGCCAGGAGACCGAAGACATCCTCGCCGACATCTTCCTGCGGGTGGTCGAGCTCGGCTCGAAGAAGGAGATCGAAGAGGCGATGGAGTTCGTGCTCGATCTGGTGATGGAGAAGGTGCCTTGCGAGGCGGGCTCGGTGCTGCGCGCCGATGGCGCCACGGGCGATCTCACCTTCGTCGCGGCGCGTGGGCCCAAGGCGAAGGAGATCATGAAGTCGAAGCTCATCGTTCCCGCGGGCACCGGCATCGCCGGGTTCTGTGCGTCGGAGGGTGTGTCGGTCGCGGTGTCAGACGTGGAGAAAGACCCCCGGTTCTACGCCGAGGTCGGTGAGCGCATCGGCTACGCCACGCGTTCGATGTTGTGCGCGCCGATGATGACGCACGGCCGCTCGTTCGGGTGCGTGCAGGTGATCAACCGCAAGGGCGGGCCGCAGTTCCTCGAGCACGAAGTGGGCGTGATGGCCTACCTCGCGCACCAGGCAGCGCTGTTCATGAACCAGAAGCTGCTCGAGTAGGCACCCGCGCAGCGACCCAGGATCAGAAGTGCCGCAAGGACTCTTCCCATTCGACGGCTAGGGATTTCAACAGCCGACGTGGAATGCGGTCGTCCTTCTGTGCTCCTTTGAGCGTGGTGTGCATCGCCTCAGTCACTGCATCAACCCGCTGGCCCGGGCGGGCGATGCCGCAGTGCTCGTTGCCAAAGGCGATGAGCTCTTCGCGCAGCGGGTAGCGTCGCTCTCCCTGGCTCAGCAGCCGGAGGGCCATGGTCCGATCCGTCACCAGCTGTCCGGCGCGCTCGTAGGGATAAATCGTCGTCGTCACCACGTCGAAGAGCGGCGCGAGCCAACGGGTCTCATCGTCATAGAGCACGCCGAAGTTCTTCAGATGCGCGTCGCCATTTCGCACCAGCACGCTGAGGGCGAGCTGATCGAAGAAGACCGCGAGGTCCTTCTTTGCGTTGGAGCAGACGAGCCTCAGCAACCGAGTCACCGCTTCGTAGCTTCCGCGATATTTGCGGTCAGACAAGGCGCCGCCCACTCTCAGGTCCATCAGCGCGGCGAGGTCCTCGAAGCCCAATCGCGTCGCACCGTTCAGGTCAAACCGATCGATGAGAAGCAGGGCGCCATCGTCGGAGAGTTCGTGCCGGGGCACTGCGAGACCTGCGCGTCGGGCGACCTCCAGGCAGAGGAACTCGTTGGCGGCCAGGCCCGGGTAGTCAGCGCCCCCCGCCTTCACCAACACGTTCGGAATCGGAATCGTCGTTCGATCGGGAACCAGCACCTTGGGTTGCACGCCAGACAAGCCCGAGCCCGTCGACAAGTACGCGTCGACCAGTTCGCGAAAGACCTTTCCGTTCCTTCCCGCTCCTTCCTGAAGGAGCCGCTTGCGGCTCACGGCGCGCGCGCGTTCTCGCGGAGGTGCTCGTGGTTCGCGAAAGCTGAGCCGGCCGATGCCGTTCGATCCCATCAGCGCAAGAAGCTGCATCTTCGTCGGCGGCGTTTTGGGAGATCGTTCTCGCAGCTGCGCCAGGAGGAACCCCTCTGGGAGGTTCATATCCATCGCCGCGAAGAGTTCGCCGTCGCGAAGGAGCCCATCTTCGATCGGCATCAGCAGCGAGGCCGGCCGAGTCGCGCCAGGCCAATACTCAAACTCGTATTGGCTGCGCCGGCGGAGCTGCCCGCAGGGCTCATCACCCGCGTCGAGGTCGAGGTCAGCTACCTTTTGCGTGAAGTCGATCACGAGTCGTCCTCGTGGACTTCCGGGAAGAGCCGCCTCATGTCGGCCGCGCGCAGGGCAGGCTTTTGCTCGAAGCTGATGCGCCGCCCCATCGCGTTCAACAGGCGGGTGAGCGAAGAAGCATCGACCACCTCACCGTGTTCGAGCCGGTGAATCGTGTCGCGACTCACCTTCGCGCGGGCGGAGAGCCGTTGTTGGGTCCAGTTGAGCTCCTTGCGGAGTGCCCGGAAACGGTTCCCAAGGTCGGTGAGGAGTGCCTCTTTGTCCATCTTGTCGGACATTCTTGACCGAAATGTCTGACTTGTCATGCATGCGCACTGGCCAACGAGCTCCTTCGCGACCAGCGCTCACCTGCCTCGCGCGGGAGCTCGATCGCGCTGGCGCGACCGGTTCTCGAGTCGTTCCGCTGACACATTGCCCGCGTCTGTTGGGTCCCCAGTCAAGCCACTCCCGCCAACCCGGGAGTGGTGCGCTCGGGCGAAGTGCCATGGTTTGAGTCGTTGGGCCGTCGCTCAGCGATCGAGTCGCTCCAACGCCAGGATGTAGTTCCCGTGACCGTTGTCGTCGTTCCATCCGTCGGTCTTGGCGACCGGAACGAACGACTCCTTCGCCGAGTCTTGTGCCCTTGTTGTTCGTCCTGATGGATCCGTCACCTCCACCCAAGGTGTCGTCTCTCTCAGGATCTCTCGAACCACCCACGTGTACGAAAGCAACGGCATGCCGACCACTTGCGACAAGTCCGCAGAATAGAAAAAGGGGTCAATGCCGAGATCGACGATTCCCTCGACGAAAGATCCAACCGGCGCTGGAGCTGTCAGCTGAGATTGTTCGAAAATCATGAAGCGGCCAGCGTCGAGAACCCAGACGTTTGGTGCGCTGAACACCACTCGTGCGCGGATGCGATATCGACTTGCTTCGATGTGCTCTGCGAGAAGGGTCCCGCCTTGGACTGGTTGCAAGTCCGTCGCATGAAACTCGATGGCACATTCAGTTTCTTGGCCCAGCTCGAAGTCGCCGTAGTTGCCGTCCTGAATGATCCAGGACGCCATTCCGACCCGGAGCACCGTTCCTTCACCCGTGCTTTTCATCACGCCTCGAAGAAGGTGACCGCTGCGTCCTCGATGCCAGACCCAAGCGACTCCGCGACCAAACCGTCCGGCCCAAGAGTTCGGGACCAGATCGCCGCGATGGTCCGCGCAGCCTCTGTCGCAACGATGTCGCTCGCCCCCCCTTGCAGAAGCGTTGAGATGTGCAGGTGGTTCATCACGCGTTGAATCTCGTGAGGTGCCGCGCCTGTGTTGACCCATTGCTCGTACGTCTTCACGGAGAAGCCGGACGCGAGGAATCGCAAGCCTTCGTGAACGACGAGGTCGGGGCTGAAGAGTGAGACGAACCCAAAGAGGAGGTCAGGAGTGGCAACGAACCCGACGTAGTCGATCAGCGTGACCGCGCCGGGTTGAACTCCCGTCTGCGACCAGGCCGCAAAGTCTTTCAGTTCGCTCATCACCACGTCGTTTGGACGCATCACTCGCCCCTCTCCCCAACCTCTCCCCGGAGGGGAGAGGGAGCCTCAGTTCTTCAACAGCTCGCGTAGCAGCACCGTCGCGTAGCTGCCGGCGGGGAGCGAGAACTTGAGTTCGAGTGCGTCGCCCCGAGGCACTGCGCTCTCCAGCTGCATCGCGATTCGCAGCAGTCGTCGGGCGCCCATCGTCTCGTTGCCGCCGGCGACGAAGAGCTCTCGGGTGACACCTTCGTCAGCGAGCACGGCTTCTTCGAGCGCATCGACCACGCCTTCAGGCCTTCGCATCTCCGGCCCGAAGAGAGGACCCGTCGGGCTTACTTCCAGGGAATCCACCCGCGGCTGATCGACGATCGGATCGGCGCAGATGAACTCGCCACCCGTGACGTTCTTCTTGAGCACATCGCCCCGCAACGCCGTCGCGAACGTGCCGGCCTCGAGCCTGCGCGCGAGCACTCGATTGAACAGATCGCTCTGGTACGCCGAGAGGAACAACTTCCGCTCGAACCGATCGCGATGCCGCCCACCCGCCTGAAGGATCCGCTTTCCCTTCTCCGCGTTGTCGCCGCCGATGCCGAAGCGCTGCTCACCGAAGAAGTTGGGAATGCCCAGCTTCACCAGCCGCGCGAGCGTCTGCTGTGCGACGTCGTGATCCTTCACCCCTCGCACCATCAAGGTGAACTTGTTGCCGTGAAGGTGGCCGCCCTTGAGCTTGTTGCGATGCCGCGCGGTCCTCAGCACGGTGACGCCCTCCATCACGAAGGTGGCGAGCTTCGGCTCGACGAACCGCGCCGGCGCGCACAGGTACTGCCGCGTGATGGCCTGGCGATCTTTCAGGCCCGCCCAGCTCACGTCTTTCTCGTTCATCCCGCAGTGCTGCGCGAGCGCCTTGGCCACGTCCTGGGTCGAGCGGCCGCGCTTCTCGATCCACAGATAGAGGTGTTCGCAGTCCTGCTCGCCCGAAGGCTCGTACGCGGGGATCTCTTCGACCACGAAATCTTCAGGCGTGCCTTTGAACGTGCCGCCGCAGCCCGGGAGATCAGCCGTCAAGGTCGGGAGCAACATGGTCACTTCGGTTCGAGCGCGGCCAGATGCTCTTTGACCCGGCGCGCGAGCTCTTCATCGGCGGCCGACTCGAGCAGCTCGCCGGCCTGGAAGAGCAGAAAGAACATCACATCGGAGAGCGCTTGCTTGAGCGAGCTGAGCGGCTCGGCGCCCAGGTGACCTTCGGCGCTGAGCTGCGCGTACTTCTCGATGAGCTCGGCTGATTCGAGCATGCCGTCGTCGCCGAACGCCATGCCGTTGAGCACGGGCGAGGTCGACACGCCGTTGCCCTTGAGCGCCGCGTTGGCCGAGGTGAGGAACGGGTCGAGCGTGCCGCGCGCGGCCACTTCGTCGCGCACCTCACGGAAGATGGTGTTGAACACGCCGACCACCATCTCCACCGAGAGCACCACCGCCCTGGGCGCGGCGGGCGGGGCAGGGCGCTTCGCAGCCACCGGGGCGATGTCGATCGACGAGTTGGTGGAAGCCGCAGGCGCCGCACCCGGCGTCTCGGCGACCTTCACCAGGCCCATCTCCATCAGGTGATGCACGATGCGCGTGGCGTCGAACTCGGAGAAGCGCGCGAGCTGGCCGACCTCGATCACCGTGCGCTGGCCATCGACGTACGCGAGCACCGCCGTCTCTTCAGGCTCGATCTCGTCTTCCGGCTGCTTGCGCGGCAGCACGTACATGCGCCCGTGCGGGATGCGCTTTCGGAACTGGGTCAGCTCGTCGATCTTCCGGATGCTGTCCATCAGCAGGCCGTTCATCGACAGCGAGAGGTTGTGCGTCAGCGCCTTCTCGTCGATCTCCTGATCGATGAGCGCGAACGCGCCCTCTTTGCTCAGCATGATCCCGTGGAAGATCTCGCTGATCTGTTCATTGAGGCACTTGTAGAGATCGTGCGCCTTGATGAGGCCGCGTTCGACCAGCGCCTTGCCGATGCGGGAAGGCGGCGCTTCGGCGAGCACCTTCTCCAGCGCGACGCGGGTGACGTACCCCATGCGCACCATCACCTCGCCGATGCGATCGCCTGATGAATCGCTGGCGGCCGAGCGCACGTCGCCGTCTTTGAGCAGCAGGCTGCGTTCACCCGAAGGCGCGGTGACCCGCAGCACGCCCGTCCACCGCGACTGACCCAGAAACGCGATCAGATCCGCGAGGTGAAACGCGCCGCAGTCACCCGAGAGCACCACCCGCGGTCGGACCTCCTGCATGCCGCCCTGGGCCGGGCTGCGCAGCAGCAGAATCCAATCGGGCGAGGTGTTCTGCAGCCGGAAGTAGCCGGTGCGGCCGCTCAGCGGCGAGCCTCCTCCGTCTGCAGGGGCCAACCAGCCACGAGCATCGACGAGGAATCGCGCGTCCAAGGTCAGTTCGAGGGCCAGGCGCTGTTGCCAGTCACCCAGTCGAGCTCGTCATCGACCGCCAGTGAGAGGGACTCAGCGTTCAGGCCGAGGTTGTACTTGCGGCCGTTGACGTAGATCGACGGGGTGGAGTCGACGCTGGCCTTCTTGCCGGCCTCCTTCATCGACTCGATCTCCTCGAGGTACTTCTTGGCCACCACCGCCTTCTCGAAGGCCTTCACGTCGAGCCCCTGCTTGGCGAGCAACGAACGAATGAACTCTTCGGAGATGGACAGCTGGTTGTCGAACAGCGCGTCGTGCAGCTGCCAGAACTTGCCCGCGTCGCGCGCGAACAAGGCGGCTTGACCTGCGTACACCGCGTTGGCGTGCATGGGGAGCGGGTAGGCCATCCAGCAGAAACGCACCGTGGGGCGGCTCCTGGCGTAGTCTTCGAGAATCGGGCGGGCGGCGGCGCAGGCCGGGCACTCGAAGTCGCTGAACTCGACCAGGGTGACCTTCGCGTCTTTGGGCCCCACGCACTGGCGGTCATCGGGCTTGAAGGTCGCCCGGCTCTTGTTGAAGCCCTGATTGTAGCGGCTCAGGGTCACGATGATTTCGCTCGCAGCCGAACCGTCGGCGGCCATCGTCGCGCCCAGGCCCACCAGGCGGCGGGTGTGTTTGCAGGCGTCACCCTTCTTCAAGGAGGCCAGCAGGGTGAGCGGGCGGCCGCAGTAGTCGAACTCGTCGGTCAACACGCTGACCAGCTCGCGTTTGGCGGGGGCGGGCAGCCGGTTGAAGTCGAAGCCGGGCACGCCTTCGAGCACCCGGGCGGGGTCGGTTTGAGCCAGCGCGACGCCAGAAGTGAGCAGCAACGCCGTCGCCGCCAGCGCCAGGGATTTCGCGAGGAGGTGCGCCACGATGCGAGTCGTTGTAGCCACCGGGTGCTGGCTTGTAAAGGAACGCAGATCGCTGGAACTCCCCATGAAAAAAATCCTCCTGGTGCACACCGGCGGCACGCTCGGCATGTCGGGCCGCCGCCCTGATGCGCTCAAGCCCGGCTCTTTCTTTCGCACTGTCCGCGAGCGCGTGCCCGAACTAACGGAGCTGGCGAGCCTCGAATTCGAGGTCTTCAGCAACATCGACTCCTGCGAGATGCAGCCCGAGCTGTGGAGCAAGCTGGCCGAGCGGCTGGCCAAGCGGCTGCCCGAGTTCGATGGCGCGGTGGTCACCCACGGCACCGACACCCTGGCCGAGACCGCCTGCGCGTTGTCGTTCATGCTGCCGGGGCTCAAGAAGCCGGTGGTGCTGACCGGCGCGCAGAGGCCGCTGGGCGAGATCCGCTCCGATGCGCGCTTGAACCTCATCGACGCGGTGACCTCGGCGATTCACGGGCCGCGGGAAGTCACCGTCTGTTTCGACTCCCATCTCTATCGGGGCAACCGGGTGAGGAAGGTGTCGATCGCCGAATACGATGCCTTCGACAGCCCCAATCACCCGGTGCTGGGCACGTTGGGGGTCGACGCGCGGTTCTCCGAAGGGGTGGCCTGGGAGGGTCGGTTCAAACTCACCGCCCAGCTCGATCCCCGGGTGTTCCTGCTGCGCATTTTCCCCGGGTTGGACCCGGCGATCCCGATGGCCATCCTTCCTCGAGTAAAAGGGTTGGTGGTGGAAGCGTACGGAGCGGGTAACTTCCCCTCCTCGAAAGAACTGGGGAGGTCGCTCACGCCCATCTTCGAGCGGGCAAAGGATCTGGGGGTTCCGGTGTTGGTCGTCAGCCAGGCCCATCGCAACGGGGTGGACCTGTCTCAGTACGAGTCGGGCAACGCGGCGCGCACCCATGGCGCCATCAGCGGTGGAGATATGACCGTGTCGGCAGCAGTGGTGAAGATGATGCACGGACTGGCAAATCACTCGGGTGACGCGTTGCGCAAGTACCTCGAGCGATCTGTGGCAGGTGAACGGACGTGAGTGCTAGCGTCCCCCCAGCAATGCGGCACTCCGCACAGGCGATCGATGGCTGAGGACAAGACAGCGGTACATAAGATCAGCGATCTGCTCGGCGAGAGCAAAGCGGTAGCCAACGCTTACCTGATCATCATCAGCGCCAAGTCGGCAGCGACGATTGGCAAGATGCTCAAACTCGACAAGGGCGAGTTCGTGATGGGCCGTGCGCCCGACACGCAGCTCCAGGTCGAAGACGACGGCATCAGCCGCAAGCACTGCAAGATCACCATGGCGCCGAACGGGCACTTTCAGCTCGTCGATCTCGGCTCGACCAACGGCACCTTTCTCAACGGCATCAAGGTGAACGTGGCCACCCTGCAGGACGGCGACAAGATCCAGATTGGCGCCAACTCGGTGGTGAAGTTCTCCATCCAGGATCAGCTTGAGGAGCAGTACCAGCGCTCCATCTACGAGAGCGCCACGCGCGACGGCCTGACTCGCATCTTCAACAAGAAGTACTTCCTCGACACGCTGCGGAAAGAGTTCGCGTACTGCCTGCGCCACCGCGTGCCGCTCTCGATGGTGATGCTCGACATCGATCACTTCAAGAAGATCAACGACACCTACGGTCACCCCGCGGGCGACTACGTGCTGCAGAAGGTGGCGGCGAAGGTGGCCGAGACCGTGCGGCAGGAAGACCTGTTCGCGCGCTACGGCGGTGAAGAGTTCGCGCTCATGCTGCGTGAGTCGGCTTCGGAGAAGTCGATCCGCTGCGCTGAACGCTGCCGCCGCGCCGTCGATGGTTCGGAGTTCGTCTTTAACGGCACGCCCATTCACGTGACCATCAGCCTGGGCGTGGCGACCGTGCTCGATTCAGACTTCGCGCAGCCGGAAGATCTGATCGCCGCGGCCGACAAGTACCTCTACCGCGCCAAGAAGGGCGGCCGGAACCGGGTCGACGCGATGGAGCTGAGCGGCCCGTAACCGCTGAACTCCCTCTCCCTTCGGGAGAGACGGGGTCGGGGTGAGGGTCTCGTCACCGCTCCTTACCCGTCGCTCAGCTGCGAAATCTTTTTTGAGGAAAGGCCCTCACCCTCACCCTCTTCCAGAGGGAGAGGGGATCTGGGGCGGGAGCGGGGCGCCCACCGGCGTCGGGCTCGCCTCGATGGTCGGCGTGACGAACTCCACCCGGTTGCCGCCGCGTGACATCGCCGCGGTCAAGCCGTCTTGCGCCTGGCGAACGAGATCCGAGAAGCCGTACTCGCGGCCCGGCTCACCGGCCGCCACGCCGACGGAGATGGTGGGGTGCAGCACGGTGTCGCCCGCCTGCAGCGTCGCCCTCGCCACGCGCTCACAGATGCGGCGCGCGACGATGAGCGAACCTGCGAGATCGGTGTGCGGCATCAAGAGCAGCACGCGGTCAGCCGACTGCTGCACGGGATAGTCGGTGTCACGCAGCGAACGTCGAATGGCCAGCGCGAGGCCACCCATCAGCTGGGTCTGCAGCTCGGGGTCCATCCGCCCGGAGATCGGATCGAAGGCCACCAGCGCCAACGCGAGCGGGAAGCCGTAGCGGCGCGCCCGCTTCACCTCGACGAAGAGCACCTCTTTGAAATGGGCGAACGTGTAGAAACTGGTGGTGAGGTCGAGAATGCCTTCACCCGGCCGGGGCGCAGGAGCCGCGGTGGTGGTGGGCTTCTGTCGCTCGGCCAGCCGCACCTTCAGATCGTTCGGAGAGACGGGCAGCGGCAACACCCCGTCGGCCCACGGCGCCTTGAAGCCCTTGGCCTGGCCCGCGAAGAGCACGGCCTCCGGCGCGTGACGGCGCACCTCGCGCGCGACCCGGGTGGGGCTCTTGAGTGAGCCACCGAGCACGACCAGTTGTTCGCGGCCCAGCTGCTCCGGCTCGCGCGCGGCAGACACCTTGAGGCCGGCTTTCTTCAACGCGTCGGCGACGGCCTTGTAGCGCGCGGCGTTGGGCTCGATGACGGCGGCCAGCTTGATGGTCATGGTGAAGGACTCCCTGGCGCGAGTTTACGCAATGACTGCGCCGCGACGAGCTTCACGTTCGCATCGGTGTCATTTTTTGACGCGTGGCTCAAAGCGCTGATCGCGCGCGGGCTGGTGAACCGCACCAGCAGCCCGGCGGCCGTGGCCCGCACCTGGGGCGAAGCATCCTTCTCCAACGCCGCACTCAACTTCGCTTCCACCGCGGGCGCATCGAGCGCCACCAGGGCGCTCAGCGCGTCGGTGCGCACCTCGGCACTTTCATCGGCGGTCATCACCACGAGCCGCGCCACGCCTCCGCGCCAGCCACTGCGGCCGATCGCCCGGCACGCCGCCGAACGAAGCGCCGGTTCTGGGGCCTCGGAGGCCCGCAGCAGCCGTTCGGTCAGCGGCTCCGAGCGGGGAAAGAAGCCGAGCGCCGCCACCGCCGCGGCTCGATCGAAAGCGGGCGGCGCGGTGAACGCCGCTTCGACGTCTTCACGGGCGGCCTCCCAATCGCACGACGCAGCCACCGCCAACGCGCGCGCCCGGAGCTCCGGCGGCCGGGCGAGATCTCGCCAGGTCTCCAGCACGATGGGCGCGCAGTCGGCTTCGTGTTTGTCGGCCACCAGCTCGAGCAGCACCCGCTGTTGCGCGAGCGTGGCGGGTTTGAGCCCCGAGAGCCGCGCGCCCGCCATCGCCGCCACCGACCGTGTTTCGCCCCGCGCCAGTGAATACGCCGCGTGCATGCGCAGGCTGTAGACCGGGTCTGCCAGTGCCCCGAGGAGCTCGGCTTCGGAGAGCGGCGCGAGCTCAGCGAGCACCCCCATCCCCTCACGGCGAACCGCTTCCTGGGGTGAGGCGAGCAGGGGTTTGGCTGCATCCCGTTTGCGCGCGTAGACCGCCAGCACCCGGTTCATGGTCTCCACGTCTTTCGGCGTGGCGGCAGCCATCAACGATGCGGCTGGAGCGATGTTGGCCTCCACCGACCACGACGCGAGCGTGTCGAGCACGAGCGCGTCGAAGTCGGGTGCGTGCGAAGGCAGGGCGTCGAGCACCACCCGGGCAGGCGAGCGTTCGAAGGCGCGTGCGAGAGCGGTCAACGCTTCGCGACGGGTCGGTGCGCTCGGTGAATAGAGCTCCACCCACAGGGCTTCCCTCAGCACGTTTTCTTGCGCGAGACAGGTCTGCGCGGCGCGGGGATCGGCGCTCAACAGCGCGGCGAGTGATTGTTGGAAGGCGCTGGCGGCATGCACCGCGGTCAGACACGCGCGCGTCGCTTCTTCTCCTTTCGCGCGGGCCAACCAGAGGGCCAATTGGTGCGCGGCGGTGCCTTTCACCTTCCTCGCGTCGAACAGCAGCGCAGCCCAGCGCACCTCCCAGTCGGGATCGGCGAGCAGGCCCGGCGGCGGGGCCGCGAGCCGGCTCAACCAGGCGTCGGCTCGATCCGGGGCGGTCAGGCAGGCTCCACACGCGGTGGCGCGTTGCCGGGGATCGGCCACGTTGCGCTCGCAGGCGGCCCAGCAGCGGGAGACCCTCGATTGAGCCAGGGCAGACGACGCGAGGAGAACCAGGGCGAAGGCCAGGAGGGGGCGCACGTGAGCTGTGGATGCTACCGTCCCTCCGCATGAAGCGCTGGCTGGTGGTCCTCATTCTCTGCATGGCTTCTTTCGCGGCGGCCAGGCCCAACACCGGCGTCGAAGCGGCCAAGGTGCTCGATCAGTTCTTCCAGGGCACCATGGCGCTCAACGCCGCGGTCAACCGGGTGCAGTTTCTCGGCGAGGAGCGCTACGTCGCCAGTGAGCTGGTGCTGGCGGTGCGCAGGGTCAACCCGAAGATGCGCGCGCAGGTGCTGGAGTTTCTGGTGTCGCTCGCGGTTCGTGACGGCGAGGTCGAGCGGGTCTTTCTGCGCGCGCTCGGGAGCGACGACGTCGGCGAGGTGATGACCGCCGCCCGTGGGCTGGGGCGCATCAAGAGCAACGACGGGGTCAAGCCGCTCATCGCGCTGCTGGCCAACCCGGTGCTGGGGCCGAGAAGGGAAGCCGCCCGCGCGCTGGGGGAGATCGGCAAACCCGCCGCTGCCGCGCCGCTGCTGAAGGCCGCGAAGAGCGAGACCGACTTCGATCTCAAGCTGCTGATGATCACCGCCGCGGGCCGCTCGGGAGACAAGAAGCAGATCCCCGCGTTCGAGGCCTTGCTCAAGGACGACTCGGAGTCGACCCGCCTGGCCTCGGCGCAGGCGCTGTGTCTGCTGGGCGCGCCGAAGTGCGCTCAGTTCGCCGCCAGGCTGCTGGCCTCGGCTGACAAGAATGAACGCTTCCAGGCGGTGATGTTGTTCGAGGGCGCGAGCGCGAAGATCTCGTCGGCCACGCTCACGCCGCTGCTGCAGGACCCCAGCGACAAGCTGCGCGCGCGGGCGGCTCGCATCCTGGTGCAGGGCGGCGATGCGAAGGGCCTCGAGTGGTTGGTGATCGAGAGCGCGAAGGCCAAAGGCGAGATGCGGCTCATCTACGAAGACGAGCTGGAGAAGCTGCGCATCACCGACGAACAGCGTCAGGCCATCTTGAAGAAGGCGGGGCTGCAGTGACGAGCCTGGTGGCCCTGCTGTTGGTGGCGACCCCGTGGGGCACGATGGGCGAGGCTCAACGCGCCGATGCGATGGCGCACTTGAAGACCCTGCCCACGCTGCGGGAGCGGCTGCTCGAGGCGACCGCGGGCTTCGTGGGTTCGCCCTACGTGCTTTCTCCGCTGGGTGAAGGGTCTGGCCACGATGCGGATCCGCTCATTCGCTGGGACGCGGTGGATTGCGTGACGATGATCGAGCAGTCGATCGCGTTGTCGACCTCCGAACCTTCCACGTTGGTCGCGGTGCTCAGCGCGCTCCGCTACGACGGGCCGCCCGCCTGGGAGAACCGGCTCCACGTGATGGAGTCGCAGTGGCTTCCTGAGAACGTGAAACGCGGTCTGTTGCGCGATGTGACCGCGAAGTGGGGCGGGGCGAAGACGCGCCGGGTGAAGAAGGTGATCACGCCTGCGATGTGGAAAGAGAAGAGCGGGGCGGGGTTGGCCCTGCCGCCTTCGCGGCAGCTCAGCGGCAGCTTCGAGTTCGACATCGTGCCTTCGGCGGCGGCCGTCGAGGCGCTGCGGGACGCGCCGGCGGGGTTGCTGGTGGTGGTGGTGCGGGCCGACCGGCCTTCGGTGGTCACCCGGGTCTCGCACGTCGGGGTGCTGGTGCAGACGCCCAAAGGCCCCATGCTTCGCCACGCGTCGCGCAGCTTCAAGAAGGTCGTCGACGAGCCGCTGAGCCGCTACTTGAACCGCAATCTGGATTTCGCGCAGTGGACCATCGAGGGGTTGGCTTTGTACGAGCCGGTGCTGGTGGCGCCTGCGAGGCCCTCACCCTGAACCCTCTCCTGGCGAGGCTGTTGATCTAGTCGGGAGTGGTTGACCACCCGCACCCTGTCGTGATCTTGGGTGCGCGTGAAGCAATCACGACGGTCGACGAAGACGCATCGGCTGCCTGAGCAGCGGCAGGGCTCGCTGCTGGAGCTTGAGCCG
>JAUYRZ010000086.1 GCA_030695565.1 Archangium sp.
ATGCACGCCTTCGATCACCGAGCGAAACGCCGAGCAAGAGGGACAAAACCGCGATCAGGAACTCAGCTCGCAGAGGCGATTTACAGCCTGCATCTCCGAGTGGTCGATCACGCCCGCGGGCCTCTCACCGCAGTAGTGCTAACTAAAGGAACAACTTTCAAGAACGACGAGATGAACAAACAGAAAGAACCACCTTAGGACCCCAGTCGAGGCAGGCCTGTGCAGCTCACATTCAGGATTCAGGATTCAGAACTTGAACGGCATCGTTGCAAGGTGGCCTTCGCCGCGCCTCGGGAAAGACCAGCTTCTGATCAGGCCCACCACGCAGTGCCCCAGATACGTTCCGGCCAAACCTTCGGACATGACCTCAATGTCTGACGTCGATCCATTCGGCCGGATGGTCCACTTCATTACGAGTGTGCCACCGACCCCCGGCGAGCCTCGACGATAATCGGAGACACATCTTGAGAGGTCCTCTCGATGCGTAGCGACAACATCCTCCTGTACCTCAGCCGCCGTAAGTTCAGGACCGGTTCCCGGCGCGCTTGCCCCTTGGCTTGCGTCGGGGGGCTGGGCCCAAGGGTTGGACCGACAGTCATCCACCCGCATGGAGCCCTCCCTGTTCGCCGCCTCCACCCGGTCGCCGCACATGCCCAATTCTATCTGCCCTGCTTGAGCGCGACTTTGGGCGTTGAAACGACAGGTTTCGACCTCCCTCTCCAGCCGCCTGTCCAGTCGAGCCTGATACTCCGCCCCCTTTCCCGCGAAACCGTTCAGCGCGGCAGCGGCCACGTCAGCGCCATTCGCAGAGGCTCGACAATCAGTGTTGAGCGCGCTCTGTATTCTTGCCCGAGCGTTCGAAGCGCAGGCAAGGGCTGCCGCTGATCTTCTGAGGATTTCGCACGAAGGGCCTCCGGCTCGCACTCGGCGCGGAGACGTCGCTGCTGTCGCCGGGGCTGCTCTGGCTCAGTCTCGACAGCGGCGCAGGATTTCGTGTCGCCGAGGTCACACGCCTTCTTCTCAAGCCTCGTAGCGTCGGCGGCCCCCTTGTCGGGACCTTCCCGCTGCGAATCAGGCGGGCGAGGTTGAAGCACCCTGACCAGTCGCCGACCTCGCAGGCGCGTTCGAGGACGTGGGAAGCCATCTCGTAGTCCACCGCGACCGCACCGGCGTACAGAGCAATACCCAAGTGTCCGCAGTAGTTGGCCGGGTCGTCGTCACAGCGGGCAGCAAGAAACTCAAGCCCCACCTGCGCATCACCGGGAGCCATCTTCTCGCCGAGCAGCAGACCCGGCCTCATCGACTGGCACCTCTTTACCTCCCCTCGTTTGCAGGCTCGACCAACCTCGGTGAAGCCGTCCTCATCGGGCGAAGGCGGCGCTGCACGGTCAATCAGCGAACTCACGCACCCGTCCAGCGCACGAAGTTCGTCGTCGCTGAGGCGCGGGGGACGGAACCCGGCTCGACAAGGATCAAGGCACGTCGGTGTCTTCGTAGACGGTCGCGAGGCTCAGCTCGAGGTTGATGCTGGTCAACTGAACGACCTCGTTGCGCTCGAACGTGAGGAAGGTCCATCCGACGTCCGGGCCACGGCGGTAGAGTTCGACCCGGCGGAGGCCCTGCGAGACGAGGACGTATTCCTGAAGTGAAGGGAGCTTCCGGTACGCGTGGAGCTTGTCGCCTCGGTCGTACGCGCTGGTTCCTTCGGACAGCACCTCGATCACCAGCTGCGCATCGACGGCGAGCTTCGCCTCCTTGTTGGGTTTCGCGGCTCCGCACGCGACGAAGACGTCAGGGTAGTAAAACGCGTCGGCATTGCTCACGTGCAACTTGACGTCGCTCATGAACACGCGGCACGGGCCGCCCTTCAGCGCAGCCCGCAACGCGGAGGCCACGTTGAGGCTGATCTGATTGTGCAGGGGTGTCGTGCCGACCATCGCGAAGACCTCCCCCGCGACGTACTCATGCCGCTCTTGAGAGTGCTCCTCCTGCGCGAGGTACTCCTCGACGCTCAGCCTCTGCTTCGCCGCGGTCATGCGGTGATCGTACCGCGCGCAGAGGAAAGAAGAACCACCAGGGAACCCGGGTGGCCTACCCGAGGGCTGAGGTCCGTCGAGGCGAATCGCTCGTGTCATGTCGTTGCAGGTGGGGCTTTCCATGTGAGCAGTGCCAGCTAGAGTGCGCCGCGATGCGACGATTGGTTTTCCTCACGGCGCTGCTCCTCAGTTGTACTGACTCTGGTCTCTACGCCGCGGGTGCGGGTGGGCCCAGCGGTCCGGATCGCGCCGAGATCAAGGGCACGGCGTGTGTTCCGCTCGCCGCCGGTGAAGCGTTTCCCGTGAAGGTGGTCTTCGCGCTCGAGGGCGGCTCGGGGGTCGACGCGCAGGTGGTGGGCAACGTGGTGTCGGCGCTCGAGTCGGTCACCGGCCAGTTCTCCACGCCGTACATCTCGTTCGCGGTCGTCGGGTACCACACCATCGCCACCGGGTTTCAGGGCAGCTTCGTGCGCGACGATCGTGTGGCACAGGCGATCAGCCGCTACGGCTCGTACCAGGAGTCAGGCCCCGTCTCGCACCGCTCTCCGCTCAAGCTCGCGCAGAGCATCATCAGCGGCGACATGCAGACTGGCTGCCGGGGCATCGTGGCCCGCACGCGGTACTACATCGTGCAAGTCATCCTCTCGCCCGACACCAGCTGCGGCAACCCGGTGTTCAATGCGGGCATCGACGCGCGCTGCAACGCCTTCCTCCCCAACGAGTCGGAGTGCAGCTCGTGCGAACTGAGCCGCGTGACCGAAGAGCTCAAGGGCCTGGCCACCCGCTACAACGCAGGTGAGGTCACCATTCAGCCCGTCTACGTGCGCAACACGGCCGACGTGACCACCCGCTACCAGGCCGCGGCCATCGCGCGTGCCGGCGGCACCGAGCTCATCGAGACCACGCCCGACGCGCTCCAGCGCACCCTGTCTTCTCTCAACTACGCCTCGCTGCAGCGCCAGCTGATCCTCAAGCGGTTGATCGCGATGAACCGCAACACGCTCTCGCGGCAGGGCGAGGTGCTGATCGACTCCGATGGCGACGGCATCTCCGACGACGACGAGGCCACGTTGGGCACCGACCCTACGTTGCAGGACAGCGATGGCGATCAGCTCAGCGACGGCGTCGAGCTGCGCATGGGCCTGCGTCCCCAATTCGATGTCGATGGGGCCAACCTCAACGTGGTCACCGGCTGCAACGCCGAGACGGACACCGACGGCGATCGCCTCAACGACTGTGAAGAGCGCGTGCTGGGAACCGACGGCTGCATCGCCGACACCGATGGTGATGGCCTGCCCGATCTCGCCGAGCACCTGGGCGGCACCAACCCGCTCATTCCGGAAGACCTGCGCGACGACGAACGCGATGGCCTCACCAACGTGGGCGAGATCGAGAGCCACACCGACCCCGTCTCGGCCGACATCGAGTTCCAGAAAGAGCGCGGCTACGGCTACTCGATCAAACCCGCAGCGCCGACGCCTGATGGGCGCGCTTGCTACGACATCAACATCTACAACATCACCCTGGTCGGCACGCTCTCGAGGCCTGATGGCGCGGGCCTCACCATCCGCAAGGGCACCAACGACATCTACGTCTACATGCAGGTCGGCCGCGAAAATGATCCGCGCGGCACCGGCATCGGAGCGCTCTTCGTGCCGCCCAACGTCACCTTCACCCCGCCCGCGACCCGTCGCCCGCGCGGGGTGATCGCCTTCACGCCCGAAGACTTCAGCATTGGCTACTGAGGAGTACCGTCGCCACTCGGAGTGGGGGGCTCGCCCCTCAAATTCCTCTTCTCGCCGCTGCAAGCCGTTGATGATCCTGTGCTGCACGTGCTGGATCGCCGCTTGCTGAGTGGCCCTGACAGTTCACGCAATTCAAGGGAGCCGGACATGAGCCGCCGAAACTTGTGGGTCGCCGTTGCAGTCGTTGGAGCGTTGTGGTCCGTGCCCGTTCTCGCGCAGGGCGCTGACAACCCGGAGTGTCTTGGGGAGTCGTGCGGCCGGCCCGGTGAAGAAGGCGGCGGCTGCGGTTGTGGTTGCGGCTGCTCGGTCTGGGTCGCGTACACCGACGACGGCATCACGCTGGCGTACACCGATGACGCCGACGGCGACGGCAAGGCCGACGACAAAGACAACTGCGCCTTCGCGTCGAACCGCGACCAGCTCGACGGCGACGGCGATGGCGTGGGCGACTCGTGCGACAACTG
>JAUYRZ010000072.1 GCA_030695565.1 Archangium sp.
TGCACGCCTTCGATCACCGAGCGAAACGCCGAGCAAGAGGGACAAAACCGCGATCAGGAACTCAGCTCGCAGAGGCGATTTACAGCCTGCATCTCCGAGTGGTCGATCACGCCCGCGGGCCTCTCACCGCAGTAGTGTTAAGCCCTCTCCCCCGCGGGGGAGAGGGAGCACGTTGGAGATAATGGCTTGACCCACGCCACCCGCCGTCTACGGAGCGCGAATCGTGACCCGGTTTACCAAATTCGTTCCCTGATTTTTGGGCTCCTCACCCAACCCGTCCCCCCCCCCACGACGGCGTCACAAGAGAGGAAGGCTCCATCGTCTCCAGAACGTGAGTCAGACTTTGGATCAGAGCACGGAGAGCCGTAGCGCTACCGCTAATCTCGATTTGCGAGTCACCAACAATCTCAAACGTCGGCGAGGACCCACCTCGTGGCAATCCGTTACGCAATCCTACTCTCGGCTCGACAAGTTTGATTCGTGGTTCTGCGACGGCGAGAACTTCGACGATGTAGTTCGAAGCGCCAATTGCCCAGTGCGTGAACTGGTCACGCGGAATCAACTGACTTCCAAACGCAAAGAACTCCTCTGCCCAGGACGAATCCTCAAGGGTCACCAGACCACTTTCGGCATCCCCGAACAGCGCACTCAAGAGGGGGTAGTCGCCTTCATCGCAGGATCTCAGCGCCAGTGCGTTCTCAAAAAACATCCAGAGGAACCGGTTGTTTTGCGACCGAAACAGAATGCGCAACCCGTCTCTGTCGTCGTGCAATTCCTCCAGAACAAAGTGCCTTCCAAACTCCTCGGGCAGTTGCAGCGTTCTGGAAATTCTTCCGGTGGCCCTCACGGTGTCCCTTTCGGCCCATACCGAATCTTGATGGGCCTATTCTTATTCTGTTGGAGGAGCTGATCAAGACGGCGGATGTTTCGACGGCAAGCTGAGGGCAAGCCCTCTCCCGACCCTCTCCCCCGCGGGGGAGAGGGAGGGCGTTGGAGGACGGGTTGTCGGAGATAAGGGCTTGACCCGCGCCCTCCGCCGTCTCATTGAACGGGCGTGTCGTCCCGCTACGTCATTGGCATCGATCTCGGCACCTCCAACTGCGCGGTCGCGTTCACCGAGCCGTCGGCCGGCGTCGCCGCTCGCGTTCAGGATTTTCCGGTGCCTCAGCTCGTTCGCCCCGGTGAAGTCGCCACGCGCGCGCTCTACCCTTCCGTCGTCTACCTGCCCTTCGACGGCGAATTCCCCGAGGGCTCACTCGCCTTGCCGTGGACTCCGACTGCTCCATCACTGGCCACCGGTGAGCTCGCCCGCTGGCAAGGCAGCCGCGTGCCTGGTCGCGTCGTCACTTCGGCCAAGAGCTGGCTGATTCACGCTGGCGTTGATCGCCAGGCCGCGATTCTTCCGTGGGGCGCGACGGCTGACGTGCCGCGGCTCTCCCCGGTCGCAGCACAAGCGACGCTGCTCAAACACCTCGCCGACTCGTGGAACCACGCTCACCCCGAAGCGCCGCTCGCGCATCAGGATGTCGTGCTCACCATTCCCGCGTCGTTCGATGAAGCCGCTCGCGCACTCACCCTGCAGGCTGCACGTGATGCCGGCTTTGAGCTCGGCAAGCTCTCGCTGCTCGAAGAACCGCAGGCCGCTTTCTACGACTTCACCTCGCGTCACCGCGACACGCTGGCCAAGGCACTCGCAGGCGTGAGTCTGGTGCTGGTCGTCGACGTCGGCGGCGGCACCACCGACTTCAGCCTCGTGCAGGTCGCGATGTTGCCCGAGGGCCCTGCCCTGCAACGCCTCGCGGTCGGCGATCACCTGCTGCTCGGCGGCGACAACATGGACGCGGCGCTCGCCCGTCAATTGGAAACCAAGCTCTTCCCCGACGGCCGTCGCTTCACGGGCGCACAGTGGAGCCAGGCCGTGCAGGTCTCCCGCGCTGCGAAGGAAGCGCTGCTCGGAACCGATGCACCCGCGAGCCAGAAGCTGAGCATCGCCTCGGGCGGCAGCAAGCTCATCGGAGGCACGTTGAGCACCGAGCTCACCCGCGCCGAAGTGGAAGAAGTCGTCGCGCGCGGGTTCTTCCCCTCCGTGACGGCTGACTCCGTGCCCACCGCGGTAAAGCGTGGTGCCGTCGTCGAGCTCGGGCTGCCCTTCGCGCAAGACGCGGCCATCACCCGTCACGTGGTGGCGTTCTTGAAAGCCCACTCCCCGGGCGCGCTGCGAAGGCCCGACGCGATTCTGCTCAACGGAGGCGTCTTCAACTCTCCGGTGCTCACCGACGCGTTCCTCGACTCGATGTCGGCGCTGTGGGCCGCGTCTCCGCGCATTCCGACGCTGCCGCACGACTCGCTCGATCTCGCTGTCGCACGCGGTGCTGCGTACTCAGGCCTCGCGCGAAAGGCGTTGGGCAAGAAGATCGGAGGCGGTGCTCCGCGTGCGTTCTACGCAGTGGTCTCTGCCGACGGAGCGAAGAAGGGCGTGTGCCTGATTCCCCGCGGCCTCGAAGAAGGCGAGACGGTCGATCTCTCCGCTCGCACCTTCACGCTCACGCTCGGCCGGCCCGTGCAGTTTCAGCTCTACAGCACCACCAGCGATCGCCTCGACAAGGCTGGTGACGTCATCGAGCTCGAAGGCGACGCGTTCAAGGCGCTGCCTCCGATTCACACGGTGCTCTCGGGTGCGAAGGGCAGCACCGTGCAGGTGCACCTCGTCGCGACGCTCACTGAAGTCGGCACGCTTTCTCTGTCCTGCGTGGCGGGTGATCAACGCTGGCGTCTCGAGTTCGAGCTGCGCGGCGCTGCGAAGACCGGCGAGCTGACGGTGACCGAGTCGATGCCCGCGCGGTTCTCCGATGCCACGTTGGAGATCGATCGCGTGTTCGGCACCAAGCCGCTGCCAGTCGAACCCAAAGACGTGAAGAACCTCTTCCGCACCCTCGAGCGCGTGCTCGGCCCCCGCGAAGGCTGGAGCGTGCCGGTGCTGCGCGAGCTGTGGACTCCGCTCTGGGCGGGCGTGAGCAAACGCCGCCGTTCGGCCGAACACGAGAAGGTGATGTTCCAGCTGCTCGGCTACTCACTGCGCCCCGGCGTGGGGTACCCGCTCGATCCCTGGCGCGTGGAGCAGACCTTCACGCTCTTCAAAGATTTGCTCACGCATCACGGCGAGCAACCGCTGTGGATGGAGTTCTGGATTCTCTGGCGCCGCGTCGCCGGCGGGCTCACCGAAGCCGCCCAGCAGCAGATCTGGAAATACCTCGAGCCGCACCTGCTCCGCCGCGTGCCGGTGGGCCTGCCCGCGCCCAAAGAGAAGATCAAAGGCGTGCAGCCGCAGGGCCTCGAGGAGATGGTGCGTTGCGCCGCTTCACTCGAGCTGCTGCCCCCGGAGCACAAGGTCGACCTCGGCACGTGGATCGTCTCGCGCCTGCAAGCGCCGGAGACTGCAGGCGGTCCGTGGGCCTGGGCGCTGGGAAGACTCGGCGCGCGCGTACCGGTGCACGGGGCCTCGCACCGGGTGGTACCGCCCGAGACGGCCACCGCCTGGGTGGAGGTCTTGCTCAAGCTCAACCCGAAGCAGCATGAAGGCGCGGCCTTCGCCCTCACCCAACTCGCCCGGCGCACCGGAGACCGTTCTCGCGACCTCGACGAGGCGGTGCGGGCCCGGGTGTTGACCGCTCTGGCTGGCGCTCCGGAGTCCTGGCGCACCAGCGTGGCCGAGGTGGTTCAGCTCACCCTGGCCGACGAAGCCCGCGCCCTGGGTGACACTCTTCCGGTGGGGCTCACGCTCTGAGATTGCGGCCTCGGCGTAATGGCGCTAGGCGCACGGCTCCGCGATGAAGCGAGTCCTCGATTGGCTGGTCTCCGTCTCTTCCCGCCATCCGTGGCGCTTCGTTGCCATCTCTTTGGTGGTGGCCGTCGTCGCGAGCGCGATGTCTTCGCAGCTGGGCTTCCGCGGCGACTTCACTGAGCTGCTGCCGAAGACGACCTCCGAGGTCAAAGACCTCAAGGAGATCGAAGATCGCGCCGGCGGAACCGGCTATCTGATGGTGCAGGTGCTGGGCGACTCGCGAGAGAACCGCCGCGCCTTCGCCAAAGAAGCCGCCGCCGTCATCGAAGCGCGCAAAGACGTGGTGCGCTTCGTGGAGTGGCGCTTCGACACCGAGTTCCTCCAGAAGCGCGCGCTGCTGCTGCTGGGCACCGACACGCTGCAGAACCTGAAAAACGACTTCGCCGGCCGCGTCGAATACGAAAAGAAGATCGCCAACCCGCTCTACGTGGACCTGGGCGAAGAAGACGCCCCGCCCGACTTCGAGACGATCGAGAAGAAGTACTCGCCCAAGAACGTCAGCGGCGACTTCCTCGAGTCGAAAGACGGCGACGAGCTCTACCTGCTCATCAAGGCCACCTCGACGCCCGCCGACCTCGACTTCAACCGCAAGCTCATCGTCGCCGTGAAAGAAGCGGTCGCGCCGCTGATCAGCACGAAGTTCCCCAAGATAGAGCTGCACTACACCGGCGCTCACGCGGTGCGCGTGGAAGACGACGACGCGATGCAGGCCGACCTGCAGCGCTCGGTGATCATCGCCGCCATCCTCACCCTGGCGATCATCCTCGCCATCAGCCGAAGGCTGGCCATCATCGCGGTGGTCGCCTTCCCCGTGGGCATCGGCATCACCTCGACCTTCGCCTTCACCTGGGTGCTCATCGGCCACCTGAACCCGGTGACCGGTTTCCTCGGGGCGATCCTCATCGGCCTGGGCATCGAGTTCGGCCTGCACCTCTCGATGCGGTACTGGGAAGAGCGCCGCAAGCTCGAGCCCATCGAGGCGATGCGCGAGACGCTGCACGGCACCTTCGGTGGGGCGCTCTCGTCAGCCGTCACCAACGCCGCCGCCTTCTTCGTGCTGGTGTTCGCCGAGTTCGAGGCCTTCAAGCAGTTCGGCCGCATCGCTGCCTTCGGCGTGGTGGCCACGCTCGCGTCGACCTACTTCTTTGGGCCTGCGCTGCTCTTCTTGTCCGAGCGGTTCGCGATTCGAAAGCCCAAGCCGGTGGTGCCCGATCACGTCGAGCCGCCCGTGCGCAGGCCTCCGACCGCGGTGCTGATCGGCATCGTCACCTTCATGGCGCTGGCGGTGACGGGCTCGTTGCTCATCAGCCACCGGGTCGGCTTCGAGACCAACCTGCTCAAGCTGACCGGCGAGTCGAAGGCCGGCGAGCTCGAGATCCACATCGCCAAGGAGATGGGGGTCATCATGATCCCCGGCGTCATCTGGGTGGACAGCCTGGAGAGCGCCCGCAAGGTCAGCCAGATCGCCAAAGACGTGCAGAAGGAGCGCGGCGAAGAGTCGAGCATCGCGCAGATCGCCTCGCTCAACGACCTGCTGCCCGCCGACACCGAGAAGCGCCTGGCGATCATGGCCGAGCTCGGGGTGGTGCTGGACAAGCTCCCCAACTCGAAGAAGGAAGACGCGCGGGTCAAGCGGCTGGTCGAGATGACGCAGGCCCAGCCCTACACCATCGACGAGCTGCCCACCGAGTTCCGCCGCCGCTTCGAGCCGTTCGATCACCAGGGCACCTTCGTGCTGCTCTTCCCCCGCTTCGGCCTGCATGACGTTCGGCGCCTCGAGGAGTGGGCAGCCGATCTCAACACCGTTGGTGCGCGCGCCGACAAAACCGGGCTGCATGCGCCGATCCTCGATGCCAACCGGCTCGCGGCGAAGATCTTCTCGCTGATTCGCCAGGACGGGCCGTTGATCATGGGCCTCGCCTCACTGGTGGTGTTCTTCACCATCTGGATCGCGCTCAAGAAGTTCACCCACGCGCTGATGGTGACCGGCCCGCTGTTCGCCGGCATGGCCTGCCTGCCCGGCGGCATGTTCCTGGGCGACATCTCGCTCAACTTCTTGAACGTGGTGGTGCTGCCGAACTTGTTGGCTATCGCCGTCGACAACTCGGTGCACGTCTTCCACCGCTACAAGGAAGATGGCATCGGCTCGATGCCGCGCATCATGAAGCACACCGGGCTCACCGCGGTGGTGGCCACGTGTTCGAACGCGGCGGGTTATGCGTCGATGTTGATCGCGCGCCACGCGGGTCTGAGAAGCGTGGGGCTGCTCGCGGTCGTCGGCGTGGTGTGCACGTTCCTCGGCACGACCATTTTGTTTCCGGCGTTGCTCGAGCTGCGCGAGCGGATCTTGAAGCGCGGGCTCGGTAAAGACGACGTGGTGCCCAGGCCTGAGCACGAAGAGAAGAATTGGTAGGCGGCAGGTGAGGCCCTCCTGATCCTCTCCCGAAGGGCCCGAAGGGAGAGGGGACTCAGTTCGAGCTGAGGTGCTTCTTCATCTCGAGGTGCGGCATGCCCGCTTCCTCGAACACGGCGCCGTGCGGCTCGTAGCCATGGCGCTTGTAGAACTCCATGGCCGACAGCTGCGCGTGGAGAAGGATGCCGCGCAGCTTGCGACGCTGCGCTTCGGCCTCGAGAGCGGTCAAGAGCCGGCTCCCGGTGCCGCCCTTGCGGTTGCTCTGCAGCACCGCCATGCGACCGACCCGGCCCCAGCTGCCCGACTCGCCCGGCGGCGGCGCAGCCAACGAGACCAACCGGCCGGTGCCGATGGCGTGTTTGCCTTCCATCGCGAGCACGTGAAAAGCGACCGCGTCGTCGGCGTCGCGTTCGAGTGACTCGGGCACGCTCTGCTCCTCGATGAAGACGATCTCGCGGATCGCCAGCGCCTGGAACAGCTCGCCTTCGTTCTCGACCGGCTTGATGAGGATCTCTGTGGCGGTATCGGCCGGCATCGCTCGCGCCGTATAGAGCAATTCTCCGTGGGTGCCCAGTCCGGCGAGCGGCCGTACCCGCTCATCCTCTTCTACGTCCTCTTCTTCATGACCGTGGGCGTCTCCCTGCCCTTCATGCCGGGGTACTTCAAGACACTGGGGTTCACCGGCGCCCAGTCGGGGACCCTGCTCGCGGTCGGCCCCCTGTTCGCGCTGTTCATGCCCCCGCTGTGGGGACAGCTGGCCGATCGAACGGGCAAGCCGGGCCTCATTCTCCTGGTGACCTCGGGGGGCGGCGCGATCGGGTACGCGTTGCTCTCGCGCGCCACCACCTTCACCGAAGCGTTGCTCGCGCTGAGCGTGCACGCCGCCTTCGCCAGCAGCATCACCTCGCTGGCCGACACGCTGGCGCTCCACCACGTGCAACGGCACGGCGGCACCTACGCCGGCATTCGCACCTGGGGCTCGTTGGGCTTCGTGCTCGCCTCGTTGCCCTTCGGGTTCTTGATCAAAGAGATCGATCGCACCACGGTGCTGGTGCCCTTCATCCTTCTCTCCGCGGCCGCGCTCGCCTGTGCGTTGACCCTCGCGCGGTTGCCGGGCCGTTTTCACGAAGGCCCCAAGCCGAGCTTCGCCAGCGCGTTCGCCCTGGCCCGCCAGCCGCCGGTGATTTTGTTTCTGCTGGCCACCGCGCTGCACTGGATCGCCTGCGCGCCGTACCACGGCAGTCTCGCGCCCCACGTGAAGGACCTCGGGTTGCCTCCGTGGGTGGTGGGCGTGAGCTCGAGCGTGGGCGTCATCTCGGAGATTCTGGTGATGGCGACCTGGTCTCGCTGGGCCGGCCGGATCAGCCCGCGCAAGCTGCTGCTGTTCTGTTTCCTGATCAGCTCGGCGCGCTGGACGCTGATGTCACTCACCAGCAACCCCTGGGTGCTGGTCGCGGCGGCCGCGGCGCACGGCCTGACCTTCGGCGCCTTCTATCTCGCCTCGGTGGAGTGGATGGTGCAACGCGCCCCGGGTTCCCTACGCGCCACGGGGCAGACGCTCTTCGTCGCGGCGACCTTCGGCGTCGGCGGCATCGTCGGCTATCGCACCTCGGGCGGGCTCTACGACCGCCTGGGCGGCCACCAACTGTTCGCAGTTGCAGCGGTGATGGCCCTGCTGCCGGCGTTGGTGATGTGGCTGACGCCCCAGCCCGAGGCCCAGGTCCCTGTGCCCGCGAAATAAGGGCCGGCTACGGCCGTCGAGGCGCCAGTGATACCCTCAGCCCCGATGAAACACGCACTCCTCATCTTGCTCGTCGCCCTGCCCGCCTTCGCCCAGAAGGAAGAGATCTTCGGCACCGGCAAGCCACCGAACTTTCGCGAAGAGAAGATGGACAGCAAGTTCGTGAAGTCGAAGTTCAGCAAGATGCTGGTGACCGGCACGGAAGACCCCGGCTGCGTGCAGCTGCTCGGCGGTCTGTTCGTCGCGTTGGCTGAGATCGCGCCCGTGATTCACAAGCGAGACGAGAACTTTGTGCTGCCCCCCGAGCTGCAGGAGGCCGTGCAGAGCCAGCTCTCCACGCCCGGCTTCCCCGCGGTCGCCTACCTGGTGGCGATGGTGCGGAAGATCATGATCGAGAAGCGGCTGCCCGATGAGTGGCTCGCCACCGCGGTCGCCCTCAACAAGAAGGTGAAGCTCATCGATCTGGCCAAGCTCAAGATGATCAACGAGCAGATCAAGCCGGCCGACTCGGCCTACTTCACCATCCCCCTGCTGCGGGAGCGCTACGCCGAAGAAGCCCTCAACGCGAACAGCGCGGTCACCACCGACGTGGTCGCCGCGTTCCACGACACCTACGTCGATCGCGACATCGCCTGGGGCGGAGCCACCCTGCTCGACATCGGGATCAACCAGCCCAAGGGCAAGGGCAAGAAGAAGCGCTACCGCGACGCGGCGGCCGAAGAGCTGGTGGCCGTGCTCCAGTGGATGCCGCAGGACCCGCGCATGAACCAGGTCAACCTGCTCGCCCAGGCCCCCGTGAAGGTCGACCCGGTGATCATCTACGTGCGCCTGGCCAGCAAGCAGTACGCCGACCTCGAGAAGTTTCATCGTGGCCAGCGCGTGATGGTCAAGGGGCAGTTCTTCGAGATGAACAAGAGCGCCACCGAGCTCGAGATTCGCGAGGGGTTGCTCTTCTCCGATCGCGACTGGTCGACGGGCGTGCTGCTGGGCCGGCCGCAAGACGTCGCCACCTGCCCCGTGGCCCTCAATGAGCTGACCGGAACCGCGGCGCAGCAGCCCGGTGGTTTTGCGCACTGAAGGCGCTCGGAAAAACACGACCAGGGGCCAGACGGCCCTGCCAGCGGACTGGCGTCGAAACGTAACCGGCTGAAATGACGTTCTGAAGACGGCGGCACAGCCGATGCTCAGTGTGCCGTCCATGAAGGTCGATCCGAAGGCGTCTGTCCCCCCAGCCGTCGCAGCCAAAGCCGCACAGCCGTTCAAGAAGCTCCTCGCTGAAGCCCGCTCCGAGCTGAGGCCCGAGGTGAAGCCGACGGTGCCCCCGGGGCTGCGGCCGCTCGCCAAAGTGGCGCTCACCCGGGTCGGCAGCACCGCGGTGGCCACCTCGCAGACGCTCAATCGCGCGCGAACCCACGCCAACGCAGAGGCCCAACGGCTGGGCGTGGTGCGCACCGAGGCGCAAGAAGTGACGAAGGCCCTGACCACGGTTCGCAGTGAACGCAGCGAAGTGCAGCAGGATCAGAAGGCCGCCCGCGTCCTCGAGTTCATCACCAGGGAGCTCACCCCCGAGCCGCAGCAGCCGCGGGCGTTGAGCGTCGAAGCGTCGGTGCACCACCTGCACCCCACCGTACAAGCGCAGCCGAAGGTCGAAGCGCCGCCCGAGACGAAAGCCGCTCAGGCCGTCGCGTTGATCGAACGCATCGAGTTGTTCGTGAAGTCGCAGCGGCCGGGGCTGGCGTTGACCCTCAACAACTCCCTGGGCGCGCACGTGGAGATCGAGCGCATCGGACCGAAGGAGATCGCCTTGAAGCTGGTGGGGCACCGCGGCCCGCCGACGGCCGAAGCCGTCAGCCGCATTCGCGATGAACTGCGAGCACGCGGCCTGAAGGTGGGCGCGCTCTCAGTGGCCTGAAGGCGCTTACTTTCCGCCGGGCGCAGCGTCGAACATCGCGCGCTTGTCGGCGACGTCCTTGAACTTGTCGGCCTCGGGCAGCCCGGGGCGCTTCTCGGTGAGCACGGGCCACTTGGTGGCGTACTCGGCGTTGATGGCCTTGTACTCGTTGAACTTCTCGGGGAGATCGCTCTCGGCGAAGATCGCCTTGGTGGGGCACACCGGCTCGCACGCGCCACAGTCGATGCACTCGTCGGGGTGGATCACGATGAAGTTCGCGCCCTCGTAGAAGCAGTTGACCGGGCAGACTTCGACACAGTCGGTGTACTTGCACTTGATGCAGGGCTCGGCGACGACGTAGGCCATGGTCGATGCTCTAGCGTCAGACGCGCTTCGATTCATCAACAAAACCAACTAGGGTTCGGCCGTTTTCTAGCCGCCAGTGGACCGAGGCCGTCGGACCACGTTTGGGGAGATCATGCTGTCCACCTTTGCGACCTTCGTCCTCGCTGCCAGTGTCTTCACACCGCAGCCCACCCAGCTCATCGTCAACCCCACCTCCGGGGCTCCCAAACTCGAACAAGGCGTGCTCTCCGCGCCGCTTCCGGGCGAGCTGAGCTCGGCGGTGCAGACCTGGGCGCTCTCGCAGCGTCAGCGCTACGGCCTGCCCGCCGCCGCCACCCTCACCTTCGTCGAAGCCTTCAGCACGCGCTTCGGAGCGAGCTTTCACCTTCAGCAGACCGTGGCCGGCCTCGAGGTCTACCAGGCGAAGCTGGTGGTGACCCTCGACGACAAGCGCCAGGTGGTGCAGGTCAGCTCGAGCCTGGTGCCCTTCACCAACGTCGTCGATGGCGAAGCGCTGGGCTTCGAGCAGGTGATGCAGCGGGCCGCGGGCACGTTGCCGCTGGTGGCGTTGCGCCCTGACGGCGTGCCGTACGGCGGCGCGCGCGCGTTCTACTTCCGGGTGGGTGACGAGCTGCACCGCGGCTTCGTGGCCAACGTGGCGACGCTCGACATGACGAAGAACTGGTACGTGGCGATCGACGCGGCGACCGGCGATCAGCTCTTCCGCCAGAACCGCGTGCACCACGCAGCGCTCGACGCGAAGGTCTACCCGCTGAGCCCCGGCGGCCTCGATGCCGGCGTGGGCACGGTGCAGCCGGTCACCCGTGAGCTGCGCCACGCAGACGGCGGCTCGATGATCGGCGACGTCTGCGTGATCCCGCTCGCTGACGGCGGCTTCAACTCGTTCCCCAACGACGCGGGCCAGCTCTGTGGCACCCAGCTGATGATGTACAACTGCTGCCCCACCGAGAACTGCCAGCCTGACGCCGGCCCTCGCCGCGTCGCGGGCGTGGCCAACTTCATGGGCTTCAACGTGCAGTACGACGTGGTGACCTGTGACCGCCTGCGCCGCGCCTCGAACGTGACCAACGGCACGGCCGACTACACGTACACCCCGGTGGATCCGCCGACCAACCGCACCGCGGTGGTGGCCAGCGATCTGTCGAACTCCGACGAGTTCGCCGAGGTGCACTCGTTCTACCACGTGAACACCGTCTACGACTGGATGCGCCGACTCTCCGTGCGCTCGCAGCCGATCTTCGGCAACAACCCCGTCATCGTTCCGTTCCGCATGCGCGATGAGAAGCGCACCCCTGCGGTGAAGGTCTCGGTGTGGACCAACGTGATGTTCCCCGACTTCAACGAGCTGTTCGCGAACCCGGGGTGCCTGGGAGCGCCGCCCTGCCGCGCGACGCGCCTGCTCAGGCTCGACAACGCCGCGTTCTTTCCGCGGGAGAACTTCGCGCAGATTCCGCTGCCGGGTTTCGACACCGGGTCTGACACGCTGATGATCTTCCAGGGCAACGCGGCCGACGCGGCGTACGACGCGACCGTGATTCAGCACGAGTTCGGCCATGGCGCGGTCTACGCGACGGCCGCGCTGACCTTCGACGACACGGCGATCGACAACCGCTCCGCGAACAATGAAGGCGGAGCGCTGCACGAAGGCTTCTCCGACTACATCGCGGCGGCCTTCAACAACGCCGCCGAGGTGGGCCCCTACTTCGGCCCGCGCGTGACGGCGGGTCAGCCGATGGCGCCGGGCGTGCGCAGCGACGCGTACCTGCGCTCGATGGACAACACCCACGCCTGCCCCGACGTGCTCTGGGGCCAGGTGCACCAGGACAGCATGCACGTGGCCGGCGCACTCTGGGAGGCTCGGCAGCGCGTGTTCCAGGGCACCGACAACGGTGAGACCTTCGACGCCGCGTTCTACGCGATGCTGGTGTCCATCTCGCCCAACGCGGACTTCGCGTTGGTCGCGACCACCATGGCAGCACGCGTGGCGACGGCGTTCCCCGGCATTCCCACCGCGTCTGCGCAGATCACGGCGATCTTCCAGGCCCGCGGCGTGCTCGGTTGCAGCAAGGTGCTCACCGTGGCGCCCGGCGTGTTCCCGCGCGCCTACTACGGCGTGCCGGCGGCTCCGGCGGCGCTGGGCAACGCGCTGATGCCCGGCCCGTTCCAGTTCAAGATCCCCGCGACTGCAGGTGCGCTGCGCGTTCGGCTGACCGGGCTCACCGGCGGTGGTGGTGGGTTCGGTGGCGGCGCTCCGATGATCCGCATGCTCACGAAGAAGGGTTCGCCCATCACCTTCGTGCGCCAGGGAGGGCTGCTGCAGAACGACGCCGAGCTGACGGTGAACGCGACGGTGGCGGGCAGCAACGTCACCGCGACGGCCGAGGTGTCTGCGCCGTGCAACACCGATGTCTACGTGACGATCGGCGCGCCGGGTGAAGGCGCGACGCTGCAGAACCTCACCCTGGCGGTCGACCCGTTGGTGAACTGCACGCTGCCGGTCGATGCCGGCACGGGTGGTGGTGGCGGCACGATCGACGCGGGCACGGGCGGCGGGGGCGGGGGCGGCGGCAACACCAGCACCACCACCCTTCCTTCGGTCGGCGCGAACAGCACCACCGAGCAGCCCAACGCGAAGGTCGGTTGTGGTTGCAGCTCGCCGGCAGACTTCGCGGCGCCCTTGATGGGGTTGATGCTGCTGGTCAGCACGCGCCGTCGCCGTCGTTGACCCTGCGCGGTGTGCCGAGCGCCATCGATTCAACGGGCGCTCCATCATTCTGAAGTTGGAAAATCGCCCCGTGCCGACCCAATCAGCTGGACTCATTCAGGTCATCTGATGGCGCGATAGCTGCTCATGGGTGTCCCCAAGTTCACGCTTGGGAGACACCACATGAGCAAGGCATCACCCCTTTCGACGTCAGCGAGGGCCGTCGCCACGGCCGCTGCGCTGTTTCTGGCCGCCACCGCACACGCGGGTGACAGCCAACCACTGGGGAGGCCGCTGAAGGCCGAACCGGGCGACTTCTCGCTGAAGATCGAGTCGGGCGTCGTCATCCCCCTCACCACGCCCCAGTCGCAGCTGTTCATGGTGGGCGGTGGTCAGACCATCAAGGCGATGTGGGCGCTCAACGAGTACCTCGACCTCGGCCCCAGCATCACCTTCATGGGGCTCCAGAACCAGGCAGACTCCGACAAGGTCGGTACCGCATGGAACTTCGGCGCCAGCTTGAGGCTCCAGCGGCCGCACCACCACGAGACGCTCCTCGGCATCTCGCCGTGGGTCGACGTCGACGCGCTCTACGTGCGCACGGGCGCGCTGAACCGGCCGGGCTTCGCCGCCGCCGTGGGCGCCGCCATTCCCCTGGGCGAGAAGCGGGTGTTCTGGATTGGCCCCTTCGCGCGCTACACGCACGTCATTCAGCTCGACCGCCCTGGTTATGACAACCACGACGCCAAGTTGCTCACCATCGGCCTGAGCCTCGAGGTGGGCAGCGGCGTCAGACGTGAAGCGGTCGCCGTGGCTCCTGAGATCCGCACCATCAACACCAACACGGAGACCTTCTCCTGCCCCGATCGCGACGGCGACAGCATTCCAGACAACGTCGATCACTGCCCCGAGGTCGCGGGCCCGATGGATTTCTGGGGTTGCCCTGCGTACAAAAAGCTCGTCGTCAAAAAAGACAAGCTGGAGCTGAGAGAAAAGCTCTACTTCGCCTGGAACGCGGCGCTCCTCGACAAAGAGTCGCTCGACACGCTCGATGAGGTCGCGCAGGCGCTCAAAGACAACAAGAACTTCCGCGTGCAGGTCGAAGGCCACACCTCGTCAGAGGGCGGCGACGACCACAACCAGAGCCTCTCCGAGGCGCGCGCACAGGCGGTGCTCGAGTACCTGGTCGCTCACGGCGTGGGCAAGGAGCGCCTGATCGCCAAGGGCTTCGGTGGCTCCGTGCCGCGCGACACCAACACGACGTCCGAGGGGCGTGACAACAACCGTCGCGTCGAGTTCGTCGTCAACTTCATCATCATCAACCCCGGGACGAACTAATCATGAATACAATCAAGAATGCGGCACTGACCCTGTTGTTGGCGTTGATGTCTGCGTGTGGTCAACCGTTGGTCGAGTTCGCGATCGACGCGGGCCCGCCTGCAGAGACCGATGCGGGAGGCCGCGACTCGGGCGTGGCTGACGCCGGCACGACCGATTCGGGTGTCGCCGATTCGGGTGTCGCCGACGCAGGTGCCGTCGACGCGGGCGACCGAACTGCTCCGCAGGTCGATTCGACCATCCCACTCCCTGGGGCGATGGGCGTCTCCGTGGCCACCACGGTCAACGCGACCTTCACTGAGACGATGAACGCCTCGACGCTGAACATGACGACCTTCACCCTGACGCAGGGCATGGCGCCGGTCGCGGGTGTCGTCACCTACTCGGGCCAGACCGCCGTGTTCACGCCCACCAGCCTCACCTCGAGCACCACCTACACCGCGACGATCGCCACGGGGGCACAGGACCTCGCCGGCAACCCGCTGGCCACGCCGTACGTGTGGAGCTTCACCACGGGCAACATCCCCGACAGCACGCCGCCGACGGTCACCCGCGTCAGCCCCCTGAACATGGCGATGAACGTCTCGATTCTTCGGCGGCTCACGGCGAGGTTCAGCGAGCAGATGGACCCGATGAGCATCACCGCGACCAGCTTCACCCTGGCGCAGGGGCTCACCCCGGTGTCAGGCGTGGTGAGCTATGAGTCGGCCACCGCCACCAGCACCTTCGCGCCGCTGATGCCGCTGTCCCCCAGCACCGTCTACACCGCGACCATCAAGAACACGGTGCGAGACGTGGCCCTCAACACGATGCAGAACGACTTCGTGTGGACCTTCACCACGGGTGCCTGTGGGCAAGGCCGGGTGGACCTCGGCGCGAGCGGGGCCTTCGTGGCACTGGCTGGCTCGACGGTGACCAACACCGGCCCGACCATCTTGACCGGAGACCTGGGCGTCAGCCCGGGCTCGTCGGTGACCGGCTTCCCCCCGGGCCTGGTGGTGGGCACCCAGCACGTGACCGACATCACCGCCGCCTCGGCCGCATTCGACCTCACCGTGGCCTACAACGACGCGGCGGGCCGCACGCTCTGCCCCGTCTCGGTGGCCGGCAACCTCGGTGGCCAGACGCTCACCCCCGGGTTGTACAAGTCGACGGGCTCACTGGAGGTCACTTCGGGTGACTTGACCCTCGATGCACAGGGCGACGTCGACGCGATCTTCATCTTCCAGATCGCCTCGACCCTCATGACCAGCAGCGGTCGGCAGGTCATCCTCGCGGGCGGTGCGAAGTCGGCCAACGTGTTCTGGCAGGTGGGCACGGCAGCGACCCTCGGCAGCACGTCTGCCTTTCAGGGCACCATCATGGCCGACCAGGCCATCACCCTCGCGACCGGCGCGACCTTGAACGGCCGAGCGCTCGCTCGCATCGGGGCGGTGAACCTCGACTCCAACGCGATCACCCGCCCCACGCCGTAACCGAGATCGTCCCGGGAGGGGCTGCCGGTCCCTCCCGGGTTGACCTCACCAGGCGCCGATGTCGCTTCCGCCCGTGCCTTTGTCCTTCTTCTCTGCTGCAGGCGCGGGCTTGCTCGACTTCGACTTCGCGGCCGTCTTCTCCGCGGTCTCGAGGCTGATCTTCCAGGTCTTCAGCTGCTCCTCGTTTGCGGCGTCGCGCAGGTCTTCCTTCACCGCGAGCGACTGGTGCTCTGAGCTGATGTTCCACACGCCCGCTTCTTCCACCAACGTCCACAACACGCGGAACGCGGGGAAGACCTGCAGCTTCTTGCCCGAGCCCTGCCGTTGCACCACCACCGCCGCGGCCCAGCCCGACTTTCCGCCCGGCGCGAGCTTCACGCGCAGGTTGCCGTCGAGCTTCCAGCTGTAGCCCGCCTTCTTGATCGCCCCCAGCTGCGGCTTGATCAGATCCTTGAACGCCTTGCCTCCGATGAACACCTCGGGCTGCGACGTACCCAGCTGCACGAACTCCGCGCGCTCGCTGGTGCGATCCACCTTCACGCCGTAGTCCTCGAGTGAACGCTTCACGAGGCCGATCACCTGCTCCGAGTCAGGGCTGCGCTCGTTCGTCACATCTGCCGGGGCGAGCAGCCTCTTCGCTGCGTCGGGCGCGAACACCAACGCATCCGGCACGGCCAACGACAGATGCAGCGCATCGATGCGCCAGCGATCTCCATCACGAACGAGGTGCGCCGTGACGCGGGGCAACCACGTCTCCGACTTGCCTTTGTGCTTCGTGGTCACCTTCGGCAAGTCGAACGCCCACGCCGAGTACTCCGCGTCGGCGAGGCCAATCACCACGGCCGACGTCTCGATCTTCACCTCGTCGCCCGCGAGCCCGATGGGCAACAGCGCCTGCCGCGCGCGATCGGTGATCACCGTGCCGCCCTGCCAGGTGTCGGATGGGCCCAGCCCGAAGATGAGCGCGTCTTCGGTGAAGAGGGGCTCGAGCAGGTCGGCGTTGCCGGACTCCACCGACTCGTAGAGCTTCTGCATCACCTCGCGCGCCGCTTCGACCGGGTCGATCACCTTCTGCTCCACCACCTGGGGCGGCGGCTTGGGGCAACCCAGCAGGGCGAGCGGAATCAGGAGCAGGAAAAGACGACGCACCGCGCGACTCTCTCCCGCGTTTCCCCCTCTGTCACGCACGCGAGACGGCGCACATGTACGCACTGTCACCTGCGCGCGACGCCAGAGCCCAACGCGAAGTTCCTTTACGCTCGGCTGTCCCAAGTCGCGCCAGCCGAGAAGGAAAGTGGCGCATGACATCGCGACAGGTGCCTTCAAGCGCCCGCGCAAGCCGCCGGAACGAGGCGCGCCGCGGGTTGGAACGGCGCGTGCGGACTGTGTCTGCAGACCTCGTGAAACGCGTGCGTTTCACAGCAGACCCAAGGAGCTGTTCATGAATCGGACACTGACTGGATTTCTCGCCGCGCTGACCCTGGTGGGCTGTGGGGTCGACGACTCCGCCCTCGTGATTCGCAACGACGAGTCGCAGGCCGAACGTTTCGAAGGGGCCAATGAAGAAGGCGAGCTGCGTTCGAGCAGCACGCACGACGCCGTGTTCGAGGCCGCGGGCAAAGAGTTCAACGTGCCGCCGTCGCTGCTCAAGTCGATGGCCTACTCGCTGACGCGCTACGAGATGATCAGCAGCGAAGGCGAGTTCGAGGGCGCGCAGCCCACCTACGGCCTGATGGCGCTGACGCCCGCGATGATGGCGGAGGCGCTGAGCACCGCGCAGGTCTCCGAAGAGATGGCGAAGACCGACGTGACCGCGAACGTTCGCGTGGCGGCCGCGTGGTTGTCGAAGCACGCCGACGCCCAGGCGATCGACCGCGAGAAGCTGCTCGCGTGGTCTCCGGTCATCGGCGACTACACCGGCCTGGAAGATCCGTTGGTGCGCACCGCGTTCGTGCAGGGCGAAGTCTATTCAGCCCTCAAGCTCGGCGTGGGCCGCTTCTCGGAAGAGCTGGAAGTCTCGGGCAAGGCGCAGGAACTCGAGGCCTCGGTCGGTGAGTACGCCGAGGTGCTGCAGGGCCTCTCGCGCGCCCCCGATTACGGCGCGGCCGTGTGGCGCCCCTCACCCAACTTCAACTCCCGCAGCGGTACGCGGCCGCAGCTGGTCATCATCCACACCTGCGAAGGTGCGTACTCGGGTTGCTGGGGCTGGCTGTCGAACAGCCGCGCCGGGGCCAGCGCGCACTACGTGGTCAACACCACGGGCTCCGAGATCAGCCAGCTGGTGAGGGAGTCGGATCGCGCCTGGCACATCGCCGCCGACTACGAGTGCAGCCGCAACGGCGGCCAGCTGTGCGGCCTCAACGGCCAGAGCGGCAACAGCCTCTCGGTGGGCATCGAGCACGCTGGCTTCGCCTCTCAGTCGAGCTGGCCCGCGGGTCAGATCGACGCCTCGGCCCGCCTGGTGTGCAACATCACGAAGGACTGGGGCATCGCGCGCGACCGCTTCCACATCGTGGGTCACGGTCAGCTGCAGCCGTGGAACCGCACGGATCCGGGTCGCAACTGGCCGTGGACGTCGTACCTGCAGAAGATCAACTCCGTGTGCGCGCCGCCTGCGCCTGCGCCGACGCCGACGCCGGGCCCGGCGCCTGCTCCGGTCGGAACGGTGATCGTCGACAGCAACAACGCGAACAACAACCAGGCGCGCGGCTACGTGCAGGTCTCCGCGAACTGGAAGAGCTCGGCCAACGTGGCTGGCTACTACGGCAGCGGGTACTGGTACGCGACCACTGCTGAAGTGAGCGACGGCGCGGCGTTCTTCTTCAAGCTCGACGCCGACGGCGCGCGCACCATCGACGCGTGGTGGACGGCGGCCAGCGATCGTTCGACCGCCTCGGCTTTCGTGGCCTTCAACTCGCGCGGTGAGAAGGTGGGCACCGGCACGGCGAACCAGACGGTGAACGGTGGCAAGTGGAACCAGGTCGGCCGGTTCAACTTCACCGCCGGGTGGAACAAGATCGTGCTCTCGCGCTGGCAGGCGCCAGGCAAAGTCGTGATTGCCGACGCCGTGCGCATCCGCTGAAGTCAGCGTGATGTGGCGACTCGTGCTGATGCTCTGTCTGGTGTCGGCCTGCAGCCGGAAGCCCGCTTCGACGCCCGTCGTCGATGCGGGCTTCGTCGTTCCCAAACCCGTCGCCCGGCTGGAGCTGCCCGATGCCGGGTTTTCACTCGCGTGGATCTCGGAAGCCACGGGCCTGCCGCAGGTGGTGATCGATGGGCGCGCGGTGACACGCGCTCCTGCAGCGCACTATCTGGCGGCTGCGCAGGTCGACGGGTTGTTCGTCACGCGCAGCCAGAACGAGGGAGAGCAGCTGGTGTTCCTCTCGTTCGATGGTGGGAGCAAGCCGGTCAGCCCGCCTTCTGCCCGTGCTCGAAGCGTGAGCTCAGCGGGCGGCGTGACCTTGTTCGAGTCGGGAGAAGGTGGTCTCTCGAACCTGGCGCTGCTCGATGGCGGGCAGTTGATCACCCACCCCGCCGGGAGCTTCGAGCCGAGCGTCGCGCCGGACGGGCGGTGGTTTGCGTTCGTGTCGAGCCGCGATGGCGATGCGGAGATCTACCGGGCGGCGATCGATGGTGGGCAGCTGCAGCGGTTGACCGCATTTCACCTCGACGACGTCGCTCCGAAGATCAGCCCCGACGCGAAGTGGATCGCGTTCGTGAGCAATCGCGAGGGGCAGGACCGGTTGTTCCTGGTGAAGCCAGATGGCCGTGGCCAGCGGCGTCTGCATTCGGAAGCGGCACAGGACACGCGGTGGGATGCGGGCGAGTACGAAGCCGGCGAGGCGGATGCGGTGTGGACTCCTGATTCGGCGGAGCTGGTGTTTTCGGCGCGCGGACCTCGCGGGTATTGGCACCTCTATTCGGCGGAGGTAGCGACCGGCTCGTTGAAGCAGCTCACCGATGGCGCGTGGGACGACCAGCTGCCGGCACTCAGCCCGGATGGAAAGTGGATCGCGTTCGTGTCGAGCCGGGATGGGAACGCCGAGGTGTACGCGATGCCGCGCGGTGGTGAGCCACGCCGAGTGACCCACGATGCCGCTGCGGACTGGAAGCCGCTGTGGCTCTCTGCTTCGACCAGGTAGAGAAAGGCGATCCAGATCCTCTGGTGCCATGCCGATGCTGGAACGTGGGCGGAGATGGAGAGGCCTGGAGAAGGTGCAGGTTCTACTGAGCCGACCCAAAGTCCCGCAACCGGCCTGCCACTCACCTTGAGGCTCGGCGGGTGCACTCGGTCGACTAGCGTGAGAGTGCCCCGAAGAGCACTCGAACCGCGGCCTTCCTCAAGGCGCTGTGACGCGCGCGACCCATTCGTGAAAGTTCGCCGCGATCGCGACGTTCGTGAGCCGATGCCCATCGTCGACTTCGATCAACTTCGCGGCGGTTCCCTTGACCAATGATCGCGAGTGTTCGATCGGCACCGTCTCATCTTGCCGGCCGTGCACCACCACGATGCGTGAAGCGTCGGCGGGAAGCACAGGCAGGGGCTTCCACGCGCGGCCCGCGACGAGCCGATGCGCAGGGCACAGCAAGATCGTCGGTCCCGTCCACGCCCCGCTGCTGAGCAGCTCGACCCCCACCGCACCGCCAAACGACGAACCCGCCACCACGTCGATCTTGTTCGCGGCCAACAACGCGAGCTGCACGGCCACGCTTCGTCGGAACATCCTTCGGGTGATCGCCGGCTGCACGAAGCGCAGCAGCACCGCGTAGAGGACCCCGCAGATCATGAACCCCATCACGCCCTGAAAGGCAGCTGCGATGAGCACGCCCAACGCGATCGCGATGAACCCAATCACGGCGGGATCTTTGAAGATCGCCCGCTGGGAACACGGCATCTGCCCCGCGACCACGGTGAACCCGGCGGCCTCCAGCTCGAGCGCCTTCTTCCCGCGCGGTCCAGACTCGAGGCCATGAATGAAGAGCACGGTGGTCATGCGGGCGGCACCGGGCCCAGATAATCGAGTGGATCGACCGGCACACCGTCTTTACGCACTTCGAAGTGCAAGTGCGGCCCGCTCGTTCGCCCGGAGTCACCCACCGTGGCGACCACCTGACCGTCGCGCACCTTCTGGCCCGTCTTCACGCGCAGGTCGCGGTTGTGCGCGTAGAGCGTGATGAGGCCTCCGTCGTGTTCGACGATCACGATCAGGCCATAGCCCTTCTGCTCGCCAGCGAAGAGCACCGTGCCGGGGGCGGCGACCTTCACCGACTGGCCCGCGGGCGCGGCGAGATCGACTCCGTCATGGGGCTCTTTGCCCTTCTTGCCGAACCGCGCGTACAGCACACCGCGCAAGGGCCACTGGAGCACCCCACTCCCCTTGCCCACTCGCACCACCCTGGGTTGTTTCTTCTCGGGCTCGGAGGACTTCGCGGTGACCGGCCTCGGTGCAGGCTCAGGTTCGGGCGCGTCGTATTCGGCGACGGTCTTCCGCTGGCGCGCTCCGGGCACGTAGAGCAGCTCGCCGGCTTTCAGCTCGCGGGGGTCGTCGATGCGGTTGGCGTCCATCAGCTCTTCCACGCTCAGGCCGTAGGCTTTGGCGATCCGGTAGAGGGTCTGGCCCTTGCCGACCTTGTGCGTGACGACCGATTGGTCGGGCTCGACGTGGGTTTCCAATGCACCCGTCTTGGCGGGGACGTGGGTCGTCGCGCATGCGGAGACGAGCAGTGACACTGCGGCCACTGCCAGCCATCGCGCTGGCCCGTACGACTTCATTGGCCTGAGTGTCCCTCGCGGGGGGATTGGCTCAATTAAACTGACGTTATGCCCTCACCCCGGCTCTCCCGAAGGGAGAGGGAGACAAATCAGTGCTGTTTGAAGCCGTCCACTGACCACGCCTTGAGCGGCTGCACGAACTTGTGCTCGGTCAGATCCAGCATCAGCGGGGTGATCGAAGCCCGGCGCTCGTCGTGAACAGTCGTCACGTCGGTACCGGCTTCTTTCACGTGCTCGTAACCGGTTCCACCGATCCAGTAATAGTGACGGCCGCGTGGGTCGGCCTTCTCGATGACGTCGGCGTTGTAGGTGTGCCGCCCCAGCCGGGTCACTTCGTAGCCAGTCACCGGGCCGTACGAAGGAATGTTCACGTTCAGCAGCATGCGCTGCGGAATGGTCGAAGCGAGCGCCGTCTTCACCAGCGCGTGCGCGAAGTGCGCGGCGTGCTCGAACTCGAAGTTCTTCCGCGTGGCGAGGCTGAAGGCGATCGCGGGGAAGCCGAGAATGCAGCCCTCCATCGCGGCCGCCACCGTGCCTGAGTAGATGACGTCGTCCGCCAGGTTGGGGCCGTGGTTGATGCCCGAGAGCACCAGCACCGGCGCGTCACCCTTCATCAGGTGATTGATGGCGATGTACACGCAGTCTGCCGGCGTGCCGTCGATGCCGAACCAACGTTCGTCGTGTTTGCGAATGCGCAGCGGCCGGTGGAGCGAGAGCGAGTGACTCGTCGCGCTCTGCTCGTGCTCCGGCGCCACCACCCACACTTCACCGAGCGGGTCGATCGCCTTCGCCAGGGCGATGAGGCCCCGGGCGCTGATACCGTCGTCGTTGCTGATGAGGATGCGCGGCTTCACTGCTTGATCGCGCCGCGGCCTGCGTAGCGGGCGTGCTCCCCGAGCTCTTCTTCGATGCGCAGCAGCTGGTTGTACTTCGCGATGCGATCGCTGCGGCTGGCCGAGCCGGTCTTGATGAGACCGCAATCCAACGCGACGGACAGGTCGGCGATGGTGGTGTCTTCCGTCTCACCCGAGCGGTGGCTCATCACCGAGGTGTACCCGGCCCGATGCGCCATGCGCACCGCGTCGAAGGTCTCGGTCAGCGTGCCGATCTGGTTCACCTTCACCAGGATCGAGTTGGCGATGCCCTCCTTGATGCCGCGCTGCAGGCGGGTCACGTTGGTCACGAAGAGGTCGTCACCGACCAGCTGGATCTTCTTGCCCAGCGCGTCGCTGGCGAGCTTCCAACCGCCCCAGTCGTCTTCCGCGAAGCCGTCTTCGATGGAGACGATCGGGTACTTGCCGATCAGCTCCTGGTACCAGCCCAGCAGCCCTGCGCTGTCGAGCGCGCGGCCGTCGGCCTTGAAGTTGTACTTCTTGCTGCCCTTGTCGAAGAACTCGCTGGCCGCCACATCGAGGCACAGGGCGATCTGCTCGCCGGCCTTGAAGCCCGCAGCGCTGATGGCCTCCATGATCAACTTGAGCGCTTCTTCGTTCGACGGGAGATCCGGCGCGTAACCGCCTTCATCACCGACGCCGGTGGGCAGCTTCCTGGCCTTCAAGATCTTCTTGAGCGCGTGGAACACCTCGGCACCCCAGCGCAGGCCTTCGCTGAACGAGCTGGCGCCCCAGGGGAGCACCATGAACTCCTGCACGTCGACCTTGGTGTCTGCGTGCGCCCCGCCGTTCATGATGTTCATCATCGGCACCGGCAACGTGCGCGCCTGCGCCCCGCCGATGTACCGGTAGAACGGCACCTGCAGCTCAGCGGCGGCCGCGCGCGCGGCGGCCATGGAGACCGCGAGGATCGCGTTGGCGCCGAGCTTCGACTTGTTGGGCGTGCCGTCGAGCGCGTTGAGCTCACCGTCGAGGGTCGCCTGATCCATCGCGTCGAGGCCGATCACCGCGGCGGCGATCACGTCGTTGACGTTCTTGACCGCCTTGAGCACGCCCTTGCCGAGGTAGCGCTTCTTGTCGTCGTCACGCAGCTCAGCCGCCTCGTGTTCGCCCGTGCTGGCGCCCGAGGGCACGGCTGCGCGCCCCATCACCCCGCTCTCGAGGACCACTTCGGCCTCCACCGTCGGGTTGCCACGTGAATCGAGAATCTCCCGCGCCTTGACGTGAACGATTTCGGTCATGACCCGGGGTCTAGCGAGTCGACGAACCCACGTCACTCATTGCATTCGGGTACGGGCTGGCGAAAGTCCCGCTCCATGGAGCTCGAACTCAGAGGCGTGACCAAGACGTACCCCAACGGGGTGAAGGCCCTGGACGACGTCAACCTCAAGATCCCCCACGGGATGTTCGGCCTGCTGGGGCCCAACGGCGCCGGGAAATCGTCGCTTATGCGCAGCCTCGCCACGCTCCAGGCGGTCGACGCGGGCACCATGCTCTTTGGCGACATCGACATCGCCCAGCAGCCCGAGCGCCTGCGCGAAGTGCTGGGTTACCTGCCGCAGGACTTCGGCGTGTACCCGAAGGTGACCGCCTGGGACATGCTCGATCACCTCGCGCAGCTCAAAGGCCTGAGCAAACGCAGCGAGCGGCACGAGGTGGTGAAGGCGCTGCTCCACCGCGTCAACCTGTGGGAGCACCAGTCACGCCGGCTGGGTGGCTTCTCCGGCGGCATGAAGCAGCGCTTCGGCATCGCGCAGGCGCTCATCGGCAACCCGAAGTTGATCATCGTCGACGAGCCCACGGCCGGCCTCGACCCCGCCGAACGGTTTCGCTTTCACAACCTCCTCGCGGAGATCAGCGAAGACGTGGTGGTGCTGTTGTCGACGCACATCGTCACCGACGTGTCGGATCTGTGCCGCAACATGGCCATCCTCGCGAGCGGCAAGGTGATCCTCTCCGGGCATCCGCTCGAGCTGACCAAGAAGCTCGAGGGGCGCATCTGGAAGAAGTTCGTCACCGCCGAAGAGCTCGAGGCCATCTCCAAAGCACTGCCGGTGATCGCCGTGCGCCGCGTGGCAGGCCAGCGCCTCGCGCACGTCTTCTCGGAAGCGAGACCCGATGGTGAGTTCGAGGCGGTCAACCCGGATCTCGAAGACGTGTACTTCCAGGCCCTCTCGGCCACGCAGGCGGCCCTTCGTCTGAGCGCAGGACAGGCGTGATGCTCGGCGCACTGATCGGCTTCGAGCTGCGGCGGCGGCTCAAGATGCTCTCGTCGTACGTCTACGCAGCGATCCTCTTCTTCGGCGGCTTCTTCCTGATGGCGGCGGGCGCGGGGCTCTTTCGCGACGTGAGCACCTCGACGGGCAACGAGCGCATCTTCGCGAACGGCCCGTACACGGTGTTCGCCAACCTGAACGTGATGGCGCTGCTGGGCCTCTTCACGGTGGCGGCGATCTTCGGCCAGGCCGCGTATCAAGACTTCGGCACCAACACCTGGCCCCTCATCTTCACGCGCAACGTGAAGAAGGTGACCTACCTGCTGGGCCGGTTCCTGGGCGCGTACTTCTTTTCCTGCGTGCTCTTCCTGGCCATCGCCGCGGGCATGTTGCTGGGCGCGTTGGTCGCGCAGGGCGCAGCCGCGTTTCACGTGATCGAAGTCGCGCAGATCGGGCCGCACCGGCTCGACGTGTATCTCTGGCCGTACCTGGTCAGCGTGTGGCCGATGCTCTTCGTGACCGGCGCGCTGTTCTTCTCGCTGGCCGCGCTCAGCCGGCAGATGGCGCCCGTGTACGTCGGCGTGGTGGTGCTGGTGCTCGGCTATCTGGTGCTCAGCACGGCCATCGGCGACGTGCAGAACCGCACCGTCGGTGCGTTGGCCGATCCCTTCGGCTTCATCACCTTCGACGTGGTCACCCGCTACTGGACGCCCATCGAACGCAACCGAGACCTGGTGCCGCTCAACGGCCTGATGCTGCTCAACAAGCTCATCTGGACGGCGGTCGGAGGCCTGCTCCTGGCGCTCACCGTCAACCGGTTCCGCACCACGGTCGAAGAGCAGCGCGGCAAGCGGCTGCCGGTGGAAGAAGCGCCGAAGAGCCTGGGCGCTTTGCCCGCGACGCGCTCGACCCCCACCACGGGCGGCTGGTGGCGCACCGTCTTCGCCACCGCGTGGCTGCACTTTCGCGACATCACCCGCAGCGCCGTCTTCTGGTCGTTCGTGGCCGCGGGTCTGTTGTTCGTCTTGATCGGTGTGCTGGTCGCCGGAGAGATCTTCGGCACCGCGACGCTGCCGGTGACCTGGCAGGTGCTGGAGATGGCCGGCGGCACCTTCGGCGGCTTCGTGATCATCACCCTCACCTTCTACGCAGGCGAGCTGGTGTGGAAAGAACGCGACGCGCAGGTGGCCGACATCATCGACGCCTCGCGCGTGCCCACCTGGGTGCCCTTCTTGTCGAAGCTCTTCGCGCTGGTGCTGGTCACCGCCTCCCTGCAGCTGGTCATCGGAGGCGCTGCGCTCGCATCGCAGTTGGGGCGTGGCTTCTTCGACATTCAGTGGGGCCTCTACGCGATGGAGCTGATCGTCTTCGGCCTCCTGCAAGACGTGCTCATCGCGGTGCTCGCGCTGGTGGTGCAGATCCTGGTCAACCAGAAGTACCTCGGCCACGGCGTGATGGTTCTCTACTTCGTCAGCCAGATCGCCTTCGGCATCCTGGGCGTCGAGGAGCGGCTGCTGCGCTTCAACTCCGAGCCGCGCATCACGTTCTCCGACATGAATGGCTACGGGCATTGGCTGCCTGCCTCGCTGCTCTACCGCGGGTACTGGTGGTCGATCGCCACGGTGCTGGTGGTGATCGCCTTCCTGCTCGCGGTGCGCGGTCGGGAAGCGAGCGTGCGTCAGCGCAGAGCCCTGGCCATGGGTCGTTTCACCACTCCGTGGAAAGCCGCGTTGGGCCTCGGGGCGATCTCGGCCCTGACGCTCGGCAGCTACCTCTTCTACGAGACGCACATTCGTCATCCGTACCGCACCGCCAAAGACGGCGAGAAGCGGCAGGCGGGTTACGAGAAGGCGTGGAGGTCATGGGCCAACAAAGCCACGCCACGCATCGTGGATGCCGACGTGAACTTCGACATCTACCCCGACGCGTCACCTCCGCGGTTGGAGGCGCGCGGCACGTACCTGCTGGAGAACAAGACCAACGAAGCGATCAGCGAGGTGATGTTGAACCTCTCCGACGACGCGAAGATCGAGGCGTTGGCGGTCGGCACGGTGAACACGCCGAAACAGAAGGCCGATGAGTTCAGCCTGCAGATCTTCGCGCTCGAGCCGCCGCTGCAACCGGGAGAGCAGCGCCCGCTCACCTTCGCGATGAGCTTCAGCGCAGACCCGATCGTGCATGGCTCCCGCCGGCAGGACGTGGTGGGCAACGGCACCTTCTTCAACAACTTCAACCTGCCCTCCGTGGGCTACCTCGAAGACGCGGAGCTCACCGAAGACGGCGATCGCAAGTCGTACGACCTGCCCCCCAAGGAGCGCATGCTCGACCGCGACGATCCCAGGGGTCTCGAGCGCAACTACATCCGCGCCGACTCCGACTTCATCGGCTTTCGCACCACGGTGAGCACGGTGCCCGATCAGATCGCCGTCGCGCCCGGCACCTTGATGAAGGAGTGGACGGAGAACGGCCGCCGCTTCTTCCGCTACGAAATGAACCAGCCCATCTTGAACTTCTTCTCGGTGCTCTCTGCCCGCTACGTGGTGAAGGAGGATCGATGGAACGACGTGAAGCTGCAGATCTTCTACGAGGCGAAACACCCCTACAACATCGACCGCATGATGCAGGGCATGAAGGACTCGCTCGCCTACTGCTCCGAGAACTTCGGGCCGTATCAGCACCAGCAAGCGCGCATCCTCGAGTTCCCCCGCTACCAGACCTTCGCGCAGAGCTTCCCCAACACCATTCCGTACTCCGAAGGGCTCGGCTTCATCGCGCGCGTGCGCGAGGGCAACGCAGAAGATCTCGACTACCCGTACTACGTGACCGCGCACGAGATCGCGCACCAGTGGTGGGCGCACCAGGTGGTCGGCGGTGACGTGCAGGGCGCCACGGTCACCAGCGAGTCGATGGCGCAGTACTCCGCGTTGATGGTGATGAAGAAGAAGTACGGCCCGGAGAAGATGCGCCGCTTCCTCAAGTTCGAGCTCGATCGGTATTTGATCGGTCGCGCGATGGAGCGAAAGAAGGAGCTGCCGCTCTCCCGCGTGGAGAACCAGCAGTACATCCACTACCAGAAGGGCAGTCTGGTCATGTACTGGCTGCAGGATCTCGTCGGCGAAGAGGTCATCAACCGCGGGCTCAAGAAGTACGTCGAGGCCGTGAAGTTCAAGGGGCCGCCGTACACCAACAGCACGCAGCTCATCTCGTTCCTGCGCGCGGAGGTCCCTCCAGAACATCACGGCGTGCTCGAGGATCTCTTCGAGACCATCACCATCTACGACAACCGCGCGGTGTCGGCGTCGATGAAGCAGAACGCGGCGGGCGCGTGGGACGTCACCGTGAAGGTGAAGGCGGTGAAGTACCGCAGCGATGACAAGGGCGATCAGACCGAGCTGGAGTTCAACGACGTGATGGAGCTCGGGGCGATCGACGAGGACGGCAATGCGTTGTTCCTCGAGAAGAAGCGCGTGGCCAAGGGCGAGTCGGAGTTTGCGTTCACCGTTCCGAAGAAGCCGGCACGGGTGGGCATCGATCCCCTCAACAAGCTGATTGACCGCACCAGCGACGACAATACGACTTCGCCCAGCGTCGACTCGTCAGGGGTCATTTCCGGGCGGCGCGACGCGTTACCGACTGGAAATGCCTCTGACGGAGGTCGAAGGCCCGGGCCGTCCGAGTAGGCTGGTGCCCCTGTGCGACGCGCGCTCGTTCTGTCTGACATGCATCTGGGCACCGGTCACCGCCGCGGCCGGGTGAACATCTACGACGACTTCAAGGAAGACGAACGGCTGGCTCAGCTGCTCGAGAAGTACGAAGGCGCCCACCTGGTGCTCAACGGCGACATCTTCGATTTGCTGAAGGTGCCGGTGATGGGCCAGTTCCCCGACGAGATCTCCGAACGTCTGGCGGGCATCAAGCTCTACAAGTGCCTCAAGGGTCACCCGCGGGTGATCGAAGCGCTCACCCGCTTCTTGAAGAACGAAGAGAGCCAGCTCACCTACCTGCCCGGCAATCACGACATGGAGATGCTCTTCCCCGGCCCGCAGGCGCTCTTCACGAAGTTCGTCACCGGCCAGGAGAGCCACCCGCGCGTTCGTTTCATCAGCGACCAGGCGCTCTTCGAGCTCGACGGCGTGCAGTTTCACCACGGCCATCAATTCGAGGCGATGCACGCGTTCGACTGGGGCCAGCTCACGCTGCGACGCGCGCACAAAGACCCGGTGCTCAACCTGCCCTGGGGCAGCCTGTTCATTCTGCGCGTGCTCAACCCGCTCATCCGCGAGCGGCCGTGGGTCGACAAGGTGCACCCGTTCTGGCCGATGCTCGCCGGCGGCATGATCGTCGACACCCGCTTCACTTCGCGCATCATCGCCGACACCGCGAAGGCGCTGGTGAAGGCACGCTTCAACCCCGTCTGGTGGAAGAAGCGGCCCTTCGTGAAGCTCACCCAGTTTCTCGGCAACGACATCGCCTTCTTCGAGAAGCTCGATCGCTACGCACAGCGGATCTTCAAGCAGTCGAGTCACGTGAAGGCGGTGTTCATGGGCCACACGCACGTGCCGATGCTGCGCACCTGGCGGGTCGCCGGCAGCATGCGCACCTACGTGAACACCGGCACCTGGATGCCCATGGTCGACTTAGGCCTCGGGCGCCTGGGGCAACACCTCGAGATCCACTACGGGTTGGTCGAGTGGCACGATGACGGGCCGCGCGCCGCCTTACACCGCTGGCACGGCACCCGGCCGGAGAGCGAAGAAGTCATCGCCTGAAACTCTGGCCTGCGCGGGCTCACCCTCGCGTCAGGGGGAGCGCATGACTCGGGTTCTGGCTGCACTGATCGTGGGGGCCGCCCGGCGCGGCTGCATTTCTCTTTCTTCGGGAAGAAGCGCCGCCTTCCCCCCTCGCAGGTGTGGAGCAGCGACCGCGGCCAGCCGAACGCTTCGCTCGAGTTCCTGGTTCGGCGGGGCGGGCAGAATCTGACGTTGACCCTGCGATGAACCGCGGTTTCAGTGAAAGCGCTCCTCGACCTGATGGCGCGCTGCCAGCACGCTGACCAGAAAGCCCGGCCCCACTCGATACAGGAGCAAGTAACCCGAAGTCCCAAACGGAACGAGAAGCTCCCGAAGCGCTCGGTCGTCCTGGTCTCGAGCCTGAGGGCCGAGCAGCGGCAGCCGCTTCAAGACCTCGACCGCGTCGCGTATCACCCGCTCTGCATCCCCTGCGCGGTCGGGTGACCTCTCGACGAGGTGCTCGGTCAAGCGGTCGAGATCTTCGTGCGCGCTCCGGGCGAAGCGCACCCGGTACCGTTTCACGCTTTGGCCTTCTTGCGACCGCGCGCCGCGGCCTTCCTCACCGAAGTGAAGACCTCATCCGCGGTCAGCCAATCGTCTTCTTGTTCCGCCGCAAGTCCGCGCGCGATGAACTCACGCTGCGCGGAACGCTCTTCAGCGTGCCGGCTGACGGCTTCCTCGATGAAGCTGGAAACGGTCTCCCCTTCCTGCAGCAACGACTCGACTCGCTTGCGCAGTTCTGGGGCGACCCGAGTTGCAGGAAGCAGTGCGGTCTTCATGTCGTGCACTACAATCGTAGTGCACGACACCCGTCAACTAGCGGATCGACGCCTCGTAGATCTCCTTCACCAGCTTGGGATCGACGAAGGGGTTGCGCTCGTTGCGGCCGGTGAAGGCCGACTCAGTCTGCGGGCGCCAGAGGAAGTCGGGGCTCGCGCTCGAGGTGTCCCAACCGCCGTTGATGAACTTGCCGTTCTTCTCTTCCATCCAGTACCGGTAGTTCTCGGTGCCGCCGCCACCACCGAGCGAAACCTTGCGCTCGACCCAGACGATTTTTCCATCGCCAGCGGGGCCGCTGTAGCCGTTCTTGAGCAGCTCGTCGTTCGCCCAGCTCGGCTTGAGGCCGTTCTTGTAGAGCGTGTCGTCGGCTTTGTAGAAGTTGTAGTTCCACACGTGATCGGCCGAGTCTTTGTCCATCACGGCGGGGCGGCCCGACTTGAGCCAGGCGCTGATCGTCTCGTGCATCAGGACCGGGTCATCGCGCTTGTCTTCACGAGCGACGTAGCTCAGCTCGCTCTTCTTGAAGGTCTTCTCGGTGCCGTCCATCAGCTTGACCTTCACTTCGTCGGGCAGGTTGTTGCTGTTGATCTGCCAGTCCTGCTGACGGCGCGAGGTGTTGTCGAACTTCACGTCGGAGACGATGGTGCCCTTGAGCTGCTGGCCGTTCTTGAGCGTCACCGTGTCGGGGTTCGCGTCGTAGCGATTGCCCACGAAGTCTGAACCGCCGCCCTGGCTGTCGGCCAGCACGGTGAGCAGGCCCTTGATGTCCTGGGGCGTGAAGGTGACGCCGTTGAGGGTGACGGCCTTCTTGGGCTCCTCGAAGAGGATGCCGGCGCGGGCCACCTTGTCGCAGCTGCCCCACCAGCCCACGTCCATGCGGCTCTCGGTCTTGCCGTCTTTGCCGAACTGGCCGTTGCGATCGATGAAGTCCCACTTCACGTCGGCATCGATCTTCCCGTTGTTGTTGAAGTCGACACCCGTGGTGCGCTCGGCGTCGATCTCCGAGAGGTTCGACTGGGGGATGTAGTGGCCCGATTCTTTGCCCACCAACCAGTTGAGGTTGGGCTTGAGCTCGAAGTTGCGGGCGCCTTCAGCCTGGCCACGCGCCTTGAGCAGGGCGTCGACCTTGGAGAGCGTGCCCTCCTTTGCCCAAAGGTGGGTCTGCGGGTTGCCTGCCTCGTTACCGCTGCCGGCCATGGGCCAGTAGGTCGTCGTCCACGGCTGGCGCGTGGCTTCGATGGTCACCTTCTCCGGCTGGTTCGTCGGCGCGGGAGGCGGCGTGACGATCGCGGTGCCACCGATGAGGCGGGTGAACTCGGTCTTCGCCGCGGCCGTGAACTTCGAGCCGTGCGTGTTGAGCATCGCCTGCAGCTCGGCCCTCTCCGCGGCGTCGATGCTGCCGCCGTCTTGAGCCGACTTCACGATGGTGCGGACTTCGTCGCGGGTGACACGCTTGTTGGTGAGCGCCGTCGTCAATGCACTGCGAATCGAATCAATCGACATGAAGTGGAGCCTCGGGAATTGGAGTGAAGAATCTGCCTACATTGTCTGACAGAGCCTTCAGAAGTTTCGCACAGAAATGGGGCGAGCGCCGTAACCCCATGGCATTTCAGTTAAAAGGGCCCTGAAAAAGATGCCGCCCCCTCCGCCGAGACGCCCGACGAACAGGAAAGTGAAGGCGCCGACGGTCGCCTCCGCCGAGATGATTCGGTCGCGGCAAAAAGGCGCGCTCCTGGGCCTCGCGGTCGGCGAAGCGATGGGCACTCGCAATGAGATGCGCAATTTGCCGGCCGCGCAGTTTCCGGAGCTCAATGAAGGCCCGCTCCAGGAGCCGCGGGGCGGCGGACGGCTCGAGCTGCTGCCGGGCCAGGTGACCTGGGGCTCTGAGATGGCTCAGGTGCTCTCGGGCACGCTGCGCAACCTGCGGCGCTACGACGTGCTCGAGACGGGCAAGGCCTACGCGCGCTGGCTCCCCAACGCGATCGACGTGCCCGAAGCGATCAAGGCGGCGCTGGAGGCGATCCTCGATGGCCGCTCGCCCGAGTACTCCGGCCGCAAGGTGTGGCTCGAGGGGTACCAGAAGGTGCGCGACAACGCGCCGCTCGCCCGCACCGCACCGATTGGTGTGTTTTTCCATTCGAAGCGCGAAGAGCGCATCGCCGCCTCGCTCGACGACACGGCGGTGACGCACTTCGATCCTCTTTGCCAGCTGGCGTGCGCGACCTTCAACGGGATCATCGCGGCGGCGATCTGCACGCCGGAGGAGCGGCTCGACCCGGCGGCGTTGCTCAAGGTGGCTGAAGCCGAGCTCTCCCTGGCGGCCGCGACGCTGGGCCGCAAGGAGTCGGACTGGGTCTCGCAGACGAAAGACGCCGCTGACTGGCTGCGGGAAGATCTGCGGCGGGCGCAGGACGACGATCCCGAGCTCTACGGGCCCGAGTTGCACCTCTTCTTCCCCTGGCCCACGTCGATCCGGGTGACCTACCGGCTCGCCTTCTGGGAGCTGTTCCACGCGCCTTCACTCGAAGCGGCGTTGATCGACGTGGCCAATCGAGGCGGTGACAGCGACACCAACGCGGCCGTCACCGGCGCGCTCTTCGGGGCGATCTTCGGTGAAGGCGCGGTGCCCGAGCTCTGGGCCGAGCGCGTGCTGGAGGTCAGGGGCGGCGCCCAGCACCCGCGCAACCTGGTCACCCTGGCCGGGCTGGGCCCGGACGATCACGACTAAGGGCCGACGTTCATCGCACCCGGCGTCGGCGCTGCGTTGATGGTGAAGTCGGGCACGTTGTTGTTGGTGTCCAACGAGTTGGGGGCACGCCCGATGCTCACGTTGCTGGTGTTGCTGTCGGCGAGCGCCGCGGTCGAGCTGGCGCCTTCCTGCACCGAGATGGTCCCCGCAGGCGAAGCCCAGTTGGTGCCGCCTTCGTACGAAAGACTGTCCAGAATCACCGAGCTCGCCGAATCGATCAGCGCCAGTGCATCAGGGGCGCCGTTCTGAATCAGGTCCGTGGCCGGGGTGACCGCCAGCTTCTTCACCGTGCCCGGGAGCGCGGCCAGGGTCGCCGCGCTGGCGACCACCAGGTACTCACCCGCCGCCAGTGACCCCACCGAGGTCAGATCGATGGTCGTGTACGCCGGCCCCGGATTGCTGCCGCCGTTGATCAACACCAGCGAGCGCCCCACGAGTGTCTGGGCGGAAGCCGTCGGGTTGTACAACTCGATGAACTCGGCGGAGTCGGTGCCGACGTTGTCGTAGTCGACTTCGTTGATGACGATGCCGCTGGTCGGCGCCTGGTAGCCGGTGAAGGTGGCCGTGCGCGCCGAAGCGCTGATCGGCGTGCCGCGAACGTCAGCCACCGAAGTCGCCGCGGTGAGCGTGTACGAGGTGCCGCCGGTCTGCGCGCTGGTGGTGAAGCTGAACGTCGAGGGCGAGAGCTGCGTGGCCTGCGTCACGCTCAGCCCACCGATGGTCATGCTCGAGGTGGTGACCGTGAACGGGTTCATCGGGCGGGTGAAGGTGGCGCGCACCGCGGTGAGCGAGGTCGCCACCGCCGAGACCAACTGCGGCGCGGGGCAGGTGCTGCCCGCCAGCGCGCTCGAGGTGAACGCCGAGGGCTGGGCCTGCGCGTTGAAGCGCCACAACGGCGAGGCCGTCAGCTGCACGCTGCAGCCGGTGCTCAGGCCTTCCGCATCGGCCAGCGCGGCCGGCAGCCGCAGCTTCATCACGGTCGAATCGGTGGTGCCCGCGGTGGTGAAGCTCGCAGACAGATAGCCGCCGCCCGCGAAGGCCATGTCACCCACCAGGCTGCCGTTCATCGAGAGCAGCTCGACCTCGCGATCATCGAGCGCGCTGACCTGGGCGAAGTCGACGCTCGAGGCGTTCTGCGCGAGACCGGAGACCGGGTTGCTGCTGCTCCGCTTCACGAAGCCGCTGAGGGTGGTGGCTACCCGAAGGCCGGCGTTCTTGCCGACGCCCGTGACGGTGAAGTCGACCAGGTCGCCTGCTGAAACAGCCAGGGTGGAGGCCTCGACCGCGACGAAGAGCGCCGGGCCCGTATTGCCCGCTTGCACGATGAAGCCGGCCGGATCGGTCGTCGGGCCGGCGTCAGGCGCCAGCGGCTTCACGAAGGTCACCAACGCCCCTTGAACCGGGAGTGAAACGCTGCCCGGGGCGAGATCGGCGGCCGAACGCACCGCGGTGATCTGCGCGGCCGTGTTCGACGATGTACCGCCGCCACCACCGGTCGCGCCGCCGCCCGCCCCACCACCGGTCATACCGCCACCGCCGGAGCCGCCGCCCGTCACGCCGCCACCCGAGCCGCCGCCGGTCACGCCGCCACCGGAGCCGCCGCCCGTGACGCCGCCACCGGAGCCGCCGCCCATCGCCCCTCCACCCGAGCCGCCGCCCGTGACACCGCCACCGGAGCCGCCGCCCATCGCCCCTCCACCCGAGCCGCCGCCCGTCCCGCCGCCGCTGCTGAAGCCGCCGCCGAAACCAGAGCCGGTGCAGAAGCCTCCGATGCACTGCTGATCGCCCACGCACGCGATGCACACCGACGCGCGCGAACCACACGCCAGCGCGTTCGGCACCGCGATGCACTCGCCCTTCGCGTCACAACACCCCGCGCAGTTGCTGGGCAGGCACTTGGGCTTCGCGGGGCCGCAGCCCACGCCCAACGACAGCGCGAACAGGGCCAGCGCGAAGGACGACAGGCGAATGGACGGCATGAAGGCTCCTTGGAAAATCAACGAACGACGAGAACAGGCTTGGAGCAGATGTGCACGAGCCGGTCGGTGATGCTCCCGAGCAGCATGCGCGCCACCGCGCCGTGGCCCTTGGCGCCGATCACCACGCCCCACACCCGCGAGGCGGTGGCGAGATCCGAGATCGCCTCGGCCGGGGGCCCGGTGAGGATCACCGTGTCGGCTTCGACGCCCAGCTCGGTGGCCAGCTTCTTCGCGGCCGCGAGGGTCTCATGGGCGACCTCCCGGTTGCCCTCTTCCACCTTCGCGATGGTGTCCGCGTAGACGTTGGGGCTCAACAGGATCGGCGGCAACACGTTCACCAACTCGAGCCGCGCCGAGAGCGACTTCGCCAGAACTGCCGCTTCACGCACGCCCTTGAGGCTGTGGGCTGATCCATCGACGGCCACCAGAATGCTCTGCATGGGCCGAAGGTACGCAACCGCTCAGCGCGAAACCAGCGTCACGGGGTCGCCCGGGCGAATGACGCCCGGCCGCTCGACCCACGCCACCACGCCGCGCAACCGATGCGCCGCCTTCACGAACTTGAAGGCGACCGACTCGTCGACCCCGGCGCCCCGCACGATGCCCTTGCCTGCCTTGCGGCACGGGTCGTTTTCGCCGTCGACCACCAGCACCGCCCCCGAGCCGAACACCATGCGAGTCCCGGGAGGGCAGCGGGTCAGCTCAGGCGCGTCTCGCAGCAGCAGGTTCGCGCCGAGCCACCGGTAATCCAGCGCAGGCAGGCCCAGCGTGATGGCCACCTGGCCCAGCTCCTCCACGCTGACCAGCGAGAGCTGCCGGGCGTTGCGAATCTCGGTGCCCTTCGGCAGGTGCTTCTCCCGCACGCCGGCGCGCCGGGTGAGTCCCGCGTGACGATCTCCCTCGAGGCCCGCGAAGGAGAGCACGGCCAGCTCGAGCTGCCTCGTCACGAAGTCACCCGGGAGATCGGCGATGCCCAGCGCTTCGACTTCCATGGGCGTCGACTAACACTCCTCTTTCAGCGCTGCCCGGCGGCGTCGATTTCAGTGTAGAGGCGACGGATTATGGCGTCCTTCTCCATCATCAACGTCAGCAAGGGCTACGGCCCCAAAAAACTCTTCGAGAACGTGAACGTCTCGTTCTCCGCCGGCAAGCGGTACGGGCTGACCGGCCCCAACGGAGCGGGCAAGACCACCTTCATGAAGATCCTCGCGGGCGACGAGGATCAAGACACGGGCGACATCATCCGCCCCCGGAAGCTGGGCGTGCTGCGCCAGAACCACTTTCAGTACGAAGAGACCCGCGTGCTCGACGTGGTGATGATGGGCAACAAGGGCCTGTGGGCCGCGCTCAACGAGAAGAACACGCTGCTCGAGAAGGCCGATCTCACCGAAGCCGACGGCAATCGCCTGGGTGATTTGGAGACGGTGATCGCCGAAGAAGACGGCTACGTCGCCGAGTCGGACGCCGCGGCGCTGCTGATGGGTCTGGGCATCGAAGAGAGCTTTCACGAAGGCCCGCTCAAGCAGCTGACCGGTGGGTACAAGCTGCGCACCCTGCTGGCCCAGGCGCTCTTCGGGAAGCCCGAGGGGCTGCTGCTCGACGAGCCCACCAACCACCTCGATCTCGATTCGATCCGGTGGATGGAGGAGTTCCTCCACGAATACGAAGGCGTGCTGATCACCATCTCGCACGACCGCCACTTCTTGAACTCGATCTGCACCAACATCGCAGACATCGATTACGAGACGATCATCACCTACACCGGCGGCTACGACGACATGGTGCGGCAGAAGTCGCAGCTGCGCTCGCGGGTCGAAGACGAGAACGCCGAGAAGCAGAAGAAGATCAGCCAGCTGCAGGACTTCGTGGCCCGCTTCGGCGCAGGTACCCGCGCCACCCAGGTGCAGAGCCGCAAGAACCAGCTCGAGAAGCTGAAGATGGAGGACCTCAAGCGTTCGAACATCGCGCGCCCCTTCATCAAGTTCGAGCAGAAGGCGCCCAGCGGCCGGCAGACCCTCACCATCAACGGCATCGCCAAGTCGTGGGATGGCGAAGTGGTCATTCCCCCTTTCTCCGCGCTCATCACCAAGGGCGAGAAGATCTGCGTCATCGGCAAGAACGGCATGGGCAAGTCGACGCTGCTGCGCATGATCGCCGGCGCCGTTGCGCCTGACGCGGGCACCATCGAGTGGGGCCACAACGCGAACGTCGGCTACATGCCGCAGGATCACCACGGCCTCATCAAGAAGGGCACCTCGGTCTACGGCTTCCTGCGCGACCTCGACAGCAAGCTGGGCAACGAGGAGATCTCAGGCCTGCTCGGCCGCATGTTGTTCTCCGGTGAAGAGCGCATGAAGCCCACCGACACGCTGTCGGGTGGTGAGACGGTGCGCACGCTCTTGAGCATGTTGATGATGCGCAAAGACAACGTGCTCATCCTCGACGAGCCCACCAACCACCTCGATCTCGAGTCGATCGCGGCGTTGTCGGAAGGCCTGCAGAAGTACGAGGGCACGGTCATCGTCGTCACCCACGACCAGGAGTTGATCTCGGAAGTGGCGACGCGCATCTGGGCGCCGCGCAGGGGCAAGCCGGTCATCGACTTCGTCGGTGGGCTGGATGACTTCCTGGTGAAGCACGCCGACGTGGCGGCCCACCGCCGCTGAGCGAGTGTCGCACCTGAACCCACCTCGAGGAACCCACCGAGTCAATCGGTTCCTGAGCGTTGCCTTGCGTCGACACGCACCAGAGCGGACACTCCCGCCCTGCCCATGCGTTCACTCATTCTGCTCCTGACTGCAGGTGTCGCTCTTGGTGTGACCGGCTGCACCAAAGACAAGGTCGTCGCCGCGAACTGTCGCGCCGACGATGACTGTCAGGCGGGCTCGTTGTGTGAAAACTACGAGTGCGTTCCGCGCGAAGCCAAGGCCTGCGACATCGTGCTCGAAGGAAACCCCATCCTTCAGCCCTCGCCGCACACCGTCGACTTCGGCACGGTCGATGCGCAGGCGGCCCTGCTGCAGACCGTCACCCTGCACAACATCGGCAACTGCACGCTGACGCTCTTCGAAGCGACGCTGGCCGACACCGGTGCGGGCTTCACCTGCGATCTCTGCGACACCACTTTCCCCAAAGAAGTCTGGCCCGGCCGCAGCCTCGAGATTCAGCTCAGCTACACGCCGAGCGCGGTGCGCAACTCGGTCACCGAGCTGACCCTGCTGTCGGACGACAAGGAGTACCCCACCCTCCGGATCCCCATCAAAGCCAACTACATCGGCACCTCGCAGCTGGTCGCTTCTCCGAGCCCGGTCGACTTTGGCTACACCGCGCAGGGCCGCCTGACCCGCCGCACCGTTCAGCTCTCGAACCAGGGCACGGGCAGCGCGCCGGTCACCATCAACAGCGTGGCGCTCTCGCCCGCCGACACGATGGACTTCGCGCTGGTGCCGCTCACCAGCCTGCCCCGCACGCTCGCGCCCGCGTCGATCGATCGCACCGCCGTGCAGACGCTCGAGGTGCGCTACACGCCGCGCACGCTGGCAGATCACACCGCCGATCTCGTGGTCACCACCAACAAAGGCACCTTCACCGTGCCGTTGAGCGGAACGTCTTCGTCCGCCCCCGGAGTGACCGTCACGCCCGCGATGATCGACCTGGGTGACGTGACGCTCGGCACCAGCACCTTCCGCACCATCACGGTGGTCAACGGAGGCGGCGCGCCGCTGACCGTGCGCCCCACGTGGAGCGGCATGATGTTCACCACCGACTTCTCCACCAACCCGCAGATCGTGCCCGACGTGCTGCCCTCTCAATACGTCGAGGTGCAGGTGCTGGTGACGGCGACGCGCGAAGGCGTGCTCCAGTCGATCTTGAACCTGGAGACCAACGATCCGCTCCGCCCCACGGTCAGCATTCCGGTGACCGCGCGCGGCGTGCTCGGTGGCGGCGCCGAGGTGGTGAAGCTCGAGATGACCTTCGACAACGGGGCCGACAACGCCTTCGACAACGACGTGCGCAACGTCGACATGACCCTGGAGCACCCGTTCGGTTACGTCTGCAACAAGCAGACGCCCAACCCGATGAACTGGGGCAACCACGGCAGCGCGTCGTGGTTGGCCTTCGCGCCGAAAGAAGAGCCGGAGCGCATCATCCTCGCCGACTCCCGGCAGGACGGGACCTACCGCGTGATGGTGAGCTATCAGAACGACTGCGCCTCGCTGCCGACCGATCTGCTCGCCGGCATCCTGGGCATCTCGGTCGAGGTGCTGGTCGGCTACCTGTCGGGCGGCGCGATCCCCGTCCCCGGTCAAGACATCGGCAACCTCATCCAGAGCATCTGCCTCGACAAGAGCAGCTCGGCGGTGACCGTGAAGGTGTTCGTCAACGGCAACCTGATCTCCGAGAAGAACGCCACCCTGGGCCGCAAGGGCGACAGCACCTATGTGCTCGACCTCGTGCGCCAGAACAGCATGTTCCGCGTTCCGTGAGGCCCTCGATGACCAACGCTCGAATTCTTCTCGTCGCTGCCGTCATCTCCGCGTGTGGGCCCGCGAAGAACCCCAACCCGCCCGGGCCCATCGTGCCCGCCTTCCGCGGCCTGCTCGCCACCCCGCGTCAGCTCGCCTTCACCTGCGTGGTGCCCGGCTGCGACACCACGCTGACGGTCAAGGTCACCTCAAACGTGAACCGGCGCGTGGCCATCAAGCGCATCGTGCTCTCGAACCCGAACGCCGAGTACACCATCACCTCGGCTGAGCCGCCGCCCTTCATCCTCGGCGCCGCCAGCGACTTCACCATCGACGTGCGCTTCCAGGTCACCAGCGCGCCGAAGAGCGAGAACCTCGAGCTGCTCGTCACGTACACCGACGCTTCGGCTGAAGAGAGCGCCGATCGCATCGAGGCCGGCGAGCTCAAGGTGCCGTTGGTCAAACGCCTGGTGGGTGAGCCGCTGCTGCTGGCGACTCCGCAGACGCTCCACTTCGGCGTGGTGCCCGTCACCCAGCGCAAGGAGCTGCCCGTCACCGTGCGCAACGCGGGCTTCGGCAACATCGCCCTCGAGGTCGACCGGGCTGACTCCGGTGTTGCCGCGCTGCAGGTGAACCTGCCCGCGAACATCGCGCTGGTGCCCGACGCGGGCGTCGCCCTGCCCTTCGTGTTCAAGCCGTTGGAGGAGATGTACCTCAAGACCCAGGTCGAGCTGGCGTCGTCCACGCCGGGCGTCGACCCGGTGTACGTGAACGTGGAAGGGACCAGCTACGCCTGGCCCCGCGTCGCGCTCGAGCCTGAAGAGACCGCGCTCGAGTTCGGAGAGGTGCCCAAGAACTCGCGCCGCAGCGTGCGCGTGCAGCTGGCCAACGTGGGCGGCATGCCGCTCAACGTCACCTCGCTCTCCGCCACCGACCCGACCAACCGGGTCACGGTCGCCTTCCAGGGCGGTATGAACACGGCCCTCTTGCAGCCGCTGCAGCGCCTCAACATCGACGTGGAAGTGAACGGCTTGATGCCGGGCGTCGTCGACGTGCCGCTGACCATCGTCTCGGATGATCCGGCCCGCGGGATGTTGATCATTCCGATTCGTGCGGTGATCACCGAACCGAAACTGCAGGCCGCGCCGCTGACCATCGCCTGGGGCACCGTGCCGCAGGGCTGGGTGGTCAGTAAGCCCGTCGAGCTGCGCAACATCGGCTACGGCTCGCTCACCATCAAGCGGCTCACCTTCGTCGGCGGCACGTCGAACCTCTTCACCTTCAGGAACCTGCCTGCGCTCCCCATGCAGCTCGAGCGCAACGCGCGCGTGGCGTTCGAGGTCGAGTTCCGCGCGGAGACCAACGCGGCGCTGGGTGGCTCCATCTCGATCGAGACCGACGATCCGGAAGATCCGTTCTCCGAGATTCCGCTGACCGCGACGGGTGGGAGCTGCCTCGACGGCTGCCCCATCACCAACGGCACCCCGGCGTGCACGATGGGTGCGTGCTCCATCGGCAGCTGCAACACCGGCTGGCACGACACGGATCGTTCGGCGAGCAACGGCTGCGAGTGCCGCGAGATCGGCACCGACCCGGGCGGCTTCTGCAGCACCGGCGTGGACAAGGGCACCCTCTCCGACAGCGGATCGTCGGCGAATCATACGGGCATCATTCACTCCACCGACGACGAGGACTGGATCCGCTTCTTCGGCGAAGATCGGGGTCAGGTGTTCGGTGACGACTACGACGTGCGCATCACGTTGAGCTCGGCCGACCCGAACATCAGCATGTGCATCTCCCGATATGCGACGGCCACGGGCACACAGTGCGAAGGCGCTGGCAGCAGCGAACAGTGTGGCATCCGCACCTTCCGCAAAGACGGGTCCTATCTCAGCGAAGACGGCGCCATGTACTACATCAAGGTCTACCGCAACCCGTCCAACGCAGCGACGTGCACGCCGTACACCGTGTACATGCAGAACGGCTGAGTCATGCGCGGGCTGGTCTTCGCAGTGGTGTTGGCAGCCTCGGTCGCCTCTGCACGGAGTGGAGGCATCGAGGCGCAGAACTGTAGCGGCTGCCACGGCACCGGTGCGCAGCAGACGTCGATCACCCTGACGCCTTCGACCTTCAACCCCGGTGACACCATCACCGTGCGCGTCACCCTTCGCGGCACGGGCTCGACGGGCGGTTTGTTCCTCACCGCGAACGGCACCGGCGCCTTCGCCACCATGTCGGGGCAGAACACGCGCCTGGCCAACGGCAACATCGTGCACTCGAGCCCGAAGGCGGCGGCCGGTGGTGCGGTGACCTTCGATGCCCGGTGGACCGCGCCGGCTGGCATGGGCGGCGTCGCCTTCGAGGTGGCCACCGTGCTCGCCAATGGCAATGGCAGTAGCAGCGGCGATCAGGCCAGCGATGCGCGCGCGACTCAGTCGTTTGGCTGCGCGGGCACCACCTACTTCCGCGACATCGATGGCGATGGCATCGGCTCGACCAGCTCGGGCACCACGCGCAACTGCTCGGTGCCTTCGGGCTACTCAGCGACCGATGGTGACTGCGATGACTTCGACAACCGCAAGACGCCCGGCAAGGTCGAGAGCTGCAACGGGGTGGATGACGATTGTGACGGGCAGATCGACGACGGGCTCACCTCGGTCACCACCTGGCCCGATGCCGATGGTGATGGCTTCGGGTGGGCGCTGGGTGCTCCGACGTCGGGGTGTGGTGGTGGTGGGCGGGCTCAGAATGATCGCGACTGCGACGACACGAACCGCAACATCAACCCCGGCATGACGGAGATCTGCAATCTGAAGGACGACGATTGCGACAACCAGGTCGATGAAGGCGCGCGGGTGCGGTGTGGCGAGGGCTGGTGCGCGCGGTTGGGGCCGACGTGCAACGTGGCCGACTGCATGCCCGGGCCTCCGTTGATCGAGCGGTGCAATGCGCTCGACGATGATTGTGATGGCGTGGTCGACGACGGAGAGCTGTGTGGCGCCGGCGCGTCGTGTTCGATGGGCAAGTGTGTTGATGGGCCGGTTCAGCCGGTGGTCGACGCCGGGCCTGGAATGATGACTGTCGACGCGGGCACTCCGGCGGCTCCCCGTGGGGAGTCAACCGGGTGCTCCAGCGTTCCTTCGCTGGGGTTGCTTGGCGTGGCCCTCACCCTGACCCTCTCCCGAAGGGCCCGAAGGGAGAGGGTCTCGCGCACCTCGGCCCGCGGTGGGTGGTGAGCTCAACCACGAGCTCCACTCCGAGGCTGCGTGCTTGATGATGCGCCGCAGTGTGCGGTCACGCTCGATCGTCACTCCGCGCAGACCAGGTACCTCGCGGACCGACTCAGAGGCGATCGGCCTCAGCGCCGCTGAAGCGCCACGGCGACCGCGCGGTGCAGACCCACGGCGGTGATCGGCTTTCGCACGATGTCCACGCACCCGGAGTCGCGGCAGCTCTGCAGCACCGCGGGCGTCGTCTCGCTGGTCACCATGATCACCGGCAGCGACCGGGTGGCGGCGTGGGCCTTGAGTTCGCGCAGCGCCTCGACGCCATTCATCACCGGCATGCTGTAGTCCATCAGCACCACGTCGGGCTTGAGCTTGTGCGCGGCGTCCACGGCCTGCCGCCCATCGCTGGCCATGAAGAGCTCGTACCGATCCTGCAGGAAGCGCTGCTCGAGCAGGAGAATGGTCTGGCTGTCGTCCACCAGCAGGAGCCGCTGGCGGCGCGTGCCCCCCGCGGAGGCCGGCGAGGCCAGGCGCGTCATCGCCGGGGCGACCTGATCGAGCTCGAGGCCCCACTCGGCGGCGCCCTGCTCGATCGCGGCGCGCGGCATGCCCCACACCACGGAGCTGGCCCGACCCTGCGCAAAGGTCGCCCCGCCGCGCTCGCGCATCAGCCTGAGCCCCGACACCCCGTCCTCGCCCATGCCGGTCAGCACAAACCCCGCCGCGGCCGGCCCGAACTCGCGCGCCAGCGACGCCAGCAGCACGCTGCCCGCAGGGCGGAAGCCGCGCACCGCGGGGCCGTCATCGAGGCGCAGCCGCCCCAGCGAGACCATCAGGTGCCGTCGATCGGGCGCGAAGCGCACCGTGCCGGGCGCCAGCGGCTCACCATGCTCTGCCAGGCCCACCCGCAGCTTCGTCTGCGAGGCGAGCCACTTCACCAGCGCGGGGGTGAAGCCATCGGCGGTGTGCTGCACCACCAGGATCGGCACCGGGAAGTCGGCCGGCAACGCCGACAAGATGCGTTGCAGCGCCGCCGGGCCGCCGGTGGAGGTGGCGATGCCGATGCACGCCACCGGGCCGCGACCCGCGCCCGTGAGGAACGGCGCCGAGGGCTCGAGCCCGAGCTGCTCCGGGCGCATCACCGGCTTGCTGCCCGCGATGGTGCGCACCGCCCGGCGGATCTCTTCGGCTTGCGCCGCGAAGCGCTGCGGGTCGTCGGCGCGCGGCTTGGCCAGCACCTCCAACGCCCCCAACGACAGCGCCTGGAAGCTGATCTGGTCCGACGCGGCGTCGACGGCAGCGGTGAGCACGAGAATCGGCAGCGCCGCCCGCGCCATGATCTCGCGCAGCACCCCCAGCCCGTCGAGCCGCGGCATGTTCAGGTCGAGCGTGAGCACGTCGGGCCGGAGGGCCAGCGTCTGAGCCAGCGCGTCGGCCCCGTCCACCGCCTCGCCCACCACCTCGATGTCGCGGTCGCGGGTGAGCAGCTCGCGCAGCACCCATCGGAAGGTCGGCGAATCGTCAGCGATGAGACAGCGGATCACGCGCCCACCGGGAGGAGCTGGCGCACCAGCTCGAGCAGCTTGCCGCGCTCCACCTCGCGCTTGATGAGGTAGCAATCGGCCCCGGCTTCCATCCCCGCGGCGCGATCTTCAGGCCGGTCGAGCGAGGTGACGAGGATCACCGGCAGGGCGCTCAGGGCGGGATCCGCGCGGATGACGCGGGTCAGCTCCAGGCCGTCGATCCCGGGCATCTGTACGTCGGTCACCACCAGCGTGCACGGGGCCTCCCGCAGGACTCGCAGGGCTTCTTCGCCGTTGGTGGCGACGGCCACCTCGAAGCCGGCGAGCTCCAGCAGCGACCGCATCGCCGAGCGGGTGGTCAACGAGTCGTCCGCCACCAGCAGCCGCGTCCGCTTCACCTCGGGGGCCCCCGGCGCGGCCGGGCGGGCCAGGCGCAACAGCTCGGCGGGGTTCAGCACCGGCACCACCGAGCCGTCGTCCATCAGCGCGGCGCCCGCGAGGTGGGGCGCCTGGGCGAGGTGCCGCCCGAGGGAATGCACCACCAGCTCCATCTGGTCGGACACCTCGTCGACCGCGAGCACCGCGCGCCGCCCACCGGCCCCGAGCACCAGCGCGGGCCCGTGCTGGTCCGCGGGGGCGAACCGGGCCGCGCCCAGGCCCAGCAGCCGGGCCAACGAGGTCAACCCCACCGGCTCGCGCCCCACCAGCACGCTGGTGTGCCCGGCCACCGTGCCCAGCAGCGCGGGGATGAGCTGGAGCACGCGCTCCACCCCGTCGACCGGCACCGCGACGCGCACGCCGCCGGCGACGACGATCAAGGCGAGGGTGGCGCCGATGGTCTGGGGGAGCTCCAGCACGAAGTGGGACCCCTGGCCGTGCGTCGAGTGCACCTCCACCGTCCCGCCCATGCGGGTGACGGCCTCCTGCACCACGTCGAGGCCCACGCCGCGCCCCGAGAGCGCAGACACCTCGCGCGCGGTGGAGAAGCCCGCATAGAAGATGAGGTTGGTCACCTGCGCGTCGGTCATCGCCTGCACCTCGGCGCGCGGGAGCAGCCCCCGCGACACGGCGCGCTCGCGCACCGCCTCCACGTTGATGCCCTGGCCGTCGTCGGTGATGTCGATGACCGTGCGGTGGCCCTTGGCGCCCACCCGCACCACCAGCAGGCCGGTCGCGGGCTTGCCCTCGCGCACCCGCGCCTCGGGCGGCTCGATGCCGTGGTCCACCGCGTTGCGCAGCAGGTGCAGGAGCGGATCTTTGAGCGCCTCCACGATGCGGCGATCGAGCCGTACGCTGCGCCCCTCGAACTCGAGCGTCACCTGCTTGCCCAGGCGGCCGGCGACGTCGCGCACCACGCGCCGCAGCGGCTCGAGCAGGGTCTCGGCGGGCACAGTGCGCAGATCGCGCAGCGCGTCGCGAACCTGCGCGCCCAGCACCCCCTGGTCCTGCACGTCGCGAGACGACTCAGTGACCAACACGTGCAGCCGGCCCGCGGTGGCCCGCGCGTCCTCGAGGGTGCGTTGCGCGGCCTCCAGCGGTTTGGCCGCGTCGAGCCCCCGGAAGGCCGAGACCTGTTGCTGCAGGCAGACCAACAGCTCCTGCACCGAGGCCTGCACGGCGCTCATCGCCTTGGTGCGCCGATCGAGCCGGGCCCGGGCCAACACCAGCGCCTCCATCTGGGCGGCGACCGCGTCGATGGTCAAAGAGCTCACCCGCACCATGGCCTCTCCCCCCGCGCGCTCGCCACCGGCGGGCCGGGGTGACGAGGGTCGGAGCGGCGGCGGAGACGACGGAGGCACCGGCACCCGTGCCGGTGAAGGTGACGGCGAAGGCGGCGGTGCCGCGGGCGGCGCGTCGAAGGCGGTCAGGAGATCCACCAGGAGGCCGGCGAAGGCGGCGGTGGCCTGGCTGCCCTCGGGGCCTTCGGCGCCGAGCCGCCGCGCCTGGGCATGGAGCTGCAGGGCCAGCCCGGCCAATGGGCTCACCACCGAACCCGTGGTGCCCTCGAGCTCGTGAGCCAGACGCCTCGCCTCGACCGCGGCGGCCTGTCGCGGCCCGGGCGCGGGGGACAGCAGCGCGGGGGCCAGCGCCTCGAGTCGCTGCAGCAGACCCTCGACCTCGCGGCGAAACGGGTCGGGCAGCGAGACCGGCGGCAGCGTCGGCGGGGCTGGAGCCGGCCCCCCGGGCGCGGAGTTGTCGAGCCGTCGATCGAGCGCCTCCACCACGTCTTCCACGCGCGCGGCGAGGGAAGCCAGCACGGGACCCCCTTCGGCCGTGGGCGCCGAGAGCAGGGCCTCGGCCTCGCGACCCAGGGCCTCGAGGGCCGCCACCCCCAGCGCCGCGCCCGAGCCCGTGAGGGCCTCGGCCACCCGGCTCAGCAGGGCCCGCTCGTCGGCCGCGGGGCCGCCCCTCCAGCCGCGCGCGCCTTCTGCGAGGAGCGCGGCGTTCTCCAACGCCTCGCCGCGAAAGACGGGCCACAGCTCCACCAGCGCCGAGGGGGGCGGGCCCTCGTCGCTGCGCGCGGTCGGCGCCGCGGGTCGATCCCTCGGGTCGTTTCTCGACAGCGCCACCACCAGCGCGCGCTCGAGGCGCTCGGGGTCCTCGAGCCCTCCCTCGCCGGTGCCGTCCTCCATCGCGCGGACCGCGCCGTCGACCGCCCGCACCGCGGCCAGCACCGCCTCCACCTGCGGCGCGGTCAGTAGCGGCTCGGGCGGGCACGACTGCAGCGCGTCTTCCAGCACGTGGGCCAGGTGTTCGATCTGGGTGAAGCCGAGGCTGCCGGCCGAACCCTTGAGGCTGTGCGCCGTGCGCAGCAACCCCGCCAGCAGCGCAGGCTCGCGGTGGTCGACCGGCTGCTCGAGCCCCAGCGTCGCGGCGCTGAGCGCCTCGAGGTGCTCACGCGTCTCGGCGATGAAGATCGGCCAGATCTGCGCCTGGAGCGGGTCGATCATGGCCCCTCAGCGCGGCGCATCGCGAGAGGCGCCGGTGGCGCCGGCCAGCAGCGGCGCCAGGGCCAGCACCGCCATTCGGCCGGTCGTCACGTGGTGAAACGGACCGCGATCGGGGACGAGCAGCTCGGCCACCGGCACCGCCGCGGGGCCGTCGATCGCCTCTGCGGCGAGGCCGAAGGGGCCGTCGTCGCCGCGCACCACCAGCACCCACGACAGATCCGAGAGCCCGCCGCTCTCCAGGCCCAGCAGGCAGCGCAGATCGAGCACGGCGATGAGCTGCCCGCGAGCGGCGATCGCGCCCAGCACGTGCGCCGGCGCGCCCGGCAACGGCGCCATGCCGCGGCATTCCAGCACCTGCTCCATCTCCACCGTGCGCACCGCGTACTGGTCCTGGGCGACCCGGAAGGCCATCACGTTCAACACCTCGCCTTGATCGGCGGCGCGGGGCAGGGCCAGCAGGCGGGCGCGTCGCTCGAGCACCCGCACGCGCAGCTCCTGCGCCGTCGAGTCGTCGCCGCTCCATGCCGCCTCGGCCCGCTCCAGCCGCGCATAGAGCTCGGCGAAGTCGGCCACCGGCTTGGCAGGCGCGTCCGGCATCAAGGACCCCCGGCGGTGGAGGGGGTCGCGGGTTTCAGGAACTCGGCCACCTTCGCGCGCAGCTCGACCACCGACACTGGTTTGCACAAGAAGCCGCTGGCGCCCACCAGCCGCCCCTTGGCGCGTGAGGCGCCGTCGTTGAGCGAGGTGAGCAGGACCACCGGCGTATGGCTGAGCTGAAGATCGGCGCGCACCGCCGCGCACAGCGCGAAGCCGTCCATCACCGGCATCTGCACGTCGGAGAGGATCAGCGTGGGCAGGAACTCGCGGGCCCTGGCCAGTCCCTGGGCGCCGTCCGCGGCCACCATGAACTGAATGTTCTGGCCCATCAGGTAGATCTGGATCAGCGCGGTGATGGTCTGGGTGTCTTCGACGATCAGAATCTTGGGGCTCATATCGATCACACCTTGTAGGAAGACGTGAGCTGGGTGAGACGTTCGGAGAGCCGGGTGAGACTGCCGGCCACCCGCTCGATGTCGCGCGTGCTGGCCAACGACTCGTCCATCGACTTCGAGAGTTGGGTGATCGCCGAGAGGATCTGTTCGACGCCGATGGTCTGCTGCCGGGTGTTGCCGGCGATCTGACGCGCGGCCTGCGAGGACTCGCGGATCACCCCGGTCAGCCCTTCGATGGCGGCCCCCACGCCCTCCGAGAGCGCCATGGTGGAGTGCGCGCGCCGGCTGCCCTCGTCGGTGGCAGCCACCGCGGCGCGGGTGCCCTTCTGCACCTCTGAGATGATGCCGCGCACCTGCCCCGCCGCGACCTTCGACTGCTCCGCGAGGTTGCGCATCTCCATCGCCACCACCGCGAAGCCCCGGCCGTGCTCCCCGGCCTTGGCCGCTTCGATCGACGCGTTGAGGGCCAGCAGGTTCGACTGCTCTGCGAGGTCCTTGACGGTGCCGATGATGTCGCCGATCTGCAGGGTGCGCTCCGAGAGCTCGGTGATGGTGGTCGCGATGGCCTTGACGCTCTGGGCCAGCGTGCCCATGGCGCCGATCGACTCCTGCACTGCGCGCTGGCCTTCGCGGGCGAGCTCCTCGCTCTTCTGCGTCACCCGGATCACCGAGTCGGCGTGCTCGCTGGCTTGCCGCGAGGTCTCAGCGATCTCCGTCATCGTGGTGGAGGTCTCGCTGATCGCCGAGGCCTGACCCGAAGCGACCGCGGTCTGCAAGGTGGCGGTGCCGAGAATCACCCCCGCCTCGCGTTGCACCTCGCCGGCCGCGGCGCGCAGGTCGCCCAGCATGGTGCGCAGCGAAGTGGCCATCGACTCGAAGCTGCCGGCCAGGCGCCCGATCTCGTCTTGACCGCGCACGTCGACCGCCTGCTGCAGATCGCCCCGCGCGATGCCGGCGGCCACCGCGGCCAACCGCTCCAGGGGCACCGCGAGCATGCGGGTGACCACGAAGGCCGCCCCCAGCCCACCCAGGAACACCAGCAGCCCCAGCACCAGCGAGTTGCGGGTGACGGTTTCCAGCTGGGTCTCGAGCGCGGTCAGCCTCAGGCCGACCTGCACCAGGCCGACCTCCTTGCGTTCCCCCACCGGGGCCGCGGCGGCCGAAGGGTCGCCGCCCAGGTCCATCATGCCCAGCGCGTCGAGGTCCGCGGGGTCCCTGGACTTGGCCCTCACCTCGAAGCGGATCGGGCTGACGAAGTCGATGACCTTCTGGCCTCCGACGTCGAGCTCCCGTTCTCTGACGCGCGCGTCGGGCGAGGATGCCCCCGGTGACGGCACGCGGCTCTTGAACTCGTCGAGGTGCGCGTCAGCCAGCACCTCGCCGCTCGAGCTGCGCAGCACCACCCAAGCCACGTCGGGTATGTCGCGCAGCGTGGCGGCCGCCGCGGCCTTCAAGCCCACCGTGTCGCGCGAGAAGGTGGCGAAGGCGAGGTTGTTGGCGAGGCCGATGCCCACCGCCTGACCACGCTTGCGCACCTCGTCGGTCATCACCGTGCGTGTCTGCTGCGCGAAGCTGATGATGAGAATGAAGGCGACTGCCGCGCTGGTGCCGGCGGTCAACACGGTGATCTTCGCGCGCACGCCGAAGCGCACGCCGTGTTCGACCTTGGTGGGGAGCTGCGTCATGAGCCGAACCTCAAAAGACCGCCCTGGCCTGCGACCGCGCGGCAGCTGGAATGGTGATGTCGAGGACGCCGGCGGTCCGGCCGTTGAGGTAGACGCGGCCCTTGGGGAGCCCGGGGCTGGCCGCGGTGCCGGAGAGCTGCTTGAGCCCCAGCGCCGCCGCCTCGATGCCCATGTCCCCGTAGTCGGCCTCCACCGCCAGCAGCGCGCCGGCCTTGGCCATGCCCTGCGAGAACCCGATGAGCGGGATCTTCGACTCCAGCGAGGTCTGGACGAGGAACTTGAACGTGTCGACGTCGATCAGCGTCGCGTCGGGCACCAGCCACAGCGCGTCCACCCGGCCGAGCAGCTTGCGCACCGCGCTGGCCACCTCCGAAGTCTGCTGCACCTCCTGGCGCACCACCGTCAGACCGAGGGCTTCGGCGGCGAGAGAGAGCTCGTCGACCAGCGCCTGCGAGTGTTTCGGATCGTACATCACGCCCAGCCGCCGGGCGGACGGCAGGAACTCCTTCATCACCTGCAGCTGCCGCGAGGGCGCGATGAACATCGGCACCGTGCGCAGCGCCTCGGCGGGCCCCAGCTTCTCGGGCTCGGGGACCATCGTGTTGAGCACCGGGGCGGTGGTCTTCAGCTCGGCGATCGCCCGCGCCGCGTCGGGCCCCACCGCCACCACCAGGCTGGGCACCTCCCCCACCACCCTGCGCACCTCGTCGGGGTGGGTGACGAGGTTGAGCACCGTCACCTGGCGACCCATCGCGACGATGAAGGCCTGCGCCACGGCTTTGTAGGCAGGTTGATCTGAGCTGCGCACCAGCAGCACCTGTCCGGAGCCCGCGCCGAGACCCACCTGCGAGACGACAGCGACGAAGAACAGAGCGATCCGAGGGGCAAGGCGACTCATGATTGTTCCAGGGCACGGCGCAGGGCGCCGACGGTGAGAGGTTCGACGCCACGCAACAGCTGGGCGTCATCGAGCCCGCGCACCCCGGCGATCGCGTTGCGCAGCGCGCGTTCCGACTCGGCGCTCTGGCCGAGGTGGCGAAACAGCGCTGCCTGGGCGGCGTGGGCCAGCGGCATCCCGGGCTCGAGGTAGAGGGCGCGCCGGGTGGCCTCGAGCGCCGCGGCGAGATCCCCTCTTTGCTCCGCCATCATCGACACCAGCAGCCACGCCTCGGGCAGGAGGCGCTGGGTAGCCAGCGCGCGCGCGAGGCGCTCGGCCACTTCGAGGTCGCCGCGTCGTGCAGCGTGGCGGGCTTCGGCGAGCGGATCCAGGTCTCCCGTGGGGGCGCTGGGCGCGGGCGTGCTGAGGTGGGGGCGGGGCGCGGGTGCGTTCGTCGTCTGAGGCCGCAGGGCCGTGGTCTGGGACCACACCGGCCTGGCAGGGGCGGAGCGGCGAGCGGGCGCGACCACACCTGGAGTCTGCGGGTGGGACGAGGCCGCCAGGGGCCGGCGCAAGACCAGGCCCTCGCCCTCGGGCAACCATTCGAAGCCGGCGGCCTCGGCCAGCGGCTGCTCTGCGGGGCCGACCGTGAGCAAGCCGCCGGGCACCAACGCCTGGTAGATCCGCGCCAGGACCCGCGCCGCGGCCCCGGGCTCGAAATAGATGAGCACATTGCGGCACAACACGAGGTGCACCCCGGTCACCGGCGCGCTCTGAGAGGCGAGGTTGTGCTGGCGGAACTCCACCAGCGCACGCACCTGGGGCCGCGGCCCCTCACCCGCCGCGTCACGCTCGAAGTGCCGGGCACGGCTGAGGGCGTCGACGCCACGAAAGCTCCACTCGCCGTAGACGGCCGTGCGAGCCGCGGCGATGGCCAGGCTCGAGACGTCGGTGCCCAGCACCGAGGCTGAGCGCGCGTCGTAACCCCGCTCGTGCAGCAGCATCGCCACGCTGAAGGCCTCGTCGCCGAATGAGCAGCCCGCCGACCACACCATCAGTCGCGCGGACCCATGCAAGAGCGGTGCGGCGCGCACCGCCGCCTCGAGCTGTTCGCGGTGCCGGAAGAAATAGGTCTCGCCGATCACCGCGCGATCGACCACCGCGGCGAGGCTCGGCGCGTGGCCCGAGAGCACCGCCTGCACCAGCGCCGGGAGCGTCGTGCCGCTGGCCTCGGCGACCTTGTTCAGCAGCGCGGGGAGCTGTTGGCGCCCCTGGACTGACAGGCGCAACCCAAACCGATCGCAAAGCGCTTGAACCACCCGGGGCAGATCGCCGCTGGCCGACAGGGCCGCCAGCTGCGTCACGGGGTGACCTCCAAGCGCAGCACGATTCGATCCACGTCGAGCAGCGGCAGCAGCCGCCCACCCACCACGCACCACGCCGCCACCAGCCCGCTGTGCGACCAACGCAGGCCCTCTTCGTCGTCCAGGGAGCGCCGACTCAGAATGGGTTCCTCCGCGAGGGCGTGGGCCCGATCCACCACGAGCGCCGCGCGCGCCGAGCCCTGCAGCAATACGAGGATCGCGTCGAGCGCGGGCCGGTGCTCCACCCCCAGCAGGGCCGCGAGATCGATCGCCACGTGCGGCTCTCCGCGCGCCACGAAGGCGCCCAGCACACCCGGCGCGGCGTCGGGCACCGGCGTCAGCGCGATGAGGTGCACCAGCTCGGCCACGCGGCCGACGGGGACCAGCGCGCGCAGGCCTCCGGTTTCAAGCTCGAGGTGCACCCCGGGCAAGGTCACGCCGTCCTCAGCCTGGGCGAGGCGCTCGAAGAGCAGCCGCGTCTCCCCGTCGAGCTGCACCAGGCGCTGGCGCAGCGCCGCGGCCTCCTCCTGCGTGAGGGGCGCCGGGGCGGTGGGGCGAGCTGATCCCTGTCGGAAATCCATGTGATCCAGTGTGGCTGGGTCGAACGCGACGGGAGTTCAAGCCCGACGCGCCCAGGTGAAGCCGAAATGCAGTAGCCCCGAATGCGTTGACCTCGATCAACGCTCGCCCGCCTTGCCTCGCCTGGTGTGCAGAGCAAGATGGGGCCCAAGACTCAAGGTCCCGTGATTTCACGCGCGCACAGCCCCTTCGGGGCGGGTCAATCTTCAGGACTGCATTGCAGAGGTGAAGTGAATGACCCACCGATCTCCCGGTCGCCGAGTCGGCCACGAGGCGCTGCTGCAAAGAGAAGCGTTCGCCGGGTCCGGGTTGTCGATTCGGGCCGCCTTCTTCAAGCCAGTGCAATACTGCCTCACCGGCGCAAGGACCCGCTTCATTGGTTGGCCGAGTAACGAAGGACAGGCAGGGCGCGCTGCTCGAGCACGTAGCTGGCCTCGAAGTATCAGAACCCGGTGAGGTTGTTGGTGCTTGGTGTAGCCCTCACCCTGCCCCGCTCCCAAAGGGCCCAAAGGGAGAGGGGCTCAGCGGTTGATCACGAACGCGCAGGCTGAGTCGAGCTGCACGCTGGTGCCGTCGAGCGCGTCGAGCAGCGCGTCGGAGAACATGAGCTCTTCGCGCAGCACCTGATCGATCTTCTGCGTGGGCACGCCCTGGTGCTGCAGGGAGAGCTTGATGCGCAGCATCGACAGGTCACGCTCGTCTTCGATCGCTTCCCGGGCGCTGTCCTTCATCGCCTCGAGCTGCTTCTTGGCCGAGTCCATCGCCGCCTTCGCGGCCTCGTCGACGAAGCTCTGCAGCTCGGGGAACGCCGGGCCGACTTCGTTCGGCTTGAGCGACCGCCCATCGACCTCGCGCAGAATCGGGAGCAGCGACGGCTCGACCTTCGCCTTGCCCAACGGCTGCAGCGAGACCGCCACCTGGATGAGCGTGGTGCTCAAGAACCGCGAGAGCTGGCGCGACGGCACGCGGGCACCGGGCGCGGTGTCACTGGGCTCAGCAGGCGTCACGTGGAAGAGGAACTCGATGCCCTTGCCCTTGATGGGCTTCTTCACGTCGAGGAAGCGGGCGCCGTTGCGGCCGTACGGGCCATCGCGCAGGAAGCCGAAGAGCGCCTCGACCAGCGGGTGACCCGTGGCGAAGTATTCGATCTCTTCCTGCTCCACCGCGGTGTCGCGCCAGAAGGTGCCCAGCACCGTGCGCTCTTCAGTGATGTCGTAGCCGGGCAGCGCCTCGACGTTGAGCGTCTGGCCGAAGTGGAAGCCACACTGAAACGCGTCGACCTCCTGATCCTGATCGACCTTGATGCCGATGCGATCGGCCAGCTCGGTGATGGTCTCTTCGAGCCGCTCATCGAGATCGCGCGCGATCGACCAGAGCCCATCTTCGAGCGTCTCGTCTTCGTCGGCGTCCATGCCGGTGCGCTCGTGCGAACGCTGCACCAGCTCCTTCACTTCGACCTTGTCGAAGCTGCGCAAGTCGAGGAGCGGATCGTACGCGCGCTTCACCTGCTCACGCGCGAGCTTCACCTTGTCCGCCAGATCCTTCACGTAGGCCGCGCGGCCCTTCGTGTCGGCCAGCGCGAGCTCGGTGAGCCGGGGCTCGACCTCTTCCAACACGGCGTCGAGACCACCGACCGTTTCACCGAAGACGCCGACCGCGTCACGCAACACGGCGAGCACGTCGGCGCTGAAGGTACCCGGCGCTTCGAACACGTGAATGTCGACCGACTGCGTCTGGCCGATGCGATCGAGCCGGCCGATGCGCTGCTCCATCGTGGCCGGCGACCAGGGCAGGTCGTAGTTCACCAGGTGG
>JAUYRZ010000091.1 GCA_030695565.1 Archangium sp.
AGCGCCTGGTGTCGGCCGTGGCCGTGCAGGACGTGACGGTACTCCTGACGGGCGAGACGGGTACGGGCAAGGAGATGGTGGCCCGGGAGATCCACCGCCGGTCCTCCCGAGCCTCCGGTCCCTTCGTCCCGGTGCACGCCGCGGCCCTTCCGCGCGGCCTCCTCGAGGGCGAGCTCTTCGGGGCCGAGAAGGGTGCTTTCACCGGCGCCGCGGAGCGAAGGATCGGTCGCTTCGAGCTCGCGAGCGGGGGCACGCTCTTCCTCGACGAGATAGGTGAGCTGCCGCCGGGCGCTCAGGCCAAGCTGCTGCAGCTGCTGCAGAGCAAACAGTTCTACCCGCTGGGCTCCAATACGCTGCGCACCGCCAACATCCGGGTGATCGCCGCGGGCCACTCGCAGCTCGAGGCGTCGGTGGTGGAGAAACGTTTCCGCGAAGATCTCTTCTACCGGCTCAACACCTTCACCGTGCGGGTGCCTTCGCTGGCTGAACGCCGCGACGACATCGGGCCCATCCTGGAGCACCTGGTCACGCAGATCGCCTTCGGTCACTCCCTGGCCGCGCTGCCGCTCTCCACCAGCATGAGGGTGGCCTGCGAGACGATGGAGTGGCCGGGCAACGTGCGCCAGCTGCGCTCGCGCTTGGAGCAGGCGCTCATTCGTGCGGTGGCCGAACACGCGCCGCAGATCGAGTCGAGGCACCTCGAGGGTCGTGCGCCCGCCCCCGAAGACGGGGCTGCCAACACCTTCGTCGAGGCCACCCGCACCTTCCAACGCGAGCTGCTGCGCCGCGAGCTGGAGTCGTGCGAGTGGAACGTGAAGGAGGTCGCGCGCCGGCTCGATCTGACGCGCAGCCACGTCTACAACCTGATCCGCACCTTCGGCTTTCAGCGGGAGCCGAAGTGAAGAAACGGCTGCACCTGATCATCGTCAGCTACCCCAGCCAGCTCGACGCCATGCTCGAAGAGATCGCGCACACCCTGGCGCGGGGAGCCAACGAAGACCGGGTGGTGGAGCGCGCGCAGGAGGCCTCGCACGTGCGTTTCCTGATCAGGCTGTGGCACTTGCGGGATCGCGAGATTCACACGGTCGACCTGGTGGGCCATGGGGGCGGGGGCCGGTTTCAGCTGGGCGACGAGCTCTTGTTCGCCAGCGACGGCACCGGGCTTCAGCTGATCGACGAATGGCGGCCGTTTCTCTCGGAGCAGGCCACCTTGCGCCTGCTGGGCTGCTCGGTCGCTGAGCGGGAGCGCTCACTGAGCGACGCGCGGATCTACGACGGTCCGAAGCTGCTGCGGCAACTTCACGCCCGGCTGGGGGCACGGCGACGGGTGTTGGCGCCCACCCGGGCCCTCTCCCCCCTCGACTACGGGCCTCGCGGGTTGAGCCCTGCGGCACGACGATCGTTGTCAGGCAGTCCCATACCCAGGAGGAAACATGGCCGCAGCTCGCAACAACACGTCAGGTAGCCGGGACAAGCGCAAATCGACCACGCAGCCCGTCGGAGAGGTCAGCGAGCTGCTCACCTTCTGGGATCGCGCCTTCGACTTGAAGAACGGGTACCGCGGCCTCACCGTCGAGGTGCTCGAGCGGAAGAACAACGTCCTCTCGTTCTACGTGCTCGACGAAGAAGGCAACCCGCAGCGGCGCGAGGGAGAGCTGCCCTTCACCATCAACCTCGACGACGGCATGGAGGTGTGGAGCTCGTTGCCTTCGACCGCTCAGGACGTCGACCCCGAATCGAGCCAGCGCATCGGCTACCTCTTCGTGGGCAAACAGTGGCTCGTTCGCCACCAGGGCGACATTCGGGTGAAGGGCGGCGGGGCAAAGTGGCCCGTCAAGGCGTCACTCTGAAGCGCAGCGCACGCCCAGCGCGAAGTCGACGGTGGTGGCAGGCCGCGAGTTGAGGAAACCAATCTTCGTGGGCGGCGAGCCTGGGGGAAAATCCCAGTTGGCGCCGACCATCTGGCGCAGCCCGGTCACCTCGCCGTGCTCGACATCCTCGAGGGCGTCCTCGCCGGTCCACTCCGAGACGTTGCCCAGCAGATCGAACACGCCCTCTTCCGTCACGTCGCCCCGGCAGCTGCCGATGGGCGCCATCCACTCCGCGCCGTCGTCGAGGCCCTGCAGGTTGGCCGCGCACCCCTCGACCCGCTTTCCGAGGGTCTGGGGGTGCGACTGCGCAGCGCGCCGCCACTCAGCCAGCGTGGGAAGCCGGCGCCCGAAGTAGGCGCAGAACCGCTCGGCCACGAACGCGTCGATGGCCACCAGGGGGAGCCGGGGCAGGCCTTGCTGAGCGAAGAAGGGGGGGACCTGAGAGCGTCGATCACCCGTCAGCCCGGTCAGCCGCGAGTACACCTCCCAGCTTTCGTTGGGCGCCTCGGTGCGATCGAGCGCGAACGAACCTCCGTCGGCCGCCGTGAACCGCACCATGCCCGCGCGCGTCGCAACGCACGTCGGTACCCGAATGCGCAGCACTTCGGGAGGCGACTGGCGTTCGGCATAGCCCGGGAGCGAACGCGCGAAGAGCCAGGACGAACCGCAGTCGCCTCTCCCGGTGAACTCGAAGAAGACCGCGTCCGTGCCGATCTCCACCACCTCACGAAGGTGACCCGATGCGTCGATGGTTCGATCAGAGCGTTTGACCTCGAGCTCTTTGCCCCGGTGCGGAGGATCGGTGCGGGTGGCCGCGTAGATGCGCCAGTCGAGCTGAGGCAAGGTCGCAGCCGAGACGGGCGTGTCCACCAGCTTTTCGGCGTCCCAGTCGAAGGGCTCCAGCACCAGCTCGAAGCGGCCCACGTCACCGGCGGCCAGGCGAATCAACTCCTGCTGCGCGATGGCTTCGCGCTCCTTCTCCCTGAACGCCACCGCGGCCGTGCCCAGGAACAGCGCGATGAGCGTGATGGCACTGAATGAGCCGATGAGCGCCAGCCGCTTGCGCCGCTCCAGCGCGACCTGCCGCGAGCGCCCTGCTTCGAGGAACTCGCGCGGCGTGGAGGTGAGCGAAACGTTCCACTTCTCCACCCGGCGCAGCGCGTCGAGCAGCGCGTCGTTCACCCAGGTCTCGTCGGAGCGCCGGCCTCGCTTGTCCCAGATCGTCGCCGCCTGTTCGATCTCCTGCGTCAGCGTGCGCGACTCCTGCGTCTCCAGCAGCCAGCGATGGAGCTGCGGCCAGGTCGAAACCAACGACTCGTGCGCCACCTCGAGCAGCGGCTCACCGGTGTCTTCATGCCGGGTGGTCACCAGCAGCCGCTGGTTCAATAGCCTGTCGAGCGCGGCGGCCGCCTCGGGCACCAGCCCCTGCAGCAATTCGTCACGGGTGCGCGGCTTACGGGTGCCGTCTGCGTTCACCAGGCGGAGCATCAACGCGCGGGTGAGCCGGCGTTCTGCGGGCAACAACTCCGAGACGAGCCGCTCGGCGTGCGTGGCGAGCGCCCCCACCGCGCCGCCCATCGCGTCGTACTCACGGCGCAACACCAGCCGCCGCTGGGCATCGCGCCGCTCCCAGAGGGCCTGGCAGGCGAACTGAAGGAGCGGGAGCGCCGCGGGCAAGCCCACCAGGTCAGCGGCGATCTGGCCGGGCAGTGAGGGCTCATCGGGCGCGTGGTTCACCCGCGAAAGCGGCCCCAACACGGCCGCCTCCAACGCCGCCCGGCCGAGCGGGCGCAGCACCAGCACCGCTTGGAGGGCCGAGGTCAGCTCGGGCACGGCGGCGAACACCCCGAGGAAGTCGGAGCGCACCGTCACCATCACCCGCCACGGCTCGTCGGGAGAGGCCGCCAGCGACAACGCGCGCAGCACCTTCGCGCGTTCGTCTTCATCGCCCAGCGTCACCAGCTCTTCGAATTGATCGATGAACAGCAAGACGCGGCCCGCAAGCGCGCGGCGTCGCAGCTCGTTCACCAGGCCCGCGGGCTTGTCCAGCGCCGCCACCTCGCAGCCGAGCGCAGCAGCGAGGCTCGCGCAGGGGCGGCGGCCGGGCCGCAAGGCGATGACCTCCCAGGCGCCCGACTCGCGCAGCCGCGGCACCACGCCGGCAAAGACGAACGAGCTCTTGCCCACTCCGGAAGGGCCGACCACCGGTACCAACGCGTCGGTGCGCAGCCGCTCCAACGCCGCGTCGATCTCCGCCGCCCGGCCGTGAAAGTCGGGGGCGTCGGCTTCAGAGAACGCCTCCAGCCCGCGGAAAGGAGAGCGGCCCTCCTCGATCTCACGCCCCGAGAGCAGCCGATCGAGGCGCGTCACCACGTCGGCTGCCGAAGGCCGCTCGTGCGGGTCGAGGCGCAGGCACTCGCTGACCAACGACGAGCACGCTGCCGACTGCACCCGCGCCCCGATCACCACGGGCCGGGGCGAAAACACCAGCTGCGCCAGCTCCTGGTTCGTGAACGGTCGCGCGCCTTCGATGGCCTCGTGCATCAGCACGCCCAACGCCCAGAGATCGATCGCCGCGCGAGGCACCCCACCCGTCCACCGTTCGGGCGCCATGTACGCGGGCGTGCCGGAAGCGGCCGAGACGTCGGTGCCCACCAGGCGCGCGAGCCCGAAATCCACCACGCGCACCCGGCCATCGCGGGGCACCAGCACGTTCTCGGGCTTGAGATCCGCGTGCACCACGTCGTGCCGGTGCGCCTCGGCGAGGGCCTCGGCGATCGCCCGCGCGACCCGCAGGGCTTCAGGCACCGTCAACGGTCCACGATCGAGCCGTTCACGCAGGGTCTCGCCATCCAGATACTCGAGCGCGAGCCAGGGCCGGCCGTGAAAATCGCCCGCCGCGTAGACGGTGACGATGTGCGGGTGGTTGAAGCTCGCGGTGGTGCGGCTCTCCACGCGAAAACGCTCCAGGCTCTTTTGGTCGAGCGCGGCGCCCTTGACGAACTTGAGCGCGACGCGCCGCCCGAGTTGCTCATCGATCGCCAGGTAGACCTCGCCCATCGCACCGCTCGCCACCAGGCGGGAGATCCGGAAGGTGTCGATCACCTGGCCGGGCTGCAGGGAAGACGCGTCAGCCCTCTCCCCGGCCCTCTCCTCCTCGGGGGAGCGGGAGACAGGCGTGCGCTCTCGGTGACTCACTGGAGGAAGTTGACCTGTACCTTCACGGTCTGATTCGCCTCGACGCGTACGAGCTTCGTCTGGGGCGGGTACTCGGGGTTGGTGAAGGTGCAGGCGTAATTGCCCACCGGGACCAGCTTGTCCTGGAAGGGCGTGGTGTCCTTGATGCCCGCTTCGCGGCACTCCACCTCGGCCCACGGCTTGACCACGAAGCGCACGGTGCCCCGGCCGGTGGCCACCTCGACCGGGGTCTTCACCAGCGGCGTCTTGACGGTGGTCTTGCCCTGCACCTTGAGGGTGTACCGATGCGGGTCTTCGGCGCCTTCACCGACGGTGATGCGCTCGGTGACCGGTTGGTACCCGGCCAGCTCGAGGTGCACCTCGACCGCCGACTTGAAAGGCAACGAACGGGAGAACGGGGTGACCCCTGCCACCTCACCGTTGAGCTTCACCTCGGCGCCCTCGGGCTCGGAGTCGATGGTCATCAACGAGGTGCTCACCACCGGCACGGGGTTGGTCACCTCGGGCTTGATCACTTCAGGCAGCGTGGACTTCTCGGGCTCGAGCATGACCTTCAGGGTCTCAGGCACGCCGGCCTTGAGCGTCACGGAACGCGGCTGGGAGACGTAGCCTGGCATTTCCACCAGCAACGACAGCGCACCGGGGTCGAGCTCCTTCGTGCACGGTGTGGTGCAGAACGGCTCTCCGTTCCGTTTCACGGTGGCGCCGGAGGGCTCGGAATCGAGGTTCAACTGCGCGAGCTCAGGCGTGCCGCTGAGCGCCCACAACCCGAGCGCGGCCATCGCCACCAGCACGCCGAGGCCCAGGGCGATGACCGGCAGCTTGCGCGAGGTCGCGTTCTGCGTGGGCATGCTCGCTTCGGTGTGCGCGGTGTCGAAACGCAGCTCCGGGATGGGCCGGGAGGGTGGTGACTCCGGCGCGCGATCGAGGCTCTTGCGCGAGCTCGCGCCTGAACGACTGCCGGGGCGCTCGGCGGTGGTCTCCTCCAGCTCGCGTTTCGGCCTGGCCTGGCTGGGGGTGCCGCGCAGCGACTTCGTCTGCCGGGGCAGCCGATCGAACGAGGGGGTGGCACGTTCGGGGGCGGGATCTTCACCGCGCGACGAATCGGCGGTCTCGATCAGCAGGCGGCCTTCTTCCTGCTCGTGCTTGAGACGCTCCGCGTAGATGTCGCGCATGAACTCCGCGAGCGCGGCGCTGCTGGCCGAGATCGCGTGAGACATGAGCCAGCTCTCCAGGGCCGCGCCGAGCTGCCGCGCTTCGGAGAACCGCACCGTGCGATCCTTCGCCAGCGCCTTCATCACGATCGCGTCGAGATCGGCCGGCACCCGATCGTTCACCTGCGAAGGCGGCGCGAGCTTGCACTCGGTCACCGCGTTGAGCGTCTGAATGTCGGTGGCGCGTTTGAACAACCGCGTGCCGGTGAGCAATTCGTAGAGCACCACGCCCAGCGCGAAGATGTCGGTGCGGCAGTCGATGGGTTGACCGGCCGCCTGCTCCGGCGACATGTACGAGTACTTGCCCTTGAGCACGCCCGACTTGGTGACCGTGGCCTGGTCGGCGGCCTTGGCGATGCCGAAGTCGACGATCTTCACTCCGCCCTCGAACGACACGAGGATGTTCTGGGGCGAGATGTCACGGTGCACGATGTTGAGCGCGCGCCCGCTGCCGTCGAGCTTCTTGTGCGCGTAGTCGAGGCCCGCGCACGACTCGATGATGATCCGGCAGATCAACGCGACGGGAATGGGCTTGCCCACCTTGTCGGCGTGCTTCCACACCCGGCGCACGTCTTCGCCGTGGATGAACTCCATGGCGATGAAGAAGCTGTCGTCTTGTGCGCCGAGGTCGAAGATCTGCACCACGTTGGGGTGGTTGAGCCGCGCGGCGATGCGCGCCTCATCCAGGAACATGGTGATGAACTCTTCGTTCTCCGCGAGGTGAGGGAGGATCCGTTTGACCACCAACAGCTTCTCGAAGCCCTCAGGCCCCAGCTGACGCGCCAGATAGATCTGGGCCATGCCTCCAGTGGCGAGCTTCTTCAGGAGTTGGTAGCGGCCGTAGGTTTCGAGAGACACGGGGAAACAGGTCCGATGCTAGGTCCAGCACACGAGTGGCGCAAACACCCGAAATACGGAGTGAAGCGTCACCGGCGTGTGACGCGCCGTCTCGTCTCACGCGTCTCGCGCATCAACTGTTCCAACGCGTCGAGCTTCCGCTGCAATACGGGGAACAACAGCCGGTTGTCGTCGACCAGGTCGAACAAACGCAGAATCTCGTCGACCTCCTGCTCGATGACCTCGGCCCGCTCCGAGCTGATGCGCCGCAGCAGCAGGTCAGCGCCCGCCTCGATCAGCACGCGGGCCACCGCGTCGCGGGAGGCGAGCGGCTCCTGCTTCTTCTGCCCCAGGCCCTGAATGACCCGGAGCTTCGGTGCTTCGGCAAGAGAGAATTCGAGCTGTCGGTCGTCGCGCTTCACCATGAAGGAGCACCATACGAGCCCGGACTGACAGGGGAATTTTGTGACCGTTTCCCTGCGACCACCCTGTAGCGGGACACGCTTTCGAGGCCGATTCTCCGTTGAACGTCGTACACTCCGCGCCGCATGACGTCCCGCAGCACACTCTGTTTGGTGGCCCTCCTCATGACTGGCTGCAGCCCTGCACTGGGCCGGGTGTTGGTGACGGTGGTCTTCGAGAACGAAACGCGGACCCAGTGCATCAGGGCCTCGGCCGGGAACGCAAGCGGGGGCTCGATCAATGCCAACCCGGCCTCCCTCTCCCGGGGAGGAAAAGACACCCTGCGCATCGGCCTCGGCGAAACGGCCGAGCTGGTGGGCGAAGTGAGGGTGACCATCGCCCGCTTCAGCACGCCTGACTGCTCGGGCACCGCTTTCGATACCGCGAGCAAGACCGCTGAGGTGGTGCGCGGCGCTTCGTTGGCCACCCTCGAGTTCCGCTTCGTGGGCCAGGGAAACACGGATGGCGGAACCGATGGGGGCTCCGACGGCGGGTTCGATGCCGGCTGCGACACCGCGGCCTGCGGTAATCCGCCCGGCGAGTGTGAGCTGCCTCAGGCCACCGGTTGCCAGGGTGACGGCGGGTGTCGTTTCACCTTCAAGGCTGCGCAGACCGCCTGCGGCGACGCGGGGGTGTGCAACACCATGGGCGTGTGTGTGGCCGACGTGTGTTCCGTCTCGCCCAACGGCTCGGCCTGCAACGACGGCTTGCCCTGCACGCCCACCTCGAGCTGTCAGAACGCCCAGTGCGTGGGGGCCTGCGCGGCCCCGCCCTCCTGCAACGCGCCGGTCACCCCGCTCACCTGCGATCTGGCCACCCCTACCTCGTGCGCCATTCGCCCCACCAACGAAGGCGGCAGCTGCGGCGCGGTGGGCAACCTCTGCCTCGATGGTGGTTGCCTGCCCTGGCTCCAGCTGACCCCGCTCAACTTCCCCACCCGCCTCGCTGACGTGGCCTACCCCACGGCCAGCTGGGTGCTGGCCAGCCCCGATGGCGGCGCCTGCGACACGGTGATCTCCACCAGCGGCGCAGCGGCGACCGTGATGCAGGGTGATTGTGGCTCGCCTTCGATCACCTCGGTGGTGAACGACGCCGGCGTCTCGGTGATCACCACGCTGGGTCTCGACGTGGCCCCCGGCGCCCGGCTGCACTTCGTGGGCGCGCGGCCCGTGCAACTGGTGGTGGTGGGCGACGCTTCGATTCGCGGCGTGGTGACCGTGGCCCCGCTGATCGCCGGCGTTCAGCCCGCGGGAAGCCCGGCTGCAAGCTGCGTGGCGGCTCTGCCCGGCACGGCCAATCAACAAGGGGGTGGTGGCGGCGGCTTTGGCTCCACCGGCGGCCGGGGTGGCGACAGCGGCGGCCAGGGTGGTGGAAACACCGCGACGTTGACCCCGCTGCGCGCGGGCTGTGCGGGCGCTGCCGGCTTCCGGCCTGCGGGCATGAGCCTTCCCGGCCAGGGGGGCGGCGCGCTTCAGCTGATCGTCGCCGATACCCTGACGATGCCGGGCGGCGTGGTGACGGCCTCAGGTGGAGGCGGCTCGGCAGGCACCGGCGACAACGAAGGGGGTGGGGGGGGTGGCAGCGGCGGCACGGTGATCATCGAAGCGCGCAACATCGACCTGACCGGTGGCGCGGTGACGGCCAACGGGGGCGGCGGCGGGCAAGGCGGCGACACCGGAGAAACCAGCGCCAATGGCGCCTTGGGGCCGATCGCGTCGGTCACCGCGGCGGGCGCGGCCAACGCAGCCAGCAGCAGTGGTGGTTCGGGCGGCATCGGCGGCGACAACGGCACTCAAAACGGGGGCGCTGGCAGCGGGGGCGGCTCGCGGGGCGGCGGTGGTGGTGGTGGAGCGGCGGGGGTGATCTTCATTCGCGGCACGGTCTCGTGCACGCGCGGCGGCGGCGTCATCTCAGGGGCTCAGCCGATGCCCTTCACCTGCAACTAAAGTCATGGCGAAATTCCGCGTTCTCATCGTCGATGACTCGTCGCTCAGCAGGGAGGTCCTGCGGAGGACGCTCGAGCTCGATCCCCACCTGTCGGTGGTGGGCGAAGCGAAGACCGGCGAAGAGGCCGTGACCCTGGTGCGGGCGCTGCGCCCATCGCTGGTCACGATGGATCTGAACATGCCCGGCATGGGCGGGCTCAAGGCCATCGAAGTGATCATGCGCGAGCGGCCCACGCCCATCGTGGTGATCTCCGAGCGCTCTTCGACCTCGGGCGTCGACCTCAACTACGAGGCGCTCTCGCGCGGCGCGTTGGAGCTGGTGCCCAAGTCGGCGGTGTTCGGTGCGGGCGACGAAGAGGTGCGACGGTTCGTCGAGCGGCTGCGCCTGCTGGCCGAATCGGGGCTGGACGAAGACGAAAGACCCGCGGCCCGGCCCGCCCCTGCCCCGCCCATTCCGGTGTCCACCGAGAAGCCGCTGCTCCTGGGCATCGGTGCTTCCACCGGCGGGCCCCGCGCGCTGGCCAAGCTGCTCAGCTCGTTGCCCCGCGACTTCCCGCTGCCCATCGCGGTGGTGCAGCACATGGCGGAAGACTTCTTCGACAGCTTCGTGCGCTTCCTGCGCGATGCGTCGGGTCATCCCGTGGAGCAGGCGACCGCGTCCACCCGGTTCGAGCCGGGCAAGGTGTACGTCGCCCCGCCCCGGCAGGAGCTCTTCGTCCGCGAGAACCTGAGCGTGAAGCTGCTGCCCCCTCCGCCCAACTCGATCATCTCGCCTTCGGTCGACAGCCTGTTCTTCTCGATGGCCACCGCGCTCAAGGGGCGCTCCATCGGAGTGCTGCTGACCGGCATGGGCGATGACGGCGCGCAGGGGCTGTTGCGCATGCGGCGCATGGGCGCGCGCACGATCATTCAAGACAAGGCGAGCTGCGCGGTGTTCGGCATGCCGCGCGCGGCGATGGAGCTGGGCGCGGCCGAGCACGTCATCTCGCTCAACCTGATCGCGCCGTTCCTGACCCAGGTGGCCAAGGGTGGCGAGACCCCGTCGATTCCACCGCCTTCCGCGCCGATCTTCAGCGCCCGGCCGTCAGCGGCGCCCGCCCCCGCTCCTGCACCCGCGCCGGTGCGAGAGAAGAAGCTGGTGTTGATCGTCGATGACCAGCAGAGCGATCTGGAGATCGCCCGGGTCACCCTGCAGCGCGCGGGCTTCGACGTGCTGACGCTCGACAACCCGCTGATGCTGGCGCGCACCCTGCGCCGCAACGTGGTCGACGTGGTGGTGCTCGAGCCGGAGCTCAAGACCATGAAGGGCGCGGTGGTGGTGCAGACGCTGAGATCACACGGCCTGGGCACGGTGCCCATCTGCCTGTGGTCGTCCGCCGACGAGAACACGCTCTCGACTCGGTTGCGCGAATGCCAGGCCTCAGGCTCGGTGCGCAAAGGCGATCCCGCCGCCCTCGTGAGAGCCGTCACCAAACTCGCAACCTGAGCCCGAAACGAAAAAACCCCCTGAGTCGCCTCAGGAGGTTTTCTTGTGCCCAAGAAGGGATTCGAACCCTTACGCCTCGCGGCGCCAGCCCCTCAAGCTGGTGTGTCTACCAGTTCCACCACCTGGGCATTTTTATGCGAACTGCATGTCGTGAAGCGACGCGCTGATACCAGATCGACTGACGAGGGGAAGAGAGAAATGAACCCTCTTCGCCGTCAGCTTCACTTCTGCGCGGGAACGGCGTCCGCGGCAGAGCCCTTGTCGTCGACCGGGGCCGGCTTCGGAGCGGCTTCGGAGGGGCTGGCAGGGGCCGCTTCTGCGGGCGCCGGGGTCGGCGTGGCAGCGGTCGGAGCCGGGGTCGCACCGGGCACGGCAGGCGCCGCCGTGGTGGTGTCCTCGATCAAGTCAGCAGCCGAGGTGCGCAGGCCGACGAACGAGAGACCCAGCGAAGTGACGAAGAAGCCCGCCGCGCAGAACGCGGTGAGCTTGGTGAGGAAGGTCGCCGCACCGCGGCCACCAAAGGCCGACGTGGCCGCGCCGCCACCGAGCGCCGCTCCCATGCCCGCGTCCTTCCCCGGCTGGAGGAGGATCACGAAGATCATGAAAACGCAGAGAACGATGTGCACGACGGTGAAGAAAACGAACATAGGGAGGCGCTCCTAAGCACACACGTCGGTCGCAGACAACGACCGTTCAGCGATCAAGCCTTCGCCTTCACGATTGCCGCGAAGTCGGCCACCTTCAGGCTCGCCCCTCCGACCAGGGCGCCGTCGATGTCCGGCTGGGAAAGCAGCTCGGCGGCGTTGTCCGCCTTCACCGAGCCGCCGTACTGAATGCGCACCTGCTGGGCGGCATCCGCGCCCCACAACCCGGTCAACAACGAGCGGATGTGGGCGTGAACCTCCTGCGCCTGGCGCGAGGTGGCCGTCTTGCCGGTGCCGATGGCCCACACCGGCTCGTAGGCGATCACGAAGCGCGCGCCGTCATTGGCCCCAAAGCCACTCAGGCAGGCCTTCACCTGGGTCTCCACCACGCTCAGGGTCTTCGCGCCTTCGCGCTCTTCCAGCGTCTCGCCCACGCACACGATGGGCAACATGCCGGCCTTGAGCACCGCGCTGACCTTGCGGTTGACGCCCGCGTCGGTCTCTCCAAACAGCTGGCGCCGCTCCGAGTGGCCGAGGATCACGTAGCTGCAGCCCACTTCTTTGAGCATCGGCGCTGCGATCTCGCCGGTGAACGCGCCCGACTCAGAAGCGTGGCAGTTCTGGCCGGCGAGCAGGATGTTCGAATCCTCCAGCGCCTTGGCGACCGGGTGCAGCGCGGTGAAGGGCGGCGCGATGGCCACCTCCACCCGATCACGCACCTGGGAGACAGCGTTGCGCAGCTCACGCACCAGCGCGAGCGACTCCGTCACCGACTTGTTCATCTTCCAGTTGCCCGCGATGAAGCACCGACGCGCCATGTTGTTTCGTTCACTCCAGGGCTTTGAGGCCCGGGAGCTCCTTGCCTTCGAGGAACTCGAGCGACGCGCCGCCGCCCGTCGAGACGTGAGTCATCTTGTCTGCCAGCCCAAAGTCATTCACCGCCGCGGCCGAGTCACCACCGCCCACCACGGTCTGCGCCTCTTTGTTGTTGGCCATCGCGATGGCCACCACCTTGGTGCCTTCGGAGAACTTCGCCACTTCGAACAGGCCCATGGGGCCGTTCCACAACACGGTGCGCGCGTCGCGAATGTGCTGGGTGAAGACCGAGCGGGTCTTGCCGCCGATGTCGAGGCCCATCAGGTGCGCGGGAATGGCCCGCTCGTTCACGTCGACGGCCGCCGTCTTGTCGTCAGGCGAGGTGCCGCACACGTGATCCACCGGCAACACGATCTCCACGTTGAGCCGCTTGGCCGAGTCGAAGATCTTCATCGCCAGGGTGACCTTGTCTTCTTCCACCCGGCTCTTGCCGACCTCGATGCCCTGCGCCCTCAAGAACGTGTAGGCCATCGCGCCGCCGATCAGCATGGTCTGGCACTTGGGCAGCAGGTTCTCGATCACCTTGATCTTGTCGGACACCTTCGAGCCGCCCAGCACCACCACGAACGGCTTCTCGGCGCCCTTCACCACCTTGCCCAGCTGCTCGAGCTCCTTGCGGATGAGCATGCCGGCGCACTTCTCCTTCATGAACGGCACCATGCCCGCGGTCGACGCATGCGCGCGGTGCGCCGTACCGAAGGCGTCGTTGCAGTACACGTCGGCGTTGGCGGCGAGCTGGCGGGCGAAGTCGGTGTCGTTGGCCTCCTCTTCCTTGTGGAAGCGGAGGTTCTCCAACATCAGCACCTGGCCGGGCTTCAGATCCTTCGCCTGCTTGCCCACGCCTTCGCCGATGCAGTCATCGGCCATGAGCACTTCGTGTTCCTTGCCGAGCAGCTCCGAGAGCCGCCGGGCGATCGGCATCAACGAGAGCTTCGGGTCGACGCCCTTGGGCCGGCCCAGGTGCGAGCCGAGCAACGGCTTGCCACCCGCCTTGAGCACCGCACGAATCGTCGGGAGCGCCTCCCGAATGCGCGTGTCGTCGGTGATGTGCTGCGTGTCATCGAGGGGGACGTTGAAGTCCACCCGGATGAAGACGCGCTTGCCCGTCAGCTGCAGCTCTTCGATGTACCGGACCATGTCGAGGCTCGCTTACTTCGCCGCGATGAGGAACTTGGCCACGTCGACCATGCGCGAGGAGTAACCCCACTCATTGTCGTACCAGGCGAAGACCTTGAGGAAGTTGCCGTCCATCAGCTGCGTCTGGGTCGAGTCGAAGATCGAGCTGTGCGGGTTGTCGTTGTAGTCGATGCTCACCGTCTGCTCGGTGTCGTACTGGAGCACGCCCTTCATCGGACCGCTCGCCGCCGCCTTCATCGCCGCGTGCACTTCCTCGACGGTGACGGTCTTCTTGAGCTGCACGGTCAAGTCGACCAGCGACACGTTCGGGGTCGGCACCCGAATCGACGAGCCGTTGAGCTTGCCCTTGAGCTCGGGGAGCACGAGGCCGATCGCCTTGGCCGCGCCCGTGCTGGAGGGAATCATCGAGAGCGCCGCCGCGCGCGATCGGCGCAGGTCGTCGTGCACCAGGTCGAGGATGCGCTGGTCGTTGGTGTAGCTGTGGATGGTGGTCATCAGGCCGCGCTCGATGCCGAACGAGTCGTTGAGCACCTTGGCCACCGGGGCCAGGCAGTTCGTGGTGCAGCTCGCGTTGCTGATCACGTGGTGCTTCGCGGGGTCGTACTTGGTGTGGTTGATGCCGAAACACACCGTGAGATCGACGTCGCCCTTCCCGGGGGCCGAGAGCAGCACCTTCTTGGCGCCGGCCTGCAGGTGGAGCGAGGCCTTCTCCTGGCTGGCGAAGCGGCCGGTGCACTCCATCACCACGTCGACGCCCAGCTCCTTCCAGGGCAGCTTCGCGGGGTCCTTCTCGGCGAACACCTTGTAGGTCTTGCCGTCGATGGTGATGCTGTTCTCGGTGGCGGTGACGGTGCCGGGCCAGTTGCGGTGCACCGAGTCGTACTTGAACAAGTGAGCCAGCGTGGCCGGCTTGTCGAGGTCGTTGATGGCGACGATCTCGATGTCTTCCTTCCGCTGAAGAGCGGCGCGCAGCACCATGCGGCCGATGCGGCCGAACCCGTTGATCGCGAACTTGATGGCCATGTGAGGCTCCTGGAGTGAGAGGCGGGGGACCGTATATTTCTGCCCTGTCTGCCGCCAGCGTTGTGTGTGGCCTAACCGCGCCGCCTGCGCAGCAGCAACAGCATGAAGAGCAGCGGGCCCATAACCGGGGCCGTGGAGCAGCCACCTCCCTGGAAAGCGAGGACGGGTTGGCGGATCACGCCCGCATCATCCCCGGTCATCCCCGCATCTGGCTCGGGGGCGCCGGCATCGAAGCCTGCATCCGCAAAACCTGCGTCGATCCCCGCGTCATCCATGCCCGCGTCGATCACCATGCCCGCGTCGACCTGAATGATGCCGCCATCGAACGACGTGGGCGAGAGGAAGACCAGCACGCGGCGCATCACCTCCACCCGGGTGGGCCGGTCGACCAGGGTCTCGAAGGGAAAGCCGAACATCACCGATTGGCCGGGGGTCCCGATGGCCGCGCTGCCACCCGAGCCGTAGCTGGCGAGCTGCACCGCGCCGCCCGCCGCCGCGATCGCCGGAGGCGTTGCCGTGTCGAACGAACCGGCCGTTCCATCGTCGAGCACCATGCCGTTGAGACCCATCAGCGCATCCGCGCCGCTGACGGAGAGCCCGCCCGTGGTCCCCGGTGCGGTCGCCGAGAACGCCGTGAGCAAGGCAGGCGTGGCGCTGCCATCGCCCGTGAAGAAGACGGGCAGATTGCGCGCGCGGAAGCCGGTCACCACCATCTGTTCGGCCGCCGTGAGCGGCGCCCCACCCTGCTTGCCGCGGCCCACGAACCAGGTGAGCAACTGGTACGGCATCTGCGGCACGTCGCCCGAGGCCACCGCGTCGGTGTCGGCAGTATCGAAGCCCACGTCATTCGCGTCGAGCGCCTGGCCGGTGAGCCGCGCCGCGGAGCCGTCGTTGATGCGCTCCACGAAGACGCGCAGCACGTTGCCCAGGGCGTACCGCGTGGCGAACGACTCGGTCTTGCCGATGGCCGCCTCGAGCCGGTCGTAGCCGTTGACCACCAGCACGAGCGGCTTGCCCATCACCGGGGCCTTCACACCAACCACGGAAGACGGGAACGACTCGCCTCCCGTGTTCGTGGCGGTGACGCGGAAGTACTTCGCCGCCGTCGCGGGAATCGCCACGCGCGCCTGCGTCATGTTCACGTCGATGCCGTTGTCCCACGAGAGGCCGTCATCGCTCGAATACACGCGGTACGCCGTCGCGGCCTGGCCTCGAACGCCCTGCGTATCGGTGGGCGATGCACGCCAGCGGATCACCGCTTCGCCGCCGCCTTGATTGAGCGCCGCGAGGTGCGTCGGCGGCTCGGGAGGAAGACGAACCGCCACGCCGTCTTTCTCTGCGTAGAAGCGGATGATGCCCTGCGCGATGGAGCGCGCCGCGAGGTAGCGGAAGCCCGGCTCCTTCAGGTGCAGCGCATCGGCCGCCGCGTCGTGGAACGCGACCTCGAGCAGCACGGAAGGTGTCTCGCCGTTGTTGCCCGGGTTGAGTTCACCGAAGTTGGCCGTCCTCACGCCGCGGTCTTGCCAGCTGGGCCGGTTCCACCCGCTGGTCGCCTTGATGTCGTTCATCATCTCGCCGTGAATGAGCAGGCCCAGCCGATCGCTGCCCGCCACCCCGCTGAAGTCAGCCAAAGGGCTGGGCGGAGAACCCGGCCCGTAGACGTAGGTGTTCGTGCCCACCGCGGTGCTGTTGAACGCGTTGGTGTGCCACGCGACGTAGATCGCGTCTTCGCCCGGCTCGTGCACCCAGGCAGCGAACCGCGGGCGGGTTCCCACGTCGTTGCTGCGATCGCTCGCGGGCGTGTTGCTGCCCGGTGCCCAGACGGTGGTGGGCGCTCCGGCAAATTGCGTGTGGTAGCGGGCCGACTCTTCGAAGCGGGGACGGCCACTGACGCCGTTGCCGCGTTCGATGAGCCCCTGGCCGCCACCGAACTTCACGGCGTCGAGCGAGATGTTGGTGCCCGCGGCGTTGGTCGAGTCGTTCTGCGCGACGACCTGCGCCGTACCACCCTGCTTGAAATAGAAGCGGCCCAGCTGAACCCAGGTGCCGCCGTGACGCTGCTGATTGACGCGGAAGTGCGTGTCGCCGCCAGCGTGACGCACGATGAAGTGAGCGTCGGTCACGCGCGCGCTGAAGGCGGTGTAGCTGATCGCCACGTCGTAATAACCGTCACGCGGAATGCTCGCGGTCCAGGTCGCGCTGGCGGTCGCGGTCGGCGCGGAGCTCATCAAGCGGTTCGTGCCCATCGAGAACGGCAACGTGGCCCCGCTCATCGGGAACGCCGGCCGGCCCCAGCCCATCAGGCTCGAGTTGAGGAACAGCCCCGCGGCTCCTGCCTCGACGTAGCCAGCCTCACCGTTGTCGACGAGCACGAGGTTGGTGTTGAGATCGAGCTCACGCACCGGCACCACCCGGGCGCCGGCGTTGAGCAGCATGGGCATCAGGTACTGGCTGAGCGTCTCGATGCTCACCAGATCCTCGACGATCTCGTTGGTGGTGGGCCGCTGCGTGCGCCACTCCGTCAGCCCCGCCTCCCAGGTGAAGCCATGGCCGGGGCTCAGGTAGACGACCTTGCCTGCCAGCGCGCCGACACCTTTCACGGTGGCGGCCGGCGAGCCTCCGATGCGCTGGGTGGCGCGATCAGCGCGCACCAGCGGCGGAGAATCGGGCGTGAGGGTGGGCTCCCACGACTTCGCCTCGACGGGCGGGAACGGCTGGAAGCCGGGCGGCTCGAGGCCACAGTCATCTACCCAGGACTGCGCCAAGGCGGCGGAAGCGAAGAGAACCAGCGAAGCCGAGAGCAGACGCATCGATCCGGCCCATAGCACGAAGCTCCTCGGGCAGACTCCGCCCCATGACGGTTGACCTCGATCGAAGTGCTGCTGGGAGATCCCGACACCGGCACTCGTACGGCGCTCGCCCGGAATCCGCACTGCCGCCACTTTGAGAGGTTGGGGGCCGATGAGATGTCGCCTGTGCGCCAGGCGGTGGCGGAGCGTGGTGATGCTCCGCGTGCGTTGATTGAGCGGCTTGCTCTTGATTCGCAGAGTGTCGTTTCGAGAGCGGCGGAGAAGACTTTGCGGGGACTGAAGTAATGCCCTCACCCCCACCCTCTCCCAAATCTCCCAAAGGGAGAGGGAGAGACGAGCGACGCCAGGCCGCCCCTCTCTCCCTCCTTCAAATCAGGCCTTCAGCTGGAACTTGTCGAGCGCCCCGTCGCCCAGCACGAGGTGAACCTGGCCGACCTTCGCCGCGAGCTCCTTGTACGCCTCCAGTTCCTTGAGACGCACCAGCAGCGGGTTCTCCGACAGAACCTTCGCGGTCTGGGCCATGCTCCGCGTCGCCGCCGTCTCCTCGCGCCGGAGGATGACGTTGGCCTCGGCCTCCTTCTGCGCCTGGATGACCTTGTTCAGCAGCTCCTTCATCTCGCCCGGCAGAATGACGTCCTTCACGCCGAGCTCGATCAGCTCCAGACCCAGGCCCTCGGCGCGATCGCGCACCGACGGCGTCATCACCTTCGACAGCTCATCACGCAGCCCGAGCAGCTCGTCGAGCGTGCGCGTGGTGACGGCCTCACGGGCCGCCAGCTGCATCGCCAGGTACACCACGTCATCAGGCGCCCGGGCGACCTGGGCCAGCCGCTTCGCGTCCTTCACCTTGAAGGTCGCGGAGAGGTTGAGCCGCAGCGAAACGCGGTCCTTCGTCATCACGTCCTGGCCATTCACAGCCAGTACGCGCTCACGAAGGTCGATGACCGCCATCGTCACCGTCCGCAGGGTGTTCCACGCCGCGTGACGACCGGCCGGCAGCACGGCATCGAGCTGGCCGTCGACGTAACGCACCGCCACGCTGCCCTCGGGCGCAGTCGCCTCCACGTAGTCACGGCCCCTGGCGAGCGCCGCGACGTCGGCGGTGAGCGGCCTGGTCTCGACACCCGAGGTGTCGATCACCTGCACCTGGATGAGCGGCGTCACCGCGCCCGTCGCCCGATCCACCTGGCGCTCCACCGTCCACACCTGGTGAACGCCCGCGCCCAGCCAGAGCGCCGGCTTGCCACGCCGGGTGACGAGGCCCCGCTCGTGCTCAGCGAGGGTGAGCAGCTGCAGGTCGCCCGCCGGAACCAGCGCGAGGCGCAGCTCGTCGAGCTCGGCCAGCAGCCCGATGGTGGACACCTTCTCCACGCGCTGCACCTTGAACGCGGCCCACACCCGGTGCACGCCGGGCGCGAGGTACTTCACGGGGCGGCCGTCCTCGATGAGGAAAGCGCGCTCGTGGGTCATGATCTCGATCTGCATTGGAGCTCTCCTTTCGGGAAGAGGTGCTGCGGGTGGGTGCTGCTTTGAGAAAAATGGAAACTGCCGGGCTCACGGGTGAACGCGACGTTGTCTGACGAACAGTTCAGACACCTCGAGCCAACGGCCAACATCGCCGCTGCCATGCCGTGAAGGCGGCACCTCGGGAGCTCCAGTTCGGACTCGTCGCGTGACCACGCACGAGGTGGAACCAGAGCTCTTTTCGAAGCGAGACCTTCACTGCACACGGCGCTCGAGGCCGTGCATCACCAGCTGACCCGGCAGCCTCCGGTGGGGCGAGAAGGAATCGAACCTTCAACCGCGAGATGACGAATCTCGTGCTCTACCAGTGAGCTATCGCTCCGGCGTTTCAGGCCGGTGTGTCGTCGGCCCGCTGTTCGAATCGCCTGCGTTGACGTGGAAGCGTGAACGGTCTCCCGTACGAACCACGAACCGGCGCAGCGTCTGGCTGACGACGCATCACCCGACGTGGGCTCCCTTTTCTGCCTGACGGTGGTAGTTCGAACGAAGCGATGTCTTCGCCCCCTCCCTTTCAATCGAAGCACCCGCCGACCAGCTTCTACCGGTCGGTCCTGCACGCCTGGAACGGGCTGATTCACACCGTGGTGCACCAGCGCAACATGCGCATGCACATGATCTCGGGCCTGCTGGTCGGGCTGGTGGGCAGCGGCATCCCCTTGGGCCTCGCCGAGAAGGTGACGCTGATCTTCTGCGTGTTGTTGGTGCTCTTCGCCGAGATGCTCAACTCGGCGCTCGAGCAGCTGGTCGACCTCGCCATCCAGCAGTTCGACGAGAAGGCCAAGCTCACCAAGGACATCGCCGCGGCCGCCGTACTGGTGCTGGCCATCGGCACGGTGGTGCTCTTCGCCGCGGTGCTGGTGCACAACGCCCAGACCATCTTCGCGAACCTCCCGGCCATTCAGCGGCAGGTGATCTTCGGAGTGCCGCTGGTCTTCCTGGGCGGCGCGCTGATGCACGAGCAGAACAAACCCGCCTGGCTCGACCTGCTGCTGACCATCGCGGCCCTGGTGCTCTGGGGGATCATCACCTCGTGGACGGAGAGCCAGGTCTTCTCAGCCATGACGCTCGGACTGTTGGTGGTGTGTGCCAACGCCGCGTACGCCCGGCAGAAGGCAAAAAAATAAGCCCGGCGGGTGGCCGGGCTTCCAACATCCGCAGCGACGCCAGGCCGCTGGTCTCTGCTCCCCCTTCGGGTCTTCGTCCCCGGCGCCTGGCCGGAAACGGAAGTACCCGCTGGGGTTCGCACCCTATTAGGCGCTCGCCCGATTCTCCGGGTTCGTGCCTTCGACCGGCTTCACTTCCTTCAGGTCAGTCGTGACCAGGTCGATAAGCTCAGTCGCGATGTCCAGAATCTGGTTGGGAGTGTAACCACCTGCCCGAAGCTGCGCAAAGAACGTGCGCGCCAGAATCTTGGTGCCCTTCTTGTCGGTGCTCATCTTGATCCCTCCAGTGGAGCCCAACAGCGGCTCAGCGATGGTTACCTGCTCTACACCTTGCGTGCCATGCGTCTGACGCGGCCAGCTCAGAGTCAAAACGGGCGTTTGAGTTGGTTTTCAGGTGTCAGGTGCGAAGCGCCCTTCGCACTTAGCTGCCACCTGCCGCGAACGAGTCGAGGCACCGGTACCCCTGGCTCCAACCGGGAAATCAGCCACTTGCCGAATCTACCGTGGGAACGGTAAGGCACCGGGGTGCCGTCCTTCAGGGTCAACAACCTCGCGCTCTGGCTGGATGAGCCGGAATCGCTGCTGACCCGAAAGGCTGCCGAGAAGTTGGGCGTCAAGCCGGCAGATCTGATCAACGTCAGAGTGGTTCGCTCCGTGCTCGACGCGCGGAAGAAGAACAGCCCGCGCTACATCCACACCGTCGAGGTGGAGTTCGCCGCCGGCAAGCTGCCCAGGACGGTGCCGCCCGACGTGAGCGAGGTGGAGCCGCTCCCGCCCCCTTCTCTTCCGGTGAAACGCCAGCCCGATCAGCGCCCCATCATCATCGGCATGGGGCCCGCGGGTTTGTTCTGCGCGCTCGAGCTGGCACAACGCGGAGTGAAGTCGATCCTGATCGATCGCGGGCGCGAGGTGATTCAGCGCCGCAAAGACGTGGCCAAGCTGATGCGCGACGGCTCTCTGATGACCGAGAGCAACATGAGCTTCGGCGAAGGCGGCGCGGGCGCGTACACCGACGGCAAGCTCTCCACGCGCATCAACCATCCGTCCGTGCGCAAGGTGATCGAGACCTTCGCCCACTACGGCGCGCCCGACCGCATCCTGGTGCAGGGCAAGCCCCACATCGGCTCCGACCTGCTGCCGTTCGCTGTCGAGCGAATGCGCAAAGAGCTGCAGGAGATGGGCGTCGAGGTGCTCTTCGAGACGCGCGTCGAGGACATCTTGAGCCGCGATGGGCAGACCACGGGCGTGAAGCTGTCCGACGGCTCGGAGCTGCACAGCGATCGCGTGGTGCTCCTGCCTGGCAACTCGGCGCGTGAGCTGTTCGAACGCTTCGCGGCTGACGGGCGCATCTTCATCGAGCCCAAACCCTTCGCGCTGGGCTTCCGCGCGGAGCACCCGCAGCCGCTGATCAACGCGATTCAATACGGGGAGAAGTTCGCCGACTCGAAGCTGCCGCCCGCTGATTACAAGTTGGCCGAGAACCTCTCGGTCGATGGCGACGTGCGCGGCGTCTTCTCGTTCTGCATGTGCCCCGGCGGCATCGTGGTGCCCACGCCCACCGAACCCGGCATGCAGTGCACCAACGGCATGTCGAACTCGCACCGCAACTCGAAGTACGCGAACGCGGGCATCGTGGTCTCCGTCTCGGTGGAGGACTACGCGAAGTCAGGCTTCACCGGACCGCTCGCGGGCATCGAGTTTCAACGGCATTGGGAACGGCAGGCCTACGCGCTCGGCGGCGGCAACTTCTTCGCGCCTGCCCAGTCGATCCCCGACTACCTCGCGGGCACCACGAAGAAGAAGCCCGAGGGCACGTCGTACCGCCCCGGCCTCGCCCACGTGGATCTGAACCGGCTCTTCCCCGAGTGGCTCACCACCTCGCTCAAGCAGGCCATCCGCGCGTTCGATCGCCGCATGAAGGGCTTCATCACCGAAGAGGGCCTGCTGCTGGGCATCGAAGCGCGCACCTCGACGCCGCTGCGCATCACCCGCAACGAGCAGCTGCAGTCGGTCTCGATGAAGGGCCTGTACCCGGGTGGTGAAGGCGCAGGCTACGCGGGCGGCATCGTGTCGTCGGGCATCGACGGCCTGCGCATCGCCGAACAGATCTGCGCGGAGCTGTCGTGAAGTACCGCGTGCGCAGCAAAGACGGCGAGCTCGAGTACGAGTCGTTCAAGCAGCTCGAAGAAGCAGCGCAGGTGGGCTTCCTCGACCCTGACGACGAGCTGCTGCGCGAGGGTGAGACGGAGTGGAAGAAGGTGTCGTCCCAGCCTGCGCTGATGAAGGGCAAACGGGCGGCCGCTGCGTGGAAGAGCCCTCTCTTCCGCTGGGTGCTGCTCGCGGTGCTCGGCGCGATGTTCGCCATCTGGGCGATTCACACCGGCAACACCCAGGACAGACCCGAACTCTCAGCAGGCGGCCTGGTCGTGGCCTTCATGAGTGCGGGGGTCTTGTTCAAAGTCACCGCCGACGCCCAGAAGCGCCGCAGGTAGTCACTTCTTCGCGCTGCGTTTGTCGATCACCGTCTTCTTGATCGCGTCGAACACCTTGGGCACCGCCATGCCGTTGGCCTGGTTGATGATGAACACGGGGATCGAGCCGCCCGGCACGGTGTAGACGTAGTAGGTCGCGAAGGTCTTCTTGCCGTCTTCGCGGGGCTCCAGCAGCCAGTGGCCGGTGTTGGTGCGCACCCGAACCACGTCCTTCTTCTCGGGCATCAGGCTGTCCTGCTCCTTGGCGGCGGCGACCCAGGAGACCTTGTAGAAACCCTTGCCGTCCTTCCAGTCAGACTCGTCTTTGAGCGCGATGATGTAGTCGCGTTCGGCGACCATCGGCGTGTTGAGCCGGCTGTAGAAGAGGACGTCTTTGCCGTCTTCGCTGCGGGTGAGCACCTTGGCTTCAGCCGTGTACGGCATCTGCCTGGGGTAGTTCTCCAGGTCCTGGATGACGTCGAACACCTCTTTCGGGGTGGCATTGATGAGGCCGATCGCCCGCATCTCGCGCACTTCGCTGCCTTCGACCTGGCGGCGATAGACCTTGACGCCTTCGGGCTCGGCGGCGAGCTCCCAGCGGGGGGCGTCGGAGAGCAGCAGGAGGGGAACGAGGGCGAGGCTGATCATCATGCACATCCTGTCGAAACTTGGGGTGGCGCGAGGTAGTGTGACACGGCCTTGAGCCAGACTGAAAACCCAGAAACGAATTCAGACGAGCGCATCCGCAAGATCTACGTGAAGGACCTCAAGTTGGGCGAGGGCATTCACACGGTCTTCCGGGCAGCTCGCAAAGAGAAACACACCAGCCGCGGCGGGAAGTCGTTCCTCGCCCTTACCCTCGTGGATCGCACGGGCGAAATCGACGGGCGCGTCTTCGACAACGTCGACGCCGCTGACGGAGCGTTTTCCGCTGACGACTACCTGCTGGTGAAGGGGAAGATCGGCCAGTTCCACGGCAAGTCGCAGGTGGTGATCGATCGCCTCGAGCGCCTCGACGCGGGCCCCATCGACGCGGCCGAGTTCGCGTTCACGCCCGCGCCGTTGCCCGCTCCCGTCGAGAAAACGGCTCCTGCAGCCGCCGCTCACACGCGCGAGACCGCTTCAGCAGAAGGCGCGCCCAAGGTGCACCTGAGCCGCCGCCTGGCCAAGATGCTGGAGAACCCGCAGGTCGCGCAGGCGCTCGACGTGCTGGTGGCCCAGCTGGAGAAGACCATCGAGGAGCGCATTCACGCGAAGGCCGGTCTGCCCGCGCCTGTTCGCACCGAGCGTCCTCCTCGCGAGCGCAAGCCGCGGGGGCCTCGCGTCGAGCACAAGCCGCGCGCCGAAGGTGAAGCGAGCGCTGGGAAGCCCGAGCCCAAGCGTGACCCGTCGTTGCCCGAAGGCCTGGCGTTCAAGCCCTTCAACGCGCTGGTTGGCGAGGGTGAGAAGCCCGCTGAGACCAAGCCCGAGACGAACAACGGCTGATGGCGAAGCGACTCGGCGAGAAGCTCATCGAGGCGGGGCTCGTCTCGGCGGAAGCAGTGGAGCAGGCCCTCAGCCACCAGAAGATCACCAGCCACCGGCTCGGTGATTGTCTGGTGGAGCTGGGGCTCATTCAGGAAGGCCCCCTGCTCCGCTTTCTCGCGGCCGAGTTCAAGACGCGCTTCGTGTCGGCGGAAAAGCTGGCGCAGGCGAAGATCTCGGCCGACGTGCTGGAGAAGGTGCCGGTGCGCATGGCCGAGAAGCAGGATTTCCTGCCGATCGCCTTCGACGCCGAGCGCCGCATTCTCTCCATCGTGATGGCGGAGCCTCAGAACGAGGCGCTGGTGAAGGAGATCGCCATCGTCACCGACATGACGGAGGTGTTCGCCTACGTCGGTGTTCGCAGCGCGATCCAGGCGGCGATCAAGAAGCACTACTACGGCGATCCCACCGCCTTCGCCTCGATGCAGAGCGGCGCGTCGATGCAGCAAGACGCGCGCAAGCTGGCCGGGGCTTACGAAGGCGGCGAGTCGCGCATCGAGCGCACCGGCATCAGCAGCAGCGGCTCGGGCAAGACCTCGAGCCGGGTCAACCCCACGCAGCTGCGCGAAGCCCTCGGGGCGGTGCGCGGACAGGTCGGCGAGAACGACTTCGTGGAGACCCTGAACATCCTGGTCGGCCTGCTCGAGATGCCCCGCAAGGAGTTCCGCGGGCACTCGGCGCAGATCGCCCGCCAGTCGCAGCTGATCGCCCGGCGCATCGGGCTGCAGCCGCGCGAGGTCTCGCACACGTCGGTCGCGGCGTACCTGCACGACCTCGGCAAGAAGCCCGACAAACACTTCACCCTGCCCCTGCTCGCGGCCTCGCCCGAAGCGCGGGCTGAAGCCAAGCGCTACGCGCGCGCGCCCATCAAGCTGTTCGAGACGGTGCACCTGCCCGGGGGCGTGAACGCGGTGCTGGCGCAGCTCTATGAGGCGTACGACGGCTCGGGCGTACCGCACGGCGCGAAGGGCGAAGACATCAGCGCGGGTGCGCGCATCATCGCGGCAGTCGACGCCTTCTTCGAGCTGACCCGCAATCCCTTCAACCTGCACGGCCGCGTGATGACCAAGGCCGAGGCGATCGCCTCGATGCGCGAGCAGGCCGGCACGCTGTTCGACCCGGTGGTGGTCGACACGCTCGACGTGTTGCAGAGCGGCGACATCTTGAAGCAGCGGGTGGAGCAGGATGGCCGCCAGGTGTTCGTAGCCGACCCGGACGAAGCAGTGCGCACCGACCTGATGGACTCGCTGGCCAAGGATGGGCTGGTGGTGCAGTCGGTCATCAAGCTCGACGGTCTCATCGACGCGGTGCTGGCCAACGAGGCCGACACCCTGGTGGTGGGGCTCGGGTACGGCGTGGGCGACATCGTGGCGCTGGTGCAGTTCGTTCGAGCGCGGCCGGAGAGCGCGGCGTTGCCGGTGTTGTTGCTGGGCGACCCGACCGATCCCGCGAGCCGCGAGCGTCTGGTGCAGGCCGGCGTGACCGGGTTCATCCCGTTGCCGCTGGTGCCTGATGAAGCCGCGCAGACGATTCGCACGGCGTACCTCGATCGCCTGGAGCACGGCGGGCTGGGGCACGTGGTGCGCGGTAGCTTCGACGAGCTCGCGTCACTCGAGCTGGCGAAGGTGCTCGGCGCAGCGCGGAAGTCGGGCCGGCTGACGGTGCGAAACGGGCCGCAAGAGGGGTACCTCCAGTTCGAGCGCGGCTGCATCATCTTCGCGCTGTTCGCGGACAAGAAGGGCGAGTCGGCGATTCAGCCCCTGCTCACGTTGCCGCAGGCCGACTTTTCGTTCGATCCCGAAGCGCTGCTGACCGACAACCCGAACGTCGAGAAAGACTTCGACATCGTGGCGCGCCAGCTCGCCGGTTAGTCGAAGAGTCCCCTCTCCCTCTGGGAAAGGGTCAGGGTGAGGGCTTAGAGCGCCACCCGAATACCCAGCAACCGAGCGGTATTCCGGGCGCAGATCAAAGCCACCTCTTCCGCATCACGGCCGTGCAGCTCGGCCACTTTCTTCGCGGTCTCTGCCACCCGGCTCGGCTCATTGGGCCACTTGCCGCGATACGGCATGGGCGACAGATACGGGCTGTCGGTCTCGACCATCAGGCGATCCAACGGAGCGAACTTCACGGCCTCTTGCAGCGGCTCGGTCTTCTTGTAGGTGACCACGCCCGAGATGCTGAGGAAGAACCCGAGGTCCAGATACTTCCGGGCGGCCGCGGTGTCCCCGGTGAAGCAGTGAATCATGCCGTCGCGAATACCCTCGCTCTCGAGGATCGACGCGCACTCTTGATGCGCATCACGAACATGAATCACGATGGGCTTACCGACCTGCTTTGCGAGCTGACACTGCCGCCTGAACATCGCGGCCTGCACGTCGCGCGGTGAGTGGTCGTAGTAGTAGTCGAGGCCGGTTTCCCCGACGGCCTTCACCTCAGGCAGCGCGGCGAGCCTGGCCAGCGTGTCCCAATCTTCCTGAGTCGCCTGGGCCGCGTCGTGAGGGTGCACGCCGATCGTCGGCGTGAGGAAGTCGGGGTGCTCCTGGGCCGCCGCGAGCGCGTGACCAAAGTCGCCCGGCTTCTGGAGCAGCCCCACCACCACCGCGTGCACCACGCCGGCGAGCTTCGCGCGCTCGATCACTTCGCCCGCGACGGGGAAGTCTTTCGTCTCGAGGTGGCAGTGCGAATCGATCAGCTTCATGGCCTGGCTCCGTAGTCGACGAGGAGTCCTGCGAGCTCCTCGGCGGCCTCTTGATCCTGCAGCTTCAGCGACTCAACCCGCGCGCGGGCCGAGGCAGTCCCCAGCAGCAGCAGGCCTTCCGCGCCATCCAGCTTGAGATCGTCGGAGGCGCTGGAGGCGAGCAACTCACCGAGCGGCGCTTCTGCGGCGGGGTCACCGAGCCGGCCGAGTGATCGCGCCGCCGTGCCCCGGGCGGGGTCGGCTGCGTCTTTCAGAATCTCCAGAAGGCGGGGCAAGGCGCCAGGCGCCTTCACGGCACCGAGCAACTCGACGGCCATCGGGCGGTCCATCGTCCACTTCCGGCCGGCTCGCTTGAAGAGGTGCGCGATGCCTTCGGCTTCACCGAGTACAGCGAGGGCACCGGCGAGCTGCGTCTTGTCGAAGGCGGGCACGAACCAGCTGGAGAAGGCGCGCTTGAGGGCGGGAATGGCTTCCTTGTTGCCCAGCTGCGCGAGCGCAGAGGCCGCGCGAAAACGGAGGTCGGTGTCTTCGAGCGCATCGAGCAGGACTTCGAGACCCGCGGTGTGTTCGAGCGCGACCATGCCGCGAGCGGCTTCAAAACGAACGGTCAGCTCGGGATCCTGAAGCGCCGCGGCCAGGGCGCCCCGGGTGTCAGGCAGCGCGAGATCGGCGAGGCGACCGGCGGCTTCCACGCGCACGCGGGCGACCCTGTCGGTCAGGTGGCGAACGAGGATTTCTTTGGCTTCGTCGGGCGTGAGGACCTCCGATGCGAGGGCGAGCCCGGCGCAGCGCACTTCGTCCTGCTTGTCGGCCAGCAGACGCACCACTGCGGGCTCGAACTCGCCGCGAAGTTCTTTCGGCGCGTCGAAAGCAAGCTCACACAAGGCATCAGCGGCTTCAGCACGGATGTCGGCGCGTACTTCACGCTCGAGGGTCATCAACGCGAGATCACGATTGGCACGGAGGTCACTCATGAAGTCCACACGACGAACTCCCTCTCCCCGAGGGGGAGAGGGTCGGGGAGAGGGCGGTCAGTCCCCTCACTTGACCTCGGTGCCGGGCGCCACATCACCCGGGTCGAGCAGCACGAGATCTTTTCCACCCGGTCCCGAGGTCAGCACCATGCCGCGCGACTCGATGCCCTTGAGCGCACGCGGCTTCAAGTTCGCCACGACCACCACGTTGCGGCCGACCAACTGCTCTGCCTGGTACGCCTCGGCAATGCCCGAGACGATGGTGCGCGGAGCGCCCTCGCCCAGGTCGATGCTCAGCTGCAGCAGCTTGTCTGCCTTGGGCACCTTCACCGCCGCGAGCACCCTGCCTGCGCGCAGTGAGACCTTCACGAAGTCGCCGAACTCGATCTCCGCCGCCGGGCCGGCAGGCGCAGCAGCCGGAGCAGCTTCCTTCTTCTTCGGCTCCTCCTTCGGCGCGATCACCAGCTTCGCGACCACAGCCTCTTCGATGCGCGTGATGAGAGGCAGCGCCTCACCGATGGGAACGTTTCGATCGAGCAGCGGGTAGGTCGCCGTCTGCAGCGCCTTGAACGTCAGCTTCGGCCGGTTGAGCTGCTCGGCCAGCTTCTGAGCGAGCGCGGGGACGACGGGGTCGAGCAGCGCCGTCAGGAGATAGACGATCTCCGCCGCTTCACTGAGCACCCCTCGGGCCGCTTCGAGATCCGTCTTGGCGGACTTCCAGGGTTCGGCCTTCGCCAGGAACTGATTGGCCGAGTAGCCAATCTCCAGGATCAACTTGATCGCCTGACGGTGATCGAACGCGCCGTAGGCGGCTGCGATGTCCTTCACTTTCGCGAGCGCGTCTCGCACGAGCTGACCACCGAGGGCCTCGTTGGCCGGTGAGAGCGTCTTGCCGAGCTTGGGGAGATGATCGCCGCCGCGCGAAAGCGTGCGGTTGGCGAGGTTGCCCAGGTTGTTCACCAGCTCCGCGTTCACGCGCTGCCGGAACTCCAGCAGGCTGAAGTCGAGATCCTCAGGGCCAGGGCCGAGCAGCGACGCGTAGTAGAACCGCAGGTAGTTCGGATCGAGCACGTCGAGGTACGGGCGTGCGTTGATGAAGGTGCCGCGCGACTTCGACATCTTCTCGCCGTTGACCGTGAGGTGCCCGTGGATGTGCACCTTCTCCGGCACCTTGAGTCCTGCGACCTCCAGCACCGACGGCCAGAAGAGGCAGTGGAAGTAGACGATGTCCTTCCCGATGACGTGAATGATCCGCGCGTCGGCGTCCTTCGCCCAGAAGTCGAGCGCGCTCTTCGCCTTGCCGGTCTGCTTCGCCCACACCTCGGCCGCCGAGATGTAGCCAATCGGCGCGTCGAGCCAGACATAGAAGAACTTGTTCGTCTCACCCGGAATCGGAAAGCCGAAGTACGGGCCGTCGCGCGAGATGTCCCAGTCGGCGAGGCCCTTCTTGAAGAATTGCTGGAGCTGAGTCGCCAGCCCGGGGTTCATGAAGCCCGGCTTCGCCAGCTGCTCCTTCAAGAACGCCTCGTGCTTGGGCAGCTGGAAGAAGACGTGTTCGCTCGTCTTCCACACCGGCGTTTTGCCGCTGAGGACCGAGTACGGATTCTTCAGCTCTTTCGGGCCGTACGTCGCGCTGCACTTCTCACACGCGTCGCCGTACTGATCTTTCGTGCCGCAGTTCGGACACTCACCCTTGATGAACCGATCCGCGAGGAAGCGGTTGGCCGTCTCGTCGAAGGCCTGCTCGATCGCCTTCTTGCCGATGAAGCCGGCTTCCTTCGCGCGGTTGTAGATGAGCTCGGCGTAGTGCTGGTTCTCGGGCGAGTTCGTCGACGAGTAGAGATCGAAGCTCACCTGAAAATCACGGAACACCGCCTGGTGATCATTCGAGACCTGCTCGATGAACTTCTCCGGCGTGATGCCCTGCTTTTCAGCGCTGATCTCGATCGCTGTCCCATGCGTGTCGTCGGCGCAGAGAAACACCACCTGCTCACCCTGCGAGCGGAGGAAGCGCACGAAGATGTCCGTCTGGATGTGCTCCACCATGTGGCCCAGGTGGATCGGGCCGTTGGCGTAAGGCAGCGCACACGTGACGAGGGTCTTCATGATTACCGTTCCTGCTCTCGGCGAATGAGATGCATCTGGCTTTCCCACGCGGTCGCCTTACCGCACAGCGTCCAGAGGAGCCGCTCCAGCACCAGCTCACCACCACCGAGCTTCAGCGCGAGATCGGCTTCTGCGCAGGCGACGAGCCCGCGGAGGAGCTCCTGACGGCCGTAGCCCATCGACGCCTGCATGCCCATGAAGGCCGCGTACGGGTGCGGCACTTTCGTTTTGTTGGCCTTGGCCTCGGCTTCGATCTTCGGCCAGAGGCGCGCCTGAAAGTCGTTGTAGTTGCGCGGCGGCTTGCCGTCGGAGAGCCGGCCCATGCGCTCGTAGTTGCTGAGCATGGTGCGCACGATGCTCGCCACCGACCCCAGCAGCATGAGCGGGTGATTGCCCTGCCCCACCACGTCAGCGACGTACTTGCTGGCGGCGTCGAAGTTGCGCTTCTGAATCGCGTCGCTCAGCTCGAAGTATTCGTCTTCGCGGGCGTGACCGACCAGCAGGTCGACGTCCTTCTTGGTGATGGTGTCGCCCTCTGAGTACAGCGCCAGCTTGGCGAGCTCAGACTGGAGCAGGCGGAAGTTGCCGCCCACGCGCTCCTTCACCAGGTCGAGCGCACCGGCCCCCATCTTCTTCTTGTAGGGCGCGAGGGTTTCAGTGGCGAACTGGTTGAGGTCGAGATCCTTGAGCCGGCCCGCGGCCTTGAACTCGAGGGCCCAGCCCTTGTCCTTCACCAGCTTCACGAAGGGGCTCTTCGCTTCGATGTCGCTCGAGGCGATCACCAGCACCTGGCCCCTGGCCGGCTTGCCCGAGAGCCACTCGTTGAGCGCGGCGTCGTCGCTGACAGAGCCACTCAGGTTTTCCTGCGCGCAGAACTGGGCGACCTCTTTCAAGAAGGCGACGTCGAGGTCGGCCAGCACGATGCCCAGCTCACGCTCCCAGTCGTCGGGGCGCGGGGTGCCGTTGGCGGTGGGGTCGAGATCGGCGGCGCCCCACCCCGCTCTCGCGGCGATGCCCAGAACCCGGCGTGCGGCTTCTTTGCGACGGTTCGCTTTCCACGCGTCGCGGGCGCGGTTGAGCGCATCGGGTCGGCCCTTCTTGGGCGCGAGGAACTCAGGGTCGCGGAGGAAGACGACCTTCCGGCCTCCGAACATGGGAATCGTGGCGAGCTCGGCGGCCACTTCGCGGGGGGACGCCGCGTCCATCGTGACGAGGTTGAGATCGGCTGAGCCACCGGGCACGAGTTTGGAGAGCAGCTTCTCGGCGGCTTTGCGGATCAGGAACTCTTCGCCTGCGAGGAGGTAGACCGGCGATTCGCCGCCAGCGTCGAGCTCTGTCAGCACTTCTTCGAGATCGTCGCTCATCGTGGTCAGCCCTCTCCCCAACCCTCTCCCCCTCGGGGAGAGGGAGACAGGTATCGAGACAGATGTTGGGACAGATCCTTCAGAACTGCGCCCAGCCCGGCACGCGCGGGTACGGAATCGCGTCGCGGATGTTGGCCAGACCGCACAGGTAGACGATCAACCGCTCGAACCCGAGCCCGAAACCGGCGTGCGGCACCGAGCCGTAGCGGCGCAGGTCGCGGTACCAATTGTAGTGGCTCGGCTCGAGGTTCATCTTCCGCATGCGCGCATCGAGCAGGTCGAGGCGCTCTTCACGCTGACTGCCACCGATGATCTCGCCGATGCCGGGGGCGAGCACGTCCATCGCGGCGACGGTGCGCCCGTCTTCGTTCATGCGCATGTAGAAGGCCTTGATCTGCTCGGGGTAGTTCATCACCACCACCGGCCGGCCCACGTGCTCCTCGGTGAGGTAGCGCTCGTGTTCGGTCTGCAGGTCTTTGCCCCACTCGGGCGCGTACTCGAACTTCTTCTTCGCGTTCTTGAGGATCTCGATCGCGGCCGTGTACTCGATGCGCTCGAAACTCGAGCCGATGAACTTGTCGAGGCGCTCGATCACGCCCTTCTGCGCCTTCTCGAAGAACGCCATGTCGTCCATGCGCTCGTTCAAGATCGCCTTGAAGACGTACTTGAGGAAACGCTCCGCGAGATCCGCGTCGTCGTTCAGGTTCGCGAACGCGATCTCAGGCTCGATCATCCAGAACTCGGCGAGGTGCCGGGTGGTGTTCGAGTTCTCGGCGCGAAAGGTAGGGCCGAACGTGTAGACCTTCGAGAGCGCCAGGCAGTACGCCTCGACGTTCAGCTGGCCGGAGACGGTGAGGAAGGTCTCCTTGCCGAAGAAGTCTTTCGAGTAGTCGATCTTGCCGGCTTCAGTCTTCGGCAGGTTCGTCATGTCGAGCGTGGAGACGCGGAACATCTGGCCTGCGCCTTCCGCGTCGGCGGCCGTGATGATCGGCGTGTTCACCCAGAAGAACCCCTCTTCGTGGAAGAACCGGTGAATCGCCTGGGCCGCGTGGTGACGCACGCGCGCCACGGCGCCGAAGGTGTTGGTGCGGGGGCGCAGGTGGCCCTGCTCGCGGAGGAACTCGAGCGAGTGCTGCTTGGGCTGAATGGGGTACGTCTCGGGATCATCGACCAGCCCGAACACGGTCACGCTGTCGGCCTGGATCTCGAACGCCTGGCCCTTGCCCTGGCTGGCCACCAACGTGCCGATCGACGAGATCGACGCGCCCGCAGTGAGGTGGAGCACCTCGGAGGCGTAGTTGGGCAACGTATTGGGCACCACCAACTGGATCGCGTCGTGGCATCCACCATCGGACACCGCCACGAACGAGATACCTGCCTTGGAATCGCGCCGGGTTCGCACCCAACCGCGCACTTCGACCTTCGTTCCGACCGCGGGCTGACCCGCGAGTGCCTGCTTCACGCTGACGAGCATGCGGCGGGAGTTAGCCTTGACCGTTCACGCTCACAAGCGCGTTCGCAGGTCACCGTCTCAGGGGGAGCAGGAAGGCGGGAGCTGGTGAGAGGCCCACCGGGCTCAGCGCTTCGGCAGACACGCCCCCGCGTCGCAGTCACCGAAGCCAGCGCCGGGGCAATCAATCTTCGTGAGGTACCCGTCCTGACAGAACGTGACGGCGGAGCCTTCGCAGGTGGGCGCGCTGACCGGAGTGCACTCGGTGCCGGTGGCCACACACTCGCCCTCGACACAGCGGCGCAAGGTGGGGCTCTTCGAGCAGTCGGTGCGCGCTTCGAAGCCGAGCCCTTCGCAGGCCACCACCACGTTGCCGTCGCAGCGACGGCCCGCGCTGGGATTGCAGGTCTTCTCGCCAACCCCGCAGCCCACCCCACCGTCCTCGCTCACCTGGCAGGTCAGGCCCGTGCGTGAGCAGTCCCACAACACCACGGCGCTGCCGCTGCAGACTTCGGCCTGATTGCCCCGGCAGGTGGGCACGGCCGGGCACTTCTGGGCTGCGCAGATGTTGAAGCTGCCGAAGAAGTTCAAGTCGGTGCAGGTGGCCTGGTAGTCATCGCAGCTCACCTGGAAGCGTTGGCGATCGAGGGTGCAGCCGGAGAGCGTGTTGCCGCTGCAGCTGCCGTTGGTGATGCCCCTGCTGAAGTTGCAGGTGCCAGCGTCTCCGTCGAGGACCCAGCAGGCGGTGGCTTTGCTGCAGTCACCCTTCGCCTCGAGCATGCAGCGGTAGAGCTCGCGGAAGGGTTCTTCGAGGCCGGTGGTGAAGACGGGCTTGTTCTCGAGGGTGCCCGGCCAGGGGAGGATTGGTGAGGGGTGGGTGGTGCAGGCGGCGAGCGTGCTCCCGTAGGTCAACGAGAACTCTGCGGGCGCGCAGGCCTGCAGGGTCATGCAGATGCGAGCGGCTTCGTCGGGGCTGAAGCTCGCGTCACTGCAGCGGCAGCCGGAGATCGTCAGGAGAAGAAGAAGAGCCGTCCGCACTGTGTCTCCAAATCACGGCACATCAGGCAGGCGTCGCCTTGAACATCGGCCCCGCTGAAACCGGGAAGACTGCGCGCCCCGCGGCCGGGTTCACGAGCAACACGAACGAGATGTACAGCGCGATCGCGATCAGCATGATCGTGGTGATCCCCACGCCCGTGCCCAGCAACTTCCACGAGTCGCTGCCCGCGGTCGTGAAGTGCCGCGCGATGCGCAAGACGTAGAGCAGGTCGATGTCGACCAGGAAGAAGAACAACAGCTTCGAGAAGAAGCCGAACGCGTACGTGAGCACCAGGAAGATGATGATGAACGCCACGTCGACGGAGAGCACGATCGAGCTGTCGACGGCGCGGCCCTGCGACGCCTCATCGAGCACCCACCAGTTGATCACCCAGTTGAACGAGAACGTGGTGAGCAGCGTGCCGCCCAGGGTGTTCTTGTTCGCCAGCGACATCAGCCCCGCGAGGAACTGGCCGCCTGCTCCGAACAGCAGGCAGAACAGCGCCGCCGTCTTGAAGAACATCGGCAGCTTCGCCGGATCCGCCGGCAACCAGCCGAACGCGATGGGCACCAGCGCCGCGCAGCCGATGGAGAGGCCGAGGAGACCAAGCGGCGTGGGTTCTCCGAAAGGAACAGCAGGTGCGTTTGGGGTGGCGGGTGCGCTCATGGCGCGGCGTCCCTAACCCAGAAACATTTTACGCGGTAGGGGCCGCCGGCTCGAAGTGCTCGGGCACCTTCGGCACCACCAGCAGGAACAACAACGAGAGCACCACCGACGCAGCGAAGACCGGTTGGAACCCGACCTTGTCGACGAAGAAGCCGCTGAGCAAACCCGGCGCTGCCTTCCCGATCACTTCGACCGACGCGAGCAGCGTGAAGTGCGTGGCGCCGATGCGGCGATCCACCGAAGACATCATCAACGCGAACATCGACGTGGTGAGCAGCCCGCCAAAGAAGTGCTCGGCGCAGGTGAGCGGCACGATGGTGAACTGGGTGGGCAACGCGAAGCCGGCCACCATCGCCCACTGCGCGATCAGCGGCAGCAGCCGCAACGTGCCGGTGAGCATCACCGCGCGGGTCAATCGCCACCGCGTGGCGATCACTCCACCGAGCACAGAGCCCGCCAGCGAGGCGATCATTCCCCACGAGCCCAGCCACAACGCGACCTCTTCTTTGGGCAGATGGTGCACCCGCACCATCCACGCGCCAAACATCGCGTCGGCCAGCGTCTCGCCCATTTTGTAAGTCGCAACGGCGAGCAGAAGCCACCGCACCCCAGGCCGCGCGAGCAGCTGCTTGATGCGCCCCCCGAGCTCACCCCAGCTCACCGCGGCGCTCGCTTCCGAGACACGCGGAGCGGGCTCCTTCGTGAAGAGCACCAGCGTCATCACCGCCAGGCACAACCCGGCCATGGTGAGAAACAGGGTGCTCCAGCTCCCCTTCGCGAAGAGCCCGACCAGCAAGCCGCCCCCGGTGAGAATGCCGATCTTGTACCCGACCACCTGCGCTGCGTTGCCACCGCCGAGCTCACGGGGCTCGAGCAAATCCACCGCGAGCCCATCGACCGCGATGTCTTGCGTGGCGGCGAACAGGTTCATCATCAACACGCACACCAGAAACGGAGTGAGCGTCTCGCGCGACAGCGGGAACAACGACGCCACCACGCACGTGCCTGCGAGCAGCAGCTGCATGGGGATGATCCACGATTTTCTGCGCCCGAAACGCGCCGACGCGTAGCGATCGACCAGCGGAGCCCACAACATCTTGAGCGCCCACGGGATCGCCAGCGCGCGGGCCAGCGACACCTCGGTCATCGTGAGGCCGAGCTCCGTCAGGTACAGCGGCAGCGCGTTCGACTGAAAGCCGAACGGCAGGCCCTGCGCGAAGTACAGCGAAGCGAGCAGGCCGATCTTCCACGGCGCGACGCCGCTCAACCCCACTCTCACGCGGTGAACATCTCGATGAACATGCGCTCGAGCTGCAGCCTGGTCGAGCCGTTGCGCTGGGTGATCGCGTTCTTCGCCTCTTCCAGCAGACCCGCGCGACGCTGCAGTCCGGCCGGCGAGACGCGCGAGGTCGCAGCCATCGCCAACGGGGCGAGGTCAGCGTTCACCAGATTCTCAGCGCCGACCTGGGCCAGCGCCACGTCGCGGAACCAGATCTGCAGCACGTCGATGCCCGCCTCTGCCGTGCCGCGATCTTCCCCCATCACCTCGGCCAACGCGATCCACCCACTCGCATCGTTCGGGGTCAGCTTCTCGAAGGCTTCGATGGTCTCGCGCCGCTGCTCCAGCGCCTTCGGGTCGAGCGCCAGCGCGCGGGCCATGCTCCCCGCGGCCATCGCCGCGATCTGCCGCGCGAGCCCGTCTTCCACGCCCTTCTTCGAAGACGTCTTCACCTTGTTGGCGATGAACTCCAGAGGCAACGGGCCAAACGCCGCCTTGGCGCAGCGGCTGCGAATGGTGGGCAGCAGCTTGTCGGGTGCCGACGAGATGAGGATCAACACCGTGTCGCGCGGCGGCTCTTCCAGCGTCTTGAGCAGCGCGTTCTGCGCCGGCTGATTCATCGCGTGCGCGGTGACGAAGAGCGCCACCTTGTGCGGCGCTTCCAGGGCTCGGAAGGCGAGGCGCTCCTGCAGCGCACGCACCTGATCGATGCGGATGTCGCGCGAAGGCGTGTTGGTGAAGTCGCTGCGCCCGGCCAGGCCGCGTTCGACCTGCTCGGCTTCCGGCATCACCCAGGTGACGTCGGGGTGATTGCGGCGCACCACCCGGGTGCAGGCAGCGCAGGTGCCGCAGCCCACGTACGGCTCGTCGAGACACACCAGCGCCTGCGCGAAGCCCATCGCGGCGAGTTCTTTGCCGACACCATCGGGGCCGTGAAACAGCCAGGCGTGGTGCACCTGCTTCTTGCCGAGCGCCGAGGAGAGCGCGTCGACCGCGTGAGCCTGCGACTGAACCTCAGAGAGCGGCACGATCGCCTCCCGCCCAGCGGTACGTGATGTGTTTGACCTTCTCGAGCTGCGGCGTTCCCGGGGGCGCTTCGTTCACCAGCACCTGGCCTGACTGGATCAAGTCGTTGAGCGCCAGCACCACCCGGCCCCGGCCCATGAAGGTGTTCATCCCCACCCGTTCGGCCAGACCGTGCAGCGTCTGGGGCCCATGCGCACGCAGCGCGGGCTCGAGCTGGGTCGCCACCTTCTTGTTCCGGCGGCTCTGCAACCAGAACGAGATGCCGATGCCGACGGCGGCCGCGAGCCCGGGCATGAAGTAGTCAGCCATGGGCGCCGCGTACCACAACCGTGACCGCGCTCGGGGTTCCGGTAAGGTCGGGGGCCGATGACGTTCCTGCAGGGAAACCTCGCGTTGGTGCTGGGCGTCATCGCCTTCATCGGCGCCTTCCTCACCACGCGACTCACCCAGGACGAGCGGTTCAAGGCCGACACGATCGGCGCGGTGCGTTGGCTGGGGCTCTTCATCGTGCTCCGGCTGAACACCTTCTGGTTGGAGGAGACCCTCCCCGACGAGTGGCACGAGTATCCGCACACCGCGTGGATGCTGGCGCTCGCCTTCGGGGTGGCCCGGTTCTGCGTGTCGTTCGCCTTGTGGCTGCGAAGCCGCTTCAGCTCGAGGGTGACGGCGAAGATCCACCGTGACGTGCTCGATTTCGTCATCTACGTGGTCATCGCGATCCCCATCCTCAAGACGCAGCTCAAGCTCGACGTCACCACGATGCTGGGCACCTCCGCGGTGCTTTCGCTGGTGCTGGGCTTCGCGCTGCAAGACACGCTGGGAAATCTGTTCTCCGGCTTGTCGTTGCAGCTCGAGTCGCCTTTCGAGGTGGGCGACTTCATTCGCGTCGGCGAACAGGAAGGCCGAGTGGTGCAGATCGCATGGCGCTCCACGCGCATCGAGACCCTGCTCCACGAGGCCATCACCCTCCCCAACTCGCTCATCGCGAAGGAGAAGGTCACCAACTACACGCGTGGCGGCTTACCGATGGCCATCGATCTGGAGTTCGGCGCCAGCTACTCAGCGCCGCCCAACTTCGTGAAGGCGGAAGTGATGGAGGCGCTGCGTGAGTCTCCGTTGGTGCTCAACGATCCAGCGCCCTGGGTCGGGGTCTCGAACTTCGGCGAGTCGTCGATCACCTACAAGGCGCGCATCTTCCTCTCGGACTACGCCGCCGTGCCGCACGTGACCGACGAGGTGATGGGCCGGCTCTGGTATCGCTTCGGCCGCACCGGCATCGAGATCCCCTTCCCGCAGCAGGTGGTGCACTTTCGCACCGAAGCGAAGAACAAGGCCGACCCTGATCTCGAACTGCTGAGCAATCACCCGCTCTTCCAGCCCTTCCCGGTGGAAGAAGCCGTGGGCCTTTCGCGCTCGGCGCTCGAGCGGAAGTTCGGCGTGGGTGAAGAGATCATCACCGAAGGCCGCTCGGGCAGTTCGTTCTACGTGGTGGTGTCCGGCAAGCTCTCGGTGCGCGTGGGAACGCCGCCCAAAGAGATCGCCGTGTTCGAGCGCGGCGCCGCCTTCGGAGAGATGTCGTTGCTGACCGGTGAACCGCGCACCGCCACGGTGGTCGCGATGGAAGACTGCACGCTGCTGGAGCTGGGCCGCGAGGTCTTCGCCCGTCACCTCGAAGCGCACCCCGAACGTCTGGCCCAGCTCGCCTCGATGATCGAAGAGCGCAAGGCAGGGCTCGCGGCGGCCTTCATGGCCAACAACGCCGGGAAAGCCCCCGTGCCTGGCAAGGCGCTCGATCGGCTCCGCGAGATCTTCCGCCTCCGCGCGCCGTGATTGCGGCCACCGCTCAGCGCTTCGAGCCGATGCTGCACTCGGACTTCAGGGCGCACTGCTGGCAGTTCGTCTTGATTGGTCTCGCGGGACACGCGCCGCTCATGCCGTAGTGACAGAGCGCGAAGTCGTAGCGAACGGGGTCGGCTGGGTCGAGCAGCCGCAGTGAAGCGGTCACCTCTTCCGCGGTCTTCCAGCCGATGGTGCTGCGTTTGGTGAGGCCCAGCCACTGCGAGATCCGCATCACGTGCGTATCGAGCGGGATCACCAGCTCAGCCGGCGAGATCTGCTTCCACACGCCGAAGTCGATCGGGTCGGGTCCGCGCACCATCCAGCGCAGGTAGAGGTTCAGCCGTTTCGCTGCGCCCGCCTCAGCGAAGGGCAGCAGGTGGTGCAGCCCGCGAATGGGTCCCAGCTTCTTGACGATCTGCGCCTCGGGAGCCGCCGCCCGAAGCCCCTTGGCGAAACGAGCGAGCGTGGTCTGCCACGACCCATCACGGCCTGCGATGAATGCACCCTCGAGCGAGCCGTGCTGGTCGAGCGTTCGGCCCATGCCCAGCAGCAGCACCGCCACATCCGACGGAAGGTTGAAGCGGTACACGAAACCGTCGAGCAGCGTCTTGGCACCCGCCACGTCGAGCGCAGCCAACGCACGCGCGGGCTTCGGGCCCAGGCCGTCGAGGATCGACGCGATCTTCGGCTTGAAGAGATCAGCCCGCCCGTATGCGAGAGAGGCCGACAACAGCGCCACCGTCTCGATGTCGCGCGGATCGGTGTAGCGGTGCGGGAACTCTACCGGATCCGCCTTTATCCTCGCGGGCCACGGCCTCGACTCCACGAAGGCGTCGAGCAACGAGCGCAACCGCGTGATGCGTTGTTCTTTCAGCGCAGCATCTCTCTGACGGCGTGTTCGAGCTCAGGAACGATCAGCTTCGTCACCGCCAACTCGACCGCCTTCGGGCTGCCCGGCACCACGAACACCAGGGCGCCGTGAATCACCCCGGCCGTCGCGCGCGAGAGCCACGCCTTGGTCCCGATCTCCTGAAACGAGAGCGACCGGAACAGCTCACCGAAGCCATCGAGCTGCTTGTCGAACTTCGCCTCGAGCGTCTCCACCGTCACGTCACGGCGGCCCACACCCGTACCGCCGGTGAAGATCACACAGCGCGCGCCATGTTCGAGGGCGTGCTCCAGCGCGTGAACGATCGCGGCCGGCTCGTCTTTCACCAGCTCAGAGCCGAGCAGGGTGTGCCCCGCGGCGATGAGCAGCTTCTTCGCCACCGGCCCGCCTTCATCGGTCGCGGCAGTGCGGCTGTCGGAGCAGGTGATCACCCAGCACCCGACCGCGCTCTGGGCATGGCCGTGGTGATGGTGGTGATCGTGATCGGCGTGATGGTGGTCGTGACCTTCGTGAGCCATGGGCTACTCCGTGGGGAAATCGACGACGACGAGCTGCCCGTCTTCGACCTGCGTGGGATATGCGGGCTGATCGTCTGCGATGCCAGGCGAAGTGACGTTCTTGCCGGTGTCGAGATCGAAGCCGACCTCGTGGCAGGGGCAAATCACCAGGTTCTTCTCGAGGTGCCCGCCCGACAGGAGGCAGCCCGCGTGGTTGCACCAGTCATCGAGCGCCTTGAACTTGCCGGCCACACACGCCACCAGCACGTTCCGCTTTCCGACGGCATAACCCCGCAGCTCACCTTCCTTCAGGTCGGCCGGGCCCAGCTTGATTCGTGTCACGGCACTCCACCTAACCCAAATTCATCGTTATGAGACCCCCATGACGCCTGTGGACAAGAGCGTGGTGGTGAAGGCGCTGAAAGACATGAGCGCGTACCTGCAGCTCAAGGGCGAGAACTCGTTCAAGACGCGCGCGTACGATCTCGCCGCCGAGCGCATCGCCGGCCTGACCGAAGACCTCCAGGCCCTGGTCGAACAGAAGCGCCTCACCTCCCTGCCCAACATCGGAGAGAGCATCGGCGCGAAGATCAGCGATCTGGTGCTCACCGGAAAGATGAGCGCGCTGGAGGAGCTCAAGGCGCTGTGGCCGCCGCGCATCATGGAGTTGATGCAGGTGCAGGACCTCGGCCCCAAGAAGGCCAAGGCGCTCTTCGAGCTCCTCGGCGTCGGCTCGATCGACGATCTCGAGAAGGCCTGTAACGATCACCGCGTTCGCGACTTGAAAGGCTTCGGCCAGAAGACCGAAGACAAGCTGCTCGCCGGTATCGCGCTGGCCCGCCGCTCGATGGGCGCTGGCGGCCGCAAGTCACTGGGCGGCGTCGAGGCGCAGGCCAACGCCCTGCTCGCCTGGGTGAAGAGCGCTCCCGGAGTCATCCGCGCGAGTCTCGGTGGCTCCGTGCGCCGACGCCGCGAGACGGTGGCAGACGTCGACATCATCGCCAGCGCCGCGGATCCCGCGCCCGTCTTCGAACACTTCGGCAAGTTTCCCCAGGTCGCCGAACACATGAGCTCGGGCGAATCGAAGGCCTCCGTGCGCCTGATGATCACCGATCTCCAGGTCGACTTGCGCGTCTTGCCCGACGAAGACTTCGCCTCGGCGCTGCACCACTTCACGGGCTCGAAGGCGCACCACATTCGCCTGCGCGGCATCGCCAACGACAAGGGGCTGACCATCTCCGAGTGGGGCGTCTTCCGCATGGGTGCAGACCCGGCCGTGCAGAAGAAGGGCACCGCAAAACACGAAGGCGCGCAGGAGAAGCTCCCCATCAAGGACGAGGCCGAGCTCTACGCGCTGCTGGGCATGCAGTACGTACCGCCCGAGCTCCGCGAAGATTGGGGCGAGATCGAAGCGTCGATCGCGCACACGCTCCCGGAAGACCTGATCACCGCCGACGACATCTGCGGCAACGTGCACATGCACACCGTGTGGAGCGACGGCAAAGACACCCTCGAGGCGATGGTGCGGGCCGCGAAAGAGCTCGGCTACAAGTACGTCACCGTCACCGAACACTCGCAGACCTCGAACTACGCCGGCGGCCTCTCGCTCGAGCGGCTCAAGGCCCAGTGGGGCGAGATCGAGCAGGTGCAGGAAAAGTTTCCCGAGGTGAAGCTGCTCAAGGGCATCGAGAGCGACATCCTGGAAGACGGCTCGCTCGACTACCCCGACTCCGTGCTGGAGCAGCTCGACGTGGTGATCGGCTCCATTCACCAGCGCTACTCGCAAGACGAAGCCGCGATGACGAAGCGCGTGCTCAACGCCTTCGACAACCCCTACCTGCACGTGTGGGGACACCCGACGGGCCGCTTGCTGCTCAAACGAGATCCAGCCCCCATGCGAATGGAGGAGATCCTCGACAAGGCGGCGAAGAAGGGCATCACCATCGAGATCAACGGCTGCCCCGATCGCATGGACCTCGCCGCGGAGAACGTGCGCAAGGCCCTCGAGCGGGGGCTCAAGCTGGTGGTGAGCACCGACGCCCACTCGGTGGGCGAGCTCAAGTCACACCTGCCCTACGCCATCGCCTCTGCCCGCCGGGGTTGGGTCAGGAAGAGCGACGTGCTCAACACCAGAGACGTGAAGGGCTTCCGCGAGGGGCTGGTTCGGCGCTGAACGATCAGTCGAGGTCGTAACGAACCGTGACGGCGTTGTGATCCGACGCGTAGCCGGCGTCGACCTTGGTCGAGACCTTCTTCAGGCCCGGGTGCTTCGTGCTCATCACGTAGTCGAGCGTCGAGCTGCCGTGCGTTCCGGTGCGAAGGCCGCTGTCGTAGTCGACCTTGTTGCCGAAGACCTTGAAGTGGTTGCGGTTGAAGTCGCCGGTGATGGTGACCGGGTGGCCCTTCTTCTCGAAGCGCTCGACCAGCTTGCCCATCTTGGTCATGTGCTGGTTCCACATCGCCTTGCGCCAGGGGTCGCTGCGCTGGATCTTGGTGTTCCAGGCCCCGCTCACCAGGTGGGTGTTCATGTGGATCATCGTCTTGCCGGTCTCTTTGTTCTGGAGCTTCACCCACGCGACGGTGCGGTGAGGCGAGACGCCGGCCTGGCCGCCGTGCATGCGCTCCACGCCTGAGTCGAGCAGCTTGAACTGGTCGCTCTTCCACGAGATCGGCGTATGCAGGCCCTTGGGCATGAAGTGCTTGAAGCCCGGCAGGTTGCGAATCGCCTGGCGGTACCGCTCAGGAGAGATCTCCTGCCAGCCGATGATCTCGCCGGTCTTCGCGGCCTTGCGCACGTCGTGGAGCACCTTGTCCTGAGACATGAGGGGGTTGCTCTTCACGTTCATGCTGACCACGTCGAAGACACCCTTGCCCGGCTTGCTGCCCCCGGTGGGTCCAGTCAGACCGAGGCCGAGCGCCCTCGAGAGCCGACCGCCGACCACGCCGTCTTCCTTCCAGCCCCGGCTGTGCTCGAACTTCTGCACGGCCGCCTTCGTCCTCTTGTCGAACGTGTTGTCGACAGGACCCTTCAGAAGCTTCCGCTCCTTGAGTTCCTGCTCCAGCTTCCGAACCTGCGCTCCAGTGGAACCAACGCTCAACCGTCGAATGGGGCTCATGTGGGATTTGTCGGCCGGGGGCCGTTCGTCGGCTTCAGGAGAAAGCGCCAACGGCCATTACAAAAGCGCACCTATTTTTCATCCGCCTCGCCCGTGGCCACTCGTCTACAGTCGCCCTCGCAAGATGATTCCGCAGACGGCAGACGGCGTGGTGGGTTCGACCTTGGGTCCCTTCAAGATCACCAAAGTGATCGGCAGGGGCGGAATGGGGACGGTCTACCTCGGCGAGCACTCCGTCATCGGCAGCCGGGTCGCCATCAAGGTGCTGCAAGACAAGCTGGCCTCCGACGAGGGCCTGGTCGCGCGGTTCTACGCAGAGGCACGCGCGGTGAACCTCATTGGCCATGAGAACATCGTCAACATCTTCGACATGAACGTGGTCCCTCCGCACCGGTATTACCTGGTGATGGAGTACCTGGAGGGGAAGCCGCTCAACTACATCCTCACCGCGCCCGTTCCGATCGCCACCTCCGTCCCGATTCTCATTCAGGTGTGTGACGCGCTGCAGGCTGCTCACGACGCAGGCATCGTTCACCGCGATCTCAAGCCCGAGAACATCTTCCTCATCAAGCGCGGCCGCGCCGAGAACTTCGTCAAGGTGCTCGACTTCGGCCTCGCCAAGCTGCTCGACACCGAGCGTTCGTCGTCGAACACCGCGGTCGGCCTCATCGTCGGCACCCCGGAGTTCATGTCGCCCGAGCAGGCGAACTCCTCGCCGGTCGACGGCCGCAGTGACATCTATTCGCTGGGCTGCATCGCCTGGTTGCTGGCCACTGCGCGCCTGCCGTTTCCACAGCGCGGTCTGACCGACTTGCTGGTGGCACACCGCACCCAGAATCCCAAGCCGCCGCATGAAGTGGTGCCCAACGTTCCCCGCGAGCTGAGCGCGGTGATCATGAAGGCGATGTCGAAGTCGCCGCAGGATCGCTACCAATCGGCCAACGAGTTCGCCGCCGCGCTCGAAGCGGCCCTCAAGGCGTCGGGCAATCAGCAGGCGATGATCACCCCTGAGCCCAGGCCCACTCCCGAGCCGAAGCCGCCGCTGCCGGGCACGGCGCCCAAGCCGCTCCAGCGCCACACGGCCCGGTTCGACGCCGTGGTCTCGCGCCTCGATGGCAGCAAGCTGGGCACGCTGCAGTGCAACGACATCTCGAAGGGGGGCATGTTCCTCTCGACGACCGGTGATCTGCCCCCGGTGTTCTCCAGGCTGAAGATCACCATTCCTTCCGCCAGCAACCTCGACCTGCTCGCCGAGGTGGTGCGCCACGTGCCTGCTGATCAGGCGAAGGCGTGGGCGATGCAACCGGGCTTCGGGGTGCAGTTTCTCGACGTGACCGCGGGCCTTCGCGAAGACATCAACCGGCTGGTGCAGGGCCTGCCCGTGCAGCCGCGCTCCACCCCTTCGGGGCTCAACAGCCAGAGCATCGAGGCGCTGCTCGCCAAGTACCGTGACCGCATGAATGGCGATCACTACATCGTGCTCGCCCTGCCCCAGACCGCCGACATGGGCGAGATTCGCACGCGCTGCGCCGATGCCGATGCACAGCTCAACGAGCTCAAGAAGAAGACCCAGAAGCCCGGGGAAATCGCGCAGCTCGAGTCGGCCCTGGCCCGCGTGCGCGCGGCGCGTGACGCCCTGAGCAACCCGGGCCCCCGGTCGCGCTACGACGCCAATCGCGGCAACTGGAGAGGCATCGCGCGCTGCATTCTCGGCGGGCTGGGCCCCATCGATCTCGAGCGGCTCCGGCAGGAGTTCCTCGTCGAGCACCCCAGCGCGGCCGGCTCGGCGCACGTGAAGTTCCTGGCCTCCAAAGGCTACGAGCACAACGACCAGGTCAAAGAGGCCCTCGATGCGTGTGAAAACGCGCTGCAGATAGACCCCCTCAACCTTCAGCTCCACCAGCGGCAGGCCACGCTCGCGCGGAAGTTGAAGGAAGGCAGCGCGCGCTGATTGAAGGCTCTGGCGTTGTTCGATGCGCGGGTGCAGCGCTGGCTTTCGGTCAGCGCGGTGCGCGAGGCCGTCACGGTCTGGGCCGTGTGTTTCGGCGCGACGGTGATCGCGTACCAGGCGTGGGCTCCCGCGGCGAAGGTGATCGCGACGGTCGGGTTTCTGTATCTGCCGCTCTCTGCGTGCCGCGCGCGCGGAGAAGATTGGCCGGACTTCGGCCTGTCGACGCGCACCCTGGGCAGCGACTTCCGGCAGTTTCTGGCGGTCTCCGCGGTGGTGTTCCCGCTGTTCATCGCCGGCTACGTCGCGTTCACCGTGTTGTGGCCGATGATTCCGCAAGGCCTGGCGAAGGCGCTCACGCCGTACACGGGGGCGGTCGATCCGCACTTCGAGTTTCGGCTTCCCGCCCGGTTCACCGAGTGGGCGATCGATGACCTGTTCGTGGTCGCGCTGCCGGAGGAGTTTTTCTACCGCGGCTATCTGCAGACGCGGCTTCGGGATGCGTGGCCCAGGGGGCGTTTGTTCTTCGGGGCCCGACTGGGAGCGGCGTTCTGGCTGACGGCGATCTTGTTTGCGCTCGGGCACCTGGCGATTTTTCAGGTGTGGCGGTTGGGGGTGTTCTTCCCGGCGCTGCTGTTCGGGTGGATGCGGGAGCGGAGCAACTCGGTGGTGGGGCCGGCGTTGTTTCACGCGGCGGCGAACCTGCTCATCAAGGTGCTCGACGCGAGCTTCTTCGGGCGGGTTTGAGGGTCAGCGACTGCCTCAGTGAATCGTGACGGAGAGCTTGCGATCGATCGCCAGCGTCGCTCCGTCGGGCAGCAAAACCCAGCCTTCGCCCGCGGGCATTCCGGTCGCGACCACCACCGAGCGCCTGCGGCGGTGATCTCGCACCGACGGCTCGGCGTCACTCGAATGGGAGGTCAACTCGTGGCGCCCGCACTCGGCCCGGCCCTCCAGCAGCGCGTAGGAAAGACTCTGAGAACCTCGCCTCGTGGCAACGACCACTTTTCCATTGCTGGCCACCAGCGCGAACGAAGGCCGGGCGGTCACCCCTGCCCCGCCGGAGACCTGCTCGATCGCCTTCGCGCATGACAACAACCGCGCTGCGGCAGTGGCGGCATCGAGCTGTGGATCTTCGATTCGGCCGATGTCCCTGAGTTCGGCCAGGTAGCGCGCGAAGGCGGCTTCTTCCCAGGTCGGCCCCCGCACGGCGGCCGCGAGGAATTCGGGCAGCTCTTCTCGCAGCCGCTCCCTGACCTGGTCACCCCGCTCGAGGTTGCCGACCGCGGCGAACAGCCACTGCCGGAAACGGAAAGGTTCGGCGCTGTCTTCGAGGCCCTGCCCCACGCTGAGCGCGCGGCTGGCCATGATCGCCACCTCGGAGTCAGGGGCTTCCCACGCTTCTTCAGCGGGGGCACCCCGGCCGTACCTGCGCTGGACCACCTGGCCGTCTTGCCAGCCCCCCACCCCCACGACTGAGCCCTTCTCGAAGGGGAATTGGGAGCGAACCCGGTCGAGCTCGCACCGCAGCAGGGCGGCATCTGACGTGATGAGGGCGAGTACCTGCGACATCGATGACTCCTAACCGGCCGGGTGCAGCGTCTCAACACGCGCCGGGGAACGCCACTTCCCCTATCGGGAAGGAAGCGCACAGGAAGGAAACACGGTAACTTCGCGCCCATGTCCGAAATCGCGGTCGGTATCGACCTGGGCACGTCGTATTCGTGTGTTTCTGCAGTCATCGACGGGCAGCCAACGGTGATTCCCAACGAGTGGGGAGAACTCACCCATGCTTCGTGTGTGTCGTTCCTGGAGGACGGCAGTGTCCTCGTCGGGAATGCCGCCAAGAAGAACATCATCACCAACGCCGAAAACACCGTGTACTCGGCGAAACGGCTGATCGGCCGCTTCTTCTTCTCCGACGAGGTGAAGAAGGCGACGACGGTGATGCCGTACACGATCGTCGAAGGCCCCAACAACTCGGTGCGCATTCAGGCGCGCGGCAAGACGTTCTCGCTGCCCGAAATCTCGGCGCTCGTGCTCAAGGAACTCAAGGCGATCGCCGAGAGCTACCTGGGCGTGCCGGTGACCAAGGCCGTGGTGACGGTGCCCGCGTACTTCAACGACAACCAGCGTCAGGCCACCAAAGACGCCGGCCGCATCGCCGGGCTCGACATCCTGCGCATCTTGAACGAGCCCACCGCGGCGGCGTTGGCGTACGGCTTCGGCCGCGACGTGAACCAGCGGGTGGCGGTCTACGATCTGGGCGGCGGCACGTTCGACGTCTCGGTGTTGGAGATCGGCAAGGACGTCTTCGAGGTGCTCTCCACCGCGGGCGACACCTACCTGGGCGGCGATGACTTCGACGATCGCATCATGAACTGGCTGGCCGAAGACTTCCTGGCCAAGCACAAGCTCGACCTCCGCCAGAATCGCTTCTGCCTGCAGATGCTCAAAGAAGCGTCGGAGCGCGCGAAGATCGAGTGCGGCCAGAACGGTGAAGCCGACATTCTGTGCCCCGGCATCTGCCAGGACGTGAACGGCCGGGTGCTCGATCTCTCGGGTCACCTCACCGCCGACCAGTTCAACCGCATGGTGATGGACCTGGTGCAGGGCACCTTCAAGGTGACCGACGAAGCGCTCCAGAGCGCGCGCATGACGGTCAACGACGTCGACGCGGTGATCCTCGTCGGCGGCCCCACCCGGTTGCCCATCGTGCGCAACTCGGTGAAGCACTACTTCCAGAAAGACCCCATGGAAGGCGTCGACCCCGATCAGGTGGTCTCGTTGGGCGCCGCGCTGCAGGCCCACGCGCTGCTCGACAAGGCGACCGAGACCTTCCTGGTCGACGTCACCCCGCTCTCGTTGCGCATCGGTACGGTGGGCGGCTTCACCGAGAAGATCATCGAGAAGAACACGCCCATCCCCATCGAGAAGTCGAAGACCTTCACCACCAGCCGCGACGGGCAGGACAAGGTGAAGATCCGCGTCTACCAGGGCGAGTCGAACCGCGCCGATGAGTGTGAGCTGCTCGGCGAGTTCGAGTTCGGCGGCTTCCGCATCGGGTACCGCGGCGACGTGAAGATCGACGTCACCTTCGAGATCGACTCGAACGGCATCGTCAACGTGCAGGCCGCTGACCTCGAGACGGGCCAGAAGACCTCCACCACCATCAGCTTGTCGTCGGGTCTGTCGGAGACCGACATCGAGAAGTCCATGCAGTCCAACCGCCAGACCCACCTCGCGAATCGGGATCTCCCCGCCCCCGCGCGCTAAGTGACGAGAGACGATGTCGAACGGCCAGGACAACAACTCAGGCAAGCCGCCAGCCCCTTCCGGGCCGAGCCGGCCTTTGCCTCGCGTGACCGCTCCTGGCGGGCCGGGCATCGTACCTCCGGTGAGCCCGGCGCCGGTGCGCGCGCCGATCGATCCGTCTGACGAAGTGACGCCGAAGCCGGGCCCCGCACCCCTCGATCCGCGGCCGCCCCAGATCGCGCCGCCGGGCACGCCCCGTCCAGCGCTGCCTCCGCAACGCCCGCCGCAAGCAGCAGGGGGCACGCCCCGCCCCGGTCCCGCGCCCCAAGCGCCTGGAGGTGGCACGCCTCGGCCGGGTCCCGCCCCCCAGGCGCCTCCTTCTCGCCCGCTGCCTACCATCTCGGCGCCCGTGCCCGCGTTGACCAACCCGATTGCCCAGCGGCCGCCCGCGGTGCTGCCCATCGGGCCGCCGGCCATCAGACCGTCCGTGCCTCAGGCGCCGCCGGCCGTACGCCCGGCCGCGGCGCCCCCGCCGCAACCGACCGCGGGGCCGCAGCGGCCCCTTCCAGCGATCACCGTGCAGACGGTGAGCGTGCCCCCGAGGCCGGTGATCGTTCCTCCCGTGGCAGCGCCCGTCGTGCCGGTGATCGCGGCGCCTCGCCCGGCCCTCATTCCTCCGGTGGCCACCGCGCCCCGCCCCGCGCCGATGGTTCCGCCTGCTCCGATCTTCACCCCGCCCGACGCGGGAGCGCCGGTGCCCGCCGCCCCACCGCCGGTGCCCATGCGGCCGCCGACGGGCGCGCTGATTCCTCCCGTGGCGGCGCAGGCCGCGCGGCCGGCGGCAGCGCCCCCCGCGCCTCCCCGCCCGGGCCCCCTTCCTGCGACGGGCGCGGTGGAGACCATCGATCCCCAGCAGGCCTCCGCGTTGCGAAAACTCGCGCAGGGGCTCAACGCGCTCGACTACTTCCAGACCCTCGGCCTCGCGCAGACCGCCACGCCGGGCGAGATCAAGAAGGCGTTCTACCGGGAGAGCCGCACCTATCACCCCGACCGCTTCTTCCACCTGGCCGACACCCAGGAGAAGACGGACATCGGCAGCATCTACAAACGCATCACCGAGGCGTATTACGTGCTGCGCGACGACACCAAGCGCAAGAAGTACCTCGCCGACCTCGCCGGCGCCGAGCGCAACAGCAAGCTGCGCTACACCGACGCCACCGAGTCCGAGCTCAAGGCCGAAGCGCGGAAGTCGGTCGAAGAAGAGTTCGGCACCAGCCCCAAGGCGCGCCCGTTCTTCAAGACCGCCCTGGCCGAGTTCGAGAAGGGCAACCTCCCCGCGAGCCAGAGCGCGCTCAAGATGGGGCTGACCTACGAGCCCGGCAACGCGCGCTTCAAGGAAATGCTGGCCGACGTGCAGAAGAAGATCGAAGACTCGCGGCGCGGCCAGGCTCCTTCGTTCATGATCAAGTGACGCTCGATCTCCTCGCACTCGGCGCGTTGGCGCTCTTCGCCATCTGGGGCGCCTTCAGCGGGTTCGCCCGCCAGGTCGCCCAGGCCGTGGCCGGTGTCGGAGCGGTGATCGCCGCCGCCCCCGCGGGCCGCTTCTTCGCAGCGCCGATGGCCAAGGCGATTCAGTCGTCGCTGACCGTCGGCGTGGTGGTGGCCACCATCGTTTGCTTCATCGTCATCTACCTGTTCGTTCGCACGATCCTGACCACGATCCTGCGGCGCATCCTCGCCGGCAAAGACCCCAAGAACCGCTCGGCCGATCGCACGCTGGGGTTCCTGCTGGGGGGCGCCAAGACGGCCGTGGCCCTGTGGATCGGGTTGTCGGCGGCGACCTTCATCGAGAACAACCTGGTGCTCGCGGGCAAGAAGTACACCTTCACCCCCAAAGATTCGAAGCTGGTGGTGCTGGCCCGGCAATACAACTTCATCGAGACGGTGCAGTTCTCGGGCGCCAAAGACCTGGTGCTCGCCGCCAGGCTGGCCAGCGACCCCAAAGAGGCCGCCAAGCTCAAAGACAACCCCGACTACACCGCCCTGATGAAAGATTCGCGCTTCCGGCAGGTGGTGCAGGGCGACGCCTGGAAGAAGGCCCTCGAATCAGGCGATGTGCGTGGGCTGATGCAGAACAACCAGTTCGTCGAGCTGATCCACGACCCGAAAATGAACCCCCGGCTCGGGCGCCTGGCCGAGCAAGCCGACTGACGAAAACTCAGGCGGGTCGGATGCTGGATCTTGGGCGCAATTTTCTATAGTCCGCCCTCATGGCCTCCCCCACCCCGCAGCGCTGGTCCGTCGCCGATAGCAATGAGCTGTACGCCATCAAGCACTGGGGGGCCGGGTACTTCGGCATCAACGAAAAAGGCAACGTGATGGTGCACCCGGCGGGGCCGACCACGCCCAGCTTCGACCTGAAGGAGCTGGTCGACGAAGTGCGCCGCCGCGGCATCAGCCTGCCCCTGCTCATTCGATTCACTGACGTGCTGCGGTCGCGCGTGGTGCACCTCAACGAGGCCTTCCGCAAGGCGATCTCGGAGCACAACTACAAGGGCCAGTACCGCGGCGTGTACCCCATCAAGGTCAACCAGCACCGCTACGTGGCCGAGCAGATCACCGACGCCGGCAAACCCTTCAACTACGGCCTCGAAGCGGGCAGCAAGCCTGAGCTCCTCGCCGTGATGGCGCTGCTGGAAGACCCGGAAGCGCTGATCATCTGCAACGGGTACAAAGACGAAGAGTACGTCGAGACCGCGCTCTACGCCTCGAAGCTGGGGCGCAAGGTGGTGATGGTCGTCGAGAAGCCCAGCGAGCTGATGTTGATCGCCGAGGTCGCTCGCAAGACGGGCATCAAGCCCCGCCTGGGCATGCGCGTTCGTTTGTCGACCCGCGGCGCCGGCAAGTGGGAAGCGTCGGGTGGTGACCGCTCGAAGTTCGGCCTGTCGTCGGGCGAGCTGATGGACGCGCTCTCCTTTCTTCGCGAGACGGGCCTGATGGACAGCTTCGAGCTGCTCCACTTCCACCTCGGCAGCCAGATCTCGAACATCCGCAACGTGAAGAACGCGCTGCGCGAAGTCGGCCGCTTCTACGTCGAGGTGCTCCGCCTGGGCGCGCCGCTGCAGTACATCGACGTCGGTGGTGGTCTGGGCGTCGACTACGACGGTTCGCAGACGAACTTCGCCTCGTCGATGAACTACACGACCGAAGAGTACGCCAACGACGTGGTGTTCTCGGTGATGGAGGCCTGTGACGCCGCTCAGGTGCCCCACCCGAACCTGGTCTCCGAGTCAGGCCGTGCGGTCGTGGCGCACCACGCGATGCTGGTGACCGAAGTGCTGGGCAACAGCGGCTTCGATATGCCGCCCATGCCTGAAGGGCTCCCGGACAACTCGCCGCCCGTGGTGAAGAATCTTCACGCAGCGTTCCGCGACGTCACCAACAAGAATCTGCTCGAGACCTACCACGACGCCACCGAGTACAAGGACGAGGTGCTGACCCTCTTCTCCCTGGGTCACCTCACCCTCGAGCAGCGCGTGCTGGCAGAAAACCTCTTCTGGAGCATCTGCCACAAGATCTTGCGCATCGCGAAAGAGGCGGGCGATCTGCCGGAAGAACTCGAGACCCTCGAGCACATGCTGTCGGACACGTACTTCTGCAACTTCAGCCTGTTTCAGTCGTTGCCTGACTCCTGGGCGATCGATCAGCTCTTCCCCATCATGCCGATTCACCGCCTGCTCGAGCGCCCCACGCGCCGCGCCGTGCTCGCCGACATCACCTGCGACAGCGACGGCAAGATCGAGAAGTTCATCGACAAGCGCGAAGTGAAAGACGACATCCAGCTCCACGCGCTCAACGACGACGAGTACTACCTCGGCATCTTCCTCGTCGGCGCGTACCAGGAGATCCTGGGCGACCTGCACAACCTGTTCGGCGACACGCACACCATTCAGGTCTCGCTGGCGCCTGGCGGCGGCTACCTCATCGATCGCGTCGTCGAAGGCGACACGGTCACCGAGGTGCTCAACTACGTCGCGTACAACAAGGACGATCTCATCGCGAAGATGCGCGGCTTCACCGAGACCGCGCTGCGGGCCGGGCGCATCAACCTCGACGAGTCGCGCCAGATCCTCCGCGTCTACGAGGCAGGGCTCGCGGGCTACACGTACCTGGAGCGTGAGGTCGATGCGAAGAGCTTCACCGCGTCGCAGCTGCGCCTGGTGGTGCCCAACGACGTGCCGCGCGATCAGCGCACCGGCACGCAAGGGTAAGGGTTGAGAGGTCCCCTCTCCCTCTGGGTGAGGGCCTCACGTCCTCACGGATAAACGAACTGCATGGGCATCTGCAGCTCGGGGTGCAGGCTCTTCGCCACCGGGCAGCTCCGCGCGATCTCTTCGAAACGCGCGCGCTGCTCGGGCTTCGTGCCCGCCGGCATGGTGATCACGATCGCCAGCGATCCGATGCGCCGGGGCGGGCCCACCATCTCCTTCTCCACCCGCGCGGTGGCCTCGCCGAAGGTCAGCCCCTCTTTGGGAGCGACCAACGCCATGGTCGACAACGCGCACGACGCGAGCGCCGCGCCCACCATGTCGGTCGGCGAAAAACTCGAACCATCGCCCCCGTTGTCCTTCGGAGGAACGGTGCGGATCACCGCGCCAGAAGGCCCGTGCGTCACCGCACACTCGAGACCAGCGATTCGAACCGTCATCGATACGCCCATGAGCCGTCTCCTTACAGCGTGAAGTGACAACGCTCGCGTTCGACCGCGACCGCTGCGCCGTCTTTGGGAATGTCTGCTTCGTCGCGCCAGCGCACCATCTCGTCGGGCTCCCAGCGGTACGGCTCGCCGTTGAGCTTCACGGTGCCTTCCGCCAGCGCGCGGGTCGCCTCGAGCAGCGGCACCTCCTTCAAGTCGCGCACCAGCGCCTCGAAGCGCCCCTGCCTCGCGGGATCGACGAAGCGGGCGTCATGCCGCGCCGCCCAGGCCATGTGGAACCACGACGGGCGAAAGGCGACGCCATCGAGCGCGAGGCGTTTGGCCATCAAGGTGAGCAACTGCGACATCTCGCGGGCCAGCCCCAGCCCCGGCACTTCCTGCCCGGGCAGCTGCGGCCTCAGGTTCGAGAAGTTCGCGCGCGGGTTTCGCAACGAGAGCCAGTTCACGAAGAGGAACGTGCCGGCGCCCAGCCGTCGGCGATCGACCTCGAGCTCGATGAGCACGTGCTCCTTCTTGCTGGTGGCATCGACGCCGACCAGGCGAGCGCGTTCGTACGGAGAGACGCGATCGAACACGCAGCGCAGGTTGTGAAAACCCAGCCGCCGCAAGATGGGCAACACCCGGTAGCGCTCCAACGCGTACTCGAGCCCTTCGCCCGTGTAGTAGCCGAGCAGCTTGTGCGGTCCGGTGCGCTGCATGCCGAGCGCCTCGGCGACATCGGCCTCCGACATGAACGTGTTGTTCCCCAGCGACTCGGATTTCAGCGTGCGCGAGATGCCCACCATGCGGGCGGCGAGGGGATCGTAATCGGTGGGAATGGCCTCTTCGCTATCGAAGGCGAGCGTGAGCCCCACCCCGGCGAGCACCTTCCACGCGTGTGACGAGTAGCCGCCGGCCGGCAACCACACCTGGGGCAGGCTGCCCAGGCGACGAGACACGAGCAGCTCGCGCCGCCGGGTGCCCGAGAGCGACAGCTTGAACTGCCCCAGCCGATCGCCGTTCAGCACGTCAGCGCCCGCAAGCACGAAGGCGAGCTCGACGTCGGGCATGCGGCCCAGCAGCGCCTCGACGGCCGCCAGATAGGTGGCGTCGTCGGTATTCTCGGGCAGCAACGTCTCGTCGACGCCCGGCAACGCGCCCCAGTCAGCGCCGGAGATCGAGCCCAGCCAGACGGTGCCGTCTTTGCCCAGGCACTCAGCGGTGCCATCGGGCGGGTGGAAGTCGAAGTCGAGCACCGCGATGCGGCCTTCGAAACCTTCCGCGCGCACCGAAGCGACGGCGATCGCCACGTCGTTGAGCGCGCAGAAGCCTGCGCCCCGCGCCGGCGCCGCGTGATGAAAGCCGCCGAAGAGGTTCATCACCGAGTGTTTCCGGTTGAGGGCGTGATGCGCCGCCTCCACGGTCCCGCCCACGCCCAGGCGCAGCGTGCGGAGGAGCTCGTCGACGTAGATGTCGCTGGGGTCGACCGCGAAGACGGCGCCGAGGTTCTGCGGATCGTGGAGCGACTCGAGGTACGCGGGCGTGTGCACCCGGGCGAGATCTTCGTAGCTGGCCGGCTCAGGGTTGATCACCTGATCGGGCGCCAGCGCGTGTTCTCGCAGCAGATAGTGGAGCGCGTCGTCGGCGCGCCGGGTCTCCATCGCCGCGGGGCCTGATTCAGCACCCGAAATCGGCAGCCGGTACGCCTCATCGTGGAAGACGCGCAGGGGACGCCGCCGCCCCTTCGCGAGCAACGCGAGGAACGGGTTCATCGGAGAAGCTCAGAAGTCGATCTGCACGACCGTCTTGTGGCCGGGGACTTCTTCACGCTCGGAGTGGCGGTCGTCTTGATCGTCTTCATCTCGCTGGGCGACCGGGATCTCGAGGGTGGGCCGTTGACGCTCACGCTGGAGGCGGTCCCGCTCCCGGCGCTTCAGCTCTTCAATGATGTAGGAGTCGAGCATGGGCGTTGGCGTCCTTGGAGTCGAAAACCGCAACCCAATAGTAACCACGTTGCAGGCCGCTTCAACCCACCCTTCGGTGAGCCCGGCAAATCGCAAGCGGCTGGAATTACTTCGCCGACTCGATGCGCCTCTTGAAGTTCTCCAGAAGTTTGGGGAGCTGGGTGTCGACCAGCGCGTTCACGATGGTCTTGGGAACCAGCATCCCGACCTCGACCGCGATGTTGTAGGTCGCCTTGGTGGTGCCGTTGCCGGCGTCTTCCAGCACCCAGCCGCCCTTGTTGTCCTTCATGAATTCGCCGTCGATGAAGGACCAGCTGAGCCTGGTGGGGCCCTCTTCTTTGATGCGCACCGTGTACTTGATGAGCTTCACCACCTCGGCCTCGTACTGCACGTCGACCTCGGCGCCGCGGCGGTTCGAGGTCTTGATCTTCTTCACTTCAGGAAGGAAGTCCGGATACCGCTCGTAGTCCGAGATCACCGACCAGCACTTCTCGACGGGGGCGTTGAAGATGATGGTCCGCTGGGCGCCTGCCATGGTGTTTGAGCTCCTTCGAAGGTGAGTAACGGGGTGAGGCTACATCGGCTTCTTGTCGAAGCGGTGGGTTGCGGTGATGTGACGAACGGTTCCGGTCTTGGAGCGCATCACGATGGAGTGCGTCTCGCAGCCTTCGTGGAAGAAGCGCACGCCCTTGAGGAAGTCGCCGGTGGTGACGCCGGTGGCGGCGAACATCACGTCGCCCGCGGCCAGCTCTTCGGCGGTGTAGATCTTGTGCAGATCCTTCACCCCCATGCGGGTGGCGCGGGCCTCTTCTTCTTTGCTGCGGAAGCGCAGGCGGCCCTGGAAGGCGCCGTCGACGCACCGAATGGCGGCCGCGGCGATCACGCCTTCGGGGGCGCCGCCGGTGCCCATCAGCACGTCGACGCCGCTGGTCTCGAAGCAGGTGGCCACGGCGGCGGCCACGTCACCGTCGTCGATCAGGCGAATGCGCGCACCCGCCGAGCGGACTTCTTTGATCAGATCGAGGTGGCGATCGCGCTCCATGATCACCACGGTCAGCTCGGAGACGGAGCGGCCCATCGCCCTGGCGATCTCGCGCAGGTTGTGGGTCGCCGACTGGCTCAGGTCGATCGCGTTGCGGGCGGCGGGGCCCACGGCGATCTTCTCCATGTACGTGTCGGGCGCGTTGAGCAGGCCGCCGCGGTTGGAGAGCGCCACCACCGAGATCGCGCCGGGTTTGCCGTACGCGCAGAGGTTGGTGCCCTCGAGCGGGTCGAGCGCGATGTCGACGGGCGCGGCGCTGGTGGTGCCATTGCCGACCTTCTCGCCGATGTAGAGCATGGGCGCTTCGTCGCGTTCGCCTTCACCGATCACCACGGTGCCGTCGATGTTCAGCATGTCGAAGGCTTTGCGCATCGCATCGACCGCGGCTTGATCAGACTCGTTCTTGATGCCCCGCCCCATCAACTTCGCCGAGGCGATCGCGGCCATCTCGGTGACGCGCACGACTTCCATCGCGAGGTTGCGGTCCATGGTCTTGGGCACGTCGCTCATGGCCTGAGCAGTTTCACCAGCGACTCGGGAAGTCCAGTCGGTTTTCCGGAAGCGCCGACGCAGGCGTGCACGGTGTGACCGGTGGCCAGCACCACCCCATCGGCCTCCCGCCTCACCTCGTATTCGAAGCGCATCGAGGCGCGACGCAGCTCGGCGAGGTGCACGTCGACGATCAACACCTCGTCGTACTTCGCAGGGCGTTTGTAGTCGCAGTGCGCAGAGACCACGGGCAGCCCGAAGCCCGACTTCTCGAAGTCGGTGTAGCTGCCTCCGCGAGCGCGCAGGTACTCGGAGCGGCTGAACTCGAAATAGCGAAAGTAGTTCGCGTAGTAGACGACGCCCATCTGGTCGGTGTCGCCGTAGATGACTCGCAACTTCGCCAGCACGTGGAGGGACGGCTCATTCATCGGAGTGACGTTCTACAAACACCCGGGATCCCGGAAAGTTCTTTTGGGGCGGCCGCTCAAGAGATGCGAAGGTCACGGCATGAAGCGATGGCTGGTGACGATCCTTCTCGCGGTGTCGGGCGTGTCGATGGCCAAGCCGCCCCGGCTGACGGTGTTCATCAGCGTCGACGCCCTCGGGACCGACGTGCTGCAACGCAACCGCTTCCGCTTCAAAGGTGGCTTTGCCCGCCTGATGAACGAAGGCGCCGTGTACCCGACCGCGCGCTACGAGCTGATCGAGACGGTCACCGGCATCGGGCACACCACGCTCGCCACCGGCGCCTGGCCGCACCGCCACGGCGTGGTGGGCAACAAGGTCTTCAACCGCACCACTGGCAAGCTCGAGGCCTGCTTCGCCGACGCGACGCACCCGGTGCTCGAAGCGCCGGCCTCCAACGATGACGTCTCACCCGCGAACCTGATGGCCGAGACCGTGGCCGATCGCCTGAGGCAGACCACGCAGCTGCGGGGCAAGGCGGTCGCCCTGGCAGGCAAGGGCCGCTCGGCCGTGGCCATGTCGGGCCGGCTGGGCGACGCGTGGTGGTTTCACGAGCAGGTCGGCAAGTTCGTCACCGGCACCTGGTACCGCAAGGAATTCCCCTCGTGGGTGAAGACCTTCAACGATCGCAAGCTGCCCGACAGCTACCACGCCAAACGATGGGAGCTGCTCTCCCCCGCCAAGGACTACGTGGGCGATGACGAGCGGCCCTTCGAGTCGGACTGGTACGGCATGTCGAAGATCTTCCCCCACCCGCTCACCGGTGGGCTGCCTTCGCCCGGGCCCGCGTCGTGGAGCGCGTTGGCCTCGTCACCGATGATGAACGAGGTGATGGTGGAGTTCGCCAAGGCGGCCATCGACGGCGAGCAGCTCGGCAAGGACGAGGTGCCCGACCTGCTGAGCATCAGCTTCTCGGCGCTCGATCGCACCTACCACCTGTACGGCCCCACCTCGTGGGAGATGCAGGATCACCTCGCCCGCCTCGACAAGCAGCTGGGCGATCTGCTCGCCGCGGCCGAGCGGGCCGCGGGCGGCAAGGCGAACCTGCTGGTGGTGCTCTCGGCCGATCACGGCGGCGCCAACATTCCCGAAGAGTGGGCGTCGATGGGTCTCGACGGTGTGCGCGTGGTGCCCGCGAACCTGCAGAAGGCGCTCAACGACGAGCTGGAGAAGAAGTTCGCCCTGCCCGGGCTGGTGCTGGCGATCGAAGAGAGCGATCTCTACCTCGACCTCAAGGCCATCGAAGGCAAGAAGCTCGACCCGATGGTGGTGCGACGGGCGGCCGCTTCGTTCCTGCAGAAGCAGCCTGATCTGCAGACGGCGATCTCGCGCGACGACGTGGGCCTCGCCAACCCCTCGGGGCTCGGCCGCAACTTCGTCAACAGCGTGTACCCGGAGCGCAGCGGCGACGTGTTGATGGTGCTCAAGCCCTTCCACGTTCTCGAGTCGGAGAAGGCGGGCACCTCGCACGGAACGCCGTGGAGCTACGACACCGACGTGCCGATCTTCCTCTTCGGCAAAGGCGTGAAGCCCGGCATCTACGGCTCGGTGGTGCAGCCGGTCGATCTCGCTCCGACGGTCAGCGCGATCCTCGAGATGGGCGCGCCCGCGAGCAGCGAGGGCTCGGTGTTGTCGGAAGCGATTCTGCTCTCCAAGTGAAGAAGCCGCTGGTCACCATCATCGACGACGCGTTGCCGGAGGCTCAGCACCGCGCGTTGAAGAGGGCGATCGTGCGGCTGGGCAGCGAACGCATCGTGGCGGGGTACCAGACGACGTTCTGGTTCCCGCTCGACGCGCAGCCCTCCAACCGGGTGGAGCAGGCGGTGCTCTCGTTGGCGGCCCTGCTGCCGGCGAAACACCGGCGAGGGGTGACCGGCGTGGAGTGGTGGCTCTCGCGCATGCGCACTTCGAACGTGAAGGTCGACTTTCATCGCGATCGCGACAACGCGCGCTTCGACCAGACGGGCGAGGAGACGCACCCGAAGATCTCGTCGTTGCTCTACCTGAGCGACAGCCGCGGTGGCCTGCTCGCCGTGACCCGGGAGGCTCCGAACCCGGAGAACCAGGCGTTCGCGCCCGACGTGCACGACTTCGACTTCGTCACGCCCCGGCCCAACCGCTTCACGTTCTTCGACGGCCGGCTCACGCACGGTGTGCTCGATGCGAACAACGAGATCCCCGGGCGCAGGCTGCCGCGAGAACGAAAATGGCGTTTGGCGATCGCCGTGAATTTCTGGGCGGAGCGACCGTGGGGCGTCCCGCTTTTTGGAGCGTCGCATCACTACCGCGGGCTGGCACTGAGGGGGGCCCACGGGCTAAATCCACGGTCATGAGTCGCGCGGCGCTCAGCATGGTGTTGCTCCTGAGCGCCGTCGCGGCCGCCGAGGAGGTGTCGCCCGACCCCGCCCTGGCTGCGTTGGCCGTGCCCGCCGAGGGCGATCCGTTCTCCATCTCGGAGACCGGCCGGCTGAGCGTCGCGGTGAAGCACGCCTTCGCGCGGCCCGAGGCGGTCACCCGGCTGGGCTACCTGCTGGAGTACTGGAAAAAGCGCTTCAACCTGGTGGCTGAGTGGCGCGGCGATCGCGTGTTCCTCTCGGGCGCCGTCTTCGGCATCAAGATCCAGGCGATGTTCGCGATCAACGAGTCGTCGGTGGTCGGCTTCGCGCACGATCCGGGCTGGCCGTGGCGGGGCAAGGTTCAGCAGTACGTCGATGGCAAGCTCAAAAAATACCTGAACGAGACCTACGACGATCCCTGATTTTCTGGGTCGCTCCGCCTGGGCGCATCTTCCACTACGGTTCCGGCTTGCCCACACCCAACCACCTCCGCCGCGGCTGGCGCACCCGATCGTGCGATCGCTCCGGAGGCGGTAAATCGGCCCCAGAAAACTCTGGCTTTACAGGCGGTTCGGCCTGATCACAATGCACGATCTGATGTCGGAGATGCCCCGAATCTCGACGGAGGTCGTACCTCCCCCTGCACCCGCGGCCCCCCGCCCGTTCACCCGTTTTCACGAACGGCTGATGGCGGAGGAGCTGACGGGCAAGGTCGCCGACGGCCAGGCGAGAGTCATGCGGGCGGTCGCCGAGGCGAAGGTCGATCTCAACCCGCATCAGCTGGAGGCCGCCGTCTTCGCGATGGAGTCGCTCTCGCGCGGTGGCTGCATGCTGGCGGACGAAGTCGGCCTCGGGAAGACCATCGAAGCGGGCATCGTGCTGGCGCAGCTGGCCAGTGAAGGAAAGAACCGCCTGCTGGTGCTCGCGCCCGCCACGCTGCGGGCGCAGTGGCAGGTGGAGCTCAAAGAGAAGTTCGACCTCGACTCGATTGTGGTCGACGGCCGCACGGTGCGCGCCACGGGCAATGCCTTCGACCAGCCGGTGCCGGTGGTGATCGCCTCGCATCCGTTCGCCGCGTTCCGCCAGGAGCTGCTCTCCCAGATCAACTGGGACTGCGTGGTGATCGACGAAGCGCACCGCCTGCGCAACGCGCACAAACCCGGCAACAAGATGGGCAAGGCCCTCAAGGCCGGCCTGGGCAAGGCGCCGCGCCTGCTGCTGACCGCCACGCCGCTGCAGAACGCCATGACCGAGCTGTTCGGGCTCATGTCGCTCATCGACGAGGCGATCCTCGGGCCCGAAGAGGCGTTCCGCGCCCACTTCCCCATCGATCCCGAGAGTGGTGGCCTGACCGAGCAGGGGCAGAAAGAGATCCGCTCCCGCATTGCGCCGGTGGTGCAGCGCACGTTGCGCCGCCAGGTGCGCGAGTACGTGAAGTACACCAACCGCCGCTCGGTGGTGGAGGACTTCACCCCGCTCCCCGAGGAGCACGCGCTCTACGAAGACGTCAGCGAGTATCTGCGCCGCAACGAGTGCTCGGCGATCGAGCCCGGCAAACGCACCCTGCTGACGATGGTGTACCGGAAGCTGCTCGCTTCTTCGACGTACGCCATCGCGCCCACGCTGCGGAAGTTGTCGGAGACGCTGCAGGCGCGCCTCGAGGCCACGAAGCTGGGCAAGCAGGCCAGCGCGATGCTCTTCGAGCCTGAAGAGGCGAAGTCGCACGCCGAAGAGAGCGAAGACTGGGAAGAGGCGCCGCGGGTCAGCAAGAACGATCTCGCGAACATGCAGCGCGAGGTCTACGAGCTGCGCGGGTTCGCGGATCGTGCCGAAGCGATCAAGGTGAACTCGAAGGGCGAAGCGCTCACCCGCGCCATCGATCGCGTCTTCACCGTCGCCCGCGCGCACCAGTGGCCCGAGAAGGCGGTCATCTTCACCGAGAGCAAGCGCACCCTCGAGTACCTGTTCACGCTGCTGTCCGAGAACGGCTACGCGGGGAAGATCTGCAAGCTCACCGGTGACGCCGGCACGCCCGAAGCGCGGCGCGACCTGGTGCGGCAGTTCAAGGAAGAGGCGCAGATCCTCCTGATGACGGAGGCCGGCGCCGAAGGTCTGAACCTCCAGTTCTGCAACCTGGTGGTGAACTACGACCTGCCGTGGAACCCGCAGCGCGTGGAACAGCGCATCGGCCGGTGCCACCGGTATGGCCAGCAGCGCGACGTGCTGGTGCTCAACTTCTTGAACCGCAGCAACGCGGCTGACGCGCGGCTGTATGAGCTGCTCGAGCGCAAGCTGAACCTGTTCGACGGTGTCTTCGGCGCCTCCGACGAGATCCTCGGCGCGCTGGAGAGCGGCGTCGACTTCGAGAAGCGCGTGCTGGAGATCTACCAGTCGTGCCGCCTGCCCGAAGAGATCAACGCCGCGTTCGATGCGCTGCGGAAGGACCTCGAGAGCCGCATCGATCAGAAGATGATGGAGACCCGCGCCACGCTCATCGAGAAGTTCGATGGTGACGTGCGCAAGAAGCTGCGGGTCGCCAGCGACGCGGCGCGCGAGGCGGTCAGCAAGCGCAAGCTGGCCGAGAAGAACTTCACCGGCTCGGTGCTGGGCACCGCCGCGGTGGGCCGCCGTCAGCTCGCACTCGCAGCAAAAGAAGTTCGCGCCCGCACCAACGACGCGGTCACCACGCTGGTGATCGACGGCTCGACCTTGCCGGCGAAGCTGGGGCACCTGCAGGGCAAAGAGGGCTGGTGGTACGCGTACCGGTTCGAGCTGACCGGCCTCAAGCCCGAAGAGCGCCTCGTGCACATCGTGTGCACCAAGTACGGCGAAGGCTACCGGGTGGTGCCGTGGATGGACGCCGACGTGATGCCGCGCGCTTCGGCCCGTGAAGAGAACACGCGCACGCCGCCTCCCAACCTGCCCACGCTGGAGCACGAGAAGGCGTTGATGGCGGCGAAGGACGAGCTGACCCGCGTGGCCGAGCGGCGCAACATGCTCGAGCTCGACGCGGCGAAGGATCGCGCCGACCGGTTCGCCGAAGATTGCCTGTTCTCACCCCGCCAGCAGGTCGAGCGGTCGCACGCAGAGTGGGAAGCCGCGCGCAAGCTGGTGATGGACATCGAAGATCCGACGGAGCGCATGAAGGCGCGCGCCACCACGGAGCGGCTCGAGCGCGAGTACCGCCGCAAGCTGCAGCAGCTTCGTCAGGCCGAAGACGCGAAGTACGCCGAGAAAGACCGCACGTTGGCCGCGCTCGCGCTCAAGGCGAAGGTGGTGACCAACCGCACCATGGTCGCCTCGTCGTACTTCTGGATCGACTGAGACCATTCTTTCCCTCTCCCTCTTGGAGAGGGAGATCAGGTTTCGAGGTGTTCGATCGCTTGTTTGAGCTCTGAGGGCAGCGGCACCTTGTTCCCCGCTCCATCGAGCAGCACCACGATCGCTTCACCTTCCGCCGCCAGGCCCAGCACCGGGCTGACCGCGCGGTAGGCCATGGTGAAGCTGGTGTTGCCGAACTTCGTCACCGTCGCCTCGAGGGTCACCGTGTCGGGGTACGTGACCGGCTTTCGAAAGTCGATGGTCGCCCGCCCCAGGATGGGCACCCAGGCGCTCGCGTCCCTCGCACTGATGCCCACCTTGATGCGCTCGAAGTACGCGATGCGCGCCGACTCGAACCAGCGCAGGTAGTTCGCGTTGTTCACGTGCCCGAACGCATCCATCTCGCCCCAGGCGACGCGGTGCTCGAGCTTCACCGGAAAACTTCCCAGGGCCATGGGTCAGACCTTCAGACGAATGGCCGAGGGGAGAATCGTCATGGTGCAGGGCAACGTGCCCGGCTGCTCGCCGTCGCAGTCGATGAGCACCTTCTCATCGCTCTGTGCGACCAGCTTCTTCGCGCGCACGATGCGGGTGCCTTTCCACGTGGTGTGGGAGCCCGAGTAGAGGCCCTTGCTGCGCACCACGAAGTCGGTGAGCCCGTAGCCGCTCCACACCACGACGTCGAACAAGCCGTCGCTCACGTCGGCGTCGGGCGCGACCTTCATGCCGCCGCCGAAGAACTTCCCGTTCGCCACCGACAACGTGGTGACCATCACCTCTTCGAGCGGCTTGTCGTCGATGGTCATGCGCACACGCTGGTCCTTGTACTTGCGCATGGCCTTGAGCGAGCCCCACATGAACGACACGGTGCCGCCCAGCGCCTTCGAGGTGTTGTTGACCTCGAGATCCACCAGGCCCGAGACGCCGAAGCTGCAGATGTTCGCGAAGTAGCGCGTCTGCTGCGTGCCGTCGTGACCCAGGAAGTCGAGCCGGCCCACGTCGAAGGGGCGCGTGTCGGGGGTCTTCAACCGGCGAATGGCTGCGTCTGAATCGAGATCCCAATCGAAGGTCTTGCGGAAGTCGCCGCCCGTGCCGCGCGGGAGCACGCCCAGCGCCGCGTTCGGGTTGAGCACCTTGCCGTCTTCGAAGAACCCGTTGGTCACTTCGTTGATGGTGCCGTCACCACCGACGGCCACGATGCAGTCGTAGCCACTCTTGAGGGCCTGCCGGGTGATGTGCACGGCATCGAGGGGCTGCTTGGTGAACTCGACGCCGAAGTCGGAGAGCGTGCGCGCGATGCCGGCCGCCAGCTCTGCCCAGCGTTTGCCGGTCGCGCCGTTGGCGCTCTTGGGGTTCACGACGAAGAAGGTCTTCATGATTTCAGGACTCCACCCAGCGGCGCAGCAACGCCATCAGGTCATATGAGGTCTTCCCCGAGCGTTCGAACATTCGCTTCGAGGTCGGGCAGGCGGTCACCACGGCGACGTCGGGCTGCGGCGCGACCTCTGCCGCTTGCCGGCGAGCCACCTCGACGGCGACGTCGGGCATGGTGCGCGGCAACAGCCCACCACCACCTGAACAGCCGCCTTCGGAACGAATCGAGGCGGCCTCCTGCACGGCGCTCACCGCGCGGGAGAGCAGCTTGCGCGGCTGATCGTACTGACCCAGGCCGCGGCCGAGGTGACAGGCGTCGTGGTAGCCGACCGTCTGCGGCAAGGGCGGCTTGGCGGGCGCGTGGTCGAGGTTCTCTTCCAGCACTTCCACCACGGTACGCACCCGCGTCTTCAGCTTCACGCCGAACTCCGGGTACACCACGCTCAAGGTGTGCGCGCAACCGACGTCGAGCACCGCGAGTTCGGGCACCGAGCCGAGCGCCTCCGCGTTGGCGCGCGCGTGCTCGCGAAACGCATCGTGCGCTCCCGCTGCGTAGAGCGGATAGCCGCAGCACCGTGAAGCGATGCGCGAGACCCCCATCGGCGCACCGAAGGCCTTGGAGACCACGATGGTGTCTTCGATCAACTGAGGCCGCTTCACCAACGAGCTGCACCCGGGAAAGAGTGGGAAGCGCACCGGCGTGTCACTGCGCCACGAGGCGACCAGCGCGGCGAGCTCGGTGCCGAAGGGGTTCTGCGCCTGGCTGAAGGTCGCCAGGGTGGAGGCGGCGCCTTTGGGCTGGTGGCCGCTCTTCACCGTCTCCTCGCGCGCAGCGAAGAGCGCCGGACCCACGGTGTTCTCGTGTTTGCAGAAGCTCTTGCAGCGGCCACAGCCGGTGCACGCGTGCAGCGCCTTCGCGGTGCTCTCGTCGAGCGGGCGTTTCTCGGTGGCCACCAGGTGAGCGGCGGTCATCTTGCCCCACGTCGAGTGCGCCTCGCTGTGGGTGGCCTCTGAGACCGGGCACGAGAAGCGGCACAACTTCGGGCAGTACGCGCAGTACGTGTACGCCTGATCGTGTTTCTCCATGGCGCTCACGGTGCGCCTCCGAAGACGCCGCGCGAATCCAACGAGAGCAGGCGCCCGCCCAGCGAGGTCCAACCGGTCGGCTCGTTCAAGGGAACTCCTTCGACATCGCCGCGCGCGACCACGGTGGTGAGTGACAAGCGGAACAGCTGCAGCGCCCTGCCCTGCTCCAATGAGGCGAGCACGGCGTCCCAGGTGCTCTCGTGCTCGACGGACATCGGGCCTTCCCGCTCGGCCTCGCCTGCGCCGCGGCCACCGGCTTCTTCGACGCAGCGGGAGAGCAGCTCGCGATCGCGCTCCACGCTGCCGACGCTGGCAGCCCACCGCACTTCGGCGATCACCCGGCCCGACTTCGAATCGGCGTGCACTCGCCAAGGCCAGAAGCCCTCTGCGATCGAACGCTGGAGCGCAGTCACGAACGCGAGCGCGGAAGGAAAGCTGTAGGCGACGCGCACGTCGCGCTCTGGGAACGGCACGCAGCGCACCACGCCGCGGGTCACCAGGGCGATGCGGCCTGCTGCGCCCAGCACCAGCGCGCTCAAGTCGGGGCCCGCGGCGCTGCGCGGAGAACGCGAGGTCTCCAGGCGTCGGCCATCAGCGGTGATCGCCGTGAGCGAAGTGCAGACAGGTTCGAGCCGCCCACCGGGAATCGAACGAAGCCCCGCGTACGGCCCTTCGAGGAACTCACCCAGGCGCAGCGACATCGCCGCGGGCGAGAGCGGGCCGATGGTCAGCCCGTGCGGCTTGAGGTGCGCGTCGAGATCGTTGAGCACCACGCCTGCACCGGCGGCCACGGTCATCGAGTCGGCAGCGACCGGATCGAGGTGCGTGAGGCGCGCGCGGGAGAGCGTGATCTCCTTGTTCAAGGCCACGCCCCGATCGGCCAGCACGTGGATCACCTCGGTCAGCTCGCGTTCATCACGCGGCTCGGCGATCAACCCACCTTCGACCTGGCGCGCCCACGAACCGAGCGCCCGCTCTTTGGACACGCTCACAGGCCGAGCTTTCCGGGGTTCATCACCCCATCTGGATCGAACACGCCCTTCACCGAGCGCAACGCATGCCGGCCTTCACCCAGGCTGTCTTGCAGCGCCTGCGCCTTGAGCAAGCCCACGCCGTGATGATGGCTCACGTTGCCTCCGGCACTGATCGCGGCCGGCAAGGCGGCACGCCAGAGCTGCTGGTAACGCTCTTCCATTTCTTCTTCGGTGTCGGCCGAACCCACGAAGGAGAAATAGAGCGAGCACCCATCGGCGTAGGCGTGGCTGAAGTGACAGAGCACGAACGCGAACTGCGAGGCGGCGGCGTGAACACGCTCGTAGACGTGGTGCACTTTTTCCCAGGGCGCGGCGATCTCCATGGTGTCGGCGAAGGTGCCCGACTCGATCAGCCGCGACATCCGGTACGACACGTCGTAGCGCTTCTTGAACCACGCGCGCCCGGGCGCCTCGCCGAGATCGTCTCCGCCGAGTTGACGGCAGAGGGCGGTGGCGGCGCGGTCTTCGGCTTCGGCCCGCGCGGGATCACCTTCGAACATGAGGATGAGCCGGCTGCGCGAGAACGCGCTCTGCAGCTTGTTCATCACCGTGGGCCGGCCCAGCGTGCGTTTGGTCACCTGCCGCAAGAAGGCGGGCAACGCCGAGGTCTGCAGCAGGCTTCTCTCTGAAGGCGGCACGGAGGGTTTCTTCGTTGCTTTGCCCTTGCCCACGAACGCGGTGTCAAACGGATCGTAGAGACGCACCACCGCCGGCCGGAGGCCTTCACGGAAGATGAGCCGGATCGCCTCGAGGCCCTTCACCACCGAGCCGAACTCGAAGCCGTGAAACACCCGGCCCTTCGGAGCCGGGAACACGCGCAGCTTCGCGCCGGTGAACGCGCACAACGTGCCTTCGGAGCCCACCAGCAGGGGCATCAGATCGGGCCCCGAAAACGGGCGCTCGGGGGTCTGCAGCGGCTCGCCGGTGCCGAGCACCACGCGCGCCGACAGCACCATGTCTTCGATCTTTCCGTACTTGCTGGAGAACTGACCTGCGCTGCGCGCCGCCAACCAACCGCCCACCGTGGAGCAGGCGATCGACGAAGGGAAATGCCCCAGCGTCCAGCCGCGCGCGTTGAGCCTGCGCTCCAGGGTCTCGCCCAGCACGCCGGCACCGACCTCCACCGAGCGATGAACGGGGTCCACCTCGTGGATGGTGTCGAACCGTTTGAGATCCATCGTCACGCCGCCGTTGATGGCCCAGGTGCCACCACACACGCCCGAACCCGAGCCGTACGGAATGACCGCGAGCTTGCGCCTGCGCGCCAGCTTGATGACCTGGGCGACTTCGTCTTCCGAGCCCGGCCAGACCACCGCGTCGGGCGGCGGGGGAATGCGGCCCTGTCGAATCCACAACAAGGCGAGCGGCCAGAGATCGCGCGCGTAGCTGAGGCGATCGAGATCGTCCGTCGAGGCGCGGCCGCTGACCGCTGCGAGCAATTCGGGCTTCGCCTCGAGCACCTGAGCGCGAGGGGCCGGCAAGGAGGCCGCGGAGACGTTCGGCAGGCGCGTCATCAGGACCTCTGGAGGCGGCGCATCGGACGGCGCGGTTGTAACACTCCTGATCGAGGGCGGTGGCACCGAAACCGGGCGTGCGAGACCGGGCTCGACTGGCGCAGGCGCGGGGAATAGAGCGGGCGCATGGTGCGCCGTCTGCGTCGCAGCGTCGTGGGACTCCTCGCCGTGTTGGCCGTGCTGCTGTTGACCGGGCTGGGCGTCGGCTGCGCGTTGTCGGCGCCCACCTGGAAGGGCGAGCCCACCGAACACTTCGACGGGAAGAAGTTCGTCTCGCCCGGTGCGCCGGAGCGGTACGTCGATCAGAGCGCGCTGGGGGCGTTCCTCAAGTGGCAAGCCGAGAGCAAACGCGGCCCGTGGAGCGACTACCGCGACGTGCCTCCCGGTGCCCCGCCGCCCAGAGAGGTGCCGCTGGGCGGCCTGCGCGTGACCTTCATCAACCACGCGACCACCCTGATTCAGCTCGACGGCATCAACGTGCTGACCGACCCGATCTACGCCGAGCGGGCGAGCCCCTATGACTTCGTGGGCCCCAAACGCGTGCGGCCGCCGGGCATCAAGTTCAGCGATCTGCCGCGCATCGACGCGGTGGTGCTCTCGCACAACCACTACGACCACATGAACCTGGAGACGCTCGAGCGCATCTCCAACACCTGGCCCGGCGTGCGGTTCTATGCGGGGCTGGGCAACAAGGCGCTGCTGGAGAAGCGGGGCCTCACCAACGTCGTCGAGCTCGATTGGTGGAGCTCGCGCGAGCAGGGGCCCATCACCATTCAGAGCGTGCCCAATCAGCACTTCTCCAATCGCGGGTTGTGCGACAGCGACGGCACCTTGTGGACGGCCTGGGTGATGACCGGCAAGGGCGGCCGCGCGTACTTCGGTGGCGACACGGGCTACGGGCCGCACTTCAAGCTGGTGCAGGAGAAGCTCGGCGCGATGCGCCTGGCCGTGCTCCCCATCGGCGCCTACGAGCCGGAGTGGTTCATGGGGCCCGTGCACATGTCACCCCAGGAAGCCGTGCAAGCCGCGCTGGATCTGAAGGCGACCCTGGCGGTGCCCATGCACTACGGCACCTTCGCGCTGGCCGACGATGGCGAGACCGAGCCGGTAGACGAGCTGAACAAAGCGCTGGGGGTGCAGCCCGCGCCGTTCGTGGTGCTCGGCTTCGGCGAAGGTCGCGACGTGCCTGAGGTGCAGCCATGAAGTCCCGGGTCTCCCTGGTGCTGTTGGTTCTCGCGGCGTGTTCCACGGAGCGCGAGGCGGCCATCGGCGTCACCGTCAGCATCGAGCCGGGTCTGGCCTCGACGCACGTGGTGGTCAGCGCGACAGGGGGCGAGGTCACCCGGAAGACGCGCTGCATTCCCGTGGCAGGTCAGCGCTTCCTCGACGTGGGCGTGGCGCAGGGTGATCTGCCGGCCACCGTCACGCTCGGCGCGGTGGGCTTCAGCGACGCCGACTGTCAGCGCCCGACCGACCCCGTCGAAGACGCGGTCACCCTCGAGCGGCGGTTTCGCAAGGGGCTCATCATCGACGCGCCGCTGGTGCTTCGGGTGGTGCGCCCCCAGATCGAGACCAACTGCGGCAACGGCCTGGATGACGACGGCGACGGCCAGCTCGACTGCACCGACGTCGACTGCACGGCGCGCAGCTGCACCACGGGCAACGCGTGCGTCACCGGGCAGACCTGCACCAACGGGAGTTGCCAGGGTGGCCAGCAGGTGTCGTGCAATGCGCCGCCGTCGGGCTGCTTCATGGCTGGCGGCTTGTGCGTGGTCGACGCGGGCTGCCGCTACCTCGCGATGCCCGGCAGCTCGTGCGACGACGGGAGCGACTGCACCATGAGCGATCGGTGCGACGGCATGGGCGCGTGTTCAGGTCAGCCGAGGCAGTGCACCACCCCGCCGGCGGGCCAGTGTTGGGCGGCTGCGGGTGTGTGCGCGGTGGACGCCGGGTGCACGTATCAACCGGCGGTGGGCTCGACCTGCAACGACCAGGAGAACTGCACCATCGACGATCGCTGCGATGGCGATGCGGGCTGCACCGGCACGCGCGTCACCTGTGCGCCGCGCGAGTGCGCCGTGCCTTCGGGAACCTGCACGGCCGATGGAGGCTGCAACTACACGCCGCTCGATGCGGGCGTCGCGTGCGCCGATGGGGGCGCGTGCAACGTGCAGGGCGCTTGTCTGCCGCCCTTCCCCTTCGTGCCCACCAACGTGGCCATCAACGACATCCCCACGCCGTCGAGCGGCAAGGTCACCTTCAACTGCGGCACCACGGTGATCGACACCGGCGCCACGGGCACGCCGTCGATCACCGGTTACTGCCCGGGCATGCCGATGTTCGGCTCGGCCAGCGTGACGCAGCCCGGTGGCCTCGCGACGGTGGTGCTGGCGTTCGAAGACCTCGAGGTCGCGGGCAACAGCACGTTGTCCATCATCGGCGCGCGGCCGGCGATCATCGTCTCGATGAAAGACATCCTCGTGCTCGGCGCCATCCAGGTCGCGGCAGGCGCGCAGAGCTGTGCTGCCGGGGGCGCGGGCGCCAATGGCAGCGGCGTTGTCTACAACTCGGGTGGTGGTGGTGGCGGCTTCGCCACGGCGGGTGGCGCGGGTGGTTCGGTCACCTCGGGTGCAGCAGGCGGCGCGGCCGGTGGCGTGAACGTCGGCACGGCCCTGCGCGGTGGTTGCCCCGGTGGCCTGGGCGGCGGCAGCAGCGAGCGGGCCTCGGCGGGTGGTGGCGCCTTGCAGCTCGTCGCGCGGCAGAACATCACCATTGCAGGCATCGTGAACGCGCCGGGCCGCGGTGGAGAAGGCGGCGGCTTCGGCAGCGGCGGCAATGGCGGCGGCAGCGGCGGAGACATTCTGCTCGAGGCGCAGCAGGTGATCGCGTCGAGTGGTGGGCTCACCTGCAACGGCGGCGGTGGTGGTGAAGCGGGCACGCAGAATGACGGCCAGCCGGGGCAACTGACGGCGATGGTGGCCCTGGGTGGTACCGACAACGTCGTCGGTGGCGCAGGTGGCACGGGTGCCGCGGGCACGGCGGCGGCGACGGCGGGTGAGGGGTCGAGCGTCTTCTCGGGAGGCGGCGGTGGTGGTGGCGGGCTCGGGCGCATCCGCATCAACGTGACCAACTCGTGCAACATCGGGCCGCAGGTGGTGATCAGCCCGCCGGCAACCAGCAATCGCGCGGACGCAGGGTGTCCCTGAACGAGCTGCGAGTTCGCCTGGAGGTGCTCGAGGCCGCGGCCTCACACCTGGAGGCGCTCGATGTTCAGGTGCGGGGTGGAACTGGGCTGACGCGACCAACCCCAGGCTCACGCGTCAGCACTTGCGCGACTGGGCAGCGCTGGCGCCGCGACTGGAGGACGCGATCGCGTCAGCGCGGCGACTGAATGCGGACGAGGCTCTGGCGCGGTTGTCACGCGCGCGGGCGCAGCTGAGCGGCTCGCTCCCCGAGCACCTCGCGGGCACGGGGGTCGTTCGCCTGCCCACTCTGGAAAGTCAGCTCGCCGCCTGGCTTGAGTTGGTCGACGCGACGGGCCTGTCGTTTCGCACCGGGCGTCTGCTGGGCGAGGCATCGGTGCAGGTTCGTTCACGCGCGTGGATGGCGATCGGGGTTCTGTCCGTGGTGATGGTGGTGCTCAGGCAGCGTTTCCCAGCGGGAGCCCTGCTGATGCTCGCTGGCGCCGCGTACGTGTGGGTGAGGTCCACCTTTCGGTATCGGCTCTTTCCTGATGCGTTGGTAGTCGAGCGTGACGGCGAGCCGCCAATCGATGTGCCGCTGAAGTCATTCGAGCGAGGTGAGGCCAGTCCGGGCGTGACGTTGCGAGGGCTCGTCGACGTCGAGCTGCCGGCCGTTGAGCAGCTGCGGCCCTTCTGCGTGCTGATCAACCGCGTGATGGCCGAACGGCAAGCGCTCGTCGACGAGCAAAAGGCGCTCGCACGCGTGGCCGGCCCCCTGGGTGAATGGCTGAACGCGACGTGGCGCCCGCGGGATGTCGAGGTCCCGGCGTCGGTCGAGGTGTTGAAGTTCGAGAAGGACGAGGGGCCAGTGCGGATGGTCGCGGGCTCGGAGTCGAAGTCGAGCAAGGGCGCGGCGCTGGTTCTCGATCGGGGCTTGCTCTTCGTTCCTCAGCGCGCCCAGTCAAGGGTGCGGGAGATCTTGTTCGAGACGGCCTGGATCGATCTGCTGACGGAAGAGCGTGTTCCGCTGGGCCGGGTGCCGAAGCAGTTGTTCATCGATCGCCTCGAGGCGCTTCGTGGGCTGGCCGAGGTGCGCTGGTTGGCAGAGATCCGCCTGGACCCGGATCAGCGCCAGGTGGTGCTGCCCGATGGAACGCTTTCGCTCAAGCGGTAGCTTCGCAACCTGCGCTTTGTAAACTTTGATCCTGAGGCGGCGCACCTGCCCAGTGCCCCTCAGGCTCGTGGATTTTGTTTACTCATCGCAACCTGCGAGTGCACTCGCGGTCTGAGGGTCGAGGCGCGAAGTGGACGTGACCACCTCAGCTGCAACCGAAAGAAACGCGCTTGCCTGGTGCGGACTTCGTGAAGCGCGCGGCCCTACTTGCCCAACGTGAACCGCAACGCGTCTTCGAGCATCGGGTGCAGGAAACGGAAACCCAGCTCACTGACCCGCTTCGGCAACACCCGCTGACTGGTGAGCAACGCACCATCGGCCAGCTCACCGAACATCGCGCGCAACACGAACGCAGGCAGCGGTGCAAACGACGGCCGGCTGAGCACACGCCCGAGCACCTTCGCGTACTCCGCGCTGGTCACCGGATGCGGCCCGACCGCGTTGATGGGCCCCGAGAGCCCGTCCTGGTACGCCGCGAAGAGAATGAGCCCGAGCAGATCTTCGAGTGAGATCCAGCTCTGCCAGCTCTTGCCACCGGCGATGGGCCCACCCGCGCCCAGCTTGAACGCGGGCAAGAACTTCGAGAGCGCCCCGCCGTTGGCCGACTGCACGAGGCCAATGCGCAGGCACACCACGCGAGCACCGAGCGCGGACGCTTCGTTGCCAGCCGACTCCCAGTCCTGGCAGAGCTTCGCAAGGAACGCGGCGCCGCGATCACTGGGCTCTCCGACCTTGGAGTCTTCCGTCAGTTGCTCGTCGCCGCGATCGCCGTAGATGCCGATCGCAGAGGCCTGCAGCCACACCTTCGGCTTCGAGCCACTCTGCTTCAGGGCCGCGATCAGCTTGCGGGTGTAGTCGATGCGGCTCTCCACCAGCAGCCGCTTGCGATCGTCGGTCCACCGTTCGTCGGCGACACCTGCGCCAGCGAGGTTCACCACCACGTCAGCGCCTTCGAGCGCCTTTGCATCGAACTCAGTGCCCTTCCTCTTGACCGCGCGGACCGTGTGACCACCCGTGGTGAGGAAAGGAATCAGCGCCGAGCCGACCAGGCCACTCGCGCCGGCGACGGCCACGGTGAGGCGGGGCTTCGCGGCGTATTGCGCGTGACGTGAGAGATCGTTGCGGGTCAGCGCGTGGCGGAAGTTGAACATCCGCTCCAGGGTGCTGACGGTGAAGGCGTCGCCGAAGAACGAGCCCAGGCCACCCAGCGGCAGGCCGTAGTCGATTTGATCGACCAGCTCGCTGTGCTCACCGCGCGGCTCGAAGAGGTGCGTGTGCACCCACTTCGCGAAGGGGCCGCTCACCTGCTCGTCGCGGAACATGCGGCCGGGCTCGTAGGCGGTGTGTTCGGCGACCCAGCGGCTGCCGAGAGGGCCCACACCGCGGATGACGGTGCGGGCGCCGACCTCGAGGCCGCCGGTGCGTTCTTCGACCGTGACGGGCGCGAAGGGTGGGTTGAGACGCTCGAAGGCTCCGGGCCTGGCGTGCCAGGCACAGAGCTCTTCGGCAGACACCGGCATCATCGTTCGGCGTTCGAACATCTTGGTAAGCCCTCTCCCCAACCCTCTCCCCCTCAGGGGAGAGGGAGGCTTTGAACTTCAGCTCTTCGCGGGCGGTACCGACTTTACGAACAAGTCGCGAAGCTGTTTCTCATCGACGTCGCCAGGCGCCTGGGTCATCAGGTCGGTGCCCTTCGACGTCTTGGGGAACGGAATGACGTCGCGCAACGACTCGGTCTCGGTGATCAGGAATGCGAGCCGATCCATACCGAGCGCGAGCCCACCGTGCGGAGGCGCACCGTACTTGAGGGCGTCGAGCAGGAAGCCGAACTTGCTGCGGGCCTCCTCGTCGCCGATGCCCATCGCCTTGAAGACCTTCTTCTGCACTTCGGGATCGTGCAGACGGATCGAGCCGCCGCCGATCTCGAACCCGTTGAGCACCACGTCGTAGCGGTAGCAATAGACCTTCGAGGGGTCGAACGTCTCGGGCTCGAGGTACTTGAGGCACTCGTCCATCGGGCGGGTGAAGGCGTGGTGCGCCGCGGCCCAGTGCCTGGTCTCTTCGTCGTACTCGAACAGCGGCGGGTTCACGACCCACAGGAAGTTCCAGTTCCCGCCGGCGCCGAACTCGGGAATCAGCCACAGCCGCTTGGCCAGCTCCACGCGCAGGTTGGCCATGATGGTGTGCACCTTCGCCACCGGGCCGAACTGGAAGAGGATCAGGTCGCCCGCTTTGGCGCCGGTCGCTTCGATGATCGCCGCGCGCAGCTCGGGCGTCGCGGTCTTGAACAGCGGGGCCTGCGTCCAGTCGCCGTTCTCGGCGATCTTCGCGCGCGCCAGGCCGCCGGCGCCCATGCCCTTCACGTAGAGCTCGAGCTCCTCGATGTCTTTGCGGGAGAACTCGTGCGGCGGCGGCGGCACCTTGGCGGTGGGGTTGGGGTTCGCCTTGCGGAAGGCTTCTTCTTTCGCCTTCACCACCACCGGGTTGTGCGCCCCGGCCGCGACGGGCGAGACCACCATGGCCTTGATGAGGCCCTTCTGCTGCAGGGTCTCCCACATGGGGCCGACGCCGCCTTCGGCGCCGAACTTCTCGATGACCCCGTTGAGCACCACGTGCTCCATGCCGAAGCGCAGGTCAGGCTTGTCGTTGCCGTACCTGGCCATCGACTCGTCGAAGTCGAGCCGGGGGAACGCGGGGAGGTCGATGTCGTGCACCTCTTTCCACATGCGCTTGAGCAGGCCCTCGATGATCTCGAAGATGTCGTCCTGCTTCACGCAGGACATCTCGACGTCGATCTGGGTGAACTCGGGCAGGCCATCGACGCGCAGGTCTTCGTCGCGGAAGCACTTCACGATCTGGAAGTAGCGATCGAAGCCCGCCACCATGAACAGCTGCTTGTAGAGCTGCGGCGACTCGGCCAGCGCGTAGAACTTTCCGGGGTTGAGGCGCGAGGGCACCAGGAAGTTGCGCGCGCCGCCGGGGGTGTAGCGGCCCATGAAGGGCGTCTCGAGCTCGAGGAACCCGTTCTCGTGGAAGTACGCGCGGGTGGCCGCGTTCATCTTCGAGCGGGTGATCAACTTCTTCTGCAGCGAGGGGCGGCGCAGGTCGAGGTAGCGGTGCTCGAGGCGCTTCTCTTCGCTGGTCGACGTCGCGCTGTTCTCGTTCACTTCGAACGGAGGCGTCTCCGACCGGTTGAAAATCTCGGCGTAGGACACGTAGACCTCGACCTCGCCGGTGGCGAGATTGGGGTTGGTCGCCGCCATCATCTTGTTTTCCTTCTTGTTGAACTGCATGCCGCGCGAGCGCACCTCGCCGCGAATGCCGACCACCCACTCGCTGCGGAACGACTCGGCCAGGGTGTGGGCCTCTTTCGAGATGCCGGGATCGAAGACCACCTGGGTGAGCCCATCGCGATCGCGCAAGTCGATGAAGATCAAGCCGCCGAAGTCACGCCGGTTCGAAACCCAGCCGAACAACACCGTGGTGGAACCGATGTCTTTTGCCCGCAGCGCCCCGCAGGAATGCGTGCGCTTCACCTTGGAAATGAACTCGCTCATGGATGCGGCTCGTTATCAGAAATTCCGTAGTACAACCCGCTTCTATGTCCCGTCTCCTCCCCCTCGGTCTGCTCGCCCTGCTGGTGGCTTGCGGCCCGAACCCTCCGGCTCCAGTGAAGGTGATGGCACTCATTCCTGACGAGGCTGGCGCGTTCCAGACCACCCAGGTCGAGCTGACCACCATCAAAGACATGACCGCGCTCAAGGGCGACGTGGTCTCGTTGATCGGCAGCACCCGGGTGGTGATCAACCCGAACGATCCGGTGCAGCAGATCAACGGCGGCATCCAGGGGATGACCGACGAGCAGCGCTACGAGGTCATCGTCAAGGACAAGGGCGGCGACGTGCGCGGCCACTACGTGGATCGTTCGGGGGTGTTGTGGCCCGCCGACTTCCACACGTGGAACATGGTCACCACGTATTACAACTTCGAGCGCGCCTACCTCTACTTCAACGACATCTACGACGGCGTCGACCCGAAAGAGCTGCGGCCGATGCGGGTGCACTACTGGTCTGACGTGCAGCTCAACTCGCCCGCGCTGACCGACAACATCCTCTACCTGTCGTTCATCAAGAGCTTCGTGATCACCCCGTTCAAGAACGAGCAGCTGATCCCCCTCTCGATGAACATCGGCGTGGTCGGCCACGAGACCGCGCACCGGGTCTTCAACTTCAAGGCCCTGTCAGACGAAGGCGTGCACCCGGCCCTGGGGTTGTGGTCGCTCGAGGCGTTCAACCTGCTCAAGTCGCTCGACGAGGGCCTGGCCGACTTCCATGGTTTCTCGGTCACGTGCGGCGAGCCCGCCGGGTGCCGGCCGAACTTCCTGGCCATTTCTCTCTCCGATTCGCGCACCGTGGGTTTCCGCAACGTGGGCCGTCAAGACGCCTGCATGGATGACCCGCTGCGCACCTCGTTCCAGAACTTCACGCAGCAGCAGTGGGTGAGCGCGCCCGAGCTGTACAAGGTGGGCAACATCATCGCCGCCTCGCTGTACCAGGCGGGCAACAAGCTCGGGAAGCTGGAGATCCTCCAGAAGGCGCTCATCGACGCCTACGACGACGAGTCGCCCACCACGCCGGGCCTGCGCCAGCTGATCACCAAGAACCTCAACACGCCGAAGAACTTCACGCAGGAGGCGGTGGTGGACATCATCGCCGCGCACGTCACCGACCCTGAGCTCAAGAAGCAGGTCTGCACCGAGTTCTCCTCGCGCATGCAGCTGCGCTGCGGCACCTGGCCCTGTCTGGTCGACGGGCTGCCTTCGATGCCCAACTGTCCGTCGACCGCGCGTCGCGACAACACCATCTGCCCGGCCATCTCCCAACCATGATTCGCACTCTATTGGCAGTGACCCTGGCAGCGTCGATGGCGGCGTATGCGCAGAGCGACGACGACGCGCCCATTCCCTACGGAGATGGCGAAGACTCCGCGACCGAGACGCTCAAGCCCAAGAAGGCCAAGAAGAAGCGCCGCGCTGAAGAGATCCGCGAAGAGGATCAGGAAGAGAAAGACGGCGAAGAGACCCTCGCCAGCGTCGACGATCCGAACATCGGCATCGGCGGCGACATCTTCATGGGCGTGGCGCTGCTCGACTCACCCAGGTCGGGCGTCGATGCCCGGTACTTCTTCGGCCTGCGCTTCACCTGGGAGTTCGGCCGCCTCATCCCCGATGAGTACCTGCGCGAGATGTTCTTCATGGACGTCGCCTGGACCTACGCCGCGAGCAAAGAAGGCACCAACCAGGTCAACGTCGACACGCACCTGCACAACTTCACGCTCGCGCCCGCCTTCGCCATTCCCTTCGGCAACGGCTCGCCGGTGGCCATCTACGGGCAGCTCGGCCTGGGCTTCGACTACTCGTACAGCGTGACGAAGATCGACACCCAGACGGTGACCCTGGGCGGCACCAAGTTCCTCTTTCAGTACGGCATTGGTTTGCGCGGCCGGCCGGCCATCGTGGGTGATGGCAGCGTGCGCCTGCAGTTCCGCATCGAGGTGACCCGCTTCATCCGCGGGTACATGCACGACATGTACTTCGGCGGCGGGCTGGGGCTCATCTTCTGAAACGCCTGGCGCGAGCAGCAGCGCACCTTCTTTCCTGAGGCGACCCGTGCGGCTCAAGACGGGGAGACGGTCGTACTCAGGAGGGCGTGGTTCGAAGTGACGTGAGCTTGAGCGCGAGGCGGCGCACGCCGCGGAACTCGTCGACGCCGATCTTGAAGGCGAGATCGAGCGGGCCTTCGGTGAGCCCCACCTTGTCTGCCAGCCGAAAGCCGATCACGTCGAACGCCGGCGCGGAGTCGAGGGTGAGCTTCAAGTGCCCCGGCTCACCCGGCGTCTTGTTCTGCAGCACCCGGGGCGCCGCCGACTGGTTGCGCAAGGCCAACACCGGCTCGGGGTTGCCCATGCCGAACGGCGCCAGCCGCTGCAGCGCCTCGACCGCCTTCTCGTCGAGCTCCTTCGCGTTGACCACCGCGTCGATGCGGCAGCGCGGCACGAGCGCCGCTTCTTCGAGCGACGAGAACGCCACTGCTTCGAAAGCCTGGGTGAACTCAGCGAGCTTCGCAGGATCGATGGAGAGACCCGCCGCCGCCTTGTGCCCACCGAAGCGGGCCAGCATGCCGCTGATCGACTTGATCGCGTCGTACAGGTGAAAGCCTTCGATGCTGCGCGCCGAGCCCTTGCCCATGCCGTCGTGCACCCCGATGCAGATGGTGGGGCGGTGGAAACGCTCCACGATGCGCGAGGCGACGATGCCCACCACGCCGGGGTGCCATTCGGGTGACGAGAGCACCAGGCCCCGAACGCCCCGCGCGACGGCGGCTTCGGCCTGTTCGATGGCGCCGGCGAGCATGGACCGTTCGATCTGCTGCCGTTCTGCGTTGGCCGAGTCGAGCGCGCGCGCGAGCGGGAGCGCCGTTTCATAATCCTTCGCCAGCAGGCACTGCAGCCCCACCGACGCGTCGTCGAGGCGGCCCGCGGCGTTGATGCGGGGCCCCAGGCGGAAACCGACGGTGCCCGCGGTGATCTCCACGCCGCCCACTTCGGCGACGTCTTTGAGCGCACGCACGCCCGGGCGACGGCCGGCGGTGAGCTCCTTGAGGCCGTGGGTGACCAGAATGCGGTTGGCGCCGGTGAGCGGCACCACGTCGGCGACGGTGGCCAGCGCGACCAGGTCGAGCAGCTGCTTGAGGTTCGGCTCCTGGTTGCCGGCGAAGAAGCCGCGCTCGCGCAGCACCTTGCGCAGGCCCATGCAGAGGTTGAAGGTCACCCCACCCGCGCACAACCACTTGGTGGGGTACTCGCAGCCCGGCTGGAGCGGGTTGAGCACGGCGACCGCGGGCGGCATCACTTCGGGCACGGCGTGGTGATCGACCACCACCACGTTCACGCCCAGCGCGTTGGCCCGTTCGATCTCCGCGTGCGAGGTGATGCCGCAGTCGAGCGTCACCAACAGCTTCGTGCCTTCAGCAGCGAGGCGCTCGATGGCCGCGCGGTTGAGGCCGTAGCCCTCTTCGAGGCGGTGCGGGATGTACGTGCGCACCTCGAGACCGACCTGCCGGAGGAAGGTGGTGAGCAGCGCAGTGGAGGACACCCCGTCGACGTCGTAGTCGCCGTAGAGCGTGACCGATTCTTTCTCGAGGATCGCGCGCACCAGCCGGTCGACGGCCTGCGGCAGGCCCTTCATCAAGAACGGGTCGGGCAGCTCGGTCAGCGCGTCAGAGAGGAAGCGGGTGGCGTCTGCGGGGGTCTTGTAACCACGTGCGACCAGCACCTTCGCCACGACCGGGTGCAGCGAAAGCTCAGCAGCCACCACGCGGGCCGCCTCGTCGAGGTCGGTCTGCGCAACTTCGGCGCGGTCTGCAGGGAAGATCCAACGTGGTTCGGTCACCCCAACCACCTAGCACGGGGTGCCGACGCGCGGCCGGTCAGGTCCCCCTCGATGCCATCAGAATGATGGTTCGGCCTGCCCCGAGGGGCCCATCAGCAACTCCAGCAGCTCGCCGAAGCCCGGGCTCGCTTTCGGAGCTGCCTTCCGCGCCGCCGGAACCGGGTCGTCGATGATCACGGTCACCGGGGTCGACATGCCCGCGTAGAGGGCGAACACGTTTCGCAACCCGATGATCGCGCGGATGAATCTGCAATCGACCACGTCGGGCTGCATCAGGTACGCGTCGAACGCGTGCACGCGCAAACGGGCACTCTCGACCGACCGCGGCTCGACCACCGAACCAGGCCCGCCGTCGCCTGGCATCGCGTAGTGGCGGCTGACCCAACCGTCGAAGACCTCAGCGGTGAGCTCACCCGACTTCATCACACGGCAGAGCTCGTTCATCGCGTCGGTGGTGATCACACCGGGGCTCGCTTCACCCGCCGTGCCACCACGAGTTCGATGCGAACGGGGCGTGGCTTACGGAGTGAACGGCACGTTCACCGCGGGCACCCAGGTGCGGCAGGGCTGACCCCGCAGTGACGGGCACGGCGGCGCCGCGGTGGGCACGGAAACGCCCGCAAGCCTCGGCAACACGACCTTCGACGGGTGCGCTGCGTCGTGCGCGATGCCGTACTTCACCATCTCGGGGAACTTCTTGTTGGCGAAGCGCCAATCGGCCCGCACGCCGCCCGGCGTATCGATCGACACCCGCACCCGCGAGCCCGAGCGCATCGCGTGAGCGAAGCCAGCAGTACCCACGCGTACCGGCGTCCACTGGTTGATCGGCAGCAGCTCCCATGCGTTTTCCTGCAACGTCTGCGCGGGCCACAACCGCGTCGCATCGGGGCCCGGCTTGCGGTGACCTGCGCGCAGCCACCCGGACTGCACGTACATCTCCTTCCCGTCGGCGCGGACCTCCGACAGCGTCACCTCGAGATCGGCGTCGTCGACCGGCGAGTTGAGCCAGAAGTCGAAGCTCGCGGTGCCCATCATCATCAGGTCGGCAGTGAGCGGCTCCGACTCGAACACCACCGCGCCCCCCGCGGCCGGCTGCTGCCAGGCGTAGTCAGGCAGGCGGTCCCACACGTTGCCGCGCGGCGCGAGCACGCCGATGGCACCTGCCGCCGGATCGAGCGAGAACACCGAGGCCGATCCACTCACGGTCGGCGCAGCGGCCGTGAGCGCCCCACCCGGCTGAAAGTGAAACTCGAGCGGGTCGGTCTCGGTCGGCGGCCACTGGGAGAAGCCGTGTTCGAAGGTCTCTTCCGGAGCGCCCAGCGCCATCGAATCGCCCGCGCCGCTCTCGAAGAGCACCTTGACCTTCGGCTCGGCCTTCCAGGCGGCGAGCGCCTCTTCGTACGTCGCGTAGCTCGAGTACTGCGAGGCAGGCAGCACCAGCGGCGCATCGAAGAACTGGGTGTAGAGCAGCGGCGAGACGTTGCGCACCTTCATCGGGTCGATGGGCTTGCGCCTGGCCACGAAGAGCTCGAGGAAGGTCAGCCACTCCATCGAGATGCGCGGGCCGAAGCCGTCGATGTGCACGCCGTTGCTGGCGATCAACCGCTGCGCCGGCGCGTTGACGAACTTGTCGAACAGCAGAAAGAAATACGGGCCCGTCTGCTCGTCTTGCCAGGAGCCCGTGAGCAACACCGGCACCTCGATGCGATCGGAAAACTTCGAGGGGTTGAAGCGGTCGTGCTCCTCCGGCAGGTAGTAGGTGATCTGCCGGGCCTGGGCGACGTTGTCGATCAGCTGGCTGTGCAGCAGCTGGTTCTCGGCGCAGATGGTGTCGCCTGCGTCGACGCGCTTCTGCTCCCAGCCCTGGCCGTACGGCACCGCCTTGGCGAGCACGTTGGTCACCCAGCTCACCGCGAACCCGTCGTTCAGAATGCCGCCGGGCAGCAGCGTGCTGTCGGTGCTGCCGATGACCGACATGGGGGCGATCGCCGCGAGGCCCGGCGGTTTGACGCTGGCCACGAAGAGCTGGGTGATGCCCGGGTACGAGAGGCCGACCATTCCGACCTGGTGATGCAGCGTCCACTCCTGGGCGGCGACGATCTCGATCACGTCGTAGCCATCGAGCACCTGGAGCGTCTCGAAGTAGTCGTACGCCCCCCCGGAGCAGCCCGTGCCCCGCACGTTCACGCTCACGGTGGCGTAGCCCATCATGCCCGCCAGCATCGCGGAGGGATCGGTGGGCGGCGTGCACAACACGGGGAAGTCGGCGCAGAGGAACTCGAGATCGGGGTTCGCATCCTGCGGGCGCGAGGCGTCGTAGCCCGAGTAGTTCACCACCGTGGGGAAGGGACCGCGGCCGCGGGGCAAGGTGACCCAGGCCGAGAGCGTCGTGCCGTCGCGCATGGTCAGGTAGTTGAAACCGGCCACCAGCTTCTGCTCGGCGTAGGAGGGCACCTTCGGCGCGCTCGAGCCCACCGACATCACGGTGAGCGGGCGCGTCTGCTCCGGCGTCTGCCCCTCGGTCCTGACGAAGTAGTCCTTCCCGGGGGGAAGTTTGCGGAAGACGAGGCTGCCCTGCACGTCGACCACGCCCCGGGCGAGCTCTTTGCCCGCGGCGTCGACCACCAGCAGGGTGCTGCCGGGGACCGCGCGCGTGACGTGGAGCTGCTCCACGCTCTCGCGCACCTGAAAGGTCGCCTCTTTCGAACAACCGAGCGCCAGAACCACAGACACGACCGTCAGAAAATGTAGTGACCGCATGGTCCCCCTTTGAAAGTCACCGCGATGTAGCGGGCCAACACCTGTCAGCGCAAGAGGGGGAGGAGGTCTTCGGGGCGTTCCAGGAGGAATTGGGCGCCCGACGCCGTCAGCTCTGCCCGGGTGCGAAACCCCCAGAGCACGCCGATGCCCACCATGCCGGCGCGTCGTGCGGTGCCCATGTCGATGGGGGTGTCTCCGACGAAGCCGATGCGAGCGGGCGGCAGATCAAACAGGCGCGCCAGCTCGAGGGCCGCGGTGGGATCCGGCTTCCTCGGCACGCCGTCACGTTCACCGCGCACGTCGAGGAAGGGCCAACGCCCGAAGGCATGCGCCACCAGGTGTTTCGTGAAGTCGTCCCGCTTGTTCGAGAGCACCGCCATCGGGCGGCCACGAGCGACCACGCCATCGAGCATCACGTCGATACCGGGGTACGGCGTCGAGTTCGCGTGCTCGAGCCGCGCGTATTGCACGCGGTAGGCCTCGACCAATTCTGGCAGCGGCCGGGGAAGTGGGTCGTTCGAGTCGGAGCACCAATCGAGCCCGAGGGCTGCGCGCACGGCACGTCGAGCGAGGTTCTCCGCGCCCTCCCCGACGAAGGCCTTGTAGGCCTCCATCGAGTGCGGAGGGAGCGAGAGCTCTGACAACACGGCGTTCATCGCCGCGCCGATGTCGCCGATCGAATCGGCGAGCGTGCCGTCGAGATCGAAGATCAGCGCGTCGAGCCGAACCGTCACGCCTGAACGGTGATGGGCGTCGACAGGTTCAACATGACCGCTTCGCGCACCAGCTTGCGGAGCACGGTCTCCTTGAGCTCTTCCAGCGAGCTCAACGAGAGGGTGCGGGTCTCGCCGTCACCGGTCAGCTCACTGGCAGAAGGCAGGTGCCCGCCGCGGAGGAACTTCACCAGCACGGTGCGCTCGGAAGGAACGATGCGCGCGAAGACGCCGTTGGCGAAGTACGCGGGCGAGCCGTCATCGAGCAGCTCGGAGGCTTCCGGAGCGGCCTCGAGCACCAGGCGGCGCAACGTCTTCACCACGGGCTGCACGGGGGGCGGCAAGCGGCTGATCAGCCCCTCGACGTCGGCCTGCATCAGCGCGCGATCGACGGCGGGCGCCAGCGGCTTCCTGGGAGAAAGCGGCGTCGCCTTGGGCACGATGCGCGTGACCGGCTTCTTCGCGGCGAGCTTCTTCGGTGCTGCTTTCGCAGCGACCTTCTTCGCGGGGGCCTTGGCGCTCTTCTTCTTCGGCGCGGGCTTCTTCGCCTTCACTGCTCTTGCCGACCTCGCTTTGATCGCCGGCTTCTTCTTCAGAGCCGTCTTGGACTTCGTCTTGCTGCCGGACTTCGCCTTTTTCTTCGAGCGCGCCTTGGCCATAAGTGGGGCGGACGCTAGCCGTGGCTTTCTGGCAAGGCATCGGAAATCTCCGAGGACCTGCTTCTTTGGGGGCTTGCTCGCTCAGAACCGCCATGCGAGAGCGGGGTCCATGGCGCCCATCTCCCTCACCGTGTGGTCCGACTACGTTTGACCGTGGTGTTACATCGGCCTCGGCGAGGTCGACACGCTCAAAAAAGAGTTCGAGTTCGTCATCGATTGGCGGCCGTTCATGCTGCGCACCGATGCCCCGGAAGAAGGCTGGGCGTTGCCGGAGCGCATCAAGCAGTCCATCGCTGACCCGAACAACCCGCTGACCGCTCGCGCCAGGGCGCTGGGCATCGTCATCAAACACCGAGATCACGTGCCCAACAGCCGGCGCGCGCACGAGTGCACCGAGTACGCGCGCTCGAAGGGCAAGCTCGAGGCGTTCCACCACCAGGTGCTGGAGCGCTACTGGTCGCACGGCGACGATCTGCACGACTGGGCCGTGCTGAACGCGGCGGCGGTCGTCGCAGGTCTCGACCCGGTGGAGATGCAGGCGCAGGTCGAAGCGGGCCGGTGGAAGGCGGAGATGGAAGCGGGCGTCGCAGCCGCGCACGAGATCGGGATCAACTCGGTGCCCACCTTCATCGTGGGCAACAAGTTCGCGATCCAGGGTGCGCAGACGGCCGCCGTTTTCCGGCAGGCGTTCGAGCGCGTGCTCAGCGGCAAGTAGAAGGAATCCCCTCTCCCTTCGGGAGGCTGTTGATCTAGTCGGGAGCGGTTGACCACCCGCACCCTGTCGTGATCTTGGGTGCGCGTGAAGCAATCACGACGGTCGACGAAGACGCATCGGCTGCCTGAGCAGCGGCAGGGCTCGCT